>DATNME010000074.1:0-17242 GCA_035602385.1 Candidatus Dormiibacterota bacterium
CACCAGCCCTAATTCCCGCCACAAATCAACACCTTCAACATTCAGCAATTTTACTTCCCCGGATTTCACCTGATCCTTCGCGAAGCTCTCGCTGATAATCGATAGCCCAGCGTCGGCGCCGACGAAGCGCTTAATCATTCCAATGCTGGGTAATTCCATGGTTATGCGAAGCCGAGAACGATAGGGCCGGAAAAGTTTGTCCAATACCTGCCGGGTGAATCCGGTTTTCGGAAAAATGAGCGGCTGAGCGGCCACCTCTTCAAGGGTCACACGCGACTTTTGCGCCAGCGGATTCTTCGAGCTAACCATAAATCGCAGCCTGTCGCGGTTAATCACGTGCATTTTCAAAATGGGGGACTTGACCGGGAGCGACACGATGCCCACATCGATCGAGCCGTCTTCCACTCGCTGTAATATTTTGTGGCTGAAATTTCGGTAGATGCTGATGTGTACCTGCGGGTATCGGCGCTGAAATTCCGCGAAAATATCCGGCAGCAAATACAAGCAAGTCGCTTCGTTCGCGCCAAATACAATCGGTCCCTGCACCACATTGCCGCGGTCGGCCACAACCTGCTGTGATTCATCGCGTAACCGCAGAAGGCGCTCGGCGTAGTCAAACAGGACTTCCCCCGCCGGAGTCAGCTCGACGGACTTTGCCGAGCGGTCCAACAATTTCGCATGGTACGCCTGTTCCAACTGCCGGATCTGCGCGCTCACCGCCGACTGCGACCGAAACACCTTTTGCCCCGCGCGCGAAAAGCTTTTCAATTTGGCAACTTGTACAAACGTTGTCAGTTGATCAAAGTCCATATGACCTTTCCCAGCCAGAAGTATAACGGAAGACGCCTCGATTAGCGGCCGCATTTTTCGCACCCGATGCCGCTGACCATCATTGGCTGACTCGTTAAGGACACGAGCGTGGCGACCACTGGAAACCAGATGAACTGGCGATTGAGGAGGAGTCCCAGACGCGCCAAGCCGCTCAGAGGGGTAGAAAACTGAGTACAACCGCCCAGCGCGCCCAGGGCTCCCTGTACGGAGGGAGAAGCGAAGTTACTGGTTCGCATCAACTGCACTGCTCGTGCTCATAAAAAAAGATACGGCATTTCCACCGTGACTGTACAACGCGGAATTTGGATGCGGTAAATCGAATTTGCTTGGACTAGACACCAGCGCTATTTAGAATCGCGTAACTTCAGAAAAGTGAAAATCGCGAATCTTCATCGCCGGTACCACCATTTCAAAAGATTCTTCCCCGGTGGCGCGAACCGCCGGCCCCATAAGTTCAACATTTCGCAACATTTCCAGAATAGATTGATTGAACCTGAAGTTTCGCGCCGCGCTGGCGATTTTCCCTTTTTCTACCAGATATAATCCGTCCCGGGTCATCCCTGTCATGATTTTTTCATAAGGATCAACCTCCCGGATGTACCACAGCCGGGTGACTAGTAACCCCCGGTCCGTAGAGCGCACCATGTCATCCACGGAACTATTCCCGCCGCTGAACACCAGATTCATCGGCGCTTCGCCGTATTCATTCGGTAGCGCAAAACCATGACCCGTGGGTTTCTTTCCATGCGCCTTTGCGGAACTGCGGGAATACACTAAATTTCTAACCACGCCTCTGTCCACCAGCGTGATCCGTTGGCGCGGCATGCCCTCGCCGTCAAACGGCGCACCCAATTGCAAGGGATGGTAGGCGTCGTCCGCAATGCTGATATTTTCTCCGAAAACTGCTTTTCCGACGCGGTCGTTCAGGCAAGAGCGTTTGTCTTCAATCGCCGTTGCGGAAAAATCATAAAAAAGAAAACCCACTAAGTCCAAGACGGCTGAAGGCTCGAGGATTACCGTATATTTTCCCGCTGCTAGTTCCACCGGATTCTGCGCCATTCGTGCCTTTTCGCTGGCGCGTTCAGCAAGTGCTTGCGTCTCAAAGCCTTTCACGCTGCCGAAGTTTGCCTTGGCCCAGCTTGCCGCTGTGCCTTGTTGCATGGTGATCGAAAATTCGGCGTGGGTATCGCGGTAAGCGGCAAAAAGTCCACGTGAATTCCCAATTGCTGTTTGCTTCTGGCCGCTTGCAAAAATACCTGCGGCAATTTGACCTCGACTTACCGCCAGATCGCAAGCCCGACGCACGGCTTTGGCACGTTCATCCGCGCTTAGCCTCGCCGTGAGGGGATCAAATCTCCGCACGCGTCGATAACGCTGCTTGCCCGGAAGTGGTAGTAATCTTGGATTCTTGGGCTGGCTCTTCGCCAGGGACATTGCGGATTCAATTGCACCGCGAAGCGAATCTTCATCATCGCGATTTGTAGTTACGCGCGCGGTACGGCCATCCTGTATTGTTCGAACCGACATTGTCAGCCCGCGTTCCGCTACATTCTGGTGAATTTCGTTGTTCGCAAAACGCGTCAGCGCCTCTGCAACTTCGTCAATGTGAACTTCCACATCTTCTGCGCCGGTTCTTTTTGCCAATGCCACAATTTTATGGATCAGCTTGCGCGTCTCCGGTTCCTCCATTAACTGCGGATTCCCGAGACCAGCTTGCTTCGGCGACTTCCCGGCCTTACGCGTCACAGTCATTCTTTTGCGAATGCCATCCCAATTTTTACGTTCTTAAATCGCGCTGGTGACGCTCCATGTCCGGTTCCCATCGTCTGCATGGGTTGTCCCTTGCCACAATTAGGGGTCCCCCACAAAACCCACTGGTCCACGTTACAAATGGCATCGCAGGAATTCCAGAATTCCGTGGTAATCCCGCTGTAACTTGGATTTTTCAGCATCCGGGTCTTCTTGCCGTGTTTTATTTCCCATCCAATCTCAGTGGAAAACTGGAACTGGTAACGACGATCATCAATGGACCACGATCGATTCGTTTCCATAAAAATTGCATCATCCGTATCGGCAATCAAGTTGTCGTAGTCCCACGTGCCGGGTAACAAGCTTACATTGGTCATGCGAATCATCGGCAAACGATTCCAACTTTCGGTGCGCATTGTTCCCGAGGAGCGTTTCAACCCCACTAGATGTGCCGTTTCACGATTCGAAAGGTACCCTCGGAATTGTCCGTCCTTGATTATGTCCGTACGCTGCGCAGGCACGCCCTCATCGTCGTACGCGAATGAGCCCAACCCTGGTCCGTGCTCAATCCGTGCGTCCGCCACCACATTTACGATTTCTGAGGCATATTTCAGATGATTTAGTTTCTCGAGTGTAAGGAAACTGGTTCCCGCAAAATTTGCTTCTTGTCCCAATACGCGGTCCAGTTCGATGGGGTGGCCGACAGATTCATGAATTTGTAAACCAAGCTGGCTTCCACCCAGAATCAGCGTTCCGGTTTTCTCCGGGCACTGAACCGCGGAATGCAGAGCGACAGACTCTTCCGCAATACGCTGCGCGTGTTTCAGCAGATTGAGACTATCAACCAGCTCGTAGCCTTGAAGGGCATATTGCCCGCCAAAACTGCTCGGATACGAGCGCTTCTGTATTTCGTCGCCACGGAAACTGGTTGCTGCTATGCCACAACCGGAGATTAGTTTGCTTTGATGGATGCGTGATCCGATACTGGACGCAAACCACGAATCAATTTTGCGAAAATCCATGCCTGCTTCGGTTAAAGTCACGCCCTTCACGCGGCGCATCTCAGTGTCTGCGGCGAGCAGCAAAGCAACCTGTGTTTCCAAGGGAATTTCAAACGGGTCTTTGCGAAACGGACTTTGCCAGCTGTCGATATAGAAATCCTCGGCAGCCATTTTGATCTCGGTACGTTTTGCCAAGGCAGATGCGCGCGCGATTGCCACTGCCTGCGCGGCACAATGCATCACTCCTTCACGGGTCATGCGGTCCGTGGAAGCGAATCCCCAGGCGCCGTTGGCCAACACGCGGATACCGATTCCGAGAGACTCTGACTGCGCCAGAGTGCCGACCTGTCCATTTTTTGTGGTCAGATTTCGGTGCCGTAAATGCATTACGCGCACGTCCGCGTAAGTTGCACCTCGCAGCCGTGCCGTTTCAAGCGTTGTTGTGCAGAAATCCCACATAATTAAAAAATTGGGGCACAAATTCGTGCCCCAGCGAAGATAACGTGGAATGCCGGGCTTCTTACGTGCCTTCTTGCCAGGACGCTAAATAGTGTTCTTGTTCCGGAGTGAGCTTGTCCAACCGGTGCCCCATGGTGTCCAGTTTTAACCGGGCGATTTCTTTGTCCAAATGTTCCGGCACCACATATACCTGTGGCTTTAAATCTTTATAATTCTGCCGCAAAAATTCGGCGGAAAGCGCCTGGTTGGCAAAACTCATATCCATGACCGAGGCAGGATGTCCTTCCGCAGTCGCCAAATTCACGAGGCGGCCCTCACCAAGTAAATAAATTTTTCGCCCGTCCTTCATTTTGTACTCATCCACAAGTGGACGCACTTCGCGCTTGCCTTGTGAAAGTTTTTCCAGCGCCGGAATGTCGATTTCAACGTTAAAGTGTCCTGAATTACAGATAATCGCGCCTGCCTTCATGCTTTCGAAATGTTCCGCGCGCAAAACGCTCTTGTTGCCGGTCACGGTAATGTAGATGTCTCCTTCTTTTACCGCGTCTGACATTGGCATGACGCGGAAGCCATCCATTACCGCTTCAATGCCTTTTACCGGATCGATTTCCGTAACGATCACGTCGGCGCCCAGACCCTTGGCGCGCATGGCCACACCGCGGCCGCACCAGCCATAACCTGCGACCACTACTTTTAGGCCGGCAATCAATACATTGGTGGCACGAATTACGCCATCAATGGTTGACTGCCCCGTGCCATAGCGGTTGTCAAAAAAATGCTTGGTCATCGCGTCGTTCACCGCGATGATCGGGTAC
Source organism: Candidatus Dormiibacterota bacterium (assembly GCA_035602385.1). Taxonomy (GTDB): domain Bacteria; phylum Acidobacteriota; class Terriglobia; order Acidiferrales; family UBA7541; genus Acidiferrum. The sequence continues at coordinate 4,856 of DATNME010000074.1, forward strand.
CGTAATGTCCCATCCTTGGCCATCGCGCGTAACCGGATCACGCCAGTAGTCGTTTCCTCGGTTCCGGCGATCACTTCGGATACCAAATCCGTGCGCTTGGTCAGCAGCATCGAAACCAAATCCGCGCCGTCATCCATGGTGAATTGCGGCTTGTGGTCCAGAGCCACGCGCAAATGCGAATAATAAGTGTCATTATTCTCGCCCTTAATCGCGTAAGTCGGAATACCGTAATCGCGGTTCAAAGACGCGGCTACTTCATCCTGCGTGGACAGTGGATTCGACGCGCAAAGCACGGCGTCCGCGCCACCATCCCGAAGAGCGATCATCAAATTCGCCGTTTCGCTGGTGACGTGCAGGCACGCAGAAACGCGCAAACCCTTCAACGGCTGGTCCTTCACAAACCGTTTGCGAATCGACTCCAATACCGGCATCTGTTGCGCCGCCCACTCGATCTTCCGCTTTCCGGCATCGGCCAGAGCGATATCTTTCACATCACCTTTTTTGAGTTCTGCTATAGCCACAAGATCTCCTTCGATTTAATTTGTCCGCGCACACAATGTGCAGCTTGACGTATTCCAAATCTCAACATTGAAAAATTTAACGGCGAGCAACCACTTCGGCGGCAACTGCGGCGCCGAGTCCGGCAGCTTTGCGCAGGGCGTCCGCGCGGTCCGTCCGCTCCCAGCTGAAACCCGGCCGGCCAAAGTGCCCATAAGCGGCTGTCGCCTTGTAAATAGGCCGCCGCAAATCCAGTGCCTCAATAATGCCCTTGGGGGTGAGCGAAAAATTCTCGCGAATCAGGGCGGTTATTTTCTCCTCAGAAACCGTTCCGGTTCCGAAAGTATCGGCCATTACTGAAACGGGTTCGGCCACCCCAATGGCATAGGCCAATTGCACTTCGGTCTTGCGCGCCAACCCAGCCGCGACAATGTTTTTTGCAATGTAGCGCGCCATGTAGCATGCGGAGCGATCTACCTTCGAAGGATCTTTTCCAGAAAATGCGCCGCCGCCATGCCGGCTATAGCCGCCGTAGGTGTCCACAATGATCTTGCGACCGGTTAAGCCCGCGTCTCCCATCGGGCCGCCAATCACGAAGCGCCCCGTAGGATTAATGTGATATTTCGTCTTGGCGTCCAACATTACCGCGGGCACGATGGGCTTGATGACGTATTCAAGAATGGCTTCGTGCAGATCGCTGTTGGAAACTTTCTCGGCGTGCTGCGTGGAAATAACAACGCTGTCGACGCGCACGGGTCGCCCGTTGCGATATTCAATCGTGACCTGAGACTTTCCATCAGGCCGGAGGAAATCAACTTTATTGGACTTGCGTATTTCAGAGAGGCGTTTTGTGAGGTGGTGAGCCAACTGGATGGGCATGGGCATTAATTCTTCGGTTTCGTCGCACGCAAAACCAAACATCAACCCCTGGTCCCCCGCACCGCCGGTGTCGACGCCCATGGCGATATCGGGCGACTGCCGCTTTACGGTGCACATGACCGCGCAAGTTTGCGAGTCGTAACCAAATTTGGCGCGATTGTAGCCGACGTTGTGAATTGTGTCGCGCACCAGCGCATCGTAGTCGACCGTAGCTGTAGTGGTTATTTCTCCGGCAATTACGGCCAGGCCGGTGGTAACCAAAGTCTCGCAGGCGACGCGACCCGTAGGGTCCTGCTTCATCACTTCATCCAACACTGCGTCGGAAATCTGATCGGCGATTTTATCCGGATGGCCTTCCGTTACCGATTCAGACGTAAATAGAAAATTCCTCAGGGCTTCGCTCAAAACAAGTTCTCCTTATGGTGGGTGGCGGGGGACGCCGGCTCCCGGTTTTCGGGCTCAATTACTCTGTTCAATCGAGACATACCATGATGGCATTAGAGCCCGCCTGAATCAACGCATAGGTTCCAAATCGCTCGCACGCAGGTTAAACGGTCGGATTTCAGGCCCTAACGGGGCCGCAGGCAGGCTGAACAGCCGGCCGGAACTGAGCGAAAAGCAGCATTTTGGCCCGTTCCGACGAAATTTAGCGGTTACTTCCCCGTTCGCATGCCTCAGAGCGCATCCGCGTCGTCATCCAACTGGACCTCCAGCTTTCCTTTGGTCTTTTTTGCCATCAAGTAAGCACGAATAAAAGGATCCAGGTCGCCGTCCATCACGCGATCCACATCTCCAACCTCAAACTTTGTCCTATGATCCTTGATTAAACGGTATGGCTGCATTACGTACGATCGAATTTGGCTGCCAAACGAGATGTCCAACTTCGTGGCATCCAATTTATCCGTGGCCGCCTGGCGCTTCTGGATTTCCATATCGTACAGCCTCGACCGCAACATCTTCATTGCCATTTCTTTATTCTTATGTTGGCTTCTCTGCATCTGGCAGCCCACCACGATACCCGTGGGAATGTGTGTGATGCGGATCGCGGTCTCAACCTTGTTGACGTTTTGCCCGCCCTTCCCTCCGGAGCGAAACGTATCAATTCGCAAATCTTCCGGACTTATATTGATCTCGATGCGATCATCAATCTCTGGAATCACAAACACGGAAGCAAACGAAGTGTGCCGCCGCGCGGCCTGATCAAAGGGCGAAATGCGAACTAGCCGGTGGACGCCGGTCTCTCCGGCCAGCAGGCCGTAAGCATTTTCCCCGGAAAACTGCACCGTTGCCGACTTCAATCCGGCTTCTTCACCAGGCGTCTCATCGAGGACTTCCGCGCTCATGCCCTTTCGCTCCGCCCAGCGGAGATACATGCGCAATAAAATTGCCGCCCAATCCTGCGATTCGGTGCCGCCTGCCCCCGGTTTAATGGTCATGATGGCGTTGAGGTGATCGTTCTCGCCGGAGAGCAGCGTCTTCGTTTCCAGTTCAGCGAGGTACGTCTCCGCAGAATTCAATTCGCGGTCCAACTCTTTCAACAAATCGCTTTGTTGCTCTGCGTTGGTTTCTTCCTGTGCCAGCTTGATGTAGGTCTCTATGTCTGCTGAGACTGTGTTTAGTTTTTCATCCGCGGCGACTTGATCTTCGGCTCGTTTGCGGTCTCGTAGTACGCTCTGAGCTTCTTCTTGATTATTCCAAAATGCAGGATCGGCGACGCGCTCTTCCAATTTTTTCAGACGTTCGCGGTACAGCGGGGCGTCAAAGATAACTCCGCACGAGAGTGATGCGTTGCTGCAAGCCTTCAAATCGATGCTGCAAATCTTCAATCATTCGTATCGCCAGCCTTAAGCAGCTTTCAGGTATTTGCTTCGCTTCCAGGAATTCGCTAACAGAATAACTGAAACAATTATGCAGAGCCAGGCGAACCAATCTCCATACCGGGTGTAGACGGTCGTTTCAGTGCGAAAATCGTATGGCAAATCCACCGCGCCGCGAACGTCAGGGCCAATCGGGCGAAAAACACGTCCATAGGGATCAACAGAAACGGTGTAGCCGTTATTGGTCACGCGAAGCAACCAGCGGCGGTTCTCAACTGCCCTCACCCGCGCCATTACGAGATGCTGGTCGGCGGCGGATGATCTCCCGAACCAGCCATCGTTGGAAATATTTATAAATAATTCCGCGCCGCCAGCCGCGAATTTCCGGACTTCGCCACCAAAAATCGCCTCATAGCAAATAAACGTCCCAAATTTGTATCCATCGGAAATTTCTCCAATTAAATAGCGACTGCCTTTTTCAAACCCTCCCACCTCGGTCGAGACGTTTTTCACCACCTGATGAATCAACGGGAAAGGTTCATATTCGCCAAAGGGAACCAAGTGCACTTTGTCATAAGAAAACTTGCGCTGGCCGTGTGCATCAATCAAAACTGCGCTGTTGTACGGAACCAGTTTCCGGGGCTCACCTGAGGATCGCGCCTCGTCTGGGGTCTTCCACTCCACTACGCCCGCCAAAAATGGATGTTTAAAGTGCACCGCAACATCATCGGCCCAACGGGTAAAATCAGAATTCTGGTAAGAAAATGGAGCCGGCGTCTCCGGCCAAATCAGCAGGTCAGGCTGGCTGCCGGTCTGCGCCAGGCTGAGTTGTTCGATTTCGCGCATATCTTTTTCGTGCGTGGAGAACCAGTTCGCGTCATAACTATCCACTTCCGGAAAATTAAGCTGTATGCCGCGTGCCACATGGTGAACACTCGCTTCCGGCACCATTCGCGGTCCTATGAAGGAAACACACAGTAAAGCAAAAGCGGCCAATGCAAATATTGCGAAACGCCGCTGAATAGAAACAACCGTGCCAGTAAAGCTCCATGCCCACAGCGAATTGAATGCCGCTACCAGAAATGACAATCCATACATGCCGGTAACCGACGTTACTTGCACCAACGCGGCATTGCCGGACGCAGGATATCCCAGTAAATTCCAAGGAAAACCAATTTCCGGCAGGCGCCCGCGAATAAATTCAAAAGCCACCCATAGAGAAGGTGCGGCAACAAACGCAGTCGTTAGTTTGTGGCGAGATAATTGTTGTACGAGCAACGCGAACGAACCCGTCAATATCCCCCACGCCCCCGCAATCAGCAGCAACAGTGCCCATGCGCCGGCGCGCGAAACTCCTCCGTGGAGATATAAAACTGTCGCGAACCACGGTACGGACAAAAGTACAAACGCAATCGCGTGCAGGAAGCCGCAAGCGAACGAAATTTTTGGCGTTGCTCCAATAATCGACAAAATTAAAACGCCGACGCAAAACCAAGAAAAAATCGGCCAGTACAAGCCGGTATAAGACAAGGAAAGAATTGCGCCGGAAATTGCCGCGAGAAAAAAACGCAATAGCATTGGCATGACTTGAAAAAAAGAAAGGTGAGGAACCGAGGACCGGTCCGGCATCAATGCTTCACAATAGCTTTGAATCCAGTATCCTCCAGACCCTTTTTTGCGATATCCGCCGCCTTTGGATCCGCGTATGGCCCTACCTGTACCCGATAAAATTTGTTCGCTTGCGGCGAAAGCACCATGGCTGGAAATCCTTTTTTCTGCAAGGTATTCGCTAGCGCGAGCGCATCGTTTTCCTTGGTCAAGGCAGCCACTTGCAGGACGTACGACCCCTTTACAATGATCGGTGCGCTCATCGGAGCTTTAGTTTTTGCCGCCGTCGGTTGTTTCACATTCAGCGGCTTCGGAGCCGACACTTGACTCACGGGATGCAAAGGCTCGGCACCTTTCGTGCTTTTTGTATTCTCGTAGAAACCCCAGCCGTTGCTACTGGCCGGGGTGGAATCCGAATTATCCGGCGAGCCTGAAGACGTATCTGGCGTATTCTTTTTCGTCGTGTGCCTGGGCGCTACTTCCGGCGGCACTCCGTCAGACGGCGATGCATGCAGATTTGAGGCAGCGCGCACTTGTGCTTCCAGCTGATTTCGCCCCATCACGTATCCAAGCGAAAAAAACACGCCAGAAAACAGCAGCATCAGCAAAAACAAGCCGATGACGTGCTTGCTTTCCAGTACGCGATCGCCGGAATTCCCTCGCTTCGCCATTCTTAGCTCTTCGATTTCCCCATACTTTGCACCCAGCTACTAATGATATCGATAGGCAGGGGAAACACAATCGTTGTGTTCTTCTCGACACCTATCTCCGTCAATGTTTGCAGATATCGCAGCTGAATGGCCGTTGGTTCCGTCTCCAAAACCTTCGCGGCATCCGCCAGTTTTTGTGACGCCTCAAATTCTCCCGCAGCGTGAATAATTTTTGCGCGACGCTCGCGCTCCGCCTCTGCCTGTCGCGCGATGGCGCGCTGCATTTGCTCCGGAATATCCACTTGTTTTACTTCCACCTTGCTTACTTTGATTCCCCACGGCTCGGTGTCTTGATCCAGGATAATTTGCAATTTGGCGTTAACCTTGTCTCTCTGCGACAAAATTTCATCCAATTCGAACTGCCCAACGATGCTGCGAAGGGTGGTCTGCGCTAATTGCGACGTCGCGTATTGATAGTTCTGCACTTGCGACATTGCCAGGTTTGCATCGACAACGCGAAAATAGCACACCGCGTTTACCTTTACCGATACGTTGTCGCGCGTAATAATATCCTGCGGCGGGACATCCAGCGTTTCAAGCCGCATATTGATGCGATACAGCGTTTCGATGGGCCAAAAAACGAGGTTGAGACCAGCGCCCTTCGCTTCAGGAATAAGTCTCCCCAGACGCAGCACGACCCCGCGTTCCCATTCCTTAATGATGTAAAGTGAGTTCCAAAACCAGATCAGCAGTACGATAAAAATAAATATTGTGCCGATTCCTAGAAAGTCAAACATGTTACCTCCGACCGTTAAAATCGAGTTTCCCTAATTCGCCGGCTCAACGTGCACCTTCAGTCCATCCACACGCGTCACTCGAATTGTTTTGTCTTCAGCGATCGGTCCGCTCGAAACCGCGCGCCACAGTTCTCCGTGTATCCGAACAATGCCTTCTCCGCCATCCGGCACTGCGGTGGTCACCACGCCCTGCGAGCCTACCAACTGCTCTTTACCGGTTGCCGGCTTCCACTTTCTTGAGCGCAGTACCAACCGCATAAGCAACACGGTGATCGCCGCGAATGGAAGTGTACCTGCAATCGCGACTCCCGGACTAACTCCGCCAGGTGTCAGCGGCGATCGTATTAAAAACATGGCTCCGAGCAACATGGCGACAATTCCACCAAGCGCTAAAACTCCGTGGCTGGTGTATTTCGCCTCCAGAATAAATAAGCCCAAAGCCGTCAAAATCAAAAGCACTCCCGCGATGTTCACAGGTAGCAAATGCATCGCATAGAGCGCCAAAACCGCACAAATACCGCCAACCACGCCGGGCGCAACGACTCCCGGATGCGTAAATTCCGTGTATAAACCAAGCGTGCCCACTATGAGTAGCAGGAAAAACATATCCGGCTCTACAATGCGGGCGAGAAATTTTTGGCGAAGAGAAAGCTCGTAAGATGTTCGAGTGGCATTTGTCAGCGCTAATGTTACTTTCGTTCCGTCAAACCGCGTGATCGTCCGTCCATTTAGTTGGTGTAACAAATCTTCCGATGAACTTGTCACCACATCAATCAATTTCCCGTCCAATGCTTCCTTTTCGGTGAACGCTCTCGCATCGGTCACGGCCGTTTCCGCGAGAGTCGGATTCCGTCCGCGTTTTTCCGTGAAGCTTCTTAAAAACGCCTTCCCATCGTTCGTTATCTTCTTTCGCAGCGTTTCATCGATACCCGGTGTGAATCCTCCAATGGACACAATCGGAGACGCGGCTCCCGTTCGCGTACCCGGCGTCATCGCGGCAATATCAGCGGACAATAAAATAAAAAATCCCGCCGAAGCTCCTCGCGCACCCGACGGCGCAACGTAAACGGCTACGGGGACGGGCGAATCTAAAATGTGATGGATTATGTCAGTCATGGAATCGCTCAACCCGCCCGGCGTATCCATGGTTATCAGCACCAACGCCGCGTGACGTCGCGCCGCTTCCGCTAATCCCTCGCTGATATATGTCGCGAGTACCGGCTCAACTTCACCATTTATGCTTAATTCCAGTACCAATGGGCCGGCGGGTGGCTCTTCAGATGAGGCCATTGGAAAGGCTGCCAGTAGTCCAAAAAAAACGAACGCAAAACAAATAATTGCCAGCCGCGTGGCTAAATTTTCTCCGGAAACAAAAGACTTCGTCATCTCACACCACTTGCCGGACTTACTTTGTGCAAGCGTGCGAGTAATTCCTTAGCTTCAGCGTAATTCGGCGCAAGTTTGATTGCCCGCTGGAGTTCGACAAGCGCCAAATCACTCCTGTTTTGTGCCAGATAAATTCGCGCCAAGCGTGTTCGCACCACTGCGGATTCCCGTGAAGCAAGGGACGCCTGCAATTCTTTGACTGCATCATCCAACCTGCCGCGCCTCCGATAAATCTCACCCAATCCAAAATGCGCGGCAGAATCCGCGGGATTGGAGGTCAGCACGGTGCGAAATTCTCTTTCCGCGGCGTCTATATTCCCCATGGCAATCTCCTGTCGTCCGCGCCTATCTCGAGCCGCTAGTGCTTCGCCGCCTGAAGCTTCTCCATTTATCGATGCAGCCGGTTCAATTTCTGTTCGCAGCGTGGTCGTGTCCAGTTCCGCCTTTACACGCTCAAGCCGCGTCACGCCCTCGCCCTTTGCATCTAAATTCACGGCTGGCAACCCACTCGGACCCAATATTTCTTCAGCTGTTAGCCGCTCCTGCTCCGCTTCCGCCTTTTTTCCAGACTTTTCCAGGCTGGCGATTAACAGCGCCCGATCCTCCGCATTTTCCGGCTGTCGTTGCGCCGCTTCTTTGAAGAATCCTGCAGCCGCCGAAAAATCCCCTTTGCGCCACGCCAGCAATCCGGAATTAAAAGTGTAGTCGTCTTCATCTGGGTCAAGTTGGCTTGCGCGCTTCAAATCGCTTTCCGCGGAAGCACTTTTCCCCTGACGGGCACGGGCGAGTGCCAGGTTATTCAAAATTTCAGGTAAGTCACCGCCAGAGACGACCGTGCCGGTCTTTGGCCCGCCATTGCTCAGCGATTCTTGCAGCGAGGCAAAAATCTCTTCGGCTCGGTCTGGCTGATTCAGCCGGAGCCGGCACACTCCAGTGGAAAACACCGCCTCTGCGGACCGTGATTGACCGGCGGGCACCCGCGCCAGCCACGGTAGCGCATTGTTGCAATCATTCCGAGCAAAATAAGTTTGGCCCAGAGCAAATATCGGCGCGGTCCATTCGGGATCGAGCCGGGCAGCTTCGCGAAGCTCGCGCAAACGCGTGTCTTCCTCACTCGCCAGAAGGCCGCGAACGTACTGCTCGAAAGCGTCCAAGCGCAGCGGTCTTTGTGTTTTTGCGAACTCGGCAAGGTTGTACGGGTATCCGCGATCATTCTGCGAAAGCATTCGCCACACCAGTCGCGTATGCAATTCCATAAAACCATCGAGCTGCCCGGCTTCGCGCAACGCGGGCAATAGCCTCACCGGATTCACCCGCAGGGTGCGTGCTACTACCGTGAGCGTTTTTCCATCGGAAGAAAAAGTTCCAAAAATTACAAAGTCGGCGTCGAGCTCTTCCGCCAGGCGCAACATCGTGGCGCGGCTAAGCTTGGCGCGAGGCGGCAAACCATAGCGATCGAGCTCATTGATTCTTCCTTCGCGGGAATAGACTTGTTGCCCAGCAGCCGAAAGACGCTGAATGGTTAACTCTTCAAGCCCTTCGCCGATCCAATCCAATCGAGGTGAAGAACCCGCGTTTTCAAACGGAAATACGAGATAGATATTGCCCTGGTTTCCATTCGCGACCTTGTCCTTGCCCGGCAAAACCGTTTGTTGCGCGAAAAGGTTAGAGGAGAACGTGCTTGCCACAAAGAATAGAACGGGCATGCAGCGCAAAACTCGACTTGGCTTAAGCATGTAAATGGCATTGTAGCAGAGCAAGGGAGCGGCATTCGGCCGCAGTTTCTACGTGCGCAAGGACGTTCCGATGCGGCAGCTAGGGCTGCGCTACTGCCGTCTGTGTCTCTAGAATGCTCTGTATCTCTGGGTTGGTAACCACATTCGCGAAAGAAGGATCCTTCCGGATCTGTTCCATGTATTTATAGCCTTCATCTTTCGCCTTCCGCAAATACAACGCGCAACGCTCTGCGTTTCCAGACATTGCAAAAGACTTTGCCAGCAAGAAATAAAATTGCCCGCGATCTTCCAGTACCGACCGGTCCTGGATAAGTGTCCCGCCACGCGAGCCATTTCTTTCGAAGGCCGTTGGGTCCAGCGCCAGCGCCTGACGGAAGGAAGCGATGGACCGCTCGTAATTCTTCTCGCCAAAATAGGCATAACCCAGATTCATATAGAAGCTAGGCGCGTCGGATCGCAATGCAATCGCCTTTTCGTAAGCTCGTATTGCTTTTCCATAACGCTTTCGCTCGTACCAAATTGTTCCAATATTATTTTGCGCGTCCGCGTATTTCGGATCTACCTTCAAGGATTTTTGGTAATACTTTAGGGCTTGGGTGAGGGCGGTCTGCTGGTGCAGCGCAATGCCCAGTCTGTTCAAATACAACGCGTTTTTGGGGTTCTGGTCCGACAGCCGCTTATAGATAGTCGCCGCTTCGTAATATTGCTTCCGAACCATGCACAGGGAGGCTAATTCATCTTGGCTCAGTGTACGCGGACCCGGTGCCGTGCTGGACATCTGCGCAGCGCTTTGCATGGAACTTGGAAACGCAGCGGTTTCGGCCGTGTCGGGGTTCGTCTGGCTGCTGGAAGGAAATGCTACAGCCACGATGAGAATACTAGCCGGAATCGCCAAAGAAAGTCTGATCATGGCGAATCTCCTTGATCCCGCTTCGGTTTATCGGGATCCTTCTTCTTCTTATCCCCAAAGATACCAAAAATCTTCTGCAAAGGACTTTTTTCCTTTTCGGGAGGGTCCTTGGCCGCATCCGCGCCTACCCGCGCATCCACTGCTCCTGGGACTGCCTCAGCCTGGCTCGCCGGCGGCTTTGGCTCCCCGCCGCCACCAAAAATATGGGAAAGGAAAGATCCGGTCGAGGATACGATCCCTCCATTATGTAGCTCACACAGTTGTGTGGGAGCCGAACCGGCCACGTACACCTCGTCTTTCGTCGTCGGGCAGTTGGCTGTAGCGAGTTCAAGGGACTCTGGGTCGATCGCCACGGACTGAACTCCGCCGGGCATCGGGAAATCTCTTACGGCGCGATAGGCGGACAGAGCGGTGGCTCGAATCATGAAATCAGCCCAAATGGGCGCCGCGGTGGTTCCACCCGGAAGTCCCAGGTCGCGATTATCATCGAAGCCAATCCAGATCACGCAAACCAGATTGTTCGTGAAACCCGCGAACCACCCATCGCGGGAGGTGCCCGTCTTTCCCGCGGCTGGCAAGGTGAATCCTTTGGCGCGAACACTTGCGCCCGTTCCCCGATTCAAAACGTCCTTCAGCACGCTGTCGACAAGGTAGGCCACGCGAGCGTCAAGCACTGCGCGAGTCTGCGGAGTAAACTGTTCGAGCGTTTCGCCGTCCGCGCCGGCGACGCTGCGCAGAAACATCGGCTCCGCCCGCGTTCCTTCGGTCGCAAAGGCCGTGTAACCGGCCGCTACCTCCACCGGCGTCATTTCGTAAGCTCCCAGAGCAACAGCCGGGGTTGGGCGGATGGTCGTCGCCAGACCCATCTGACGCGCGATTTGTACCACGCGACCGTAGCCAATCAACTCCGCGATTTTCACCGTCGCCACGTTGAGCGAATTGGTCAACGCTTCGCGTGCCGTCACGCGTCCCATAAATCTTTGCCCAAAATTATTGGGCGTGTACGGTTGTCCGTCGAAATCAAAAGTCGTGGGCTCATCATCAACTACCGTTGCGGGCGTAACGATCGGGGGCACATTGTCAACAGCGCTTTCAAAAGCAGCCGCATACACAAACGGTTTGAACACCGAGCCTGGCTGCCGGTGCGCCAGCGCATGGTTCAACTGGCTTTGCCCATAATCCCGGCCTCCAATCAGGGCTTTTATTTCTCCGGTTCGCGGGTCCAGCGCTACAAGCGCGGCCTGAACTTGCGGAACCGCCTCATTGTTTCCTTTCTTGGCCTGCGCGCGATGCCACTTCTCATAGCGCTTGGCGAGCAGCGCGTCCACATTTTTTAATCCAGTATCAAAAGCCGCAATCGCCGCGCGTTGCAGCGCGGGATCGAGCGTTGTGAACACCCGGAAATTTTCGCTCTGAAGCTCCGTCTCGGAAAATTTTTCGAGCAGGTGGTCCTTAACCATATCCACAAAATAAGGCGCTCCAGCGCCAGACACCGACGCGCGCACAATTTTCAGCGGCGAATGTTTCGCATCCTGGGCGTCCGCTTCACTGATGTATCTGTTGTCAACCATCTGCGTCAGCACCCGGTCACGCGACTGCGGTCCACGCTCGGGGTGGCGGTCGGCGGCGGAATAATAGTTCGGCGCTCGAATAATCCCGGCCAGAAACGCGCACTCCGCGAGCGTCAACTGGCGCAAGTCCTTGCCAAAGTACGCCACGCTGGCTTCGGCAAATCCTCGGATGCCGAAGCTGCCGCGATTCCCCAAGTAAACTTCGTTGGCGTACAACTCGAAAATTTTCTGTTTCGAGAATCGCTGCTCCAACTCCAGCGCAAGCATCGCTTCGGATACTTTTCGCTGCCAGGTGCGGTCCTGGGTAAGGAAAAACGTTCGAGCTACCTGCATGGTAATAGTGCTCGCGCCTTGCAAATGTTGGCTATGCCGCAAGTCCGCCCAGGCGGCGCCAAAAATGCGAATAAAGTCAAAACCCGGATGCTCGAAGAACCGTTTGTCTTCCGCGGACAAAATTGCGTGCACCAGTGGCGCTGGCAGGTCGTCGTACCGCACCGGCCGCCGCTTTTCGCGCTGGCTGTCGAAAAGATTTGTA
>DATNME010000075.1:0-5605 GCA_035602385.1 Candidatus Dormiibacterota bacterium
GAGCGTGTGGCTGCCTCGTGTCCAGGTCAGCACATCGTGCCAGTTGAAATTCTCGTGAACCCAGCCCGCCGGACCCCACTGCGAAAATCCGGAAACCCCGGAGATGTTTACGTTCGGAAGATCCCGATGACTGGATGTGCCAGGGTTTGAGCCAACCGCTCTTACGACAGTAAAGCCCGCTTCGTTCAAGAGTCTTGGCGAAAAGGTGTGCGTCCAATCGAGTTTGGCGAAGAAGCCGGTATTTGGAACCACAACGCGGTAAATTGCACGTGGGTCCGCTCCCAATTGGTTGGAATAGGTCCGGAACATATCGTAAAAGATGCGGTCTTTGGATTCGTTAACGTTGTAGTCTACGCGGAAATGCCATTGGTAGGCATTGTGGGTCAGACTCTCGGGAAAAACAGCGGTTCCGACCGCAGGCAAGTTTGCTGGAAACGCCGAACTCGAAAAGAACCCAGGATTTCGCGCTTGGACCTGAGCTACCGTGAGGATATTTGTTGTGGGACCAACTGCGGGCGGCGCCTGCTTGAAGAATGTATTGGCAAGATTGTTCGGAAAGTTAGTCTGCACGAACTGTACAAATTCGGGCGTTTCGACTGTCGCAACTTGCGTCGTCGCGTTCGAAGAAAGCAGCCCGAAGGCGCCACCAAAAACGAACAATTTGTTCTTTAAAATGGGACCGCCGAGGGTTCCGCCGAATTCGTTTCGTCGGAACGCGCGAATTGCCCGGCAAGACGTGTTTCCCGCCGGACAGAATTGAAAAATCGTTCGAGCCGTCAAGGCATTGTCCGTGTGGTATTCCGACAGCGTGCCGTGAAGTTCGTTGGTTCCAGGTTTGGTGAAAACCTGCACGTACGCGCCACTGTACCTGCCCTTGGACGCGTCGAACGTCGCACCCGCTATCCGTACTGCCTGAATAAAGTCCGGTTCGGGAGACAAGTTCACAACACCGTCTCGCGAAGCGCTGTTCGTGCCGGAGCCGTCGACGTCGTATTCGTTGTTTTCCTGCCGCTGCCCGGCGGCATTTATCTGGTAGCCGGCTTCCTGCTCGAAGCTGTCATTGTTCGCGGATCCGGAACCAAGCGCGCCGCCGCTTGGCAAACCCGAACCGGTAATGCCGGGAGCTAGCTCGATCATGCTCGTATAAATGTTTCGTCCGAGCAAAGGCGCGCTATCAATGCTCGCTTGCGATATTTCGCGCGATGTATCGCTCTTGTCCGTCTCCACCGCCGCGATTGTTTCAGTGACCTCAATGGAGATCGCCTCCGTCGGAAGCGCCAGAGAGGGATATATCGTCTTCACCTCGTTCGATTCGAGTTGCACATCCTTCTGAATCCACTGCTTGAATCCGCTGACGTCGACTTCGATCGTGTATACTCCGCCCGGCAGAGATGAAATGCGAAAGTTGCCGTTGTCTGTGCTCGTCGAAAACTGACTTACATGGGTGGCCTGATTGGTAACCGTCACTTTCGCATTTGGAACGGCCGATCCACTCTGGTCCACAACCACACCGGTGAATCCGCTATTGAACTGGGCGAATGCACCAGGCGCAGCTACAAGAAAAAATAGAATGCAAAGAACAAATGAAATTGCTGCTGATTTGCGACGAATTACGGGGGCCATCGTACCTCCTTGAAGATGCGGAACCTTACTTTTGCGCTGATTCAATTCTGGGCTTTTGCTGCTCTTTCAATTTCTCGGCTTGTTGCTGGCTTTCGAACCGGTCAATCAATGCCTGGCCCGCCGCTCGCCTTCCCGTGCTCAGATAGAGCCGTGCGAGCGTGTATTCTGCCGGCGCATGGTTGGGATCCATCCGTAGACAGGTGACTAGGTTTTGTTCCGCGAGTTTGGGTGACTCCCGCAGATAGAGCTTGGAAAGTTGGTAGTACGAGTCGGCATAGGAAGGATTAAATCGAATGGCTTGCTGGAAAGCGTGCTTGGCCTTCGCCTCAAGCCCCGGGTCGGCTGAACGACCCTCTTGCAGCTGGAGGAGTATCTTTCCGAGGTGGTAGTGCATGTAGTAGTTATCCGGGAATTCTTCGATGGCAGCCGTAAGCGTGGCCTCGGCGTCTTGCAATGCCCCTCCGTGTGTCTGGACAATCGCGAGGCTAAGCAGAGCAACGCTGTTATCCTTCTGCAAATGGCTGGCATCGCGCAGGCTTTCTTCCGCTTCCTCCAGGCGTCCCAGATTCTCGAGAACCACGCCCTTCTGCACCAATAAGCGGTAGGAATTGGGGATATGCTCCAGCCCGACGTTGGCGGCTTCCAGTGCCAGCGGGTAGTTCCCGTAATCAGCGCAGATGGTGCTGAAGTCCAAATAATTGTCCTCTTTTGTCGGATCCAGTTTCGCTGCCTCCCGTAGCGACTGCATCGCCAGACCAAAGTCACCATTCTTTTGAGCGACATGTGCGAGAAGATTCAAGGAGTCGCTGTCCGGGTTCTTGGCCACAAGGTCCTTCAGGATTGTTAGGGCTTCCTGGGAACGATTCATCTGGTCAAGCACTAGCGCACGTCGGTAAGCGAGCCGCTCAAGTTGGCCGTCTTTGGCACGAGCCTTATCCAAATCCGCCAATGCCTTTGGGTTCTGCCCTAGTCGCGAATACAGCTCTGCCGCTTTTAGGTATTGGGAGGCCGTAATTCCGTGAGCACTCTCGAAATTACTGAGCGCGACCTGAGCTCTGTGCACATGCTTGAGTTGAAACTCGGCCTCCGCTAAAGATAAGATCGCTTCCGGATAGCGATCCAACAGTGCCCCCGACTGTTCCAGCAACGGCACTGCTTGCACGTAGTCAGCATTCTTTTCCGCAATCATACCCAGGAAGAGATTGGCGACTGCATGTGAAGCCGAAGAGATGTTTTTCAGTTTCTGAAACTCAGCCGCTGCGAGATCGTACTTGCCCGTAATAAAATAGGTGATGGCAAGATTCTTGCGGGCGGGCACGAATCCCGAGTCAAAGTCTAAACATTCCAGAAAGTATTGTTTGGCCTGCTCGAAATCTCCTTTAAGGCTGTACGCTGCACCGATAGCATCCAGTAGCAGCAGATTTTTACGATTACTCTCAAGGACCTTATCAAATGTAGTAATGGCTTCATCTAGCTTCCCCTGCTCAGCGAGGGCGACACCGGCGCGATACATTTTGTTCGCATCCACGGAATGGGCCGCTGAGATATTTGCGGGAGCTTGGGAGCGTAGACTGACAGGCAAAATCGCGGCGAAACTCAGGCAAGCAATCAACACCCTGGCGCGGGACGAACCGCAGCGGACACAATCAGCCTTCGGGGGACACAGACACTGTTTACGAGCGACCGCGAACATTTTCCGCAAATGCCACCCCTGGCTTACCAGACTACCGACTGACAGGCCGCGCCTCGACGCGCGACCTGATTGGAAGACCCTCGTTCGGATCTGAATTCGGTACGGCTAAGGCACTCTGCCCTTGAGTCGTACCAAATCAAGCCTTAATTGAAACCTTCCAATTAATATGCACCCCAAAGCGTCTCGGACGAACAAATCAGCAAGATACACAGGCGATTTGTCATCCAAAGAATTGCTGAAGAAAATAAAACGTTTCAATTCTCTTGTCAAGCACTATTTTTTCGGGCATCATACCGTCGCTTTTAATTTGCGCGGGGACACCGCCCAATTCCGGGTGCAGGGCCGTTGTGCTTTGAGGGATTGGCCGAAACTCCGGGCTAACCAATATCCAGCGCAAGGGCTTGGGCATCTGCTTTGGCAACGAGAAGAAATATCGGGAACCGATCGAGCAAATTTCGGATAGATTGGCGGCAACTGGGCAGCCAGAGAGAGCGAGATTTTCATGTACCAACCTGAAGCGTACGCCATTGCACTGCTTTTCATGATCGGTAGCATGCTTTGCTGGGGCTCTTGGGCCAACACCATGAAACTGACTCCTGGTTGGCCGTTCCAACTTTTTTATTGGGATTATGTGGCCGGAATTATTATCGCAAGTTTATTATGGGGTTTGACCCTCGGTAGCGCAGGCGGGGGGCAGCTCTCTTTTCTCAACAACATTCGCAGCTCCGATGCTGCTCATATACTCTTTGCGCTAATGGGGGGAGCAGTTTTCAATGTTGCGAACCTTCTGCTAGTAGCCGCGATCGAAATTGCGGGACTCGCTGTTGCATTTCCGATCGGCATAGGGCTAGCTCTCGTGGTCGGAGTGCTTCTGAACTACTTCATTTCTCCCCAGGGCAATCCCCTTTTGCTCTTTGGAGGTGTCCTGCTGGTCGCGCTTGCAATTGTTGTTGATGCCCTTGCCTACCGCAGGCGGGAAACAACTCGTAGAGCTTTGGGTGCTCGCGGAATTCAGATCAGCTTAGCTTGCGGCATCCTCATGGGCAGTTTTTATCCGCTCGTCACCAAGGCGATCACCGGACAGAACTCCCTCGGCCCGTACGCAGTCGCTTTTTTCTTCGCCATCGGAGTCGCCATCTGCGCTGTCCCCGCAAATTACCTTTTAATGCGCAAACCTCTGACCGGTGGAGCTCCAATCAGCATGCGCGACTACACGAAAAGCCCTGGGCTTTGGCACTTCTGGGCAATTCTCGGTGGCGCGATTTGGTGCACGGGAGCGGTGCTGAACTTTGTTGCTTCCCACGCCCAAATAATCGGCCCCGCAATTTCGTATGCCATTGGACAAGGGGCAACCATGGTTTCAGCGATCTGGGGAGTGTTTGTCTGGAAGGAATTTGCCACCGCACCCGCCAACGCACGAAAACTCATTCCCCTCATGTTTGGCTTTTTCCTGGTTGGCTTGGCTGCTGTAGCCCTCGCCCCAGTCATTTCCAAATGACAGACAAAGGGGAATTTGAGGAATGAACTCCAGTCTTTCTAGTTCATACAAAAGGACGCGGAATGATATGAAAAAGCGCCTTGTGGTCGTTGGAAGCATCAATCTTGATCTTGTCTCTGTAGCTCCGAGGATTCCGCTTCGGGGCGAGACTTTAATCGCAACCAGTTTTGGCACATTTCCGGGAGGGAAAGGGGCCAATCAAGCTGTCGCGGCCGCCCGACTTGGAACCCCGGTGAGTATGATTGGGAGACTCGGGAACGACGCTTTTGGCAACGAACTCCGAGCCAACCTGCAATCCGCGGGCGTGGATACTGGTGCCGTCGACGTGGTGTCCACCTCGTCCGGAATTGCCCAGATTATTACTGAAGACAAAGGCGAGAATGTAATCGTCGTTGCTCCCGGGGCAAATGCTCAGCTAACATTTCGCTACCTCGAAAAACATCTGGCGCTCATTCGCAGCTCCAGCATAGTTTTAACGCAATTGGAAATCCCGCTTGAGACGGTGGACTATCTTGCAGCAGTCACTCGCAACGAAAACATTCCTCTTGTGCTTGATCCAGCTCCAGCCCAGCCACTGCCATCGTCTCTGCTCAAAGGTGTGGAATGGCTTACGCCGAATGAATCGGAGACCTGTTCCCTATTGGGACTCGATTCACAGGATGTTCCGGCCGATGCGATGAAAGAAATTGCCGAGGTCCTTTTGCAACGTGGCAGCCGCAATGTTCTGCTTAAACTTGGGAAGCGTGGTTGTTATCTTGCACTGGCGGACGGCAGGAGAGTATTTGTGCCCG
>DATNME010000076.1:0-28906 GCA_035602385.1 Candidatus Dormiibacterota bacterium
TGGCGGGGGCACACTGACTGGCTATCAGGTTCATGTGGTGTTGGGAGCTTCGTTTGATTTCACCAAGACTCAGGCGAATGGCGCGGATATTCGCTTCACCGCCAGTGATGGTGTTACGGGACTTCCCTTCTGGATTGAGAACTGGAATCCTGCAGCTTCCAGCGCCAGCCTGTGGGTCAAAGTGCCTATGATCGACGCTGTGAATGGTGCCACGCTGTACATGTACTACGGAAATTCAACGGCTGTGAGCGCTTCCAGCGGTAGCTCCACGTTTGATTTCTTTGACGACTTCAGTCTGGGTTCGATTGACGCCACCAAGTGGACCTCCAGCGGCGGAACCTGGTCGGTGGTGACCGGCACAGAACCCAACGGTCTTACCGGCACGATAGCGCAAGGCTCTACAGTTCGGCCACCTAATCAGATTCTTTATAGCTCGAGCTACAGCGCTGGCGATTACATCTTTGAAGTTAACGGCCTGCAACAGAGTGGACGCCACTGGGGTATCGGCACCAGAGTGAACGGGCCAACGAATTTCTATTCCACCAATCTGTATGCGGATCTGAATACCACCAACAATCTGTACGAATATAAGTGGTTGAACAACGACGGAACTGGAACTGCCATCCGGTTGGGAGCCACCGCTGTAGGCGCCATCAATCCCAACAGCTGGTACAAGCTGCGCATGGCGGTGCATAGTTCTTCTATCGATGTGTATCTCAACGATGTGCTTAAACTTCAGACCATCGACGACCAGTGGACCACTGGAGGAGTAGCGCTGTTTGGCGGCGAGAACATGGTTGCGAACTTCGCTTATGTTCGCGCTCGCCAATATGCCACGACTGAACCTACCGCTTCACTCGCAACGCCCGCTGCAGTCACCACATCCCAAGCAATAGTCACCCCGGGAAGCCTCAGTTTCGTAAACCAGACGGTGGGAACCACTAGCGCTAGTCAAGCAGTCGTCCTGAATAACCCTGGATCACAACCACTTCTTATCAGCAATATAAGCGTGACTGGCGACTATCTACAGACAAACAATTGTCCAGCCAGTCTTGCAGTGGGCCTAAGTTGTACGGTGAATGCGAGTTTCAGCCCAACTGCTATCCGCACGCGGACCGGGTCATTAACTTTTACCGACAATGCCCCCAGCGCGTCCCAGAGTGTTGCTTTGACGGGAATCGGTGGAATAACGGTGACGCTGACACCCCGCAACGCGGCGATAAATTTCACGCAGACGCAACAGTTCACGGCGACGGTGGCTGGGACGTCGAATACTGCAGTGAGCTGGTATGTGGACAACATCGCTGGAGGCTCTGCAACTGTCGGAACTATCAGCTCTGCAGGCTTTTATACTCCGCCGGCAGCGGTCGGTTCGCACACGGTTACAGCCATCAGCGCAGCCGATACCAGCTCCACGGGTTCCGCCACGATCTACATCTCTAATTCGAGCGGTGTCCTTACCTACCACAACGACAATTCGCGCACTGGACTCAACTCCGAAACCGCACTGACTCCATCCAACGTTAATTCCACTCAGTTTGGAAAGCTTTTCTCTTTTCCTGTTGACGGCCAGATATTTGCGCAGCCTCTTTATGTTCCCAGTCTCACCATCGGCTCGCAAGTTCATAACGCGGTTTTTGTGGCCACGGCACACGACAGTGTTTACGCCCTGGATGCCGATAGTGCTTCTCCAACTCCGCTATGGCAAACCAGTTTCATCAATCCCGCAGCAGGCGTCACGGCGATACCTTGCAGCGAAGCGGCTACCGGCAATTGCGCAGTAGCGACTCCGGAGTTCGGAATTATAAGCACTCCGGTAATCGATGCAACGAGTGGCACCCTTTATGTAGTGGCGGCCACCAAAGAGGTTGCCGGAGCGACGACGAATTACGTGTACCGGCTGCACGCTCTTAGTCTCACAACCGGTGCAGAAAAATTCGGCGGGCCAACGGTTATACAACCGACTGTTCCGGGGATTACTTTCACGCCTAAACTGCAGCTGCAGCGCGAGGGGTTACTATTGGTTAATGGCGTAGTATACGTCGGGTTCGGATCGCATGGCGACTTGAGCACCTGGTACGGCTGGTTGGTGGGATATAACGCCACCACGCTGCAACAGGTCATGGCGTTCAACACGGCTCCCAAAGGAGGACAAGCTGCTATCTGGCAAGCAGGCTGTGCGCCCGCGGTGGACGCCAGCGGTAACATCTATTTCATGACGGGCAATGGACCTTTCAGCGCTGACACCGGCGGCACAGACTACGGAGACACCCTCCTGAAACTGAACGCGAACGGAACTGTGGCAGACTACTTTACACCCAGTAATCAAGCGATGTTGAATATCGGGGATCTTGATCTTGGTTCCGGCGGGCAGATATTGCTGCCTGACCAAACGGGAACTTACCCTCATCTACTGATTGCCGCAGGCAAGGAAGGAAAAATTTACGTCATCAATCGCGACAATATGGGTAAGTACAGTTCCGTCAAGGATACTTCGCTTCAGTCGTTGTCCGGCCTGGGACAGATTTTCTCGACTCCAGCTTTTTGGAATAACTACGTGTATTTTGTAGGCTGGAACGACTACCTGAAATCCTTCCAACTAAATAATTACACGCTAACTCAGACCGCGAACAGCATGACGAAATTTCAATATCCTGGTGCGACCCCTTCCATAACAGCTAATGGCAACGCGAATGGCATAGTCTGGGTCGTTCAGGCCGACGTTGGACACGACGTCGTTCTCACGACTGTTCCGAACGCAACGCTACGGGCTTATAATGCCAGCAATGTGGCGGTTGAACTCTACAACAGCGGCCAGGCGGCAAATGGGCGGGACACTGCCGGCGGTGCCATGAAGTTTGCGGTACCAACGGTGGTCAACGGCAAGGTCTTTGTGGGTAACAGCAATCAGTTAACGGTATACGGGTTACTGCCTTAGAGCATGCGGAGCTTAATAGATTCAGAATTCTCGGCCGGTTGTTGCGGCATCTAAATACCTATCAAAAAGCGGCGGCTTCCTAACAGCGAAGGGATCGTCGATTCTTATACTGCAAGCGCGGCGGAATGCTAGATGGATATTGTCCTTCTAGATAGATTTGTTGCGTGCTTATTCTATAGACGGATCCGCAGGATCAGACTCGACGACGGCACGCGCTACTCGAAGGTCAACCATTTCCTGGGCGGGAATGGGATGGCGCAAAATTACTCCATAGGCGTAAGCGAAGGTCCAAACGGCGTGAAACGAGTAGGCAATTAATCGAGCAGACGCAAAACCCACTGACCCCTTATGAACAAGAAAGTAGGTAGATACTGTCAGCACTATCGCCCAAGCGAGATTCATTGCAAAGCCAAGCCACATCTGGCCAGAAGCGGCAATGACCTCTCCTACTGGGGTCAACACCGCGTAGATGCCGCTGGTAATAAGCAGGACCACCAGGGTAGGCCAGGCGTCGCGATATTCACGGCCATAAATAAACATGATGTAGCGCGCGAGAAGGCACATGATTAACACGCAGGGAAGAATCAATACGGTATTGAGGCGAAGCATCATGTTCAAAACTTTAGCCGAACGTTTGAAATCTTTTTCTCCGAGCGAATCGGAAAGTATCGGCACAATTCCGGTGGCCAGGGCGGTGGGAATAAAGAGCACCATCGTGAACCATTGATTGGCGGCGTTATAGGCACCCATTTCCCGGTAGCCGTCATGCTGACGTACGAGTAGCGTCGAGCAGAACCAGTTAACCGGCGCAACCATAGCGCCCCCAAATAATGCAGGAACGCTAAAGCGCCACAAGATTGGCAGCTCTCGGGTATAACCAGCCAGGGTAAGAGGAACTCCCGCCTTACGAGCTTCCCGATTAAGATAAATTCGATTCAGAACCAACCCGACGAGTCTTGATAATGCCAAACCCCACAAAATCCCTGGGAGTCTGCCCAAGTAAAATCCACCAAGCAGAAAAGGAAAATTTAGAAGTCCTTTAACCAACTGCAGCCTTGCCAAGTGATCAAAGGCCTCAAAACCTGCAAGCGCGCCAGTTTGCGCACCGTCGACGCAAGCAAAAAACAATACTAAGGCGCTGATTTGGAGCGGGATGGTAAGGTGAGGGGCGGCTAGCGGCCCGGACGCAAGCTTCGCGGCAAAAATATAAAGGGCCAGGGAGAAAATTCCCCCGGTGAAGTATGCGGTCACATTTGAAAGCGCAAGAATCCTGCCAGCGCGTTCGGGATCGCGTCGTTTGAATTCGGCGACGTGTTTGGTGGCCGTTAATCCTAGACCGAATCCGCCAAAAATGCCGAACAGCTCGATGCTGGAGTAAATCATCCCTAACTCGCCGTAATCGTGACGGCCCAAGAGACGGGCCAATATCACAGCGGAGGGAATGCCAACCACCCGGCCGATAACGGAACCTGTCAGACTCCAAAACGTGCTCTTGGCAAGGCGGTGACCGAGAGTTCCACTTTTGACTTTTTCGCGGATGGACGCCGGGAGTCGTTCTAGAAGCAGATCAAAAATTTTCATTCAATTCGATCCTGGTGATCGCAGCGTGGAAACGAGGCAGCCCATCGACGTCCACGCCGTGTTCTGATTTCCCAAACATCTCAGGGAGAGGCTGCCAGGTAGATTCAACTGGCTAGCTCCGGGTGGGCAAGAGTTTGCGTATTGTCCGCAGGGTTATGATGGACTGATCTGAAGTGCTTCGCGATCGCCGCAAGAATTCTTTCTGTAGCCTTTCCATCACCATAAGGATTGTGGGCGCGCGCCATGGTCTGGTAATAGGAGCGGTCTGTCAGGAGACGGCTTACTTCTGTCACGATACTGTCGTGACTGGAACCAACCAGCTTTGCAGTACCCGCCGACAATGCTTCCGGCCTTTCGGTGGTTTCACGAGTTACCAGAACCGGCTTCCCGAGGCTTGGTGCTTCTTCCTGAATGCCTCCGGAATCGGTCAAAATCAAAGTAGATCTTTCCATAAGAGCGACAAAAGGCAGGTAAGACATTGGTTCTATGAGATGAATATTTTGGCGTTTGCCCGAGGAATACTCGGCGCCTCCGAGTACCTCGGAAACAGCGGAACGAACATTTGGATTCAAGTGAACGGGGTAAACAAACTGCACATGAGGAAAAGCGACGGCGAGATCATGGATCGCCTTACAAATGGAACGCAGCTTTTCGCCAAAGCTTTCGCGACGGTGTCCGGTAATCAGGACTAGCGGCACGGACGATGTGACATCTGCGATTGAAGGAGCGAGACCTGGAATCGTGGGGCGCGCAGCGCGAATTTTTTCAACAGCAAGAAACAGAGCATCGATAACCGTATTCCCAGTAATATAAATTTTCTCAGGGCTTATTCCTTCGCGAAGTAAATTCTGCCGGCTGAGAGATGTTGGAACAAAATGGAGGGTGGCAAGATCGGAAGTCAAAACACGATTCGCTTCTTCCGGCCAGGGCGCGTCCATATCACCAGTGCGCAGCCCGGCTTCGACATGACCTATAGGGATGCGATGATAAAAAGCCGCGAGCGACGCGACAAAAACCGTAGTGGTATCTCCCTGAACCAGGATTAAATCGGGCTTTTCTTTGCCGAGGTAAGCATCCAAAGCGGTCATAGCGCTGGCAGTCAGGGAAGAGAGAGTCTGTCCCGGACGCATAAGATTTAGATCGCTCTCAGGAATGATGTTAAAGATCTCGAGAATTTGATCGAGCATTTCGCGATGTTGTGCGGTGACGCACACGTGGCATTGATATCGCGGGTCTTGGCGCAGAGCCAGAATAATGGGGGCGAGCTTTATGGCTTCCGGGCGGGTACCAAAAATGACGGAGATTTTCATTATTTGTAATTCTTCGCCTTTAATTCATATTCATCGCAACGATGAAATGATGCAAAATCACTGGTAACGAAGGGGAAATTGCAACTCGGAAGAGTGGACTTGCGTCAGCTTTCCCTAGATTATGATGGCCTATTTTTCGCTCACAATAAATGCCAAACCGCGCTAGAGGTGCTCCCTGGATACTCAAATGTGCGTTTTTTGTACGGAACCGCGGCATAAATACCGACCCTGTTTTACCAGGCAATGAAGGATTATTTGCGTTCGCGAGTTGATGATGGGGCGAGCCGGAACCGAGAAAGAGCTTCTCCCAGGTTCTGCAGAAACGCCTCGGAGTTGTAAACATCAGTGTCGATTCTTGCGCCTCCACTGGGGCCAATCGGTTTAACCTCGTCAAGTTGAAATTCCTGAGCCACGCCTTCGACGATTTTCGCTTCGATGGGGCGTTGCTGTTCCACGAAGCCGTTGACCAGAGAGTGTTCACAGAGCAGATTCACCACGCGCGGTATACCCAGCGAATAGGTGTGGACTGCATCCATCGCCTGACCGCTGAAAATGGGCTCCCCGGCAGCTCCGGCAATGCGCAGTCTTCCGGCGATGTACTCATGAGTTTGTTCTTTCGAAAGTGGAGAAGTTTTGGAACGAAGCATAATACGCTGACGCAACTGCCTAAGTTGGGGAAGCTTGAGTTTTTCTTCGAGCTCGGGCTGACCGGAAAGCACGATCTGGAGAAGCTTTTCGGTGGAAGTTTCAAGATTTGTAAGAAGGCGAATTTCTTCAAGCACCGGATAAGTAAGATTTTGGGCTTCGTCAATAATGACCACGACCGTCTCCCCAGCACGGTAGCGATCCAGCAACCATTGATTGAGTTTGATCAGCTGCTGACTTTTTGATTTGGATTCACACTGAATGTCGAATTCAGCAAAAATGAAATCGAACAGTTGACTCGAATTCATGCGTGAATTGAACAGAAAAGCGGTCCGCGCTTTGCGGTTGTGCAACCAGTCCAGCAGACTATTGATAAGTGTTGTTTTGCCCGTTCCAACTTCACCGGTTAAAGTAATAAACCCTTTGCGCGTCTGGATACCGTACATTAAACCTGTTAATGCTTCTTCAATCTGCTTGGTAATGAAAAGAAAGCGAGGGTCGGGATTGACGTTAAAAGGATTCTCTTTCAGGCCATAGAAGGTCTTGTACATTAGCTGGGTTCTCTCGTTCCCTTACAAAACTAATCTTACTACTGCGTGATTCCGCCTGGAATCGTGCGAAGAATCAAAATTAAGGCAAAGTCATCGGGCGCGGGTGCCACTGTAAGCTCAATGTGATGTAGTTGTAGGTCTGTGTAGTAGTGGCACAATTTGTTTTGCAACCTGCCTGAGCCGTTGTTGTGCCTATGTTCGCGGTATAGGACGCAGCGAAGTTGAAGTTTCTGCCAATCGGTCGCCCTACCCCGCCCCCGGCGTACCAACTCGTGTAGTTCGGTGATGTCGTTGTAACGATGCTGGGGTTGGCGCCGACAGATCGGTTGCGGGCATAACCCATATTGATTTGCCCGCTCCAGACACGCGTTATACCGTGCTTCAAGCCGGCAGTGACGGTGTCCGTTGTCGAACCGGTAAAAAGTCCGCCGCCACCGCTGATACCATGAAAATAGTTGAGCATTAGCCCACCATTCTCGATAGCGTAATTAACGCCAACATTCGCATTCGCACTTAATTTACTTTTCTGTTTTCCAACGGGCACCCGAAAAGTTGTCCAGTCCGGGCCACCGGAGACCGAAAGCGCGAGACGACCGGTAATCCTTTTGGAATATGCGATGTCGAAGGACTGATCGCCGATGGCTTGTGGTTGTCCAGGATAATGATAGCTGCTGAAGCGATACACGACGCCGACGGTGTCTTCATGATTCAAGATATAGTTGTATCCGAGGCTGCCAATGGTGGTGTAGTTGTCGATGTTGCCGGGATCTGTAAAATGCAAAATTCCATAGGAACCCGAAGCTGTCAGCGAACCGCGGGGAGAAAGCACGTAAGTAGATTGAATAACGGCTGCATTGCTTATTCGAGGTCCCAAGGACGCATAGATACTTTGGTTGGGTACATAGTTGCCTCCAAGTCCGGGAATGGTAGGCACGACGTAACCTCCAGCACCCGGGTCACCAAGGGGGGTGCCGCCTCCGAACCCAAACTGGGACTGAGGAAGATAGGAATACATATCCAGGAATTGCAGGGTTAAGCGTTTCATCTCGAAGGTTTGCGACAGGGCCAACTCTTGGTAAGCGCCACTTGGTTGCCGCTGAGTGTCGGTAGAAATATGACCGCCCCCCGAATAGTTAACTGCAAAACTTGAACGACTCCACGCCTTCAAAAGACTCAAACTTCCAATTAAATAATTGTCCGCGAGCCATGATTTGTATCCAGGGGACTGGATGGTGGTGGCCACTTGCACACCAGGAACCCAAAAGCTGTGCCGCAGCTCGGTTGTGCCTAACGTAGGCTCCTGAGCGCCGGTCAAGGGAGTGTTGTCAGGTTGCAACGGATCGGGAGGCTCCTGTTGATCAATGTCCGATTGCGAAACGCCACGCGCTGCAGGTTTCGGCTTTGCATCGTTCCGAGTAGAATCCTCAGATTGGTCCTGCGCACGCACGCCCAGTACTCCCAGAGCTAACGTCAGAGCCAGCAAACCAGCGTAGCGAGTCATATTCAAATGGTTCATCATTTCCTTATGGAACTACAAGTACATCGCCAGGCAGAAGCGGAATATTCTGTTCAGGATGTTTTCCTTTTACTACATCCTTATAGTTAAATGGGTGTTTGACCTGTTTTCCACCTTCGTTTCTGAGAATGTAAATTCCTTTTATTTTTGCAAATTGTGTAAGGCCAGCTCCCGAAAGCGCCTGAAGGGCGGTCATATTGGGGAGAAGCGGAATAGAGCCGGCGCGATTAACTTCTCCAGTAACATAAACTCTGCGGCTATTAATTTCTATGACGGTTACGGTAACCTGCGGCGATGTTAAATACTTCATTAAACCTTCGCGGATAGCAGTGGCTAATTGCATGGAGGTCAGCCCAGCCGCCGTCACATCGTTGAGCAACGGCAAGGAAATTTTTCCGTCGGGACGCACGGGAATTGTTCGAGAAATGTCTGGTTCTTTCCAGACGTCGATGCGTACCATATCCTGCGGGCCTATCCTGTATTCGGCCTCGGCCGGCGAATTTGAAGCTATTTCGTCAGTCTTTCGTGAAGCAGAGATTGCATTCTTATCGGGTGACTGCGCGGAAAGCTCGACCGCCATGCAAACCATCGCAACTAGTAATGTACCTGATACTCTCATGATCCACTCCTCAGTCTGAATTCCGCTTTACGTTGTTCCGATCTGTTTCAGTCGTAAAGAAGAGCTGTATCTAATTTGCACTTCCCAGAGGGCCGGTTTTTGGCACCGATTTGGTCCACGTCCCTCTCTATCTTAAGGCCTGGACCGCATCGCGTCCCTTTGATTTTAAATGTCTCCTAGAGAAACCCGAATTCGTCCGGCGGTAAATTGTGCGTCTTTCACGACACATCAAACCGAAATTTTCAGTTCTACGGCTGGGCAAAATACGACATGGAAATAGGATGCACATCCGTGACCATAGTAAACCTACTATAAGAAGCCAAGGCGATAAACAAGTCCTTTAGAAAGTTATTGTTAAACGAGTTGATGGAAGAAGACGGTCTGAATGGGCATAAAACAATCCCGAAGTATTTCCACAAGGTGGTAGAAGGTTGCCCATCTGGAGATAAAGGACTTACGATAACTCCTTTACTTTTAGTGAGTTAGGCAGTCGTGCGGATAGCGCTCGAGCCCACCGTCCGCGCCGCGGATTGATTGAATCTCGAGTCGAAGAGCGAGTGAGTTCCAACGGCGAATATAGCCTTAAAAAGGTGCAGACCATCAAGAAAACTCTCGATGGTCTGCACTTCTCTAGGTCATCAATTTTACGACTTCAGTTCAGAGCCCCGCAAATGTGGTTACGCTTGCAGCCGGGAGCGTGGCAACGAAACCGCCGCCACTTACCGGGATGTTAGCTTGTTGCACCAGATTCAGATAATCAGACGTTACCCACGGTGCCACTGCCCACGAAGAAACTCCGTTCAGGCTGAAACCCAACTTGACCGCGGAAGAGTTTTGATTAATGGCCACGATTACAAATTTTCCAGTGTTAGGGTCTTTATAGGCAGATACTGAAACTCCGCTCACCGGGCTAGCTGACGTACCAATCCGGTAAAACCCTGGCCGCACGAATTTGCTGTAGTTACCCATTACGAACAACCGCTTCGTTATTTGTCCGCTGGGGCCAAGCAATCCCTGGTTGTCGTACCCGCTGGAAATCAGCCACCAGTAATGCCACGCATTGGCGTTGGCGATGGTCATCCAATCGTTGATTTTTTGAGCCCACCGCAAGCCATTTGACATGCTTGGGTCGAACCCTTCGAACGAAGAGATCTCCGTCTCCCACAAGTGCTTGCCCAGGCCCTGCCCTAGAGGATAAGCAGCTGCTCCGGAGCCGTCGTAGTTATGGGCGGCGATGATGCTAACCCCTGCCGCAGTCGCGGAATCATTTAACGTCGCGGAAGCCAGGTCGAATCTCCAGCCCGAGGTTTCCGGCGTAATGATTTTGGTCGTTAGTCCTTTTGCCGCCATGGCGGGGTACAATTTGAGCAAGAAGTCGTGAAAGTTCTGCCCACTCCAAATACAGGAGTCCCAGTTCGCAGTCCAATCCGGTTCATTTTGAACCGATAGGGCGTACAAATCGATCCCGTAGTTGCGCAAGGTGGCGACATACCCTGCCAAATAATTTGCATAGTTTCCGTATTCTGATACCAGCAGGCTACCGCCGTTGGTCGTACTGTGATTGGTCTTCATGGAAGCTGGCGGAGTCCACGGCGTGGCCCAAATCCTGGCACCACGGTCGCGCGCCTTCTGCATGGTGGCCAAGTCTGGATACGTTCCGTTGGGATCAATTTGGGCGCGAAGCAGCGATAATCCAACACCGTTGCTTGTCGACCAGAATAGATCGGCTTGAGCTGGAGTAATGCCGTCGCCTGTCCAGGCGCTGGAAGCTCCGAATCCATCAATCACCTGATGCAGGTCGGATCCATTGACGGTTACCTTTGGTCCAGTAATAGAATCTGTAGTGACGGAGAGTACGGCAGCATTACTCCTCGTCGTGCCAACTGGATTTGTGATTACAACGTGATAGGTATCGAGGTTATTCGCCGTTGTAGTCGCGGGAGTCGTGTAGCTCGCAGTGGTAGCGCCGCTTATTGGCGAACCATTTCTATGCCACTGATAGGACAGTGGCGTGCCGCCTATGGCTGCAACTCCAAAGGTTGCGGTTTGACCTGCCACGACCGATTGGCTAGCTGGCTGGACGGTGACGGACGGCGCCGTGGCAGTAGTTCCGCCCGAAACAATCTCAATGGCGCTGATTACGGGAACGTTGGTGCGACCCACGAAACGAATGACGACTTGACCATTCGTTACCGAAACTTGCGCGGACTTTACCAGGGCATGGCGGACTCCGGCTTGCGCAACTATGTCCAGGCCACTGACGACCGTTGAGCCCTGCATTTGCACGTCGAATACTCGGCTGCCGGCGCCAGTAAACCAAGTTTCCGCAAAATATAGATTTACCGTGTAGCTTCCATTTGAAACTGGGAGTTGGTATTGAAGATCGGCGCCAGTAACTCCAACGCGTTCACTTTTAAAAAGAGCAGGATCGGAAGTGCCGTTTATCCAAACATTGGGCGCATAGATGGTGCCGCTGTTGAATCCGTGATCTGCGCTCCACACATGACTCTGAGTATCGAGATAACTGGGTCCACCTGTTTTTACGCGCACTGTTTGCGCAAGCGCAGCGGCCGGCACGCAAGCCAGTAACAAGGTTGAAAGAATCCTAACCAACTTCTTCACGAATCCTCCTAAAGTGTCAAGGTCAGTCGCGTGTTTTTGACAGATGAGTAGGGCTGTGATGGATTCAGCTCAAACGTGTCGTCACGACAACACCGACATTGCCTCCTTTCTCCGGGGCTAACAACTGTACGCGGGTACACATTTGGGCCAGCGTGGCGGACAGTACTAGTACAAGAACTGGCTTAGTACCTACGCTAAGTTAAACACAACACGGGCTTTAAATAGACGATCGGGAACAGGGAGAGGTAACTAATGGGACGCTAGGGTGAGGATAAGGGGAAGGTTCCGGCGGGAAAAAGGGATCTTAGAGGTGTTAAATTGCGGAATTTTCTCGAAGAATTTGATGCGTTACTTTGGATTGAGAGTCATTTCGCAGGTTCGATATATGAAGCATTGGTGAATTTGTCCCATCTGCCCCAAAAGGCGTCCCAGCCTTTGTCGATTAGGACGCGGGGGATCCGCCGCCATAAGTGTTTCGAGTTAAGTGAGTAGCCAATGGTGGCCAGGCGATCGCGGTGAAATTCCCAAAAGCCGGGGCTGTAGCCTCGTATCGAACACTTTCGTCTGGCCAGGAAGTTGAAATATTCCCGTTCGGCGATCCGCAAGCCGCGCTTGTATTCTTTTTCGTCCAAAAAACTCCGTCCATATATCACAATCGCGGATAAGCGCACAAAAAAGTGAAAACTAAAAAGACGCAGATGTGAAAGGATGGACTCGTTGTCGCGGCGTGAAAACGTCAAAACCTGATGAACAAAACCAAAATTCCAGGTCTTTAGGATCTCGAAGCAGACACTGGTATCTTCGAACGGTTTATATCGTTCGTCGTAGAATGGATTACGTTCTCGAACCGCGTCAGATCGCAGCAGTAATGAGGTAGGCGAACCAAACAGATAAATACCGTTCAGCAGGTACAGGCGGCAGGCGTCTCGCCCGGACAATTCCCGGGTCTCAGGAGGAAGGCCATCCAAGCCCACCTTTTCGCCTTCAAGGCGATACGCAGCTACGATGCCGGTTCGCGGCTGCGACTCAGCCAGCGCGACCATACTGTGCACACAACCAGGGAACAGCCAGTCATCAGCCTGAACGAACTTGCAGTACTTGCTTTCGGGCGAGAGAAATTGAAAAACGCGATTGTAATTTTGCACTTGCGACAAAAAAACTGAATTGTGCTCCAGCCGGATATTTTTCGGATACTTATTGGCATAATGCTCAGCGATCTCCGCAGAACGGTCCGTACTGCAATTGTTAAGAAGGATATACTCCCAATTTTCGTAGCCCTGTTTTAGCACGCTTTGAATGCACTCTTCGAGATACTGCTCCGTGTTATAAAACGGAGTCACATAACTCACGAGCGGAAGCGTACTGACCATAGAACCGTTATTTCCCTTGCTTTGCGGCTGTATTCGACGTGGTGATGCTTGCCGACGGACTGTTGTTAACCATTGCGATTTTGTGCAGGCCAAGAGACATGATTCGCCCAACTGTTTGGTACTGCACTTCCAGCAATTGATTGTAGTGTTCGCGAATAGCTTGGAGCTCGCCGGGTATGAGATGGGCATTTGACCGGAGAGTTGCAAACACTGCGCTAAGATCATGACTTCGGATCGAGCGAATATCGAGGCAGTAGGGGGCTTGATCGAGATCGTCCATCAAACATTGAACTTTGCGGTCATACGAAATAGCAATCGAGGGCTTATTCGAAAGAAAAGACAGGAGCAAACCGTGCAGGCGGCTAGCTACCACGAAATCAAAAGACTGTAATGCTTCGAGTAAACCGGCCAATGAATTAATGTTGCTGACGGTGATCCGCTGAAGCTCTTCTGTTGTGAATGCGGGATCAAGATAATTCCAAAGTTCCGAAAATATCTGATCATCAGGATTCGCGGACGAAAATACCGTGACCGAAATGCTTTGCCTTACCAGCGAGCTGATGAATGCTCCAAGCTGTTCCATATAGCGTTTGTAATCTTCAGGACCGCGGGTCGGCCAAAGGAATGGGTGACCGTAGGCGATGGGGCTTACACCCACATGCGGACGGGCAGAATGATGTTTTTCGTCAGGCGAAACATCGTTTAAGGGCAGGCTAAAAGCCAGATCCGGGACGACAGGTCCTATTGCGCCTGGATAAATGGCCAAGGCTATCTCTTGCGAGCCCTGGTCTCGATAGGAACGGTAGCAAGCGGTCGACAGGGCAATTCTTAGAAAAAATCTCGTCAGTCGAGATGCCGTACGGCAGCCGCCTACGCTTAGAAAGACAACGGGGCTTCCCGCCAACCGCGCCAGGACCGTCCACTTCATGAGTGCGAAGGGATGTCCCCAGGTTCCGCCCCACTCTTCGTCCAATTGCCCGCCACCTGCAACAAGCAGCAAATCAACACTGCGGAGAAAAACGTAACTCTGGATGATGTGATGAAATTCCCTGGCCAACCGTCTTAAGGCTCTCAACGGTTTTCGAAATAGAGAAAGAACAGGCAGACGGAACAGCCGTCGCGATTGGAGCGCTCGTGGAGAGTTTTGGTTCGGAGTCGGTGGTTCTGTTTCTGAGGAGTCGAGATAGAACGGGAGCGGGTTGGCGGCAAGGGGAAAACAGGGTATCTGGTGCGCTTCAGAAGTTTTTTGCGGGCGTAAAGTGACACCGCACAGCTGAACAGCCGGGTCGATTCTGCGCAAGTTGCGGATCAGAGCTTCCTGGATTGCGGCGTCGCCGAGATTGCCGCCGTCGTAAGGTGTCAGCAACGCAACTCTCGCATGAGATGTTTGTTGCGAAGGCGCCGCGTTGTGTTCCGTAGCCGCGACATCAGGCGAAATTTTCAAACGTCTTCCTCTGCCGCCGCTACGGGAAGATCCTTGAGCGGTGTTTGTTGCGCAAATTCCAACGCAGACTGCGCGGGCAACACCTCATGGCGGACTACTTTAGGAAAACAATTGGCGGAGCCTCTTACATCGACGGCTGTTTCCACGTAGATACAAGAGCCAGACTCCCAGCGATCGTATTCCGTCTCATTGTCATAGCGATAGACAAAAACCTGTAGACGAAAAGCGCCGCTGGCCAGGTTCAAGCGAAGTTCGAAACTGCAATTAAAGGTTTCACCTGGCTCCAAATTAAAATTGCCGTGTCCCAAACGCTCCGTTGAGGTATCGAAGACTCCATAATACGATTCGTCGGTAATGTATATGACCACCGCTAACTTCTTGCACGCCTGGCGCGCGAATACGTCTACGTCGACCCAAACCTTTTCACCCGACGTGAATCGCATGGTTTCACCCTGCGCGTTGCGAACCCGAACATTGGAAACGGATACAGGACTATTGTCGTGGATGACCGAAACACGGCTGGTGCCCATGTAGGTCCGGATAACTTCCGTGGGAGTTCCGATCATCCGCATTTTTCCGCGTTCCACGAGCAAGCAGCGATTGCAGAAATCCGCGATAGTTTTCAAATTGTGGGAAACAAACAGGACAGTTGCACCGCTATTGATGACTTCTTTCATTCTTTCAACGCATTTTTTTTGAAAAACGAAGTCTCCGACGCTCAGCACTTCATCCACGATCATGACGTCAGGATTTACATGGGCGGCAACGGAGAAGCCGAGGCGCGCGTACATCCCGGACGAGTATCGTTTCACGGGAGTGTCCAAAAACTCGGACAGGCCGGAAAAGTCAACGATCTGATCAAACTTTGCCGCTATTTCCTTGCGGTTCATTCCAAGGATTGTTCCGTTTAGATATATGTTTTCGCGCCCCGTCAAATCGGGGTGAAAACCGGCGCTTACCTCAATTAGCGCCGATAACCGTCCATTGATTTCGATCGAACCACTGGTTGGATTCATTATCCGGCTGATCAGTTTGAGCATGGTGCTCTTGCCGGCGCCATTGGCTCCGACGATTCCGAAAGCCTCACCTTTTGGAATTTCGAATGATATGTCTTGGAGAGCCCAAAACTCCCGCGAATCTACCGAATCCACCGGCCCCTTGCCAACGAGTTTGCGGGTTATTGCAGGAATCAAATCCCGCAAAGAGGTGTGTAACTCGCCTTTGCGAAATTTTTTTGAAACATGATGCATGGCGACAGCAATGTCCGACATTCAAAGTCCTTGTAAATAAAGCTTAGGAGATGTGTGGCACGCGAAAGTTGGAAAAATGCCTGCTATATGCTCTCGGCAAATAAAGGCTCAACCTTCTTAAACAGCATGTAGGCAAATAGAGTGGTCACGAGCGAGAACACCAGGCTGTACCCGATCCAATACAAATTTGGCGAGCGTCCGCGCATTATTGATGAGAAGCCTTCCAAAATCGGGGCTGCGGGATTCAAGAGCAACCATTTTCCGCGGGAGCCAAGCATAGCAACTTCATAGAAAACCGGCGTGAAGAAAATTGCGAATGTGAGGAACGCCTCTACGATGTACTTAACATCACGATAAAACAAGCTGCCGGCAGAAACCAGTAATCCAATGCCGATGGCTAACAGAACAAGTATTCCCAACAAAGGAAGGACCCATAAAACTTGCACACCTAAACCTACTTTTAGTACAAAAAGCAAGATTGCGAGTACCGTGCCGGCGATAAACATATCGAACAGTTGCGAGAGCACCGCTGCAATCGGAAATATCTCCTTTGGAAAATAAACTTTGGTGACCAGGTTCGGATTATAAATGAGGCTTTGGGTGGAAAACCTGATGGAAGCCACCAGAAACGCCCAAGGAACTGATTTGGTGGCCACGGAAACAATGTCGGCGAGGTCCAACGGTTTGTGAGCGGCAATTGCATAAGCATATCTGACGAGGATGCCGGCACCAACTATTAGAACCGGCATCAATATCGCCCATAAGAGGCCCATGACCGATTGCTTGTAGCGCACCTTGATATCGCGCACCACAATCATGAGGAGAAGTTCACGATATTTGTAGAGTTCACGAAGTTGCGCAAGCATGGAGGTCGGTGTCAGTTGAATTTCCGGTCGACGGGTCGAACAGCCCGACCGACCAAGTGCTTATCTACGCCGTCGTGAAGGGCTTTCGCGTACACCCCGAGAGCTTTGTCACAAGCATCGACAGTCCGGTCGATAGCCTTGTCAGAATGGGAAAAACTTACGACGAAAGACGGTGCGATCACGCCGCCACGAATCATTTCCTGCAGGAACAAAGTGCGAAAAGGTTGTGATCGTTGGCCCGCCCCGTCTTTGGTCATATATATAAGGTTACAAGCCCGCCCAATTACCGCGAAGTGCTCCTCGACGCCGTGACGCGAAATCACCTGAGCGATTCCTGAGCGGAGTCGTTCGCCCTGCCGATACAAGTGTTCGATGACATTACACCGCCGGTAGATATTCAGCGTTTCCGAGGCAGCGGCTAGCGCATGAGTTTCCGCGCCGTGAGTGGTAGAAAGTAAAAATACTCGCTCGCGCGAATGGTGCAGCCCGCCAAGTTCCATAATGTCGCGCTTTCCTGCCAGGGCCGCGAGAGCAAACCCGTTCGCCATTGCTTTTCCGAATGTAGCAAGGTGCGGGACGACCCCGTAAACAGCCTGCGCGCCGCTGAGATGCCAGCGAAATCCGGTGATCATCTCGTCAAGGATCAAGAGGCTGCCTTCTGCGTCACAGCGTTCTTTCAGCCGCAGAAGAAAATCGTTCCTGGGTTCTTCCGCTGTTGCCGGCTCCAAAATGACGCAAGCGATTTGATTTTTGTGGCGCTCGAAGAGGCTTTTGACACTTTCCAGATCGTTGTAACGAAAGGAAATGGTCAACTCGCGGATGGCCTGCGGTATTCCTGCGTTTAGTTGGGTGTGTCCAATGAACCAGTCGTCCACGGAGAAAAACGGGTGGTCCTCGCAGACCGCCACCAAGTCACGTCCCGTGTACGCGCGCGCAAGCTTCACAGCGGCGGTGGTTACGTCAGAGCCGTTCTTTGCAAACTTGACCATGTCCGCATTGCCGAGAACGGTCAAAAGGTCTTCGGCGTAATCAACCTCGATTTTTGCGGGACGCGTGAAATTGCAGCCGCGAAGCATTTGTTGGTGCGCTGCCTCCACCACGGATTCGTAGGCATGTCCCAAGGTGACCGAACGAAGACCCATCCCGTACTCGATGAATTCATTGCCATCGACGTCCCAAACATGGCAGCCCTTGCCGCGAAGAATAAATCCAGGCGCCTGCTCTGGAAACTGATCGTCACCCTTCGAATAGGTATGTGCGCCACCAGGGATAGTGGCATGGCTCTTTTCCCTGAGCTGCGAGGATTGAGAAAATTTCGTTTCCAATCCGCGGGTCACCGGGGTGTCAGTCTTTGCCAATTTGTATTCTCAATTAGCGCGAACGCTGCGCGTAACATTCCGCAATCTCGCCCGCCCGACCCCAAACTTTAATTTTGCTGTTAAACCTTCTGGCCGGATCTGTGGAGAGGAGCCACCGCAAAGTCCAAACAACAACTCGTCTGAAAAGATAGACAGGAATTCCCAAAACGCGGCTTGCGTCCGCAGGAATGCCCAATTGCCGGATGTCGGCTCGTCCTTTATCAAACCACCAATTTAGGTAATATCTTTTTTGAATGCGATTTTCGGCAACCGGATGATAAACAACAGCCGATGGCTCGTAGCGCAGCTTCTCGCCAGCGGCCAATAACCTGTGGCCAAACTCAGTATCCTCATTGCGGATTTCGCTTCCGGGTCGCGGGCCCAGATCGGTTCGAAAACCTCCATACTTTTCAAACATCTCTTTGCGAAAAGCCATGTTCGTCCCAAAAGGCGGTTCGTTAAGCTGGCCAGGTTCATCACCCAAGTCGAACAAAGCGAGTGGAGCTAACGCGTATCTTCCATTCGGTCCCTCAAAGGCTAGCCAGGATGGGGGCGAAAAGTTCTTTTCCGGAAGGATGCGCCCTCCCGCGCCCGCGAATTCACCGGCATGAAGGACAGTTGTTAAATTGTTCAGCCAAGATGGTTCCACAATTACGTCGTCATCCATGAACGCCAGTATATTCCCGCAAGCCGCTTGAATCCCAGAATTGAGCGCGTGGGATTTGCCTGGGCGCGGTTCAAAAAGATAGCGAAAGCGGTTTGGATAGCGATTGCAGAATGTCTCGACACTCTTCTGTGTATCATCAGTCGAATTATTGTCGACCACCAAAACTTCCCATGCTATGGAGCTAGGAACTGTCAGATTCGCGGCACTTTCCAAGGCCTTCGACAAGCTGTGAGCGCGATTATACGTGCATAAAATTATGGTGATGTTCATCGTGTACCGGCACTAACATGCACGTAAGGACGAATTTTCCATCTTATATTACGCCGGGGGCGAAACCCTCCGCTCGACGTCCTGTGAAGAAACGAATTTATGCGGGCGTATACGACACCAGACTTCCAAAATCTCGCCAGCAGTCATCCAAACAATTGACTTGTTATAGAAGCCGAGCCGAGGATTGAGGCACGTCCGCAGCCAGCGCAACGACCTCGCTGCGAGCAAGGTACTAATTTTCAAGAGCGTCAAATAGTTTCGAGGTATTCCCCAAATGTCCGGACGTTTCCCAATTTCCCGTATTGAGGCTCGGCCATGATCAAAACAAAATGTAAGAAAATATTCCTTTTCGAGGCGGACTTCGGGAACTCGATGGTAGACAACAGCTGACGGCACATATCGCAGGCGTTCACCCGCCTTCAACAGCCGGCGGCCAAACTCTGTATCTTCATTACGTAATTCGCTCCCCGGTCGCGGACCGAGATCGATGCGGAAGCAACCGTGTTTCTCGAACATGCGCTTCTGGAACGCCATGTTGGTGCCGAACGGGGGCTGGTCGAGATCAGCTGGCTTCTCCCCTAGATCGAACAAGGCAAGAATCCCTCCCATGTTGTTGGGTCCATCGAGCGGCAGCCAGGGCGGAGCCGAAAAATTATTCGCTGGAAGTATTCGGCCGCCTGCTCCTACCCAAGCATCACCTTCCAGGTTCATAGTTAATTCATGCAACCAATGTTTGTCGACGATGATGTCGTCATCAACGAAGGCCAGGACATCGCCTTGGGCCTCGCGGATTCCGGCGTTTAGAGCGTGTGATTTGCCCGGCTGTGGCTCAAACAGGTAACGGAAACGATTTGGATAGTTGAGACGAAACTCCTCTATCACTTCGCGTGTCTGATCCGATGAATTGTTGTTTACGACGAGAACTTCCCACGTATTTGAGGCGGGCATCGCCGAGTTTGCGAGGCTCTCTAGAGCTTTGCGCAAATTCTGACATCGATTGTAGGTGCACAAAATTACTGTGATCGTCATTGCCAGAGCACATAGAGATTTTGCTTCGCGCCGTAGCCGGAACCAGAGCCCAATCGGAAATTTTGCGGACGAATGTTGTTGGGTAGATTCAAGGAATATCGATTCCGCGACCCGTCAGCTGCCGGTTTCACTGCGAAAGCGTATTGCCGGTATCGGAACTCGTACCTGGTTTTCTTTTGTTGTCCCAATACGATGGATCTCCGCAATTTGCCCCGCTGACATCCAGGCCACGCCCTTGCGGAAGAACCTCTCCTTGGAATTGAAAGTGAACATCCATCGCAGAACTCTGGGCGATAGATGCATCGCTATCATTCCGGGCACGATAAAAAAATGCCGCGGGAATCCCCAAACAGTTTTTCGTTTCGCTTTTTCGCGGCTTATTGCTCTCCCAAAGTCGAACCACCATTCCAGAAAATATTCTTTTTTTAGCCGTTGCTGCGGCACCGGGTGATAAACCACGGCCGAAGGCTCGTACCACAGGCGTTCACCAGCGGTCAGCAATCGGCGCCCAAATTCTGTGTCTTCATTGCGCAACTGGCTCCCAGGACGCGGGCCCAAATCGAGCCGAAAGCCACCGTATTTTTTGAATACTCGCTTGGGAAAAGCCATGTTGGTTCCATAAGGCGGTTGGTCCAATGGGCCTGCCCCTGTGCCAGGGTCGAATCCTGCGAGTACGCCCCCCATGTTGTAAGGCTGTTCAAGAGATAGCCATTCGGGAAGCGGTATATTACTGTGTAACAAAATACGGCCGCCGACGCCCGCCAATTCGCTATTTTGCAAAGGCGATGTGAGATTGTGGAGCCAGGTCTTTTCTACTGTGACATCGTCATCGACGAAGGCCACAATGTCTCCGCGCGCTGCTTCGATCCCAGCGTTCAGACCGTGTGATTTGCCGGAAATTGGTTCGAACAGGTATCGGAATCTTCCTGGATATCGGCGGCTGAAGTCCTGCACAGTCTGAGGAGTTTGGTCTGTTGAATTATTGTCGACCACCAAAACTTCCCACGAAACGGAAGGAGGCAAAACCGACTGCACCACGCTCTCCAAGGCCGTGGCCAAACTTTGGCAGCGATTGAAAGTGACCAGAATAACGGTGAGATTCATTATTTTTCTGGGTAGAGATCAGGCGCTCAAATACAAAAAACGAAATTACAAAACCAGCTTCGAACTGTAGAATGCTTCGGCGTGGCCGCTCGAAGCATTACATTCCATTCCTCTGAGCCGCATAAGAGACAGGAAAGTGTCCGGCCGGAACCACGCCTTAGCCTGCTGTGACTGAAACGAATCCATCAGGTATTCGATCTTCTTCTTGGTAACGTGCGATTGCAGAGGGATAAACACATTAGGTTGTCCCATGTCGCCATCGTATTTCGGAATTTCATACTCCAAGATGAGATGGTTTCGAAATGTATTCCAGGTCAATTCCGCGATGAGGCGATGATCTTGATGGGCATCCTTGCGATTGTGAGTAAAGATAATATCCGGCGAAATCGAGTTCTTCAGTTCTTCGAATACTAATTTCACCTCGGCTCCCACAAAAGGCATAAAGCCGTCAGGGAATGTTTTCAACACTGGAGCCGTGAGATTGCCGGCGCCGACAAACAGCGTTGCGGCGCGTTCTGCCTCGGAGTGGCGAACTCCAATCGCGCTGAACACTACCCAATGGAATACGCAGTCCGGATGCTCCTCGATCAGACTAAGCACAGCGCCGCCACAGCCAATTTCAATATCATCGGAATGCGCACCGAGGCACAGGATATGAAGAGGATTATTCCCCTTTCCTGAAAAATTCAATTTTAGCAAGCCACCACTCCTGCAGCTGGATGACTGTTGTTCTTCCACAAACACCACGGCGCTTTTCCCGACGCTTCGAGTTCATCCAAAATTTGTTTGTCTCTGAAAGTATCCATGCATTGCCAAAAGCCCTCATAGCGATGCGAGCAAACTTTGCCTTCGTTAATCATCTTCCGAAAGGGCTCGTATATCAGCTCATCGCCGGAATTGATATAGCGGAATATTTCCTTACGCAGCACAAAGTATCCACCGTTAACCCAAATGTTCGCGTCCTTCATCGATTTGATTGAGCGAACAGAACCATCCTCGTGTATCTGCACGGTGTCCAGGCTGCTGGATCTGGGCTGAACGGAGAGAAACGATGCATACTTGTCACTCTTGGAAAATTCCTTGATCATATTAGGCAGGCAAAAGTCCGTTAGACCATCGCTGTAATTGGCCAGGAAAATTTCCTCGTCTTCAAGAAACGGCTTAACAAGCCGCAATCTGTCAGCGATGGTAGTGTTTAACCCGGTATCGACAAAGGTAATCTTCCAGTCATCGATGTCTCGTTGCATGAACTCCAGCTTCCGGCCGCCTTGCGAAAACACAAAATCGTTGGAAACGGATTCTTCATACTCCAAAAAATAATTCTTGATGACGCTAGCTTTATAACCGAGGCACAGGATGAAATCCTTGTGACCAAAATGAGCGTAATACTTCATGACATGCCACAGCACCGGTCGGGCTCCAATGGTCACCATGGGCTTCGGAACATCTTCCGAATAGCCTCGGAGCCTCATTCCCGCACCGCCGCAGAACAGAACAACTTTCATGCATCACCTCGCATTACCAATTAGAACGTGGCGACTTCAGGGATCGGCACCACGAACCGGCCTCCCCATTCGCGAATGACTTGCAGTTGCTCGACGATTTCGTCTTTGAGATTCCACGGGAGGATTACAACAAAATCTGGCCGTGTTTCACGAATTCGATCGGGATGATAGATGGGTATGCGGCTGCCGGGCAGAAACCTGCCTTGCTTGTGGGGACTGCGATCCACAGTGTAGGCAATCAAATCCTTCCCGATTCCGCAATACTGTAGCAGCGTGGCGCTTTTCCCGGGAGCACCATATCCAGCAACAGATTTACCTTGTTGCGCAGCATCGAGCAAAAAATTTAAAAACGCAAATTTGGTGCGCTTCACCTGCAAAGCAAAACTCTCATAACCGGCAGATGAGTCGAGTCTGGCCTTTCGCTCTTGCGCAATCACTTTCCCCACACGCGGCTGAACCGGATGGGATGAACTTTCCGTGCGGCAGGCAAACACGCGAAGCGACCCGCCATGCGTGGGAAGCTCCTCAACGTCAAAAACTTTCAAGCCATGGGCTTTCATAATGCGAACGGTGGTGAGCAGCGAGAAGTAGGAAAAGTGTTCGTGATAGATGGTGTCAAATTCATTTCGCTCGATCAATTGCAGCAGATGAGGAAACTCCAGCGTTACGATGCCATCGGGTTTGAGCAAAATCTTCAGCCCTTCGACAAAATCGTTTAAGTCTGGAACCTGGGCCAGGACATTGTTGCCGATGATTAGATCGGCGGAATTCCCTTGGCCCGCCAACTCGTTTGCGAGTTCGGTGCCGAAGAATCGCGCCAACGTGGGCACTCCTTTGGCCACCGCCACTTTAGCGACGTTGGCGGCAGGCTCAATGCCCAAAACTGGGACGCGATGGCGAACAAGATACTGGAGGAGGTATCCATCATTGCTGGCGACTTCCACAACGAAGCTCTTTTCATTCAGTCCAAGACGTTGCCGCATGTTTTCGCAGTAATTTTCACAATGCTTTAGCCAAGAATCGGAGTAAGAGGAGAAATAAGGGTAATCAGAAAAGATCTTTTCAGCGCTCTCATACTGGTCGAGTTGCACCAGAAAGCACGATTCGCATACCCGGACATGCAACGGGTAATAAACTTCCGGCCGGCTCAGATCGTCTGACGAGGGATACGTTTCGCAGAGCGGTGACATGCCGAGGTCCACAAATGTCCGCCGAAGATCCAGGCCACAAAATCGGCAA
The DNA here is from genome assembly GCA_035602385.1 of Candidatus Dormiibacterota bacterium. Classification (GTDB taxonomy): domain Bacteria; phylum Acidobacteriota; class Terriglobia; order Acidiferrales; family UBA7541; genus Acidiferrum. The sequence goes on from DATNME010000076.1 coordinate 23,885, forward strand.
ACAGAAGCCTCTGAGGGCTTAAATTGCTCAATGGTTGGGGCCTGATGCGTCGAAGTATTCATAGTGATGAAGGTTCCGCAAGGCTTGGGCTTGGAGAGGCTCGGCGAAAAGCTGAAACGTTGATAAAGCGGATAAAGCGCTAGATAAGCTACCGCCCTTGCAGTCACAAGTATTAACCATAAATAGGCAATCTGTCTGCCAGTTTAAAGGATACTTGAGCCCGCTGCTAGACATGACATTTGCTCTAAGTAACTGAAAAAAATATAAATAAGCTGAATGGCGGGCTGCAGGCTACTTGGCGATGGCGTCCCGTTTGAGCGGCTCCCCGGCAATCAGTGGAAAAGTGTTTCCTTCGCGGTCCGACTTCCAGCGCAAGGAGGTTTCAAGCAGGCCGGCTTCCAAGAGGCGATTGATATGGTTGATTCTCGCGTAGCGGCCTGTTTCGAGATCGTCACGAGTAAGACCTGCGACGCGGTAAGCATCGTAGAGTTCTTGAGCGCCTTTTCGCGCGGTCCATTGCGGACGGAAATTAGGGAGTATTCGATGTATTTTTTCGCAGCTCACACGGTAGCAGCGTTTATCGGGCCCTCCGCCCGCAGCATATTCAATGGAGCAACCGGGAACAACTTCAGCCACAATGTCTGCCAATTCAGAAATTCTATAATTTTCTTCGGTTCGGCCCACGTTGAACGTCTCGTTGTGAATGCTTTCACGGGGAGCCTCAAGAACAGCGAGGACGCCGGCAATTATGTCGCGAATGTGGGTGATTGGCCGCCAAGGCGTTCCATCGCTCTTGATGGTGACTTTACCGGTGGTGAGTGCAGCAGCCACAAAGTCATTCAAAACAATGTCCAAGCGGAGCCTGGGGGAAACGCCATATGCGGTGGCGTTGCGCATGAATGAGGGACTGAAATTATCACTCGCCAGTGCGGCTATATCTCGTTCTGCCAAAACTTTTGATTCTCCATAAGGTGTGACGGGATTGAGTGCGGCTGTCTCATCTAGCGTCTCGTCGCCAGCGGCGCCATAAGTACTGCACGATGAGGAAAAAATAAATCGCTCGACGCCAGCCGACTTCGCAAATTCCGCGAGACGTACGGAGGCAATGTGATTGACAGCGTAGGTAAGACTTGGATCCAGATTACCCAGAGGGTCATTCGACAAAGCAGCAAAATGGACTACCGCATCGAAACCGTCAAGATCCGATTTTTCCAGGTCACGCAGATCCTTTCGAAGTCCAGGAGTTGGCGCGGTTTCTGTTCCAAAATCGCAGCCCCCAAAGAGATCTGAGTCAAGACCTACAACGTCATATCCCGCGGAACGCAAAACGGTCTGAGCCACTGCACCGATATATCCCTTGTGCCCGGTCAAAAGTATTCGCATATGGGTCCTTCTTTACCGCTTCTTATATCTTAGACAATAAACCAGCTTCGCACAGCACTTCTGCTGCTTCTCGGATCATCTCGAAAGGAAGTTTCGATCGCTCTGCGATGTCCAGGAGAGTATTTTTTCCGTCCGACATGTTCAGAACCCACAGGCGCGCATTGACCGCGGATTCCTGGCCTGGGCCTGGCGCGATGTCGTAAAGACCTCGTCGACCCAACTGAGGTTCACAGTAAGGGCTTAAATTTTGATAACAATCATTATTTTCGAGAACATTCATAATGGCTGCGCAGGCGCGAAGCGATTTCGCAAGTTGTTGTGGCTTGATGAAATTCAGATCGTCGGCGGAAGTGTGGTATTCGGGGAAAGTTCCCCAGACGCTCCGCATGAGGCATCCCACTGGAAGATTGAAACCTGGGGAGCAGTATTGGCGTTCGTCGTAACCATACGGAGAAAATTCCAGGATTTCGAAAGAATCCGCTTCGTGCGCGAGAACATGGCTCGCGGCTCGGTCGATTTCCGCACTCCCCTGACGGCTTTTTTTGTAGTGAAATCCTCCCCGGTCACCGACGCACGTCAATACCAAGCCGTTGCGAATTTTTTTAGCCGTTGCGCGATTTTGCGACAACCAGGTAATGGCTCCGATCGTGCCTGGTATGAACAAGAACCGATATGAATAATGAAGCGTGCATGAGGACAACAGCTGCGCGAGAAACGTAGCGACAGTTAAACCCGACAGGTTGTCATTCGCCAAGGACGGATGACACACATGGCAAGAAATCAGAACTTCTTCAGGAGAACTGCCGGGAAAAAAGCATTCTCCATAAGTGAGGTTCCCATCCTGCAAAGTCGAGTCGATACAAACCTCATAATCGCCATCCTTCAGCGCCAACATCTGATTATGAGTGAGACAAAAGCCCCAAGTTTCTTTGTAGTAGGAGGTTCGATACGGAATCCGGTCAGGGCTCTCAGGAAGAGTGAATAAATGAGGTTTCAATTCGCTTAGTGGCAGAGTGACGTGGACTGGAGTGCTGTAGCTCACAACATGGAGATTGGAACGCTGAAAGTCCACGACCCTCGTACCATCTGGCGCCTTTACGTAAGCGTCACGAATATTCCATTCTTTTGGCACCGTCCAGTCAAATACCGCCGTTCCACTGGGCACTTCGAAATTTTTGAGAGATAGTCGATTTTTTACCAGGCCCAAGGTTTGCCGCACGCCATCGCCGGTAATACCGCGGCAGATGGGAAAGAGTTCAGCGGCGAATTTGTGCATTTCTTGGCCGATGGTTTCCAGATTCCATTGATCGAAAGCCTTCGAGACATTGGTCATATTATTTGAAATCTTGGTAAGTCCGGTCGCGTTCTGCAATCACTTCTATCTTCTTTGGCCAAGCCACCTGGAACGCCGGATCATCCCAACGTACTCCGCGCGCTGACTCCACGCTATAGAATTCGGACATCTGATAAAAAACTTCACTTTCGGGTTCCAGGGTGAGGAAGCCGTGCGCACACCCTTGCGGTATGTAGAGCATCCGATGGTTCGCGCCTGTTAGAACGACACCAACCCAACTCTTAAACGTCGGAGATTCGGGACGTAAATCAACTACCACGTCGTATATGGAGCCCTTGGTACAGCGGACCAATTTAGTTTCTGCGTGAGGTGCAGCCTGATAATGTAAGCCGCGCAGTGTGCCCGCACGTACATTGAAAGAGAGGCTGCACTGGACCAGGTTGGAGCTGAGTCCATGTAGTTCAAATTCTTTTGTGCACCAGGTTCTCGCAAAGTAGCCACGTTCATCCGTCTTGGGCTCGGGCTCAATTTCAAAAGCACCGGAAATTTTTGATTCATGAAATTTCATTGCGCCTACCGGCTTTGAAACTCCTCGGTTCGTTTTCAAAAGCTACTTGGTAATTTGACTCAGAAGTCCACGATTTAAATCCATGAACTTCCGAGCCATGAAATAAGGCAGAAACGAAAATTCGGCCATGGAAGGCAGAGGATCGTCCCAGGAAAACACGGACTCTGTCTTGGTCCTGTAGATAGACTGAAAATAAGAACCTACACTCAGGTTCCCTCTGGACATTTCCAAAAGAGAGTGAGGAGTGTCTGTCAACAAACGCAGCCAACCAACTCCAGGCCGACCGCGGCATGGTTCTACATGCTGACCCATTTGATCGGCAAACAACAGGTATGGAAAATCTACGCCGACGGCTTGTCCAAGCGCATGGAAGCCCCAGGCGCGCGCATTCACGTCGAGTAACTTGTATTGACCATCGCGCGGATCCTGTTTGAATTCCACCTCTGCAATTCCATAAAAATTAGTGGCGCGCAAAAACTGTTGCGACATTTCCTCAATCTCCGGCAGATCGGCGGTTTCGACGTAAGTCGCCGATCTACCGAACTCGCGCGGAAATTGCCGTAAACGCTTCGCAGTGATGCTGCTGTGCGTCTTACCATCACGGAAAAACGCGCAGTAGGAAAGCTGCCGTTCGCCGTCTCCCGGGATAATCTCCTGAATCATTATTTCTTTCAGTGCAATGCTCAAGACCGCGGCTTCGAATAGTTTGAGCAAGTCCTTAGGCGTATTGGCCCTCCAAGCCTTGGCGCCTGTTGCGTAAAAAAAATTCTCTTTGATGGCCGGTTTGATAGCCAACGGAAGCTTAGAAAAAAGAGGCGGGAGGTCTTCTATGCTCTGTACATTCCAGGTCTGGGGAGCAGGGATTCCGAGTTGCGTAGCAAGTTTATAGGTATTGTTCTTGTCCCAAACGTGCTGGATGCTCTCCCACCCGGGAGTAGTGACGCGAAAAAACTCAGCCAAGCGCTCGCGATGCAGCGAAAACGCCATAACGGTTTCATCGCGTGTTGGAAAAAGGACCCAATCCCTTAAGCCATACTGATGACCAATCTCAAGGGTCGAGTCCACGGTTCGCTGCGGGTCGCGCAAGTCAGGAACACGCAGCACTCGGGTCGCATATCTGGAAAACTTAGAGATGGAATGCTGATCATCTACGACGTATACGGGAATCCCGCGACGTCCAAGACTGCGAGCAATCGCCAAACCAGGGTGATCGCCGCCGATAACCAATGCGCCCATACCTTCTTGACGTCTCGGGGGCTGGACGATAGTGGCGTTCCTTGCTATCGCTCCGTTGGATTTTTCAGTCATTGGCTATTGGACCCGTGGCGGGCGATGTGTGACGCAAGTTCTTTTGCTGCAAACTCCGTGCCGGCAACAAAATAAAGTAATGGGCCGAACGAACGAGCAGCGGTTGCGCCTATAAAGTGCAGCCCCGGGATGGAACTGGAAAATCCCGATCTCAAGCGTGGATAACCATCTATGAGAGCAAGTTGGCTTACCAGTTGTCCCGGTAAGAATTCATAGCGGGCAATGTCCACAGAATATCCGGTTCCCAGCAAAACATGATCGACGGTGCGAGCGGCCGCGTCATCTAAGGTCAATTTCACCTGTCGTCCAACGGACTGCGCCTGGGTTACGAAATGCCCCAACGTAAGTTTTACAGGCTTAATCCTGGGGCGAAGCCATTGAGAACCAGCCGGCCGAACAGCACGCGTACGAATACGGTCCCGCAATTTCAACGGTATGTGCCTGACAAGATTAGGCGCCGCAACCAAGC
>DATNME010000077.1:0-100660 GCA_035602385.1 Candidatus Dormiibacterota bacterium
TACGTGAGCTGGGTTCAGAACGTCGCGAGACAGTTCGGTCCCTATCTGGTGTGGGCGCAGGAGAATTGAAGGGAGTTGTCCCTAGTACGAGAGGACCGGGATGAACAGACCTCTTGTGTACGAGCTGTCCCGCCAGGGGCACCGCTCGGTAGCGAAGTCTGGAAGAGATAATTGCTGAATGCATCTAAGCAAGAAGCTCGCCCTAAGATAAGTTCTCCCAAGGTAATAAAACCTAAGAAGGGCAGTCGAAGACTACGACTTTGATAGGCTGGAGGTGGAAGCGCAGTAATGCGTGTAGCTGACCAGTACTAATCGCCCGTTCGGCTTAATCATAAAACTTTCCTAAACCGTCTTTAGGGAAGCAAAGAAACCCGAGAGGGTTTCAGCAGAATGGCTCTAACGAGTCAGAAACAAACTAACCGCCAATTCTGCACAGTAAGGTTCGACTTGGAGTCGAACTTGTAATGCCAGCGCAAATCTGTTGTCTACCTCGCGAACCGCGTTTGAATTATGACGCGCAGAGAAAAAGCCTGCTGATGCGGGCTTGTTCGCGAGTTCAAGTTTCCTGGTGGTCATACCGCGAGGGTCACACCCGTTCCCATCCCGAACACGGAAGTTAAGCCTCGCCGGGCCGATGATACTGCACGGGCAACTGTGTGGGAACGTAGGTCGCCGCCGGGATTAAAATTGAAGAGGCCGTTCTGATCATTCAGAACGGCCTTTTTTTTTGCTTCGAGGCAATTTTCCCCTTTAGGAATCCGCCACGTGTAAACTACGGCACTGCCGTGAGATGGTTCCAACTGCGCAGATCCGTCCGTGCGAGTGGGCAATTTGCCGCAGTGTGAGGCAGGCGTGACGATCCACGGCCCCGCGTTGCGGTAGAAATAATTAGAATCGAACGCGGCACGTGAGGACATCAAACCATGAAATACGGCCTGCAAAATCAGTGCTGTTAGACCATTACGGCGACGGACTGGAGCTGAGGATAGGCACTTTTGCGATGCGAAAATCAAGAGAGAAGGTGCTGGACAATCGCGGCCAAGAAATTGCTTTAGTTGGTGCGACTGCTGCCTGACGGGGGAAATCAAGGTCAGGCTGCCAGGTAAACCGGAGCGGGTGACACTTAGGCGACAGGCGTAGGAAACAAATTTTGGAATTTACAAATCAGTTATACTAGGTCCACTAGCAACACTTTGAACTTGAAAACTTTCGGGCAACCAAACAGGTTCCTGGAGAGTTCAAAGAGGTTAAAACAGGTCTGTACAGTAGTGAACTTGAAGTTTTCAGAAGCGACGGAGATCATTCTACCTTGTGCGGCATAGTCGGCTTTACGCATGTTAATCGCGGGAGCAATTCTGCTCGGCTACGCGACGCTACGAGAGCGCTCGAGCATCGCGGGCCGGATCAGCACGGCGCTTATGAGTCTGAGCATGTTTCGCTTGGCGCGGTAAGACTGAAAATTATCGATCTTCAAGCGGGCGAGCAGCCCATGTTCAGCGAAGACCGCCGCACCGTGGTGGTGCTGAACGGCGAAATTTACAATCATCGCGAACTGCGCGTTGAACTTGAAGCCGCGGGCCATCATTTTTCCACGCAATGCGATACGGAAGTTGTACTGCAGGCTTTTTTGCGCTGGGACGTGGACTGTTTCCGACGGCTGCGGGGAATGTTTGCGGTAGCGTTCTGGCAGGAATCCCGGAAACGACTAGTTCTGGCCCGCGATCGCATGGGCATCAAGCCGCTTTATGTGCATCATCGCGGCCGAGATGTTTGTTTTGGATCGGAACTGAAGGCGCTGTTTGTTCATCCGGAGATTGAGCGGCGGCTGGACCCTATCGCGTTGCAACAGTATTTGTCATTGAATTATGTGCCATGTCCGCGGACGTTGGTGGAAGGCATCGAGAAATTGCCGGCGGGACATTTTCTGGAATGGTGGGATGGAGCGGTTCGAACCGAAGCGTATTGGAAGCTGCGTTTTGAAGTTACGGAAAACCGTTCGCTAGACGATGCGAGCGAAGAACTGGATGCTCTGCTGAAAGATTCCGTGCGCGAGCATTTGGTTTCCGATGTGCCGTTGGGTCTGTGGCTGAGCGGGGGCGTGGACTCTTCGAGCATATTGCATTACGCCAGTGAAGCATCCTCGACGCCGATTAAGACATTTTCCATTTCGTTTCAGGGCAGAACCTTCGATGAATCCAAAACGATTCGTGAAACGGTGCAGCGCTATGGCACCGAGCACCACCAACTGGATTTAAGTCCGGAGCAGGATTTGCCGGGCGCGATTGCGGACCTCACCTATTATTCGGATGAACCGATGGCTGATGCGGGCGCGCTGCCGGTGTGGTTTCTTTCGCGACTCAGCAGGGAATGCGTGACGGTGGCGCTGAGCGGAGAAGGCGCTGATGAATTGTTTGGCGGCTACATCACGTATCGCGCGGACCGGCTTGCACAGGTTGCCAGGCGCGTGCCCAACGAGTTGCGTAACGGAATGCTGGGGATGTTGCGGCACTGGCCGGTTTCCAACGATAAAATCAGTCTTGAATACAAGATGAAGCGCTTTCTGCAAGGCACATTCTTGTCGGCCGACGAAGCGCACATTTATTGGAACGGGCCTTTTTCAAAAACGCAGCAGCGCGACTTGCTTTGCGAAGGCACGGAGGCTGCGGATTACAATCTGTTTTGCAGCAGTCTGCCAAACGGGAATTCCCGTTCGCTGCTGAATCGATATCTGGCGTTCGATCAACGCTATTACCTGGCGGATGATATTCTGCAAAAGGTCGATCGCATGAGCATGGCGCACTCGCTGGAAGTTCGACCGCCATTTTTGGATCATCGCGTTGTGGAATTCGCGGCGCGACTGCCGGAGAAATTCAAAATTCAGGGCGCGCGTCAAAAAGTGGTCCTGAAAAATTTAATGCGCGGTAAACTACCCGCCGGCGTTTTGCGGAGCCCAAAAAACGGGCTGGACATACCCACGCACGACTGGCTGCGCGGCGTTTTGCGGCCTTTGCTGCTGGAAACGCTGAACGACGAGGTCCTCGAGAGCACGGGAATTTTCCGGGTGAATAGCGTCAAACATTTGATTGAAGCGCACATGAATCGCCGCGCAAATTTCGGCTATCAATTGTGGAGTTTGCTGATTCTGTTCTTATGGATCAAACAGTGGAACATCCAAACCGGGCCGATGGCGGAGATCGAAGAGAAGACATTGGAGCAGGTTTCCGTCCTGGCCTGATTGTTGTTCTATTTGCGGCGGTAATTTTTTTTGGCTGTGCGGTTTCGCCGCCAAGCCTGATGGATGATGTTGATGCGGTACAAGCGCAGATTGCGCGCAACATGCTGCAATCCGGCGACTGGATTATTGCCCACCTCGATGGCGTTCCCTACGTTGAAAAATCTCCACTGATTTATTGGCTGATGGCGTGGTCGTTGCGCACCTTTGGCGTTCATGACTGGGCGGCGCGCATTCCTCTGGCGTTGACGGCGATTTTGCTTGCGTGGGTGGTGTGGCGATATGGCCGATGGGCTTTCGGCGCGCGTGCTGGATTTTACTCAGGGCTTTCGCTGGCTACTTGCATTGGACTGTTTCTTTTTACGCGCATTCAAATTCCCGACGCCATGCTGACGCTGACGGTGTGCCTGGCGTTCTGGTCATTCCAGCGGGCGCTGGAGCCGGACGAACCTGATCCGCGGGCTTGGGCTTTGCTGCTCGCGGTTAGTTTGGGCGTGGGTTTGCTGCTGAAGGGGTTGATCGCGGTGGTTGCGCCGGCGGGCGGCATGTTGATTTATTTGCTGGCGACGCGACAACTTTTTTCGCGAGGCATTTGGCGGCGGCTGCATGTTTTCCCCGGAGCGCTCGTAGTGCTGGCGATTGCCGCTCCGTGGCATGTATTAGCCACGATGCGCATGCCGCCGTATTTTGATTTCACGATGCATAGCGGGCCGGGTGAATACCACGGTTTTTTCTGGTTTTACTTTATTAATGAACACGTGTTGCGATTTCTGAATTTGCGCTATCCACGGGATTACAACACGGTTCCTCGCCCGGCGTTCTGGCTTTTCCATTTGCTCTGGCTGTTTCCCTGGAGCGCGTATTTTCCCGCGGCGGCTCGTCTCAGTTATAAACCGGAAGATCGCGCGGGGCGTACTCGTTTGCTGGCTCTTTGTTGGGCCGGGTTTGTGCTGGTGTTTTTTACGTTTTCAACGACGCAGGAATACTATTCCATGCCGGTTTATCCGGCGCTGGCACTTTTGCTTGGCTCCGCGATGGCCAGCGAGAGTAGTTGGGTTCGTATCGGTAATCGGACCATCGGAGCGATTGCGGCGGTGGCGGCAGTCGCCATTGCGGTGATTTTTTTTCAAGTGCGAGGATTGCCTACGCCTGGAGATATTTCGACAGCGCTGGAGCAGCATCCGGAAGCGTATACGCTGTCCCTGGGGCACATGGGCGATTTGACGCTTGCATCGTTTGCGTATTTGCGCGTGCCGCTGTTGCTGGCCGGGCTAGCTTTTCTGATCGGTGCGATAGGAGCGTGGATGCGGCCGAATCGCCGCGTGTTTTTTGCGTTTGCGATCATGATGGTGCTGTTCTTTCACGCCAGCCGCAAAGCGCTGGTGGTGTTTGATCCGTATCTTTCTTCGCGGCCGCTGGCGCGAGCTTTGTTGCGGTCACCGGAAGGACGATTGATCCTCAATTCGCAGTATTATACGTTTTCGTCGGTGTTTTTTTATACCAACCGAAGCGCGCTGCTGCTGAATGGGCGCGGGAATAATCTGGAGTATGGCTCGTATGCGCCGGGAAGCGCCGATGTATTTATTGACGATGCGCAATTCGTGAAGATGTGGTCAAGCGAAGAGCGATTTTACGTGCTCACGGAGGCGCCTTCGTTTTCCCATTTGACAACGCTGGTGGGAGCGGGGCAATTGCTACCGGTTGCGCAAAGCGGTGGTAAAATGCTGCTGACCAATCGGCCATTGCAAATTGCTGGGTATAATAGTTCGGGGCGCCCGTAGCTCAGCTGGATAGAGCATCTGGCTTCGAACCAGAGGGTCGGGAGTTCGAATCTCTCCGGGCGCACCACTGTTTCTTCCGTTGCATTGGACCACTCACGGCTGTAGCCTTCGTGTCCAGGTCAAGAAGCGATGGCCAGACATCTAAACTGGTGCGCAGTGTTGTTCGTTGGGATTCTAGTGGCCTGTCCGGGGACAGACGCACAATTGAAGAAACCACTCGACCCACATTCAGTACTAACCGATTATTCGTTTCGAGTTCGCCCCGGTGTGCCTGCCCTTTTTTTTCGCGTGGAGTTAGATGGAACCAGCACCGTGACCGGTGTTTCGGTGTTCCACGAGGGTGAACCCAATCCATTTCAGAGGCTACCGTCTTGCGATAAGGATCTTCCGATGCAACTGCTCGAAGGAGACGAAAAGCTCGCACTGGTGCGGCACGCCGATCTCAATTTTGATGGGTACGAAGATTTAGAAGTGCTGCAATATGTGAACGACCATCTCGGCAAGTCGATATTTTGTGTTTATTTGTGGGATCACAAGACAGCCCGTTTCCGGTACGAGCCTCAGCTCTTCATCGCGGATCCAATTCCACATCCAGAAACAAGGACGATTACAAGTCACAACGAGTATCAGGACGGTCCGCATACGGACTCTACTTATCAGTGGCGCGGCAATAAGCTCGCACTGATCGCCGAGGAAGGCATAGACAACGACAGCAAGGATGAACAGTGCGGCGTTACAAGTTTCTGTCGAAGACTAGTCAACGGGGAAATGCGTACAATTGAAGAGAAACCGACAGCTTGCGCTGGGAATCCCGTTGAACCGGTGGCCTGTCCAGCATTGGCGCTTGGTCACGAATTGCCAAGTAATTGAACCCTGCTGCTCGCAACTCGCGCGGCCTGGTGAGCGATCCGCGAAGCGGTCGTACCAGTCATAACGCTAAGCACAATCGCCTCGCAAATTTTAATTTGCGAGGCGATTGTTTTGTGGCGCAGCGTGGGCCGGATGTTACACGTTCAGCGCGGCGCAGCCGGGAATTCGGGCCAGTACGGTTTATTCGCGTCGGCTAGGCGCCCATCTTCGTAGCGGTCGTGGTGGCGCACCCAGGACATGGGAAAAGGCAAATCGTCTTCGTCGCGGCCTTTCGGCGCGATGTCCAGCCAAGCGTAGGCGCCGATCATGGGATCTCCGCCGCGGCCGTAGGTGGAATAGGTGTGGTAGATGGTTCCCGATTTGTCTTTATAGAAGACGCTGGCGCCGGGAGCTTCTTCGCTGGGGAATTTCTGGATGGTGTAGTTGTAGCTCATTTTGCCGGTGGCCAGCTCTTCTTTGGTGAAAGCCACGTGGTAATCGTTATTGAAATCGTTGCGGTTGGAGGAGACCCAATTGAACTTCCAGCCCATGCGTTTTTTGAACTCGGCGATTTTTTCCATGGGGGCTCGCGAAACCGCCATCAAAGTCACGTCGCGCGCCGCGAGGTGAGGCAACGCGCCGTCAATATGATCCGAGACCAGCGAGCAACTTGGGCAACCCTCTTTCCATTCGGGGCCAAACATGAAGTGATAAATAATTAATTGGCTTTTCCCTTCGAAGAGGTCGGAAAGCAACACTTTTCCGTTGGGCCCATCAAATTCGTAATTCTTTTCAACTTTTTCCCATGGCAACTGAAGGCGCTGGCGGCTCACGTGATCACGCAGACGCGTCAACTCCTTCTCTTTGATTAGCAATTCTCTTCTCGCGTTGAGCCATTCGCCGTGGGGCACTGCCTTTGTATTTTCCTTTTTGCTTGCGGGCGTAGCCATGCCATTTCTCCTTTGCATTAATTTTCGAAATTACTTCTTCACATTTTGTTTGCGACGAAAGAGTTTTACGGCGAGCACCGTAACGCCTCCCGTGGAAATCACGCTGCCGATCATCATTGCCGCGCTGGCTAAACATGCTGGACACATCATTCCTCCTATAACTACGGGCCTCCTGTAACTGCAGGCCTCCTATAACTTAAGCGAGAATTTACTTTGAACGGCCGGCCTCCGCACGCGCGCGTATGCGGTCATTTATGTGCGTCCAGCCCTTGCCTACCCCTGTTCTATGTTCGTCCTGAATCAGGCCGAGAGCAAGATGGTGAAATTTGATGAGCGTTCCCCCATCGTGTTCGCTAAGCCGGTACTGCAGATTCGACGAAACCGGATAGGACATGAACAGCGGACCATAAATTTCCAGCAGCGTTGGCTTTTTGATGGCCTGCACCACGCCCCAGAAATGGCCGTTGCCATCGCCGAGATCGCGATACCACCTGCCACCTGGCCACGGCTCAATCTTCATGGCCAAGGGCTTTCCGTCCGGTGTGTCATTGCCGGGACCGAGCTGTTCCAGCAACGCCGCGAAGGTGACCTCGAGCGAGGCGCGTACATGTATTTCCTGAGTAACCGTCAAAGTTAAATTCTCGATGCCTGGTGCGTTGGCGATCATCGTTCCTCCTAAAGTTTGTGTTCAGTCTTTTTTTAATTGTTTGGCGTTAGTTTCGGCACGTTCCTTGACACGAAGTAACTGATGCTGCCACATACGCTCGAAGGTCTTCGTCCACTCGTGAAGCGGCCGGATTGTTTCGGCATTTGTGCGATAGAGCATGTTCCTGCCCTCCCGTCTCACGTGAACCAGGCCAACTTCGCGCAAAACACGCAAATGCTTGGAGACAGAAGGCTGCTCCAACTCCAAGCCATCTACGATTTCGCTAACGGAGCGTTCTTGCAACGCCAGGTAGTTCAGGATGTCGCGCCGGCGAGGCTCGGCAACGGCATTGAAGGCGTCGGAAGTGGTAGCGGCTCGTGCCATGGGGATACAATACATGCCCATATGGGAATATGTCAAGCGCTATTTTATTTACGGAAATTAAGCCCGAATACGCTAGGTGGTCGGGAGTTCCGGGCCGGTATTACTGGCGTTCCAGATTTGCGCGAGCCCATTTGCCGAGAATGGCGCCGGCTTCGTAGGTGCTTTGGCAAAAATCGAGGAGGGTTTGTTCTGGATTGGAGGACAAGCGAACGTTGTCGTACATCAAAAAAAATTCGTTTTTCTCTTTGCTATAGAAAGCTTTTGGCGGCAGCACGGGATGTTCACCAAAACCGGCGGGTTCGGGTGCGGCATACGCGTAAAAGGCGGCGTCTTTGATGACTTCGCCATCGCCGGGCCAAAATCCCACGCTGATTACTTCGTGGGAGTAGGCCTCTTTGGTAACGGCATCGGCGCCGGGGCGCTCCGGGGCTCGCCTGCCGGAAAAGCGCGTAACCGCGAGATCGAAGCTACCCCAAAAAAAATGAATAGGGCTGCACTTGCCGATGAATCGTGAGCGGAATTCACGGAAGACATTGTCCGCGCTGACAAGAATTTGCCAAAAGCGATGCGCGTATTCGCTGTCATAAGAGGCATGGCTCTCGTCGAGATTGAAGCGTACTGGACGAGGCACCTCGACCGGCATGGTCCAGACTTTTGGCGTGATGCCAAGCGAGTGTAGCGCGGCCATGAACTGTGTATAGAATTCCGCGACGGTTTGCGGGACGAGGCAGAACGAGCGCCGTTCGCCGAGGCTGGTGGAAATTTCCAAAGCGTGAGCGATGAAATCGAATTCGATTGCGAAGCTGCCCTGCTCATAAGGTATTGGTGAAGTCGTGAGGCCGCGCGAGCTGACGTAAAGCGTGGAACCCCACCAATGATTGATTTGCGGGCTGAGGTCGAGGCGGACTTTGCCGACCATTTGCGTCCACATGTGCAGGGTGGCGTAGGTGTCTTTCCATTTGTCGTAAGGGAGTGCGGGCCAGTGTTCGGACAGCGGCATAATAACCTCCGGACGGGTGCAACAGAATTACTCACGGGTCAGGCGAGATCAAGTTCGATTTCATCGACGTAGCACCAACCCCAATCTTCGCCCGGCTCGATGGATTTGATGATGGGATGTTTGGTGGAGTGGAAATGTTTCGTGGCGTGCTTATTTTTCGATGAATCGCAGCAGCCGACGTGGCCGCACGTCATGCACAGGCGAAGATGGACCCAAGAGTCGCCCATTTTGACGCACTCCGCGCATTCGTGGGCTCGCGGTTTCACGTTTTTAATCTGACTTATGTGGGTGCATTCACTCATAACGTTCCTCCCATGCCCGTTCGATGCACGAAGCCGGCGCGGGTTAGCATGGTTGCAAGTTATTTTTGGCTGAGGAGATAAAGGTCAGCGTTGCCGCTGGGCCGGGCATAAACAACAATCGAAAGATCCCGCGTGAAATCATACGCGTTACCGGTGGTTACCAGTGGAAAAGCAAAAGGAAGCTTCAGGGCCACTTGCCGGTCGCCGATCAATTTGCCGTCCCGCCACTTCTGACGATAAACGGCGACGTCGTGGCTCGAGGGCATGGCGAACAAAAAAGAGTTACCGTCAGGCGCGAATTCTAATCCAAAAGTTACCACGCCGGGAAACAGTGAAGTGCATTTCGCATCGGCCAGGGAAAATTCATAAATTCCGGCCTTATCTCCACTGGGGATGAGGGTCAATAGATATTGGCCATCGGGCGATGCATCAAAAGCAAATCCACAACCTTCCACCACCTTTTCCGGTTTCGAACCGTCGACGCTTTCTTTCCAAATGCTGTTGCGAACCGCTCCGGCCTGAAAATTATTTACGTAAACCGATTTTTGGTCGGCGCTCCAAATCACCGCTTGCACCGTTCCGCCGGTCCAGGTAAGCGTGCGGAGACCGGTGCCGTCTGCCGCGGCTACGTATATCTTCGTCGGTTTGTTAGGCTCTCCAGAGGTAAAGGTAAGATGAAAATTGTCGGCGGCCCACGTGCCTGTTGCAAGATCTCCCGAAGGAGCAAGTTTCACTTTGTTGCCGCCGTCAATATCCGAGATCCAGATCTCGGTGCGGTCTCGTGAGGGAACAGTAATGTACATCAACTTTTTTCCATCACGTGAGATCGCGGGTTGGGTGGCATTTTCAGAGGCCAGGTCTGTCGATCGTTTTGTTTTGGTATTGTAAGCGGTCAATAATCCGGACGATTTTCCATTTATTATGTAAATGCCTTTTCCCGACGGGTCAGGCATCGGCGAAGCATCTGGGCCGGTTCCAAAGGTAACCTGCGTCAGCGATTTGTCCGGAAGATTGAACTTCCAAATATTTGTGAGCCCGTTGATGGTCCTGCTGAACAAGATGCTTTTTCCACTTTCCGCCCATACCGCCTCGCGAGGCTCTCCGGGTATGTCACCGAGATCTTCTCCTTTTTGTTTTGATAGATCCATGTTGTAGGCGTTAAATGATTCGATGTACGACACAGGGTTGCCAGTAAGAACCAGCAAGTGAGTTCCATCTGGAAATGGCAAGATCCGCCGGACGTTCAGAGCATTTGGCGCCAATGCGAACACCTGTTCTTCACCCATGCCCGAGAGATTGGCGCGAAAGATGTTGCGCGAGCCTCCCTTCGCATAATAGATCGATGTACCGTCTGGAGACGGGGCTACGGAATGTCCGTTGACGAGGCGATGCGGGCTTCCGCCGAGGGTGGGTATGGCCCAGGACTGATCTTGTCCAAAGACCCGAACATAATAAATTTGCGTGCCGTCCGCGGAGAAGTTGGAAACAATTTTTTCGCCTTCATCACTGGTAAGCTGCAGTGGTTCGCCGCCAGAAGCGAGCATAACGAAAACCTGCGCCACCCCAGCCACCGGCGAACTGAACGCTACGGTGTGGCCGTCAGGCGAAAGCCTGGCTGTATTCATGGGTTTATCCCAATTGCTTATCTGCATGATTTTTGCAGGCTCGTTCGAGGTTCTGGCACCGGTGCTGAAATGGTACGCCGCAAAAAGCGCGGCAGAAAGTATGACGACGGCAACTGCCGCGATCAAATACTTGTTATTGGCCAACCACGAAGATGCTTGGGGAGTTGCCACACGGGAACCGCTTACAGGTTCGGCTGCGGCTTGCGCGGAAATTCTCTCCGATGAGGAAATTCGGCCGGAATCGGTATCGCGTCGCAGGCGCTTCAAGTCCGCATACATTTCCGCTGCGGACTGATACCGAAGTTCGCGATCCTTTTCGAGCGCTTTGTTGATGATGCGCTCCAGCTCCGCGGGAAGTTCCGGATTGACGCGTGCCGGGGGAGTGGGCGTGCCATCCAGGATTGCCTTGAAAATAAGGCCAGAAGTACTACCACGGAAGGGCAACGTTCCCGTAGCCATTTCGTACAGCACGGCGCCAAAAGAAAATAAATCGGTGCGGGGATCGAGTTCCTTGCCGCGAACCTGTTCTGGCGACATATAGGCCACGGTGCCCAAGGTACTCCCCGGACTGGTCAGCTGCGCGGATTCCACGCCGAGCGTTGCGAGAGTTTCTCCCTCGGATTTCGAGGCAATCTGTGCCAGCCCGAAGTCCAGAATTTTTGCGTGGCCTGCGCGAGTCACGAAAATGTTTGCTGGTTTAATGTCGCGGTGCACAATTCCCTTGGCGTGCGCGGCCTGCAACCCTCCGGCCACATCGATCGCCACGGAGAGTAAATCCTCGAGGTCCATGGGCCGGCCGGCGATAGCGCGTTTGAGGGTCTGGCCATCCAAAAATTCCATCGCAATAAATGCTTTGCCATTTTCTTCGCCGATATCATAGATTGTGCAGATGTTGGGATGGTTCAAAGCGGATGCGGCTTGCGCTTCCCTCTGGAATCGCGCAAGCGTTTGGGGATCCGCGGCGACGTCTTCTGGCAGAAATTTTAACGCGACAAAGCGACGGAGACGGGTGTCTTCCGCCTTATAGACGACTCCCATCCCACCGCCACCAAGCTTTTCGATGATGTGGTAGTGGGAAACCGTTTGTCCGGCAAGCGGCTGCGAATCCGTCATGGTGACGTCATCTTATGGTGACGCCGAAATCAAGTCAACGCAGAGGCAGAATTGCAGTTATTTTGCGGCATCCTTGCGTCGCCGCATCGTCAAAGATATACCATAGCAATTTGCAACGGAGGGACGATGGCGAATTCAGGAGCCGGTAAAACCGCGCTGATCACCGGCGGGACGGATGGATTAGGCAAGGCTGCGGCGGTTTTGCTGGCGCAACGCGGGTATCGCGTGTTTGCGGCCGGGCGTTCGCCGCAAAAGCGCGAGAAGTTGGATCAATTTGCACGCGAAAATAAATTGCCACTCGAATCGGTGGAACTGGATGTTTGCGACGATGGGTCCGTACAGCGCGCGGTAAAGAGCGTGCTTGCGAAAACTGGAGCGATCGATGTGCTGGTGAACAATGCCGGCATAGGCTACATGGCGGTGGTGGAAGAATTACGCATTGAAGATTTACGGCAGCAATTTGAAACCAACCTTTTCGGAGTGTTGCGCGTAACGCAAGCGGTTCTGCCAGGGATGCGCGAGCGGCGTAGCGGAAGGATAGTAATGATGAGCAGCGTGGCGGGATTTGTCAGCCCGCCGACGTACGGGGCGTACAGCAGCAGCAAGCATGCACTGGAAGGATTAAGCAACGCGCTACGGTTGGAAGCGTATCCATTTGGAATTGAGGTGATCCTGATCGAACCGGGATACATCGTAACGAATTTTCAGCAGACCGCAAGGGATCTGGCAAAAAACTATACGGAAAATGCGCAAACAGGGCCTTACGCAAAAGTTTATGCCGCGGCACTGGCGGGAGCGAACAAAGGACGGGGCAGGTCCAAAACGACTCCAGAAGATTGCGCACGTACTATTTTGCGAGCGATTGAATCACCACGTCCCAAAGCACGTTATGAAGTCACCGATCTGGCAAAATTCGCCGCCTGGGCGAAGCGATTGATGTCCGACCGCGCCGTGGATAAGTTTTTGCGGCGGAGATTTGGGATTGAACGCGAGAGTTGAAACTTTATTTTGGTTAAGGGTTGGAAATCTGGAACGACAGACTGTTCTCGCGCAATTGTTCCCAGCGTTTTCTCCAGACATCATGCACCGGACTTTCGGCATAGTCCGCGGCCGCATCGGGACTGACGAATTCAATGACGTAGACGCCGCTAAAATCCTTGACCTGATTGCGTTCGGTCTTTAACCAGATATTTTTAATCCCCGGAATTTTCGCAGCCATGTCTTTGATGCCCGCGAGCGCCTGCTCTCTATCATTTTCCGAGGTCGTATCCTTGAATTTATAGAGCACCACATGAATAACGGTTTTCGGCTGGCCGAAGCGATTCACGGCGGCGACTCCAGGTGTGCCGAAAGCCCCAACAAAAATTCCTGCAACAAATAATGCGAGACCAAGAGCGACAATGGCTATACGTGGCAATGTGAAGTGCATGATGATTCCTCCGAGCACGCGAGTATCGTACGAGTCTAAGCAAGTGCAATTACGCGGGCAACTGAATCGGAATGTTTTGGCGAAGCAAGCTGGACGTGGTAGCACCGGTTAAGGATGGCTGTTAGTCTGACGACACGAGGACCGATGCAATTCTCCGGCGAAGAAAAGCCAACGCGACGATTGAAATTGGACGAGATTCCACGCCTGCCCCGCTTGTGGATTGGATATGTCCTTGGAGTCATAACGGTGATCGCGGAAATTACGGCGATATCCCAGCATCCGGAAATCACCAAGCTTCCCCTGGTAGTGCCGCCTCTGTATTTGTTTTTGCCAAGCTTCATCAGCCTGGCGTATTGGCTGGTTTGCGTTTACGAATACCATGTGGTGCTGGCTTACGTAACCGGTGGTGAGTACCCGGTGCGGCCAATTCGCGCGGCGTGGTTCCACCTTATTCCGTTATACCAATTTTATTGGTCGTTCAAATGGTCCCGCAAGCTGGCGCTTTTCATCAATAAAAACAGCCGGAGCCCGGCGATGAGACCCGAGCGCGCGGGCGTTTACGTGTTTGCCGCGTTTGTGATTTTTGTTCTGTTCGACCGGGGATTTGGCCTGATTCTGCTGTGCCTGGCGGGAGCAAAATTTTCCGCGGCTTTGCAGCGCATGCTGGAGGAAAATTCAACTCCGCGGAATGATCTTCCATTTTCCTAGGCAAACTTCCACAGGTCATCACGCGTGGCGGTCAGATGCTAAGTAGCACAAAAAAAGGCCCGCAGAGGATTCCTCTGCGGGCCTTTTTTTTACGGGAACTCGTTAGGGCTTGTCGTTTGGCGCAGGCGCGGCCGGCGAAGCTTGCGTACCTGGAGAAGTTGCCGGTGCCTGAGTATCGGGAGTTTGCGTACCCGTGGTGGATGGCGGTGCGGTTCGATCCGGGTAAGCTGTGCCCGGTTGCGAATTCGTAGTGGGAGCCGGTGTGGTTGCACCCGGTTGCGCATCCGTGGGTGATGTGCCACCCACCGGAGTCACTTTGATAGAGCTTTCACCGGCATAGCGCGTAAGGTATGGCATGAACGGAGTTACTTCGAACGGCATCTTCTCGCGCTCAGCAACGGTTCCGATGGGCTTGCTCTTTATCATTTCCAATCTGTCGGACCACGGGTCCAGCTTCACGCGACCGCCGATGGGCAAAGCCGCAAGCATCTGGGCAGTCTGTTTACTATCCGCGGGAGCAGCGGCTTTCACGTCGGCAACGATAGGAACACGGTTGCCCAAGTGCGCGCTGATCAGGTTCGGAATCTCCTTTTGCCGCTTCTCCAACGCCTGCGTGAACAACGCCGCATTGGCCAGCTGATTTTTATAAGGCGAGTTATTCAGCAACTGCAGAGCCTTGGCATTGGCTTGCTGCTCTTCTTCCGGCGTTCGCGCAAAGCCAAAGTGGCGGAAAGTAGCTTTGTCGTCTACAAGCAATTGATCGAAGAACGCATAATGCGCGTCCAAACGGTGTCCGAGTACCACGTGGCTGAGTTCTTTAGCCAGAATCATGGCCAGGCTGGCTTCGTCCGGCAGAACGTCAATCAATCCGCGGCTCAGGATGATGGTGTGGCCTATGGTGAAGGACTCCAGCGAGGTGGTTAGCATCACGCGGCATCGCACTTCGGGCTCGACATCGATATTATTGGTGACTTCGAGGTTGTTCACTACGGTTTCGAGAACCTTGTCGACTTCACCTTTTGGCGACAGCAGCCCGATTCGTTCGAGCCGATCCAACAAATTATCTTCCGCCTGACGATCCCAATTTCGCTGCGCCTGAATCGGCGTAAGGTCATTGGCGGTCTTGGTTTGATCGGTTACAGGCGTTTCGACCAGGATTTTGCTCAATTCCTGTTCCTGGGCAGCGTGCCCCAAGTTGTAGCCCCATAGACGTGTCTGCGATTTAAAATCGAGCTTTTTATAGACGTCGTAATGAAGGTCGTGTTCTTCGCTGTATATATAACTCGGCAGCCACATATTTGGCTGCAGGTTGGAGCGCCAGCTATCAAAATGGAAGTAACTGACACTGCGGCCGTTCCCGGTGTAAGCGCCGTTGAACCGCACCACGTTATAATTCTGATCCTCGACCCAGATGCGTCCAAGGAAGCGGCCTTTGCCGCTCTTCGGGAGCGGGGTCACGTCGAAAACCAGGCAGCGCACTTCGCCGAGAAATTCGCGGCGTATGTAATCAAACTTATAATGCTGTTTGTCGAACCCGTTGGTATCAATGAAAATCATCTGAAGGAAGCCCTCGGGCAGAAATTCAAAAACCGAGAACTTAAAAAGGCTCCCCATAGAACTGATGATTTTGTGGCCTCTGCCTTTCGCATCGGTCAGGGGCACGAGTTGGACATCGTTGGTAAAAACCGCGCGACCCAGAAAATATTTATCGCCGGCCGGAACGTAACCCAGTTCCTTGTCGGGGCGTAAATGCTGAATGTAGGTTTCCACCAGCGGCGAGTAATTCCTCAACTGGCCATACGTTTTGTTTTCGTTGGCGATCACGCGATCCATTACCTGATCCATGGTGCGCGGTTGATCCGCGGGACGTGGCGCTGCGGACGCCAAGGTTCCCAGAGCCCCTAAGACCATTGCAAAAACTGCCGCTCTACGCATTTTTTCTCCCTCAGTAAGCTAATTGAAAAGTGATTCGCACCCGCGCCGGAAAATCGACTGGCTGGTTTGCGAGTTTTGCCGGTTTAAAATGAATTTGCTGTGCGGCCCTCATTGCGGATTCGTCTAATCCATGACCTAATCCACTGACCACATGACTAATTTGTACCGTACCGTTGGCAAGAAAAACGAGGTCGATGACCACGTCCCCTTCGATTTTCAAGCTGCGTCCTTCGGCGGTATAAAGAGGATTGGGCTTCGATAAAATTTCCACTCCGGTATCCGGAGAGCCGGCGGCTGCGACCTTTTTCTTGGGCCCTTCGGTGGCTACGCCTTCGCTTGCGAAGCCGCCAGCCACAACCGAGCCTTTTTTCCCGCCGCTCGGAGGCGTGTTGGCCGTGCCATTGCCGAAGCCGGTGCTCGCTACTGTGCCGCGCGCGCCTTTTGCGCCACCGGTGCCGTTGCCGTACCCGGGACCGCCAGGCAAGAGGACTGATCCAGCTCGATTCACATTGGCGGCTTTGTTGGGATCGCCTTTGCCGGGCAACCCGTGTTCGTCGCCAAATCCGCCGGTTTGCACTTTGCTCGCGGGCAGATTGGTAGTTGCCGGAGCAGCGCTGCCAGTGCTAATCACGCCAACTTTTACATCATCCTTCGGGCGCTTGGGGCCTTTAAAGTCTGTGTCGATTTTTGCCGCTTCCAAGACGGGTGTCATGTCGGGAGCTTTGGCTTCGATCTTTTGAATTTTTGGCTGTATCGCTTTTTGCGTAATAAAAACATGGGGCTGTTGCGGATTCAGTTTTACCGGTTCAACCACTTCTGGCTTCGGCGTGGGCGGGGGAACTTTCGCTCGAGCCTTCGGAGGAGGCGGAGCTACTTTGACCATGGTGATCGGCTGAGCGATTTCCACGATTCCGTAGTTTAGCGCAGTCTTCAACCTCTCGGGAAAAATCAAAGGAATTAGCAGCAAGAATCCGAGTATGGAAAGTTGCGCGATAGCGCTTACGCCGATGCGGTCCCATCCCGGTTTTGTCTCGGGCAACAAATCCAGACGAGCTGGTATTTGCTTGTTGCCGATTGCCTGGCGCCAGGCGGCTGAATCGCCAGTGTGCCGGGGGGTTGCGCCGAAACCGACGCCCATCGTCGTAGTCATTGGTGGATCTGCAATCATCGAGTTCATCCCAGTTTACCGCCTCAGTAAAATGCCTTCCAGAGATAGCAAGTCCCACGCAAAATGCAAAACTCCATTCTGGAAGGTACGCTTACCAGTACAAGAGTACTTACGGCGTCAGAAGCCATCTAATAGGACTTTGGTACTAGCGGCGCTTACTCGCTAATGCAACTTGCGAGTGCTCGCCGAGGCTCCGAACTCCGCCGAAATCCGAAGGGCGGTCCACACGTTGCTGGCCGGGAAAGCAACGCCCCTTTAGGATACCGCAAACTCAGTTCCGGATATGTTCAAGTTTGCACTTAACACACCACGGGGACCTATGTTTAGGATGCGCAGTAGTACCATGAAGTTGGCATTGAGGCGCCGATTTCAGACCCCTTTCCAAGCACATATTATGCAAAAATCTTCCACACCGGAAAGTCGCCAGAAGTTCCTCAATCTGGACACTCTATGTGCCAATCTGGCACCTGTTCTGGAGGCGCTTTATATTGAATCGGGTGCGGCGAAGTGGGAGATTTCCACTGCACGTTTTCAGAGCGCCATCCTAGCCGGAATCCGCAAAAAATTTACCTCTCCGCCCACGGCCGGAGAACTTCGACAATATCTCGGCACCCTGCACGTCCAAGACTTAGCCCTGGCATGCGCGTGCGCCGATGGAATTGAACCCGCCTGGGAACATTTTGTTGCCACGTACCGCTCCTATTTATATGCCGCGGCAGCTGCGGTAATGCGGCGGCCGCAAGACGATGCTTCTGTTCGCGAATTCGCGGATTCGATATACGCCACGCTCTATGGCAAAACGACCGCCGATGGGCGCGCTTCGCTCTTTAAATACTTTCACGGCCGAAGCAAGCTAAGCACCTGGCTTCGCGCGGTGCTGGCGCAACGCTATGTGGATGTAGTCCGCAGCGAAAAGAAATTTGATTCGCTTGACGATGGTTTTGGCCAGGAAGCGGCCCAGGAAGCGGCAAAGAGCGGGCAATCGAACATCGCGTCCGAACCGGCCGATCCCAACCGGTCCTACTATTTGCGCCGCCTTGCCGATGCTTTGCGGCAAGCTATTTCCTCGCTTACTGAGACGGACCGGGCGAGGCTTTATGCCTATTATTTTGAGGAACGTACTTTGGCGGAAATTGCCGGTCAGGCGCAAGAACATGAGGCCACCGCATCGCGAAAGTTGGAACGCCTTCGTGGGCAGTTGAAAGAACACGTCACGAAAATTCTTCGTGAGGGAAAAACCCCAGGAACATCTCGTGGAATGGACGAGGCTCAGATTCAGCTGTGTTTGCAATACGCATTGGAAGAGTGGCCCTTCGATTTGGCAGGGGTGCTGCGTTCGATGAAAGTGGCTCGAGTGCCGCGCGGTAAAAGCCCGGAGAGCGATTGAAGTTATGGATTAACTTGCAAGACGGAGTGAAAGAACCGTTCTAAAGGAAGAGAGTTTCGGCAATGGCAGACGACGACAAAAAGTTTGAGGCCGCGCTGGCCGGTTTTCTCCATCGCGAAAAGCGCGATAGCGAAAGGCACGTGTTCTGTCCGGAGCCCGAGCTCCTGGCCGCGTATCATGACGGCACTTTGTCGCCTGAAGAAATACAGGTCGCGCGTTTACATGTAGAGGGTTGCTCGCGTTGCCAGGAGGTTCTGGCACATCTCAAAACAACTGAAGACATACCTTTGTCGACGGCGCCGGAAAAGTTGGGCTCAGCTTATTCCCAGCCGCTAACATTTCCTGGCTCCGGCATGCCTGTCCCAAGTCGTTCGCGTTGGCGGTGGATTGCTCCCGCGGGCGCTATCGCGGCAAGTTTGGTGCTCTGGTTTGCTTACCAGCAAGGTCGTTCTACAAAACTTTCATCGAGGGATTCGGTACAGGTCGCGGAGAACCGTCGAGAGGCGTACGTGCCTCCCGTTGCTGAACCCCCCTTAGCGCCATCGAACTCTGCGATGGAGGGACCGGCGCGCCAATCGGAAAGCAAGTCATCAAATAAAATGGAGCGATCGGCTTCGCCGGAGGCAGCGCCTGGCACCGAAGCAAAAACGCGCGAAACTGGCGAGCTGAGCGCAGCAAAACGCCCGGATCAGCTTAGCGATGCTGCTTCCGAATCGAGGGCTGTTCAGGAATTTTCAACCGATTCGGCTCTATCTGCGGCCGATCGCAATGCAGCCTCACCAGCTGCAGCGCCAGCGCCGGCCGCCAACGCGGGAAGTGCGAAGACGGCTCAAGCGATGGACACGGGTGCGCCCTTAAAGAAGAAAAAGTCAGCGCAGCTCGGTGCAGCGAATGCTTTGGTGATTATCCACACTCCGGATGCATCCACTGTCTGGCGTGTTGGAACGGCGGGTTCCATTGAAATCTCCATCGACGGCGGGAGCAACTGGCACTCGCAGATCAGCGGAGTGACTGCAGACCTCCATGCCGGATCCGCGCCGCTGGCAAACATCTGCTGGGTAGTGGGCCGGTCCGGCACAATTTTGCTGACCACTGATTCAGGTGCAACCTGGCGCAAGATTAAATCGCCAACAGCAAAAGCTCTTGCCGGCGTGATGGCCTTGGATTCCTTGAACGCCACCGTCTGGGATATAAGCAATGAGAAATTTCAGACAGCTGATGGAGGCACGACCTGGAATCGCGGTGGTAGCGAATAACCTGGGTGAGCGACTTTTATGACCGCCGATCCAAAAGTAATGCAAGAAAAACAGGGCGGCCCGTTCTAAGTGGGAAGGCAAGTAAGGAGCCAATCATGAAGAACGTAGCGAGGAGTTTGGCGAAGAGTTCACCGTGGATGTCCATCACTATCGCGGTCGTGCTGATCATGGCAACGGTGCTGATACCCGTAGTTCGCTCTCACGCGGGGCGAAAAGGTCAGGAAAAAGACGCGGCGCGTTTGGCGGCTAGCGATTCCTCGACCAGTTTGCTCGATCAAACTGATCTCTCGGTCACTGTATACAACTCCAATATC
The DNA here is from genome assembly GCA_035602385.1 of Candidatus Dormiibacterota bacterium. GTDB lineage: Bacteria > Acidobacteriota > Terriglobia > Acidiferrales > UBA7541 > Acidiferrum. Next base: position 20,080 of record DATNME010000077.1, read on the forward strand.
GCGCTGGTTCGCGACGTCCGGCAATTGTCGGTGCCCGCAGGAGTTTTTCGGCTGAAGTTCATGGATATTGCCGCAACGGTGAATCCCGCCACGGTCCATTTCCGTTCGCTGACCGACCCGGACAAGCTCGGAGTGATTGAGCAAAACTACGAGTATGACTTGCTTGATCCCGCCAAATTGCTCCACAAATATGTCGGCAAAGAAGTGACGCTGGAGCGCTCGTACCAGGATAACGGCACCACCAAACGAGAAAGTATTAAGGCCACTTTGTTGGCGGACAACAACGGTCCGGTGTGGAAAATCGGCAACGACATCGTTACAGGTGGTTACGCGGAGAGTTACCGCTTCCCTGAAGTCCCAGCAAATCTTTTCGATCGCCCCACGTTATTGATGACCCTGGAAAACTCCGGCGCGCGCAAACAACACGTCGAAGCTTCGTATCTGGCTGCGAATCTTTACTGGAACGCGGATTATGTGCTGACTGTCGCTCGTGACGACAAGCAAAGCGATCTGGACGGTTGGGTAACGGTGGTCAACAACAGCGGAACGGCATTTCACAACGCGAAACTGCAATTGGTCGCCGGCGAATTGAACCGCATTGTGGAGGCGAAAAATCGCGCCATGGAAATGGATCGCATCCCTGCCAAAATGGCTGTAGCGGCGCCGCAATTCCAGCAGGAAAACTTCTCCGAATATCATCTCTACTCTTTGGGCCGGCGAACGTCAGTAGAAGATAAAGAAACCAAGCAAATCAGCTTGCTGCAAGGCACGGGAGTACCTATCGAAAAAGTTTTTGTGGTCAACGGACAGGATTTTTACTACCACAATGTACAGAATCCCGGCTCGCCCATGAAGGACGCGGTGATGGTTTATTACAAATTCAAGAATGATGAAAAATCAGGTTTGGGCATGCCGATGCCTGCCGGCAATGTGCGCGTTTACCAGAAGGACTCGAAAGGCGGCATTCTTTTTGCTGGCGAAGAGCATATTGATCACACGCCCAAGGACGAAACCGTTTCCATTCACATTGGCAATGCTTTCGACATAGTTTCCGAGCGCAAGCAAACCGATTACAAACGCATCGATAACCACGTGTGGGAAATGGAATTTGAAATTGCGTTGCGGAACCACAAGGATACGCCTGTCACGGTGCAGGTCAACGAACCGATTGGCGGCGACTGGGAGATGCTTAATTCGTCTTACAAGTTCACGAAAACAGCTGCGTTCGCCGCGCAGTTCAATGTTCCTGTCCCGGCAAACGGCTCCGCGGTTTTGAAATATCGCGTGCGCGCGCGTTGGTAAGTTTCCTCACGATTAATCGCCAGAACAATTCCGAGGGTGATTCAGCCCTCGGAATTTCAGCGTTTCTTTGCCCAACTATCCTTCCACAACTGCGTCTGCTTCGATTTCCACCAGCATTTCGGGCGATATTAATTTGTTCACCTCGACCATGCTGGTAGCCGGGCGGATCGCGCTAAAAAATTCGCCGTGCGCTCGGCCTGCTTTTTCCCAGTCGGCGATATTGACTACAAAAATTCTGGTGCGCACCACATCCTGCAAAGTGGCGCCCGCCTTGAGCAGTGCCGCTTCAATATTGCGAATGGTTTGCAGAGTCTGTGCGTACAGGTCGCCCACTCCCACGATTTTGCCATCGGGTCCGGTCGCGGTGGTTCCTGATACCGCAACGATGTTTCCGACGCGGACCACGCGCGAGTATCCGACGATTGGCTCCCATTGCGTTCCACTGGAAATATTCTGCCTGGCCATGATTTCTCCTCGTAAATTTTAGCTGCGGTACCGCAATTTCTTGCAGGTCGTCAACAGAAGCGAAGCAGCATGATAAACTGTGTGGAGCATCGCACAGTAGGGCTCAAGCGCGCCGTCGGCAAAAGTTTCAGGGCTGCTCTGCAATCCATCGCTTTGGCTCATGCCCGGTCTCCACCCACTGCGCCCGGAACAATCATAATGAAATGTAACAATATTCTCGAAGCGATTGGTCGCACACCTCTGGTCCGGCTCAATCGCATCAATCAGGGGCTGAAGCCGCAAATTTATATAAAAGCGGAATTCATCAATCCTGGTGGCTCGGTGAAGGATCGCATCGGCGTCAGCATGATTGACGAGGCCGAAAAAAAGGGCCTGCTGAAGCCGGGCGGCACGATTATCGAAGGTACGTCAGGGAATACCGGCATGGGCCTGGCCTTGGTGGCCGCTGTTCGTGGATACAAGTGCGTTTTCACTACCACCGATAAACAGTCAAAAGAAAAAGTGGATTTGCTAAAGGCGCTGGGGGCGGAAGTCATCGTCTGTCCGACCGCGGTGGAGCCCGCCGATCCGCGCAGCTATTATTCGGTCGCCAAGAAACTCGCGCGCGAAATTCCCAATTCGTATTATCCCAATCAGTATGACAACCCCACTAATCCAGAGGCTCATTATCAGAGTACCGGCCCTGAGATTTGGGAGGACAGCGAAGGAAAGATCACTCATTTTGTTTGCGGTATGGGAACCGGAGGCACTATCAGCGGTGTCGGCAAATTTTTGAAAGAAAAGAATCCGGAAATCAAGATTATCGGCGTCGATCCTGAAGGTTCTCTTTATTATGATTTTTTCAAAACCGGCGAGGTTGCCAAAGCCCGTACTTATGTAGTGGAAGGAATCGGCGAAGATTTCTTTCCGGCCACCATGAACATGAAAATCATGGACGACTGTTTTTTGGTCAAGGACGAAGAATGCTTCGTGGTGGCGCGGCGATTGGCAAAAATGGAAGGTCTTTTCACGGGCGGATCTGGAGGCGGCTGCATTTCGGCGACACTGCGGCTCGCCAAGGACCTGGGACCGGATGCATTCATCGTGGCGCTTTTGCCGGATACCGGCACGCGCTACCTGAGCAAGGTTTATAACGACGAATGGATGCGCGAGCGCGGGTATGCCGAGTCTCCTGTCGCGATCACCGCTGGGGAAATAGTTCACGCCAAGAATAAATCGGGCAAAGTTCGCGAACTGGTTATTGCGCGGCCGTATCAAACCGTTTTTCACGCGCTTAAGACCATGCAGGAACAGGATATTTCGCAGATTCCGGTGTTCGAGGAAGCGCTGCCCATCGGAACTATCTATGAGGATCGGATTTTGAACCTCGCTCTGCAGGGGAAAGATTTGCGGAAGCTGGTGGTTCGCGAAGTGATGAGCAAGCCGCTTCCGGTAATTCCCAAGTCCGCGCCAGTCGAGCGCATCACGCATATTCTCAGCCACGATAACCCCGCGGTTTTTGTGGAAATGAGCGAGACGCGGATGGAAATTCTAACCAAGTACGACTTGATGAGTATTGTTGCGGGCTTAATGGAACAAAAGCGTTAGAGAGAATTCTCCGTTGTAAATATTTTTGAGCAAGGGACCCCGTGAAAATCCAGGATTTCAATGAACGCGTAAAGGATTCGATTCTTATTGCGGATGGCGCGATGGGCTCGATGCTGCACGAAGCCGTCGGCTCGCAGCGCTGTTTTGATGAACTCAATATCACCGAACCGGAAGCGGTATTTCGTGTTCATCAAGCGTATATTGACGCGGGCGCGCAAATTATTGAGACGAATACTTTCGGCGCGAATCGCTTCAAGCTTGGTCCACTCGGTCTGGGCGAAGATGTGCAGCGTCTCAACAGCCGGGGAGTTAAACTTGCGCGTGAAGCGCGTGAATCCGCGGCACGTGAAGTTTTGATTGCCGGCTCCATGGGCCCGCTTGGGCTGGGCGTGCAAGCGCGGCACCCGGAGCCGGACGAAATTCGCGAAATATTTCACGAGCAGGCGGTGGCGCTTGAAGAGCGCGGCGTCGATTTATTTATTCTGGAAACTTTTTCTTATATCGAGGAAATGCAATTAGCGATCGAGGCCATTCGCTCGTTTTCTTCGTTGCCGATCGTCGCGCAGCTTAGCTATTCCGAAGAAGGCACCACGCACGGCGATCTGCGACCCGCCGGATCTGCCGCGCTGTTGAAAGACATGAACGTTCAAGCTATCGGCGCGAATTGCACGCTCGGTCCGCAGTCACTTTTGCCAGTGCTTCAGGAACTCACCAGCGTCGGTGGTCTTTGCGTCAGCGGGATGCCCAATGCCGGCTTTCCCAAACGCGAAGGCGACCGCATCGTGTATCCCAAATCTTCGCCGGAATATTTCGCGTTATTCGCACGAGAAGCCGCCGCACTGGGCGTTCGTATTCTTGGCGGCTGTTGCGGCACCACCCCAGCGCACATCCGGGCGATGGCTGAAGCTGTTAAGTCCTTGCGACCAGCGAAGCAGCATGCCTCTTCAGCCGCGGTACAAGTCGCAGCGAAACCGGCGACGCCGGTTGAACGTCAACCGGAAAGTAAATTTTGGAAAAAATTGCAAGCCGGTGAATTTACTGTTTGCGTGGAAATCGATCCACCCAAGGGAATTTCTCTGGAGCGTATTTTCGAGCAAGTCGACAAAGTGATGGCGTCGGGAAAAGTGGACGCCATCGACATCAATAGTGGCGCCATGGCGCGTGTCGGGATGGACGCGCTGATGACCGCGGGCGCGCTGGAAGCACGCGGCATAGAAACCGTTCCACATCTCACCACGCGGGATTACAACATCATCGGACTGCAAGCCATGTTGCTCGGCGCGTGGACTGTCGGCGGGGTGCGCAACGTCCTGGCGATTACCGGCGATCCTCCGTCCGTCGGCGACTATCCGGAAACCAGCGGCGTGTACGAAGTGGATTCCGTCGGACTGGTGAAAGTTTTGCACCGGCTCAACCAGGGAACCGACTGGGCGGGAAAAACCTTGGGGGGCGCGACGAATTTTACAATTGGTGTTGCGCTCAATCCGGTTTCCGATGATCTTGATAACGAAATTGAACGTTTCCACGCGAAGGTGGAAGCCGGCGCGCATTTTGCGATGACCCAGCCACTGTTTGACCCAGAACATTGGCATGCCTTCTTGAAAAAACTTGGCGGCAAACCGGCCATTCCGGTGATGATCGGAATCTGGCCGCTCAACAGCTATAAGCAAGCGTTACGGCTGAACAATGAAGTCCCGGGAATCGTCATTCCGCAGCCGCTATTGAAGTCCATGGAGGCTGCCGGCGCTTCGGCGCGCGAGCGCGGTTTCGAAGTGGCGCGTGAAATGCTTTCCTGGGCGCGAACGGAGATGGCCGGCGCGTACGTAATTCCGCCATTCAAACGCCACGAAGAAATTCTGGATATTCTTTAGCGCTTTTGAAGCGTCACCGCTTGCTTTTTGCTTGTGCTTCTTTTTTCGGAAGCCAGGGTACAAACGGGCTGGTGGTTCGTTGGTAGGCGCGATATTCCTCACCCCGATTGCGCAGCGTTTGCGCTTCTGTCGCGGGGATGCCGGTGTCGCTGAGGAAAAAATACAATATCAGTGCCGGTGAAATCATTCCCAGCCAGCCCCAAGGCGAAGTCACCGCAAATACGGCATAACCTATCCACAGCAACCATTCAAAGAAATAGTTTGGGTGCCGCGAATATTTCCATAAGCCGCCTCTGAACGTGCCGCGATTGGCGGAATTTTTCTTGAAGGAATCCAGTTGCGCATCCGCCAGCGCTTCGCCACACATACCGATCAACCAGAATCCCATCCCGCACTTTTCCGCAATTCCCAGCGGCACGCGAGTATCCAGGCACGCCAACAAAAATGGCAGCGAGAGGATCACATCCAGCAGCGCCTGGAATTCGTAAAAAAACAAGAAGCGCAGGCCTACATTGGTCTTCCATTCCCGGCGGAGCTGCACGTAGCGCCCCTCTTCGGAGCGTCCAATCACACGCGAAAAAAGCAAATAGCCGGCCAATCGTAGACCCCAGATTCCGGTCATTGCCGCAATCGCCCACTTGCGCACGGGATACCCAGGAGCGGCGTATGCATAATATCCGCCAAGAATTGCCAAGCCGGCCGCCCAACCGACTTCGACAATCGCGGCGTCTTTGATTAGAAAATGAATGGCCCACAGTGCGAGCATTATGCCGCCGACGATCAGCGCGCCTGTTACCGCAAAATGGACGACTTGCGCGAGCATCAGGCCGCCTCCATAGCAACCTTATAACACTCAAACATCGGCGTGAATCATGGCATAAAGTCGTGGCGCCAAAATCGGGAACTGCGGCGTCACGGTTTGGCGGCGGACAAACTGGTGTGATCGTGGATAATTCGCCAGCCTTCTGGAAATTTTTGCCACACCAGGGTAAACACTCCGCCTATTTCATCCTTTTTCCGGGCAAGGCGCCATTTTCCCAGCACCAAGGCGGAATCTCCTGCCAGAAAGCGAACTTCCAGATCCGAAAAGTGCAATTCTCCCATTGCGGCCGCATTTGGATAGTTTTTGCGGTACCGCGCCAGAACTTCATCCCAGCCCCGGGTGATGCCGCCAGTTCCGGAAAAAGTGAGTTCCGGAGAGTGCCAGTAACCTTGCAAAAACTGGGTTACATCGCCGTGGTTCCACGCGACTTGCTGATCGCCCAAAACTTTTTGGATTGCCGCTCGCGATGTGTCATTTTTATCGGCGGAAGAAAATGCCGCGAGCGCCAATAGGCTCAGCGCGAGTGTGGTCAGTACAAAACGATAAGTTTTCTTATGCATGCCCTGTCTCCATTCTAAGCAAAGGGACTATTCCAGGTAGTACCGAGGAGCTATTGAGGCCGCAGAACCCTGGTGGCACTCTAGTGGCCTGAGGACAACGAGGATGTTTTCCGCGATGCTACTAGCGATCTCCATCCTGGCGCTTTCCCAGTTCGCCATATATTACGGGCGGGCTGTGCTTACCGGGGTTGCCGCACAGCCGGTTTCCGACCGCGTATTGCAGGCGGCCTCGCTGCAGGATCGCTGCCTGTCCGGCGAAGACTTCCCTAAGTTGGCGGAATTGCACGACTTAACTCCTTTATTGCAGCCGGGTGGCGACGGCCTTGGCTTGGTGCGCGGTTACTACAGTGTGGTGCGCAAACTGGGCGAATTAGCGGGCGCAAGTATGCCCATGATCTCTGAATGGAGCGCGCGGGAAAGCTTAGTCTGCGCACAGTACGCAGCGGTGAAAGTCGACCGGCGAATGCAAGCTAACCTGGCGCTGGCGGCTTCCATGCGCTCCTGCTAGCAATTTCCTCTCACCAAGCGTGTAGCGCCTCCACCAACGCGAGTAGCGCTCTTTTAGCAACACTCCCCGAAGCAAAGCTCAGTACGCCCAACGCAGAAGCATGCTGCCGGAAGTGTATCCTGCGCCTACGGCCACGAGCATCACCAAGTCTCCCTTGTGGAGGCGGCCCTGCTCGACAGCGTCGCACAAACCCAAGGGGATCGTGCCCGCGGTGGTATTTCCGTAGCGGTCGATATTGACCATTACTTTGCAGTCTTCGATGCCCAGCCGTTCCTGCATGGCGCGAATAATGCGCAGATTGGCTTGATGGGGCACGACCAGGGCGAGGTCGTTGCTTTTAAATCCATTATTTTCGAGCAGTGTTGCGGCCATATCGGCCATGCGGCGCACAGCGTATTTGAAAACTTGCGAGCCTTCCTGATGCACCACGTGCATATTGTCGTCGACGGTTTTGTGCGTGGGCGGATGTAGCGAGCCGCCGCCAGGCATATAGAGGAACTCGCCGCCGGAACCATCCACATCGTGTGAAAAATCGATGATGCCTTCGCCGTCCTTGGCAGGCTCCAGCAAAACGGCGCCGGCGCCGTCGCCGAAAAGCACGCAGGTGGCGCGATCCTTGTAATCGAGAATGGAACTCATGGTATCGCTGCCAATCACCATCACTTTTTTGTGCGCGCCAGAGCCGACAAATTGCGCGCCCACGGTAAGCGCGTACGCGAAACCGGAACACGCAGCGCTCAAATCAAAGCCCCAGGCTTTTTTCGCGCCGATGCGATCTTGCACCAGGCAGGCGGTGGCGGGGAACATCATGTCCGGCGTAACACTGGCGACGATGATCAAGTCGATTTCAGCGGAGTCGACTCCGGTTCGCGCCAAGAGCAATTTTGCGGCTTCGGTGGCCAGGTGCGACGTGGCGACGCCTTTTTCCACGACGTGCCGCTCGCGAATGCCGGTGCGCGTGCGGATCCATTCATCGTTGGTGGCGACGAACTTTTCCATGTCCGCGTTGGTCAGGACTTTTGGAGGAACGTAGCCGGAGACACCGGTAATTTTTGCCGCGATGCGATGAGCCATATTTCCCCTTGCGAAATTTACCTTCCAGCGACTCCGGTGGCCCCGGCGAAGGAGTCTGGATTTTATTCGATGCAGCGGCGAAGAAACAAGGTGCGGCGCTGCAAGCAGGCCGACCGTCTGGAAGCCGGCCGAAAAGAATGCAGCGTGGTGCTGCACAAGTCGTAGCGGTGTTACCGTGGCAAAAAAAGTACTCAGACTTCGAGCGGAAGAATTTCGTAGCGCCACGCTATGCTGGCGGTTTTGCGCAGCATGGCGGCGACCGAACAGTATTTTTCCTCGCTTAATTCGATAGCGTGTTTCACGGCAGCTTCGTCAAGAGTGCCGCGCAGGCGATAGACAATTTGGATTTTGGTCCAAACCATGGGCGGTTCGGTGGCGCGTTCGCCGGAGCAAAGTACTTCCAGAGATGCGAGCTTTTGGCGCTTTTTTCCGAGGATGCTCACCACATCGGTGGCGGTGCAAGCCGCAAGCGCCATTAGCAACATTTCCATTGGCCCGGGCGCGGCGTTGCTGGTGCGATCGGAGTCAATGACCATGGCGTGGTTCGACGCGCTGGTGGCGGCAAATTTTTGTTCGCCGATCCATTTGATGGATGTGGTTTGCATGGGGACCTCTGCGAGAAGAGCATATCAGGGAGACAGTTCGGCCCGTAAGTCTTGTAAAAGGTACCCCCCCTCCCCCCTTTTTCATAAGTGTTCATTCTAAAGAAACTTAAAGTGACTTGTTTTGATACACTTTTGGCCATTTTACGGGGATCAAGAGTTGGGTAAGCAGACACATTTCGATAAGTGAGGATTCTAAAGGACTTAAAATCAATCATTTTGCAGGTTCGGCTCGAAAGGAGTTACAGCCGCGCGTTACGCAAGTGCGGAATGCAAAGCACTTAGACGCAGTTTTGCGATGAGGGTGGGAGGGCGAATGACTTGTTTGAGGGTTTAACGCAGTCGACACAAGGGAGGATAGCACGCCCAGAGTACTTTGTCAATAGTTTATTAAACAGTATTCATTCGAACGGCGTTACGAAAAAGGGTGTCAACCGAGTTCAGTTAGAGTCGCCGTCCGACGGGCGTGAAGTATCAGCAGGTTTAGGGGCAGTAGTTTGGGGGAAGGTGACTTCCCCATCCGTCAGGGTCATAAGCAAAATCCCATTCTTCCTTACCCACTGGAACCGGATGTTCTTGCGGTATCGCTGCGGGTAAGGGTCGGGATATTGATTGTATTCCTTCTACTTCGGCAGGCTATCTAGCATGTGGCTTTGAAACTCTTCCTCTTGGTAGTTCTCGCATGCCGTCGCGTCGAGTTCATCGAAACTGAGACCCTTTCCATCGCAATAGTGCCGTAGGTCAGCCAGGATATCAGCAATTGCCAGAGCCTCTGAGCCTTGTGCGAGCACTCGTGCATGGGCCTTGATAACGCGACCGATGCGCGACGTGCGAGCCTCGCGCACACGCACTTCTTCCACTATGAAATCTGATTCTGGGATCAGTCCAGCTCGAGCTTCAAGGACAAGCGCCTCGCGACACGCATTGTCCGAACGTTTCTTTCCAAGCATTACCTAACTCCTTTCGGTTCGTAATCTCCGCACTACACTCTGGTCAGCCATGAAATATGAACCGTTAGCGTCTCTCTTTTCTTGAATTGTAGCCTGCCGGACAGAGGGTTCGAAAAGATCTCGTGAAATGGTGATTCCTGGAAGTTCTTTACGACGAAAAGAAAGAAACGATCTCTCAAAGCTGTCGCGAGTTGATGTTCCTTGGGTGTCAGCGACAGATTTCCTGTTCGTTCCTTTAAACCTTTGACCTCAACAGCTAGAAAATCTCCGCCTGGGTTCTTACGGAGCCGGAAGTCATACCCGCAGCCGAGACGCGTGGTGTTCTCCAGTGAATAACCTTCGAATTCACTGAGATTGTGATGAATGGATTGAAAATACTGCTCAGCGGTTAGCCCTGTGATCAACCTCTTGGCGAACTGCGACTCGCTCTCTTCTTCATCTTCCTTCTCCTGAACCTCGCTCCAAGCGTTTTCATCATATCCAAAAAAGGATTTGACCAAACCGGCAAACGATTCGAGGTCTAGGCTCTTGTATTCCTCAAACACTTTCAAGCAGTACCTACGAAGCGGGCGCTTGTGCCAGCCTTTACGGCGATTCGGAAAGAGGGGGTCGAATTCATCGCGATAGTTTTTTATGGATGCAGGCCTTGATCCCATTGCATAACCGATAACATTGAAGGCCTCAGTGAAGCTCCCAAATCCGAGTCGCTGCAAACCAAGCCGATCGTATTTGGAGAGATACAAACCGACTAATATAAGCTTCTCTCTCGTCGCAAATCGTTGCGAGATCAAGGCCATGTGTTAGAGCTCTCATTTGCGAGCGTACTCTTGAAAGAATTGATGCCGATCACTGGTATCGTGCCACAAGCAGATCGGGTAAATCGTCGCAATTTCGTTGTTGGAGATGACCGAAAGATCGCACCAACCGAGCGACAATCCGCTCCGGAGTGGTGTTTCGCGACTTCACTCTCCGCATAATACTGCTACGCTTAGCTGCGGAAAACGTATCCATATTTTCTCGAAGTTTAAGCTACTCCAGTGCGTAGTTCAACGTCGACTTTTGGAGTAGGAAAAGACTCAACAAGGTGAGGCCCTGCCAAAGTTAGGCGTTGCGAGAGGTGAGTGAGGCGACTTCGATGATGGGGTTGGGGAGTTGGCGCATGGTGCGGACGAAGATTTCGACGATGGCGGGATCGAACTGCGCGGCGGCGCAGCGTTCGAGTTCGGCAAGGGCCTGCGCGGCGGTGCGGCCTTTTTTGTAGGTGCGATCGCTGGTGATGGTGTCGAAGGCATCGGCCACGGCGATGATGCGTGAGCCGAGTGGAATTTTCTCCGCGGAAAGCGCTTCGGGGTAGCCGGAGCCGTCGAAAAATTCGTGGTGGTGGAGGACGATATCCCGGATGCGCGCCAGGGGAACGATGGGCTCAAGAATTTTCGCGCCGTAAGTGGCGTGAGACTTCATGGTGTCCCACTCTTCAGGATTAAGCGGGCCGCTCTTGCTGAGAATATTTTCCGGGATGGCAACCTTGCCGATGTCGTGCAGCACCGCGCCGAGCCGAATTTCTTCAACTTCGGCTTCGCTCATGCCCATGGCTTCAGCGACCAGGGCGGCATAGGCGGCAACTTTTTGTGAGTGGCCGTGTGTGTACTGATCCTTGGCGTCGATGGCGTAAGCAAGCGAGGTGATGGTATCGAGCACGGCCTGCGGGAGAACCTGCGGGGCGTCGAGATTTTCCTGTCCACTGGCAGATAAACGCGCCTTGTCGCCGGCTGGTTCGGTGGCGGAAAGTGATTCCGTAAATTGTTTCAAGCGTTGGTAAATCTCTTCGAACGCTTCGGGTCCAGTGGCGAAAAGACGTTTTAGCGTGACACCGAGATACGCTTCGAGCACGTCGCGCTTCCATTTTTTTGCTTCATTGGGATCGAAATGATCAGCGGTGGAAACCGCGTTGCCGCCCTGGTGCTTGGAGAGATACATGCTCGCGTCCGCTACCTGGATCAATTCCTGCGGCGAAGAGCCATGCACCGGGTAGCAGGCGATACCGAAACTGGCGCTGATATTTTTTTCGCGGAGCAAGGGATCCGCGGCAATCCATCCGCGAAGCTTACTGGCAAGTTGCCGGGCGTGCTCCATGTGGGTTTCGGGCATCAAGATGACGAATTCGTCGCCGCCGTAGCGAGCTACCACGTCCGAGCGGCGGCAATTGGTTTCCAGAATGTTGCCGACGCGCTGCAGCACCAGGTCGCCTTCCAGATGGCCGTAAAAATCGTTGACGAATTTAAAGCGGTCGAGATCCATGATGACCAGCGCAAATGAGCGGCTGGCACGCGTGGAGCGCTTCCATTCGGCGGACAACGCTTCCATAAAGAAGCGATGAGTTTTGACGCCGGTAAGTCCGTCGGTGATGGCCTGCTCCTGCGCCTTCTGAAAACTGAGGGCGTTATGCAGCGCACCCGCGATGAGATCGGCAAGAGTGCGGAACAGCAGGTTGTCTTCGTCTGCGAACTCGACGGCTGCGGAAGACTCAACATTGAGGACGCCGAGAAGTTGTTCGCCATAAAAAACAGGAAGAGCGATGGCGGCGAGGGAATCGCCGAGCAGAGGTTTAAGAGCCGCTTCACCGGGATTGGAGGCACGGAAGATGCTCAACTTTCCGGCGCGCGCCACGTGGCCAATCAAGCCCGAGCCCAGCGCGACGCGCACACCAGTCACGCCTTTGCGTTTGCCGGCTTCAGCCTGGATGACAATTTCACGCGTGGCGTATTCGAGAAGGCCGATGCTGAAATGATCGTAGCTGAGACTAGCTCCGAGCCGCTCGGTAATTTTTGCGAGCATTTCATCGGGATTGAGCGTGGCGATGGCATCGCGCGAAATGACGTTAAGAAGGGCCAGGTGTCTGGCTTTAGTGCGTTCCTGCGCGAACAGACGGGCGTTTTCAATCGCAATGCTGGCTTCGCTTGCGAGCACGCGCATAAGCTCGAGATGACCTTCGTCGAAGACGCGTTCGTGACTGGAAAAAACCACCAGCGCGCCAATAGCTCGATCATAGGCGACCAGCGGAACTCCGCAGACGCACCCAGTGGCTTGAATGGGGTCGATACCCAGCTTTTGCGCTTCGACAGGATAATTTTCGCGGATTAAAACCGGTTGGCGCGTACGGATTATATATTCCGTAATGTGATTTCCGAGAGGCCGCGTGCGGCGAGGCACACGCACGCCATCGGCGATTTCCAGATCGAATTGCAATTCGTCGCCGAGGGGGGTAACGGAAGCAATATAGAAATTTTCCACGTCGAACAAGCGCCGCAACTCTTCCCAAACCTTGAGCAGCAACTCTTCATGATTCAGCGTGGAGCTGAGAACCCGGCCGATTTCATTGAGTACGTGGAGTTCTTCAGAACGGCGCGAAGATTGTTGGATCAAATAACTGTTCTCCACGGCCATACCAATCTGATGGCCGAGGGCCAGCAGCAAGCGCAATTCAGCGGGCGTGAAACGCCGATTATCCGGCGTGCCGAGAAGCAGAACGCCGAAGGCTTGCTCCTTAGCCTGAAGACTGATGACTACCACGCTGCGAAGGCCTTGCTTGAGCGCGAGTTCGCGAAAACGGCGCAGCGGCTCTTCTTTTTCCAGAGCGGTGAGGTTGTCATCCTGTAAATCGCGAAAACCGAGCAAACCGCCGAGCCGCGAAACCAGGCCCACCAGATAATCGTCGAGCCCTTCTTCCTGCGCGTCGCGGCAGAAATCGTCGTTGCAGCCGACGGCTACAACCGAGGTAGGGCCTTGCGGGTCGCCGTGATGCAGGAAGAGCGCGCCGGTGGGCAAACGAATTACGCCAAGAACGCGGTCGAGAGCTTGCGACAGCATGCGCTGGATTTCGCCACCAACAAAGCTGGAAGTGGCGAGATTGAGATTGGAAAGCGCGAGCATGTTACGCTCGACGCGGCGCTTTTCTTCTTCATAAAGCGCCATCACCATGAGAATGGCGACAAGAACCGACGGCGCAGCCATTACGGTGCCTGATAGGCCGGCGGAATATTGCGGCAAAGTCTGCAGAAAATTGAGCAGCAGGCACAGTGCAGCCCACACCGTAAATCCAACCGCGAGAAGCCAATCCGCGAGCGTTTCCTGGCGCCGGCTTTCTTGCCAAAAAATTGCGGCGGGCCCCAGAAAAAGCAGGCTGGAGGGAACATAGACGGGGAAGGGAACAATGTGCACCACGTTGCACAATGCCCACAAAATCAGGACGGCCGCTGCGACGGAAGCGAATACCGCGGAGGTCTTGCGCTGCGCGTAAAGCTGCGTGCCGAGGAGAAAAAGCAAAGCGGCCACGCCAAGCAGCCAGTGATCCAGCGCCCCTTGCAAAACACTGGGTGGCAGCCAATGAGAAAGCGCGGCACCCACGTAATGTAGTCCAAAGATTGCCCAGGCCGCGCTCCAGAGCAGAAGATACGGCTGGCGTTTGACGCCGTGAATGTAGGCAAAGAAACTCGCTACCAGAACGGAGGTAGTAAGTAACGCCAGGGGGATGAAGCTTTCATTCATCGGTTTGCACTATCGATGCCACTGGGCCCGTCAAAGCGTCCATTTTCCTAAATTTGGACCAATTTAGGGTTTGGCCGGAGACAGTAAGTCGACACAATACAAAGTGCTTACGATTATGGAGCATCAATTTTACACGGTGCAAGGGGACGTAGGTACTAGTTGCTTAAGAGACAGCAGGGCCGGAGGGAAGGAAAGTCAAGCCAGAATCGCACTTGACACTTCGGGGACGATCAGGCGGTTGGACGGGAGGCCGAGGCATTGGCTAAACTGAGTGGTTCACAGCTCCAAGAAAGATACCGCCGATTATGATGGAAACAGCCGCAAAAGCAGCTAGCGTGCGAGTACGGTTTGCGCCGTCTCCGACTGGGTACTTGCACGTGGGAGGCGCGCGAACCGCGCTATTTAACTGGCTGTTTGCTCGCAGCCAAAGGGGCACGATGGTTTTGCGCATCGAGGATACGGACGCCGAGCGCAACAAGCCGGAACTGGTGCAGGGCATATTGGATGGACTGAAATGGCTGGGTGTGGACTGGGATGAAGGGCCATTTTACCAGTCACAGCGCACGGCGCTGTATACCGAAGCGGCGAAGAAATGCCTGGCGAACGGGAGTGCGTTCTTGTGTTACTGCGTGGCGGAGCGATATGCGGGCGGGGACCATGCCGCGGAGAATGGGGATGGTGGCAAAGTGCGTCGCGTGGCGCGCTGCTCGTGCCGCGAGGGAGTTCCTTCAAACCCTGGAGCGAAGCCAGCGATACGTTTCAAGGTTCCCGTGGGCGGCACGACGAAGTTTTTCGATGCTGTTTTTGGCGAGCGCGAATTTTCGAACGATGAAATTGAAGATTTTGTGCTCCTGCGCTCCGGCAAGGGAGAGGAAGAGTTTGGGCAGTCGATGTACCAGCTCGGAGTGGTAGTGGACGACATCGACATGCGCATAACGCATGTAATTCGGGGAGCGGACCACATTTCCAATACTCCGAAGCAGGTGCTGCTTTATCGCGCGCTGGGCGCTAAACCGCCCATCTTTGCGCATGTGCCGCTGATTCTGGGTTCCGATAAATCGCGTCTTTCCAAGCGGCATGGCGCGACGGACGTGAATATGTATCGCCACGAAGGATTTCTTCCAGAAGCGTTCCGCAATTTTCTGGCACTGCTCGGCTGGGCTCCGGGAGGCGACGATCAGTTCATGCGGACGTCGGAATTGCTGGAAAAATTTTCACTGGAAGGCGTCAGCCGCACCAACGGGATATTCGATCGCCCAAAACTCGAATGGTACAACACGCAATATATGCAGAAGCTGCCGATTGAAGAGTTGCTGCCGTACGTCGAGGAAGAGCTGAAGCGCAGCAATCTTTGGAAAGCAGAGTGGGGCAGCGGCGCCGGCCATGAATGGTTTTCGAAAACGGTTGACCTGTTGCGCCCGCGAATCCGCTTGCTGCCGAATTTTTCAGATTGGGCGCGGGCGTTCTGGAGCGATGAATTTCCACGGGACCCTGCCGCGATTGAAAAGTTCTGGAAGGATGATCGCGTGCCGGAATTGTTGAGCAAACTGGCGGACGCGCTTGAGGCGTTACCGGAGTGGAATCACGACGCCTGCGATCATGCCGCGCGAGCAATAGCCGAGGCTGCAGGTGTAAAGGCGGGAATGCTGATTAACGCCACGCGCGTGGCGATTGTAGGGCAGGCGGTTGCGCCACCCCTGTTCGATACCATGGTGACGCTCGGGCAAGAACGGATGGTCAGACGGCTGCGCGATGCGGTGCGTTCACTCCGGGGAAAATAGTCTTATTTAAGTTTGAAGAATTCGGAGTGGGCGGGTTTTGCTGCCGCGGGTTCGGCCACTACTGTAAATTTAGCTTGCACATCGACGGTCACAGGCGGCAGGCAGATTTCATCACTGCATGCCTGGTAGCGGAGCTTGAGTGGAATTCGCTGCTGACCAAGCGGCGTATCGGCGGCAGTGGTTAGCTTCATGCGCACGATCGTGGTGCCTTCATATACGTTCAACGGTTTTTTCGAAAACGAAAAGGTACGCAACGTGCCTTTTGGATAGGAAATTTCGTCGGCTTTGAAACCGGTGGGAACTTCGGCGCGCAAATCCGTGGGAATTAAATAATCCGCGGAAACTTCCCGGGCGTTGACGTGAAATCCCGTGCGTATTTTCAAAACCACAGCAAGTTGGAATGAGCTGTTTCGCGCGACCGGGTCGAATGAGGTTACCGCCAAAGGAGCTACAACATCGCGTCCTGAAGGTGTCTGCGCGCTCGCAGAAAGATCCGAGAACAATGCTATGAAAATAACAGCGGGGATAAGCCTCAGCCTCATACCTTTACCTGCGTTCCCAGTTGCTGAGAAATGACGCGGCTCATAACCGCGTGGAGGTCTTCTCCGGTTTTTGCCAGTACAAATGCATTTTTTTCCGCCGACCATGCCAGCTTAAAGCTT
Source organism: Candidatus Dormiibacterota bacterium (assembly GCA_035602385.1). GTDB lineage: Bacteria > Acidobacteriota > Terriglobia > Acidiferrales > UBA7541 > Acidiferrum. Next base: position 36,810 of record DATNME010000077.1, read on the forward strand.
GTTGAGAGCGCAGAAATCCAAATTTCGCGAATAGGAGCGTTGGGAGAAACAACGAATTTAGCAGGCTCTGGCTCCTCGAAAATCACTTCCAGCTTGCCGCTTTCTCCTTCGACATCAAAGCCATGCTGATCGCCAAGATTCAGCAGGCGCTTCTTCAGGTCGTCGAAGGCGGCGTCCGCTTTGTTTCGAAAATCGATTTCATCAAGCATGGAACCACCTTATCAAAGTTGCGATTCGATGGTCTTGGTAATTTCTTCGTAGCTGACCAGGCCCTGCACTTTTTTTACGATTTTTCCATCACGCGAAATTAGAAAGCTCGTGGGATAACCCAGGAGCCCACCGAATTGCTCTCCGGTGGCGTCATTTCCAATAAGAATCGGATAGCTCATGGGAACTTTTTGCCCGTTCACTTCAAAGCGCTCTTTCTCGACAAACGGAGCCACGACGCTTTTGCCTTCTTCATCCATGGCGATACCAAGGACCACGAAACCCTTGTCTCGATATTTATTTTGCATCTCAATCAGCCACGGAATTTCGATGCGGCAAGGACCGCACCACGTAGCCCAAAAGTTGATGAGCACCACTTTGCCCTTGAGGTCGCTGAGGGCCACATCTTTGTCATTTAAATCTTTCAACGAAAGCGCCGGTGCGGGCTTTCCTTCGTCGGTTCCAATTCTGAAACCGCGTCCAACGTGTGATTTAACCCGTGTGGCCTTGTCGGCGAAGTAAGTGCCTAGCAGGACTGCGAGCACAGACAGGCAGATCAGTATTATTTTCTTCATCTATGTTTCTCTGACAACCTCAAGAGCAATTTCCTACATCGAGAAACGGTTCAAAAACGTCAATTTGCCGGAAAGCCAGGTCAGCTTGTTGAAAAAAACCAATCCCCCGACAAAAAGAAGCAGGGCGCCGCTGAAAATCTCGACGGCGTGAAGATATTGGCGGAAATTTTTGTAGAAACGCAAAAATTGTCCAATGCCCAATGCCGTCAACAAAAATGGAACCGCCAGACCGGCGGAATATACGGCCAGAAGTAAAACGCCTCGAGCTACCGTATCGCTGGCGGCGGCCAATGCCAGCACCGTCGCAAGGATTGGTCCGATGCACGGGGTCCAGCCAAAAGCAAACGCAAAACCAAGTAAAAAACCGCTAAACATGCCGGGTTTTTTACTGGTGTTGTTGCGTAAATGCACGTCGCGATTCAGGAAGCGGGTTAAGGCCGGCCCAAAAAAGCCGATCAAGGAAAGGGAGAAGAAATGGCTCGCCCCCAAGCCGGCAAAAAGCGGTCCATGATGCGCGATCGCCGCGATTCCCAAGGCCACGAGAATCACACCGAGAAAAATTCCAATTCGAAGACTCATTTTTGTAAGCGCGCCTAGAAGGTGCAGGCCGAAAAGAAGGATCAGCGCGCCTGCAACGGGGGCCAACAACGCGCGATTTTCGCGAAGAAACCCTCCCACGGCGCTGGCCGATGCGCCAAAGGAAATAAATACAAAGGAGAACCCAACGACAAACGCCAAGGCCGAAGCAAACAGGCTGCCACGCGGCTGTTCGCCCTGACGCAATTGTTCCATGCCGATGCCCGACAGCATGGATATGTATCCAGGGACGAGCGGCAGCACGCAGGGGGATAAAAAGGAAATCAGTCCGGCAAGGAAAGCTCCCGCCAAAGAAACATCTGTCATGAATGCGCGACCTTCATTGCTTTCTATTCTCCCATAAAAGTGACGGCGGCATACATCGCGAAGCCGAAGCGGAGCGCGGTAGGCATCCACACAATTTCTCGGAATTTTGGTACGCAGACCGTTAGACGCGTGAAGGCTGTTTAGGATACAGAGAATTGCGACAGATGCAGGAATCGTCTGGCGGAAGCGCAGAATTGGTCCAAAGGGAGGCTGAGATAACATGCAGAAAACAAGCAACTTGCGCGGGCAATCGATTGGCGGCGGACGTGCTTTGTCCACGAGGGGGCTTCGCGAGGCCGAAGCGGCGATCAATGAATTGGACTCCGAACAAAGTGACGGTACTGAGAATCGCGGTGGGATTTAGTGCGGTGAGCCTGTTCGGGCGCGGCCCGTGGGCAAACTTAGCGGCTATCGCGCTAACCGTTGTGGCCATCGCGCTCGACGCGCTGGACGGGCACCTGGCACGGCAAAAAAATCTCGCTTCGGCTGAAGGGGCACAACTGGACGTTCTGGGCGACCGCATGATCGAAAACGTTTATTTCACTTATTTCGCCGTGGTGGGAATGGTTTCGTTGTGGCTTCCGGTATTTTTTTTCGCGCGCGGCGCGGCTACGGATTTTCTGCGTGGGCTAGCCATGAAGGGTGGCCATTCGGGATGGGTTTCTGACTCGGTGTTGCAAAGCCGCTGGGTGCAACTGCTGGTTGCTTCAAAGTGGAGCAGAGGGATATACGCGGCGCTGAAATGTGTGTGTTTTTGTTATCTGGGATTGGAGCTGGCGCTAACTCGTGGGCCCGTCGCGCTGCTGGGAGGATTAAGCGGTGATACGCACGCGGCTATACGCGGCGGAGCAATATTTTTGACGTGGTTGACAGCGGCGTTTTGCCTGGTACGCGGAATTCCTATTTTGTTGGATGGCTGGAAATATTTTTCTCACAGTGCGGCGGAACGTCACGCCGCTCCCTCGGCGAGTCAAGGTGCGGCATGAAGGAATTTTCTTTGGGTGATAAGAAAATCGCAGCATTTTTTGATCTGGACGGCACCCTCACGGCAGGAAGCTCGCTGGAATGGAAGTATTTTTTGAATATCAGGGCGCGAAGAATGATTGCAGCGAAAAATTATTGGTTATGGCTCGCGCATGCGATGCGCCTGGCGCCGCGAGGTCTCGCGCAGATGCGTCATGCCAATAAAATGTATTTGCGCGGTGTCGCGACTGATTTGCGATGTCCCATCCCGACATTTTTGCCTCAAGCGCTCCAACAGGTGGCCTGGCATGCGCGGCAAGGTCATCTCATCGTGATCATTACCGGAAGCTTAGAGCCACTTGCCAAGGATGTAGCCAGGAGAATCGGAAATGAGTTGGCGAAGCGCGGAATAAAAAGCGCTATTCAGATAGTGGCCACGCAATTGGAGGAGTGCGCGGGAACCTGGACCGGACGAATTATTGGACCCGCCAGAATCGGAGCAGCGAAAGCAGAAAGTTTGCGCTCCCTCGCTCGTGAATTGAATCTGGATTTGTCCCGCTGCTATGCCTACGGCAATACCGAGAGTGACGTACCGATGCTGGAAGCCGTTGGAAAGCCTGCCACGGTTAATGCTTCGTTAGATTTGCGCGATGTGGCGCGGCGGCAAGGCTGGCCGGAAATATTGTGGAAAAAAGAAGGTTCGCTCGACGGTAGCGCAAAAGAAACTCAGCCCCGCAACGGCGGAGCCGAGACCGCAGAGAAATTAGCATGAGCGCACAACGAAAAGTGAATTACGAAAACGCATCTGTGAGAGACCTGGTATGGCGCGGGGAATCGAGCACCACCGGAGTCGACGTTTGCGGGCAAATTAACGGCGTAGAAAGTTTTTTTGGCTGGCTGAGCGATCAAACCGCGCTGGCGTGGCGCTCTTGCGGAGCTTTCGAATGGGTAGCGCTGGGGTATTTAGGCTTATCCGGCGTGCTGGTAATTCTGTTTGCGCAAAACTTGCCTCATCCCTGGCGGCTGCTTGGCGTGCAAGCCATCGTCGCCCTGGGAATAATGCTTTTGTGCCGCATTTCATGGATTTATCCGGCGCCCGATGCGTCTCAACCTTTTTCTGCTGAAAGCTTCTGGCATTTTTGGCGTCACTGGTATCCACATCTTTTCTTCTTATTTTGTTTTGAAGAGCTAGGCGTTCTTGTGCACTTAATTTCGCCCCGGTGGCAAGACAGCAAATTGATGGCATTTGACCAGTGGCTTACGGGAGTAAATCCAATCCTATGGTTGGATCAATTCGCCACGCCGGCGCGTAACGACTTCATGCAGTTTGCGTATCTGACCTATTTTATTTATCTCCTCATGTTGGGCGCAATTTTATATTACCGGCGCGACTGGCACGCTTATTGGTCGGTGATGACGTATTCGGCGGTAGCCTATGTGATCGGATACGTAATTGCCATTTCTTTTCCGATCGAGAGCCCGTGGTTTTCGATGGCGAATTTATGGCACAGCGATCTGCAAGGTGGTCCGTTTACCGCAACGATTGTGGTGATCGAACATTTTGGCCGTGTACGCGGCGCGGCATTTCCTTCGGAGCATGTCGCGGGTTCAGTTGCGGCATTGTTGGGCGCGTGGCGCCATCGCCGCTGGTTTTTTTGGGTGATGCTCCCATGGGTTTTGTGCATGTGCGTTTCAACGATCTGGGGCCGATATCACTATGTAGCCGATGTTTTTGGCGGGATTGCAACCGGAACAATGGGTTATTGGATTGGATGGCGCATCATGGAACGAAAAAGGGCGATAGCGTCGTTTAATTAGGCTATACAGCATCACAACAACGGTCGTCGCGCGTTCGGGTACGCGTTCTGGTAGAAATTCGCAATTTGCAGCAACAGCAAGTCCGAGTTATGCCTGCCAATGAATTGCAATCCGATCGGCAAACCTGATGACGTTACTCCACAAGGAATCGAAATCGCCGGCACCCCTGCAAGATTTGCGGGGCGATTAAGACGTAGCAATAGAGCGCGAGTTAGATAAGACTTACCGTCGATTTGCGTTTTTTCTTCCCCGATCAGGGGCGCGGCGATCGGCGTAGTGGGCACAACCAGGGCGTCTACGCCTGCTTCGTCCATTTTTTCACGTAATTGCTTCGCGAATTTCTTTTGCAGTTCGAGTGCCTCGAGATAAGCCACTGCGGAAGTGTTGTCGCCCATTTCCAGGCGACTTCGGACATCTTCTCCGTACTCGGTGGCGCGGGCTGGAAAGTATCCCGAATCGCGATGATATTGCGTGGCTTCAGGCCAGGCGATTTGATTGCCCGCGTCTTCGGTTTCGTTAAGCAACGGGATGGATAGTTCCTTCATCTGCGCACCAAGCTTGCGCAAATCTCGCAGCGCGCGATCAAAATAGTTGGCCACTTCCTCGACAAGAACATCGAAGAAAAATTCCTGGGGAATGCCCAACCGAATTTTAGACGGCTTGCGAAACAATTTCGCGGGAGACCACGAACTGCTTGGAAAAGTATTTTGTTTACTGATGGCGCGAAGGAGGATCGCGGCGTCGCGCGAAGATCGAGCAAGAGGGCCGGTGCAATCCAGCGAAGGCGATAGCGGAATTATCCCCTCATCGCTCACGTTTCCGTGCGTCGGTTTGAGCCCGGTGACGCCGCACAGCGCCGCGGGGATGCGAAGTGAGCCGCCCGTATCCGTTCCGACGCTTGCAAAACAAAGTCCGGCGGCCACCGCGGCGGCGGAGCCTCCACTGGAACCGCCGGGAACGCATTCAATGTTCCATGGATTTCGCGCGGGACCATAATGCGGGTTATTTGTCGTGGTGCCGTAAGCAAATTCGTGCATGTGAGTCTTGCCGAGCAGTACCGAGCCCGCTTCCTTCAAGTGCGTGACTACCGTTGCATCCTGTTCAGGAACAAACTTGCTCAGAACTTTCGATCCCGCGGTAGTTCGAATTCCCGCGGTGCAAATATTGTCTTTCAGCGAAATGGGAATACCGTGAAGTGTGCCGCGGTCCCGCCGGCTTTTGCGGCCACGAGGCACAAACAGTTCGCTCTCGGCGCGCTTTGCTTGCGCGAGAGCAATTTCCGGGGTGAAAGTGAGGTAGGCGTTGAGCTTTGGATTTAGCCGCTCAATGCGTTGCAATATTATTTGCGTCAGCTCCACGGGCGAAAGTTTTCGTTGGCGGTAAAGTTTTGCTATTTCTTCGATGGAGGCGAAGGCCAGATCAATGTTGTTCATGCAAACTGGCTCCTGCCGAAACGACCGGTCCTATTCGCGCCACAAACTATCGCGATCAAAATATTCTTTCCTGATGACGCAGATTGCCGAAGTTTCCGATGTTGGCAATGATGAACGAAGCGCGAAACTGGTTTTCCGTGCGGACCTGGCCCAGTGCGATGCGCCGGTATTCCAGAGCGATCCCGCAGCACCCGCCGTTGTAACTCACCTGCACCAACTGATTCTGCAATTCGTAATGGGTTATGTCGTAGCTGATTCCCGCGGCGGCATTGAAACCTTTTCGCGTGAGGCTGCCATATCCAAACAACGCGCGCACCTGATTGGCGAGCGGCTGCAGAATGGGATCGCCTTGTAAACGGAAATGCGCCGCGGTGACAAAAAATTCGCTGTACGGTTTCACTTTGACGAGCGTTCCGATGGTGGTTACTTTTTGTAGTTGATGATCGTATTCCAGAATTTGTTCGGTATCGAAGCGGCCGCCAGGAGTGATCTTAAAGTCACTGATCAGCGGTGACCAGTCTCGAGGTCCGCTGGCAAAGGCGAATGGAGTAAAGGAGTCCAGCGCCTGGAAAACATTGCGCGTGCCGGGAACAATTGCGCCGCCAAACGTAGGATCGAAGTAATGCTTTTGCGCGACACGCCAGGAAAGAAATTCCGAGGCGTTCTGGTCGCCATATTTTACAAAAAAACGCTGGGTGACCCCGTACTCGATTTCATTGGTATCGGTGATCGTAGAATTGGTGTCGAAGCGAATGAAATCCGCAAAATGGTTTACGCCGGTCACGTAACGGTACGTAGCGTACGGTTCGATAGTGTGTTTGTATTTGCGCGGGGCCAAGTCAAAAAATCGCTCAAGCGTAGGCGGGCGAAGAGCCACTTCAAATTCTCCGGTATTTCGGACGATGGCGTTTCCACTCAACGTTCTTGGCGAAGAGAGCGAATCGCCGTAGCGGGTAGTACGAAATGCAGCCGTGGTGGTGACGCCGAGCCAGGGGCCAAGGTGCAGGGGAACGGTGACGCGCGGCGCAAACTCGGCGCGAAATACGGCGTTGGGAGTATTCAGCAAATTGTCGTCCCGGTGAACCGCTCCGATAAACGATTGAAAGCCAAAATAAATTGGCAAACTCCGCCAGGGCGATTGCTCGACGGAAGAGAAGCGCGCCTCAGGGGAAGAACGCAGCAAGACGCTTACCTGGGGAGAGATTTGCAGAAAACTTCGGTCGCTCCAGCTGGCCACGTTAAAACTGAAACCACGAAAATTATTTGTCAAGAAAGTTGCGCTGCGAACTTCCGTATTGATCGCATCTCCAAATGTGTCCGCAAAAGCAAGCCGGAAGGTGAGTGAGGAAAGCTGGTTCACATCCGCCACGAACCGCCAACCCTTGCCAAACAGCGATTGCACTTCCAGCTGTTGCTGGTGGCCTCCTTGCTTCACGATCGTGCCACGAGGGCCTTCAATGCCGCGATCGATGACGCCAAAATAGCTGTACGAAATAGACGTATTTTCAAGCGGGCGGGCGCGAAAATCAGCCCGTTGCGCGGTACCGCGGCTGCTGAAATATTCTCCGCCGAGAGTAAGATCCATCCATTGTTTAGGAGCCCAATAAACAGCTTCGCCCAGCACCAGGCCTTTACGGGTGGTGTTTCCGATAGAGGGAATCAGCAGCCCGGACTGGCGGATTTTCGCACCGGCCGGCGCGGTGGCGTAAGGAAACCAAACCAAGGGCACGCGAAGCACTCTGAAATTGGCATTTATCAGCGCAACTTTTTTGTCTACTTCAATGCGCGCGTGCGGCGCGTAAAATTGCCAGGTGGGATGGTGAAAATCGCAAATCGTTATCCAGGCTCGCCGCACAACATAAATCCTGGGCGAGATGCGCTCCACTTCTCCAGCTTCGAAGTACAAGGGATTGTCGGTAACAAGCAGCACAGGATTGGCGCGGCGTTCAATTTTAATGCTGCCGCGAACGTTGCGGAACGTGCCGTGGCCGGTGCGTACATTTACGTGCGCTTCATCGCCTTCCAAATGCTGGGTGTCATAATCAAATTGCACGTGGCCGCGGGCAGTAGCTTCAAAACTTTTTTCGTTATATTCCACATGGTCCGCGCGCAAGCGAATGTTTCCGTAACGGATGTCCACATCATCATCCGCGATAAAGAGATTTCCTTGGCGTTTCTGGGCGCCGCTGGCGGACAGTTCCGCGACCCCTCCGCGCGGCTCGGGAACTTGAATTTGTTGTGCTAGCAGGGCGGGCGCCGCGAATGCTGCCAGCGCCAATATTGCGATGCCGGCCTGGCGCACACGAGGCCAGACGCGCACCTGGAAATGGTGGCAAAGGGCGAAGAAAGGCATGCGATTATTCTGCAATCCGTTAGCCTAGCATGCGGTGTTCGCGTTTTGTAGGTTGCGAGAGAAAGAAGGGATGCACCCGGATGCCATCTGGCGGTATCATTCCGCTTCACGGTTTTGTTGCAAGCGCTATGCGCTAAACTTTTTTCGGGGCAGCACGTCTAAGGAGAGCAGTTCCGTGTGTGGCGTGCCCCGTTTCATAGAATAGTTTTCATATTTCATAGTATTGGCAACGCGCGGGTCCCGGTCGAAATCACTGTGCAAGAAATCGAAGGAGAAAAGTATGAATGTGAATCAGCGAGGCGGTGGTGTGCGAACGTGGACTCTGGCGGCGCTGGGATTGGGCATGGCTGCGCTTGCCTCGCCGGCTTCCTGGCCCGCTTCGCGGGCCGCAAATTCGGCATTGCAAAACGTGGATAAGGACAAATCAGAAGAGAAAAAGGACGAAAAGAAAGACGAAAAAAAGGGTCTGCCGCTTAAGCCGACTCGCAAAATCCAATTTACTACCGACGAAGGAACCTGGCTGTCACTGGACGTCTCGCCAGACGGCAAAACCATTGTGTTCGATCTTCTTGGCGACATTTACACCTTGCCCATTGAAGGCGGCGCCGCGAAGCGCATTTCTGGAGGGATAGCGTTCGACAGCCAGCCGCGTTTCTCGCATGACGGTCAATGGATCGCTTTCCTCTCCGATCGCGAAGGCAGCGAAAATATTTGGATCATGCACCCGGACGGAACCGGAGCGAAACAAGTCTCCAAGGATGCCAACGAAGATTTTACTTCGCCGAACTGGTCTCCAGATGGAAAGTATATTTTCGTCTCGAAAGCCGCGTTTGGAATCGGCGGGCATGAAATCTGGATGTATCACGTAGACGGTGGTACCGGTATTCAACTTACTAAAACGAAGCCGGCGCCAACTACTCCTCGCAAGGAGCGCCACAACGCAATGGGCCCGGTTGCATCTCCGGACGGAAGATATCTTTATTACGCGGTGCGTCAAGGCCCATTTAGCTATAACGCGCAGTTTCCTCTCTGGCACATCGCGCGGCGCGACCGCAAAACTGGTGATGAGGACACGCTTATAGAACAACTGGAAAGCGCTTTCCGACCGCAGCTTTCGCCCGATGGAAAGCAACTGCTGTATGTCACCCGCTATGAAACGGAAACAGGTCTGCGCTTGCGCAATCTCGAAACCGGGGAGGATCGCTGGGTGAAATATCCCGTCACCCGTGACGAGCAGGAATCCTTGTTTACGCGCGACGTTTTTCCTGGTTATGCGTTTCTGCCCGACGGCAAAGAAATTATTTACAACCAGGGTGGAAAGATTCGGCGACTGGATCTCGCTACCGGCAGCGACAAGATCGTTCCTTTCACCGCGGAAGTATCCCAGGAGATTGGTCCAAAACTTGATTTTCCCCAGGCAGTTGAGCAGGGACCACTAAAAGTTCGCCTCATCCAAGATCCCGCGGAGTCACCGGACGGGAAAAAGCTGGTGCTCTCCGCCCTAACGCATCTTTATATCGTGGATCTTCCAAGCGGTTCGGCAACCGTGGGCAATCCTCGGCGCCTGTTGAGCGGTAATGATCGGGAATTTCAACCGGCGTGGTCTCCCGACGGCAAATGGATCGCCTACGTCACCTGGTCAAATGACGGTGGTCAGCTCTGGAAAGTCTCGGCGGATGGAGGGGTGCCAAAACAGCTGTCGAAATCCGCCAGTGTGTACAGCAATCCTGCGTGGGCGCCGGATGGAAGCAAACTCGTTTTGCTGCGTGGCAATGTTTACGATCGCGAGAACAGCGAATTTGATGGTGGTCAAACCGGCAACGCGGATCTCGTTTGGGTTCCTTCTGATGGCGGCGACGCAACCCTGATCCTTCCCGCGCGTGGCGCAGGAGGGCCGCACTTCACCAGCGAAAAAGATCGCGTCTACGTTTATACCCCGCAGGGTTTGGTGTCGTTGCGTTTTGATGGGACGGATCGCCGGACGCATCTTCAAGTCAAAGGGCAAGGAATTTATTTTGCGGAGGAACCCGTAGCCTCCGATGACATGCGGCCCAGCCCAGACGGTCAGTGGGTGCTCGCCCATGTGATGAACCAACTTTATTTGATCGCCATGCCCATGGCGGGAGGCGAAGCTCCTACGGTGAGTATCTCGTCTCCGTCCGTTCCGGTGAAGCGTATTACGGATATCGGCGCGGATTATTTTGGCTGGAGCGGGGACGGAAAAACGATTACTTGGGCAGTGGGTTCGAGCTTTTTCCGTGAGCCTTTAAGTGCCATTAAATTTGACGAGCCCAAAGACGATAAGAAAGACGACGACAAAAAGAAGGACGAGGATGGGAAGAGCGCGGACAAAAGCCGCGAGGTATTGACTGCCAGCGACAAAAAAGAAAGTAAAAAAGATAAGAAGAAGGAAGAAAAGAAAGCGGAGAAAGAAGAAAAGAAAAAACTTAAGGAAGAAGACAAAAACGTTCAGGAAATCGCGATCAACATCGAGGTTCCGCGGAAAACCCCTAAAGGCAGTATCGTGCTTCGCGGCGCAACCGTGGTGACCATGAAAGGCGATGAAGTACTTAAAGACGCCGATATCCTTATAGAAAATAACCGTATCAAGAGCGTTGGCAGGCAGGGCAGCGTTCCTTCCGGCGCAAAAGTGTTCGACGTGGAAGGTAAAACCATTGTTCCCGGATTTATCGATACGCACGCCCATTGGACCGAGATTCGCCGCGGCATTCTTGATACACAGAATTGGGCCTTTCTCGCCAACCTTGCATACGGCGTGACCGCGGGCCTTGACGTACAAACCGACACGAACGACATGTTTGCCTATCAGGACCTCGCCGACGCGGGCGAGATCATCGGATTACGAGCATTTTCCACGGGACCTGGCGTTTTCTCCGATAACAATTTTCAATCCGTCGAGGAAGTAAAAGGTGTGTTGCTGAAGTATAAGAAATATTACGGGACAAATAACATCAAGAGTTATATCGTCGGCAACCGCAAGCAGCGCGAGTATATGGTGCAAGCCTCCAAAGAATTGGAAATGATGCCCACGACCGAGGGCGGCATCGACCTCAAACTGGACTTGACGCATGTTATTGACGGCTTTCACGGCAACGAGCACACCTTGCCCGTCGCGCCGCTTTATAAGGATGTTCTACAGCTTTTTGCGCAATCTGGCATTGCGGAAACGCCGACGCTCATAGTGAACTATGGCGGTCCCTTTGGCGAAAATTACTGGTACGAATACAGCGAAGTCCATGACAACGCCAAATTAAATCACTTCACGCCCCACAAAATAATTGATGCAAAAACCAAGCGCCGTCCAGAGTGGTTTCGCAAGGACGAGTACGCCTTTCCCAAACTCGCCGCGCAGATGACTAAACTCCAGCGTGCTGGCGGGCTGGTCGGCGTCGGCAGCCACGGCCAACTGCAAGGGCTCGGCTATCACTGGGAAATGTGGATGCTCGCAAGCGGCGGTATGACCCCGCTTGAAGTTTTGCGTTGTGCAACGGTGAACGGCTCCAAAATTATCGGACGCCCTGCGGATCTCGGCTCTCTAGAAGCCGGCAAACTTGCCGACCTGGTAATTCTTGACAAAAATCCACTGGACGACATTCACAACACCAATAGCGTTCACTGGGTGATGAAAAACGGCGAACTGTTTGAGGGAGATACGCTAAACCAGGTTTACCCGGAAGAAAAAAAGTTGGAGCCACTCTATTTCTGGGACTACGACGTGCCAAAAATTGGCGAGCCACTCGATTATGGCGCAACAGCTAATCCATAATTCGTTTCTATTGAATGATTCCCAATTCCGTGAGAACGCCGCGCACTCTGCGGTACGGCGGGCGCTACGATTTTTCTGGTTCTTTAGTGAGCGAGCTGCGGTACCACTCAATGGTGCGCTGCAAGCCTTCTTCGAAACTGACTTGCGGATCGTAACCTAACAATTCCTTTGCGAGCGTGATATCCGCCTGCGAGTCTCGAATGTCACCTTCGCGTGGCGTGTCATATTGCGCTTGCAGGTCTTTTCCGCACTGCGCCCGCAAGATTTCCAGGGTTTTATTCAAGGTATATCGCGACCCGGTGCCGATGTTGAAAACCTTGCCCGATACGTTCGGCGCTTCGCTGGCAAGCAGATTCGCCTGCACCGCATTCTCCACATAAGTAAAATCGCGCGACTGTTCGCCATCGCCATAAATCACCGGCGCTGTACCTTCCAAAAACGCGCTGGCGAAAAGAGACAAAACTCCTGAATATGGCGAGCTGGGATCCTGCCTCGGGCCAAAAATATTAAAATAGCGGAGGGACACATTTTCCAGGCCGTAACATCTGCCGAAAGTTTGTGAGTAAAGTTCCCCGACGTATTTCGTCACCCCGTACGGCGAAATAGGCGCGGGTTGCATGCTTTCCAATTTTGGAAGCGCCGGTGATTCGCCGTATGCCGAGGAAGATGCGGCGAAAACGAAACGCTTCACTTTGGCATCGCGCGCGGCAACCAGTACGTTCAGCGTGCCGTCCACATTGATGCGGTTCGTGTCGATGGGATCCTTCATTGACCGGGGCACAGATGTGCGCGCGGCAAGATGGATTACGCACTCCGCTTCGTGCACCGCTTTGCGCACTGCTTCCAGATCGGTGATGCTGGCCTTCACCAGGGTTATTTTGTTGCGAACATCCGCAAGATTTTCTTCCTTGCCGGAAGAAAGGTCATCCAGGACCACAACACTGTGGCCTCGCTTCACAAGTTCATCGACGGTGTGCGAGCCGATGAACCCGGCCCCGCCCGTAACCATATAGCGCATAGTAAGAAGTCCTCTCGGCAATTTGCGTGGCACGAAAATTGGGCCAGCCGGGAGCGTCACAACCGCAAAATGCTGTCAGCGAGTGTCGTGCAGGTATTGTACGATGGGAGCGGAACAGTTCAATAATTTCGTTCGCGGATACGACGTTAAAAGCCAACGACATGACCAGGCCAACAAAAACTCTAGCGACCGGTTTCGTATTCCTTCTTCTCGCGGCCGGGGTGTATTCCTGGCTGCGAAACCGCCAGTCGCCGGCAACCGCCGCCGTCGTTTACCACAGCCCGGATTTCACGGAGCAGCCGCTTGCCGCAAATTCGCGTAGCAAGTCCCCGTCAGCACTCGGAAGCAATTCTTCCGTGGCGGCGATGGAGAACGTTGATAAGAAGAAAGATGAATCTATTCCCATGTTGCGCGCAGGGGAAGTGTTGGATTTCACGGCGAACGTTTCCAAGCTGAACGAAGTGGCCACCCTGCGACTGCTGGTAGCAGGACGCGGCAATCTAGCGGGAAGACCCAGTTGGCACTTGCAGGCTATTGCTCACACGCAAAATCCACTTCGCATGGTTTTTGAGCTTGACGACCAGTTTGATTCTTACAGCGATGCCGCCACGCTGGCGAGCTTGCAATATGAGATGCGTTTAAACGAACGCGGTCAGAAAGTTCAGTCCGTGCAGCGCTTGTCGTCATCAGGAAAAGAACCTGCACCGAACAATGCTTCGATCGCGCGCGTTTTACCCGGCACTCGCGACCCCTTGGGGATGATGCAATATCTGCGAAGCGTAGACTGGGAAAAAACGCCCCAGGTGCGCAGTCCCGTGTACGACGGTAGAAAACTATATGATGTGCGCGCCGCCCTTGCCGCAAAAGCGGAACCCGTCAGCGTGCCGGCAGGTAAATTTACTGCCACGAAAATTGAAATTAAGGTTTTCGATAATGGGACCGAACTTAAGGATTCGCACTTCGCGCTCTATCTGGACAATAAATCGGCGCACACGCCAGTCTTGCTGGAAGCGGTACTGCCGTTCGCTGTCGCCACCGTGGAATTGCAAAGCGCGAAATAAGAACCGTACATTTTGTATGGTATTCACCAACCATCAAACTTCTGGATAAATGTTATTTTTGCAGTGCGAGTTTTTCAATCAGCGAACATGCGATGTGTCCGATGGTCATGTGCGCTTCCTGTATCCGCTGCGCGTCTCGCGAGGGTACGTTGAGAAGCAAATCCACCTTCTCTGCCAGCGCACCTCCAGTTTCACCTGTAAACGCCACCAGAAATGCTCCTCGCGCCCGGCCAGTATCCACGCCACGAACAATATTGGGACTGTCGCCGCTGGTGGAGAGCGCCACAAGCACATCACCGGATGAAACCAGCGATTCTATCTGGCGAGAATAAATATGCTCGAAACCGTAATCATTGCCTGCTGCTGTCAGGATGGAAGGATTCGCGCTCAGCGCCAGCGAAGCTAGCCCGCTTCGCTCTTCGCGGAGGCGCACCACAAGTTCGGCGGACAGGTGCAGCGCATCCGCCGCACTTCCTCCGTTGCCGAAAAATACGATTTTGCCGCCTGCGCGCAGCGCTGCCGCACCACGAGTCGCAAATTCCGCGACGCGCGCGACCAATTTGTCGGAAAAGCTCCGCTTTACTTCAGCACTTTCCGCAAGTTGGCGCCGTATTTCGTCGATTGTTGAGGACATTGCGTCCTAGCACTGTACAATTTTATTGCGGTGACGCAGCACACGCCGCGTGGCATTGCGCGTATCCACCACCAGTTTGGCGGCATCCACGATCGCCGCGTAATCGTAGCTGGAGTGGTCCGTGGCGATGACTACGGCGTCGTAGCTTGCAAGTGTTTCCGCGCTTAACGGCACGGACTTCATGTTCTCGTAATTGTAGTGCCGCATTTTGCGCAACTGTGGGAAGTACGGATCGTTATAGTCAAAATTTGCGCCGCGTTCCTGCAGAATTTGCATAATCTTCAGTGTAGGCGATTCCCGCAAATCATCGACGTCCTTTTTGTAAGCCACGCCAAGGACCAGAATCTTGGAGCCTTTTACGCTTTTTTTGTGATTGTTGAGCGCCGCGGCAATGGCATCCACAATGTGATATGGCATCGAGGTGTTAATTTCTCCAGCCAGTTCGATAAACCGTGTGGAAAAATCATACTCCCGGGCTTTCCAGGAAAGATAAAAAGGATCCACCGGGATGCAATGGCCACCCAAGCCGGGCCCCGGGTAAAAGGGCATAAATCCAAATGGTTTTGTGGCCGCCGCGTCGATAACTTCCCAAATATCCACGCCCATGCGCATGGACAACAGCTTTAATTCGTTCACCAGCGCGATGTTTACGCAACGAAAAATGTTTTCGAGCAATTTGGCCATTTCCGCCGCGCGCGTGGAACTGACCGGAATCACTTTCGCAACCACCTGCGCATAGAGCGAAACCGCGGCGCGCCCGCTGGGCGCGTTTACCCCGCCCACAACTTTAGGAATTTGCGCCAGCCCATACTGCTTGTTTCCGGGATCTTCACGCTCCGGCGAAAACGCCAGGAAAAAATCCACCGGCACATTTTCATTTTCCGGGCCCGCGGCGATAGGGCAACGCAGACCACTTTTTTCCAGAATAGGCAGAACCAATTCCTCGGTTGTTCCCGGGTACGTGGTGGATTCCAGCACCACCAATTGACCTCTCTGCAAATGCGGCTGAATCGAGAGCGCGGTCTGCTCCACGTAGCTAAGATCCGGCTCGCGATATTCATTCAAGGGTGTCGGAACGCAAATCAAAATCGCGTCGGCTTCCTTCAGTCTGGAAAAATCCGTGGTTGCACTGAAATGGCGGCTGTTCACAAATTGCTGAATCTTGGTCTGCTGAATGTGTTCGATGTAGGATCTCCCGGCATTCAGCATGTTGATCTTTTCCGGATCCGTGTCGTATCCGGTTACTTTGTGGCCGGCCTCCGCGAAACGCAGCGCCAGCGGCAATCCTACATAGCCGCAGCCAATGATGGCGACTTTAAGCTGGGCGCCTTTAAAGAATTCAGGTCTACGGTCGGTCGGCATGAGTTGCGTCAAGCTCCTAGAATTTGGGGGATGAATCAAACCGCAGGGAACGGTAGCAGAAGAAATTATAGCAGGTTCCTTGAAGCCAGAAATAGCATGCTTAGACCTCTATTACACATCTGTTACAAGAAGTATTTTGCGCATTCCATGCAGTAGCGGAGCCGGCTTTCTGATGTATGCTAATTGTGGCGCACCCGAGCGCCGGAAGCCATTCACTCGATATGGTCGATCTGCATTGTCACATCTTGCCGGGCCTGGACGACGGCGCCGAAACCATGGAAGACGCTATCGCCATGGCCGAAATGGCTATCGCCGATGGCATCACGCATCTGGTGGCGACCCCGCACTCCAGCAGCGAGCATACCTTCGACTACGCAGCGGTTCGACGCTTGTCCGTGGAATTACAAGAAGTAATAGGCCACCGGTTAAAGATTGCGACCGGATGTGATTTCCATCTTAATCCTGAAAATCTTGCCGCCTTGCGAATGAATCCATCAAGCTTTTGCATCAATCAGAAGAACTATCTCCTGGTGGAATTCAATGAATTTTCCATCCCACCGGTACTGGACCAAACCTTACATGACCTGCAATTAGCTGGTCTTCATCCCGTCGTCACGCACCCGGAGCGCAACTCCATAATTCGCACGAATCCTGAACGCTTAGGCAATTGGGTGCGAATGGGTTGCTTCGTCCAAGTCACTGCGGGCTCATTGCTTGGGGCTTTTGGAGCGAGCGCTAAAGTGGACGGGGAAAAATGGATTGAACAAGGATGGATTCACTTTGTTTCCAGCGATGGCCACAATCTTACCAGCCGCCCACCGAAGCTGAATGAGGCGTTTGAAGCGGTCAGAAATTCATTCGGAACGGAAAAAGCCAACGCGCTGTTTAGTGAAAATCCTCTTGCGGCATTTGAGGGCCGGGAACTGCCACATGTGCCGCAACTCTCGGATGTGCGAGTTGCGGCTAAACCTAAGCGTTTTTTCTTTTTTTGAGCAACTCCATCCATAATTGTTTTTTGGGGGCGGTGTCATGCGTGCGGTAATTACCGGCGGAGCGGGATTTCTGGGTTCTCATCTTTGCGACCGCCTGCTGGCCGAGGGTTGGGACGTTCTTGTTCTAGACAATTTGATTACCGGCGCCGAAAAAAATCTTGGCCATTTGAAAAATGATCGCCGTTTGCAATTCGAACGCACTGATGTCAGCGATCCGTTAAACGTCAGCGGGGAAGTTGCTTACGTTTTTCATTTCGCTTCGCCTGCGAGTCCGCCTGATTATTTGAAGCATCCAATTGAAACCATGAAAGTGGGTTCGATCGGGACGATGAACGCTCTCGAATTGGCGCGCGACAAAAATGCAAAAGTTCTCATCGCTTCGACCAGTGAATGCTACGGTGACCCCAACGTTTCTCCGCAAAGCGAAGAGTATTGGGGAAACGTAAATCCCGTTGGCCCGCGCAGCGTTTACGACGAAGCCAAGCGTTTTTCCGAGGCCATTACCATGGCCTATCATCGCCACTACGGGCTGGATACCCGCATCGTGCGCATTTTCAATACCTATGGACCGCGCATGAGGCTGAATGACGGCCGGGCGCTCCCCAATTTTGTCTTCCAAGCACTTAGCGGCCGGCCTATCACCATCTTTGGCGATGGGCAGCAGACCCGGAGCTTTTGCTACGTTTCTGATTTGATCGAAGGAATCTATCGATTGTCGCAATCCGACGAGCACTTTCCGGTGAATATCGGAAATCCGGCAGAAATGACCATCCTGGAATTCGCTCGCGAGGTACTCAAGCATTATAAGAACGCACAGGACATAGTTTATGAACCGCTTCCACAGGATGACCCAAAAAGGCGAAAGCCGGATATTTCCAAAGCCAAGCGCCTGTTGGGTTGGGAACCCAAGGTAACACTGGAAGACGGCTTGCGGATGACTCTGGATTACTTTCAGCGCGATTTTAACGAGATGAATTCGCAAAAACACCCAAGCCGAAATTAGTTCCTTCCAAAGGAATGGTATTCAAATCCGAATTTTCGCATTTCTTTTGGAGATAAAAGGTTTCGGCCATCGATTACCAAACGCCGCGCCATCAATTTGCCCGCGCGTTCCCAATCGAGTTTCTTGAACACGTCCCACTCGGTGCAAATGAGTGCGGCATCTGCGTCGCGCAACGCCTCATAGGGGTCCTCGTGGTAGTGCGCCCCGGGATGAATCGCCTTGGTGCGTTCCATGGCTTGTGGATCCGTGGCGTGTACTTCCGCCTGATCGGCAAGCAGCCGCTTCACTACTTCCAAGGCGGGGGCGAAACGTATGTCGTCGGTATTTGCTTTGAAAGCCAAGCCTAGGACGGCGATGCGCTTCCCTTTTAGCACCCATAGAGCTTTGGAGATCTTTTCAAAAAAAAGATCTACGCGTTGTTTGTTCACTTGCTCGGTGGCTTTCAAAAGCTCGAAATTTACACCGACGGTGCCAGCCAGGTGAATAAACGCTTGAATGTCCTTTGGAAAACAAAAACCGCCAAATCCCAGGCCGGCGCGAAGAAATTGCCCTCCTATGCGGGGATCGAGCCCCATCGCATGAGTGACCTCTTCAACATCCGCTCCAAGTTTTTCGCACAACTCGGAGATAGCGTTGGCATAGCTGATTTTCATCGCCAGGAAGGAGTTGGACGCGTGCTTTATCAGTTCTGCGCTGTTGATGGTGGTGACGATGAATTCTCCATTAGGGCCTGGCGGGCAATTCCCTTTATGCACCGGGCAAACGAAGGTTCGCTCCAGAATGGGCTGGTAGATTTCCCGCAGTTTTGCCGCGGACGCCTCATCCTCGACGCCAACAACGATGCGATCGGGATGGAAAAAATCCCGCACCGCTGTTCCCTCTCGAAGAAATTCCGGATTGGAAGTGACCTGAAACTTAATCTCTCCGCCGCGTGAATAGGCGGTCAGGGCGCGCCCCAGGTTTACGCCGGTAGTAGCAGGAACGGTGCTTTTTTCGACGACCAGTTTCGGTGTGGTAGCTTCTGTCGCAATTTTCCGAGCCACAAAATCGATTGCCGAAAGATCGGCTTCACCAGTTTCTTTTGGCGGAGTTCCCACGCAGATAAAGATTGCTTCGCCGAATCGAATGGCTTCCCCGGCGTCGGAAGTAAAAAAAATCCGTTTGGCCTTGCGGGCCCGCGCGAGCAATTCTTCAAGATGTTCTTCGAAAATAGGCACGCCCCCGTCGTTGAGTTGCTTTATTCGATGAGTGTCAATATCCGTGCACATGACTTCATGTCCGGCTTCCGCCAGGCATGCGCCCGTAACCAATCCCACATAACCGCACCCCATGACTGCAAGTCGCAATTGGTTGCTCCCTAATGCCTGATTCACGCAAGATTCATAATAGCAATTATACTGGTAATAAAGTTCACATGAGGTTATTGGGTGTATTACCGGTTGGGGCTAGATCTGCCCAAAAGTAGACCGCGCATTCCTAGCAAAATTAATTTGGGCTGGCGTCGAATCACATTCCACAGTAGCCGGGTTGACTCATCACGATGAATGGCTCCCAGTGATTCCCGGGTTGCGGAATCGAGCATGTCCACCAGCTGCGAATAGTCTTTTTGCTGAAAATGATGGAGGATTCGCCGGATCAACCAATGCGTCCCTAGCTCGCGCCGCAACTCTCCCAATTGATTTCCTCCCGATCCCAGAATCGCATCGGCAACTCCTTGCGCTCCCCGGAAACCGGTAACAATTCCCCCTACTGTCGAAACTTTCACCTGCGCGGCCGCATCGCCTACCAGATAAACTTCGCCGTTGCCCACCCGGCGTTGCACGGGCACCCACTTTTTGTAAACGGGAATACGCGCGCCTTGCCACTCCAGCGGTTCTAAACCCTTCTTTTCCAGAAATCGCACAAAATGCTGCTTCATATCCCGGCCATGCTCGCCGATTACGCCCAGCGCCCCGCGGTCCTTGGATTCTGGCACGAGCCAATAGAAATAAGGCGTGTCGTCTGGTACAAACCAGACTCTTGTTGTATCGGCTGCGCAGTCCTTGGGCAGGCGTACAATCGCCTGCATCAACGGAACTGTTTCAATTGGGGGCCATCCCGCGGAACGAGCTACGCGACTGGCCGCGCCATCCGCGCCCACCACGCTGCCGGCGTGCAACTCCTCCTGACGCCCGCCAGTTTCAGTTTTCAGCCGCAATCCATTTCCATTTGGGGAAAGTCCCAAGAATCGCGTGTCGAAGGAGACTTTTGCCCCGGCATGCCGCGCTTCGCGTGCCAATGCGGTAATCAAGCGTGACCGCTCAATGATCAAGTCTGGTTTTTTTAGGCTAATTTGCGCGGAACGTCCGTCGGTGAATAGCTCGAAGCGACGGATCTCGTTCACGATGCTTTCGTTTGCGGAGGCTCCAAGTTGTTGCCGAAAATGGTCGGTCACGATGAGCGTGCGAGCCGCGGGTTCCAGCCCTGCCTTGGATTCCAGAATGCGTACTTTCTTGCCACCTGCCGCGAGCTTCCCGGCAGTGTAAAGACCTGCCGCGGAGCTTCCAACCACGACCACATCTCCGCTGATTGCTCCGCTGTTTTCTAACTTGAGTTCCACGGGTTATATATATTCCTGTCGAGAAAATTACCTAAAGCCAAAGGGTCGCGGTTTCCAGTTTTGCGAAAAGTTGTAAATTCGCGCCTATCCGTGAGGGTAAGTCGATGGGTAGAAGCAAGGCGACATCGTAAGTATAGCCAATCCAAGCGACGAGGCAAATGCATGGGCGGGAAAAATCGGCTAGAAAAATTGGAGAATTAAACGGCGATAATTGGTTTGCGCTGCTGCCGTTCGTAAGGAGCACGTTCGAGAAGGGCTACCCCGATCAAAAGCAAGACCACTGCAGCGAATCCAACCAGGGCGGCTTCTCGGGATGAGAGGTAGCTGACGAGAATAGC
Organism: Candidatus Dormiibacterota bacterium; assembly: GCA_035602385.1. Taxonomy (GTDB): domain Bacteria; phylum Acidobacteriota; class Terriglobia; order Acidiferrales; family UBA7541; genus Acidiferrum. The sequence goes on from DATNME010000077.1 coordinate 57,856, forward strand.
CGCGCCTCCTCCACCCGCTCCTAGTAGGTACATCATAATCACCGCGCCGCGCTGTCCGAGCCCGACATTCGCGAGGCGATGTGCGGAGTGGTCTTTGCCAGGCGTCGCAAAGGGTAACAACCCCCGTCTTGCGCGAGAAATCGTAACCAACGTGGTGTCGAAAATTGTCGCACCAAGAATGAGCAGAGGAGCCAACCCTGCAGCGATGTGAGTTCCGTGATCCAGGCGCAATTTAAGGCCCAAGGCCGCCATCAGAAAGCCCAGAAACATGGCGCCACCATCACCCATAAAAATTTTCGCGGGTTTGAAGTTCCACCGCAGAAATCCTGCGGCCGCGCCTAGAATGGCCGCAGCCAGGGTAGTAACCATCGTCTGACCGTTCAAATAAGCCAGCAAAGCAAAAAATACCGAAGCCATCGCAGCAACGCCGGCGCAGAGTCCATCCATGTGATCGAGAATGCTAAACGACGCAGTAATACCCACCACCCATACAATCGTCAGAATCACGTCCAAAAAATAACCCATGGCGCCGGGCCCGAGGATTACGCTGAAAACCTGCGCGTGAATGCCGCTGGCCAGCAATATCAAGGCAGCCACTGGCATACCGACGAAAAGCTTGATTTGATGGTGCAGCCACCCGCGGTCATCCAGGAACCCGACCGCAGCCACCAGCGTAGCTCCCGTGACGATGCCAGCGCTTTGTGCGCGTGCGGGGCCATCCAGCGTGAAGAGAATCGCGATCAGTACGGCACCGTACATAGCCAAACCGCCCAACATGGGAATGGGTTGTAGGTGTACCTTACGCGGACCAGGTAGATCGACCATACCCACCCGAAGCGCTAAAGCTCGTACGGGCACGGTGAGCATTAGAGAGGCCACTAGCGCGATGAAAAAGGCCAACAAACCTGCGGACATTTGTCCTCGATTGCAATAAGTCATTCAGCGCCAGCCTGGACAAAAGCCGTCGCAGCGAACCGTGCCAGATTGGGTCTGGCGCCTCAGTCAAACGAAATCACCCCACGGATCACTTTTAGTTTACCTGTCCCATACGTAGGGGGCAATCAGGTAAGTTCTGTATTGCTCCAAGTGGTGGCGAAAAACGAAACCCACGGTCGGAACATAACAGCCAAACTGTTACAGAGTGATTAACGCTCGGTAGCGTCACGCCTCGCGCGTCCCCTCAGATTTTTTCGCGGCCGCAAAACGATCCACTATTTGTACAAATTTTGCTAGTTCTTTGACTCGATCATAGTCAGGTGCGGCGAGTCGCGAAGCGCAGCCCATAGCTTTGACGCGCGCTGGGTCGCCCGCTAATGCGCGAGCTACCGTGGCCAATTCCTGCGGTGAGTCTGGATCGGCAAAAACGGCGAAACCGCGTTTCTCGCCGATTGCGGCCACGTCCGTTCCGCGCGGCGCCAGAGCCACAATGGGCTTGCCCGCGGCGAGTATTCCATACATCTTGCTCGGCACTACGACACCCTCGAGGCCGTGCTTAACGGTGATAACGTGAGCATCGGCCGCAGCGAGGACCGAGGAAATTTTGCTTGTCGGAAAAAAAGGCAGGAACCGGACATTTTGCAGCCCGGCTGCGGCCGCTGCGGATTGCAGCCTGGCCCGATTGGCGCCGTCGCCCACAAAAACAAAGTGGATGCCTTCACCAGAAAGTTCGCCGGCGGCGGCAAGCATCGTTTCCCAGGCGCCGTAGAAGCCAAGATTGCCCGCATGCAGCAACACGAATTTCGCGTCCGCGCGAATCGCGCGTGTGACTTCGGCATCGAGCGGCGGCTGCTTCGAATTTTCCGGAGGGACTTCCACGCTATCCCGCACGATCTCGATGCGGGATGGATCGACGCCTTTCGCCATAATGCGCGCCCGCATGTCTTCGCCCAGGACCACCACGCACGCTGCACGACGCAACACCCACCGATGGAGGTGCTCCCAGACACGCGAAAGCGCTCCAGGCTCTACAATCGAGCCGCCGACGGCCATGTCCGGATACATGTCACGGATGTTGTAGAGCAGCGGCTTGCGCTTGAGCATGGCAATGAAGGCTCCAACGATGCCGGCGAAGGGCGGATCGGTCATGACGATGATGAGATCGCAAGGAAAAAAAAGCGCGCGAGGGATGCACAGAGCAGTATAGGAAAGATAGTTGATAACCCGTTTTTTCATATTGAACCGCGGAAAATCCGACGAGCCCACGCGTATGACCGTCGTTCGGTCACACTCTTCGGATTGAAAAAGTTTCCAGGGGCGGCGCGCCGTTGGGTCGTAGGAGGGCCGGCCGCAGATCACCGTGACACGGTGATGCGCACTGAGCGCTTCCACTGCACTCTGCGTCATTTTCGCGGTGGCGGAAGTGTCGGGCGGGTAATAGAGATTCAGCACCAGAATGCGCATCAAAAGATTGTACAGAAATGTCAAAACTCACGTTCAGTTAGTGATCACTTTTTCGATGCGCGGATCAGGGATGAACCACATCAGCGCAACCAGCACATATAAGGCGAGTGAAATCCAGGGACGCAAAAAGGCCAGAGGAATAGCAATAGCGTAGATAACCAGCGACGCGTTGCCTTTGTAGTTTTTGCCCACGGCCATGGCTAGGGTTGAAGAACTCCCGTGAAGGGCAATGATCGCGGCGGAGAGAATCGAATACGATACGCCGGCCATAAGCATAATGAACCCGTAAAACGCGACGGATACGGGCGCGAAATGGTTTTCTCCAATCCAATTGGTGGCAAAAGGAATGAGCGAGAGCCAAAAAAGGAGATGAAGATTCGCCCATAGGATGCGGCCATTGACGCGGGCCGCGGTGTGAATCATATGATGATGATTGTTCCAATAAATTCCCACGTAAACGAAACTGAGAACGTAGTTGAGAAAAACCGGAATGACCGGACGAAGCGCGGAAAAGTCCGTGCCGCGAGGAGCTTTTAATTCCAGCACCATGATGGTGATGATGATGGCGATCACACCGTCGCTGAAAGCCTCCAGGCGCCCTTTGCCCATAAAAAATGCTCCTGAACTACAATAGTCGCTTCGGCCGAGTGTGCATTACTTTACTTGAGTTTGCTGTTGGCGGAAATTTTTGCGTTCTGAAAGCCAAATTGTAGGAGGCGGCGATGTCTGACGTAGTCTACGTTTCAAAGGTGAGGATTGAGCGCAAGAAGGGCCCCCTGCGTGTCGCGCATTTGCCCGGCGAAGCGCATCCGGTAACGTTCAGCGTCCATGGAGCGATTGCTAAACACTACAAAGTGGATCCCGCGGCCATAGCGGAGGCACACGCCTCTACTATCGATTATGTAATCGCTGCCACTGCCGGTTGAATGGTAGGCACTTTTGGGGGCGCGCTGGAAGCGCGCCACGTGGATGCCAGCAATGGAAAATTGATCGCGGAAGTGACCGGAGAAGTCTCGACCGAAGAAAATGTTTTGGTGATTCGCAGCATTCATGTCGAGATGCAGTTGTCAGGAGCTGTCGAATCAAAGGAAGTTGTGGACCGCGTGCACGGGATTTATGCGATGAATTGTCCCCTGTACCGCACCTTGCATAAGGCCATCCGGCTGACATCCACCTACCGCCTGGTCTGACCGTTACTGGCCGAGGCGCAGCGGACTCTGATAACCAGTCATCTCGAGATACCCGGCGCCAGTGAGAGGTCGATCGCCGCGCTGTCCGTAAAGTTTTATCGCGCCTTCCCAGTAATTCGGTGACCATCCAGATTTGCTGGTGATTTCCTGTTGTGCGAGCGCTGCGGTGGCTTCCAGGTTTATCCCTAATCTCGCGATGGAAATTTTCCAGTGGATGGGATACGTCGCACGCGTTTCGGGACTGGTCCATGTCTCTGGTTGTGGTTGCAAAACGAAATCCGTAGAACGCAGATGAAAGGATTTTCCAGCGGCATCAATATAGGTTCCGGAAGAATACGGATCAGCGGAACGATCCTTGCGCCGGAAACGATACAGCATTAGCTCGGTATTGTCGTCGAGTTGCAAGCTCACCCAATCCCAGCCGGCCTGATCGGGTGCGAGCTGCTGGGTGAAAAATTCGTGATCCATCCACGACAAGCCGGACACTGCGTTTTTTTTTCCGTCCAGTTCGATGATGCCGCGCGTTTCAAGGCGCGTTAGAGAAATGTAATGCGAGGCATGGCCGGCTCCCTCGGATTTTTGGCTAATGCCGTTTTCGCCGTGAATGACCGGTGGCTTGCGTGAATTGAAATTTAACCGCAATGCGAAACGAGAATCGTAGGCTTGTAGTTCTTGCGAATCGGCGTTCCAGTGAACTTGCCAATTGCCGTTCCACACGCGCTGGGCGACTTTGCTGACGCCTGCAAGCCCGGGCCCGGCGCGATTCGTTCTCTCTGAATGATAAAACGTTTTGCCATCAAGATCGCTGAGAGCAAGATGAGCAAGGTAAAGGTTGTCTACCGCCCAGGCCAATTTTTCGAAATCATATTTTTTCGCGATAGATTTTTTTTCCAGGGAGTCGCGGTGAACGCCTTGACGGAAAAACGTTAGCTCAAAACCGTAGCGATGGCCGTCAGCGGATTTGAGGTTGCCGGTGTAATACCACCACTCCGTCTGAAAGTCTGGATGATCAAAATGGTCGCGCGGGAATTCGTAGCGGTAGCCAGGCTGCGCGATGCGAAATTGCGCGCCGTCCGTTCGAGGATCATCCTGGGGACATGCCGGAGAAACCGCCAGAAAAAACGCCCCGATAAAGCTGAGCTTACTCCTCAACAACCACCTCGATGGGGTTCAGGCGGACCGCCACTTGTGCCGGATACAGACCTGCCAAAACGGTAGCCGCATACACGACGCTGAGCGCCCCGAGCAACACCGCGACCGGCCAGTGGAAGCGAATGGTCCAGCCGAAAGATTGTTTATTGATCACAAAAACCAGGATAAGCGATAAGAGCGTGCCTAGGACGAACCCAGCTATGTTAGCGAGCAAACCGAGGAGTCCGGCTTCCACCAGAATTAATTTGCGGATTTGCGCGGTCGATGCGCCGAGAAAACGCAGCAAGCCAAGTTCCCGCCGGCGGTCGATTACCAGAGCGAGCAGCGCCCCAGCTATGCCCATAACCGCCACCATCACCGCGACAGCCTCGAGCGCATAAGTGATTGCGAAGGTTCGGTCAAAGATTCGGATGGCTTGCCCGCGAATTTCGCGGTCAGAAAAAATCAGGATGCGATATTTAGAAGTGGCGTGCAGAATTTCCTGGCGAACAGTCTCAGGATCTACGCCCGGAGCTACAAAAATGGCGAGATTTGACGGCGCTGGATCAGGTAAATATTTCAAAAGAATTTCGCGATCCATCAGGATATTGCCGCGCTCGCTCGAATAATCATAGTAAACATCCGCGATGTGGAATCGCGGACGAGCTCTGCCGAGTGAAAGCGTGATGAAGTCCCCCGTTTTGACGTGATGCTTCGAGGTGAATGGTTCGCTTACAACCACCGCGTCTTCCCTTCGCAATTCGGAAAAGACTTCACCTTCCCGGCGCCCGGAGAAAAATGTGGATCCACTGGGACTGCCTCGCCCGCGAATGTCGATGGAAGCTAGCGTAACCGGTAAGCCGTCATAGCTGATTTCGTAGGCACGCAGGCGATCAACCGTGGCGACGCCGCGAAGTTGAGAAATTTTGTCGGCCAAATCCAAAGACAGGATCGGATGACGGTCAGTGCCGGGACTTCCGGCTGGCCGTATATACAAATCGGCCGGCAACTTGCCGTTCATCCACGTAACTACCGTCTCTCGGAAGCTGCCCACCATAATGCCTACGGCGGTCATCATGGCTATCGCAGTGGCAAGCGATGCGACCAAAACGGAAGTGCGCCGCAGCGAAGCGGCAAGACTGCGCGAAGCAAGCAAACCCTCAACGCCCAGAATTTTTCCAAACAAGCGGGAACCGCCAGAGGCAACCGCATCAACCAGAGCCGGAATTGCGAATGCTGCGGCGGCAACGAGTAAGATCGCTGCGAGATAGCCGAGCATCGGTTTGTTACCAATAGCCGGAGCGCGCGAAGCGATAGCGGCGGCGACGCCGAGCACCAAAGCGAAAATTAAGTCACGCCATTTGTGCATCCGGGCGCCGAATTCGCGGCGGCCGCGAGCCATGGCTTCAACCGGAGAGACTGCTGCCGCTTCACTGGCGGGAGAATATGCGGACGCAATGGCCACGCTGAGGCCCACGGCAAAAGCGAGCTCCACGCAAGTCCATGTGAGCTCCACCGCGCCCGGCGTGCTGCTGACGTAAAGTGCATCGACGGTCGCACCCATTAATTTAACCGCGCCGGCGGCCATGATGCGCCCAAAAGGCAAACCGAGAATTGCTCCTCCGGCGCCAAAGAACGCCGCTTCGCCGATGAATGCAAGCAAAACCGAGTTGCGGCTCGCACCGAGCGCGCGAACTATTCCAATCTCCGGGCGGCGGCGCACCACCGACACGGATATGGTGTTGTAAATCAAAAAACCACCAACAACTAACGCAATGTAACTGAGCAACTGCAAGTTCCATCGGAACGCAGCCAACATTCTGCGATTTTCCACGGTTCCCGTGCCCTGTGGACGTACCTCCGCGCCCGTGGGCAGCGCATCGCCGATAATTTTTTGCCACTGATCGAGTTCGCGATCATGCGGAACGTGTATGAGAATACGATCGACGCGTCCAAACCGTTGCAGAGCATTCTGCGCGCCAGCGATGTCCATCAGGATGGCGCTTTCGATGCCATTCGAATCAGGGTAAACACCTCGCACTGTGTACTCGCGTTCTTGGTCGTTGATGATCAGCCGCAGGCGGTCTCCGGGATTGCGCTTGAGACTCGCGCCAATCCAAATCGAAGCGGGATCGGTGAATTGCTCCGCATCACTTTGCGCGGGCTTGGAACTTTCCGGAGTGCCGGAGTTAATTTTTTGCAAATAACGTTCACCTTCCGCGATCAAGTCGACGCCAATCAATGGCAGTGTTTGCTTGCTGTCCGCACGGACCGCGAAATCTTCGACGCGTGGAGAAACGCGCAGTTCATAAGGTAATTGAGCGAGTGAAGCGACCGTTGTTTCAGGTATGCCACCCCCGGCAATTACTTCCAAATCACTGTCGCCCGCCAAAGCTTCTACCGAAGAGCGGAACGATCCGGTGGCGGCGTTACCCGCAAGATCGATCGCAAGAATCACCGCGACGCCAAGCGCCACGGCCAGCAAGGTCAGCGCGGAACGCACCGGTTCGCGAACCAGGGGACGAATCAGCAGCCGATAGAAGAGAATGAGACGCGGCATTTCAATGTCTGATAATTTCTTCGATTTTTCCGTCGCGTAGGCGAACCACCGCATCCGCAATGGCGGCGGCCTCAACGCTATGAGTGGCCATGATTGTCGCGGTTTGCGTTTCGGTGGTGAGTTTCCGCAACAATTGCAAAATAATGTTACCCGTAGCCGTGTCGAGATTGCCGGTAGGCTCATCCGCAAGCAGAATTTTTGGCGAGTTTACCAGCGCGCGAGCAATCGCTACGCGCTGCATCTGGCCTCCCGAAAGCTGATGCGCATAGCGATCCTCGAGGCCGCTAAGTTCAAGGGCGGCCAGACGATTCCGCACAATAGATTCGCCGTCTGACCGCCCCGCAAGCAGCAACGGCAATTCCACATTTTCGCTGACTTTCAGCGTGTGCAGAAGCTGGAAGGATTGAAAAATGAATCCTACTTTATTTCGCCGAAGACGTGTCAGACCCGCGTCGTCAAGATCCTTTGTGCATTCGCCCTCGAGCTCCACCTTTCCCGAAGTAGGGAAGTCCATCGCGCCAGCAAGATTCAGCAAAGTCGATTTGCCGCAACCGCTGCGGCCCACCAGAGCGACAAATTCGCCGCCGGAAACTTCCAATGAAATATTGCTCAGCGCTTTAACACTCTGTCCATCAGTGACGTATTCCTTACTCACGTTTTGCAGGGAAAGTATGGCCATGATAATTGAAGAAATGTTCCGCGAACGCCGACACAACTGCTGACAAATTGGCTATTACGGTAAACAAGGTGGAAATCAGTGTTTGTTAGCGGCCAAAGCCTTTTCGATTGCCGCAGTCACTTCAGGAGAATCCGGCGTCACTTCGGACTTGAATCGCTCGATTACCCGCCCATTCGGACCGACAAGGAACTTTGTAAAGTTCCATTCGATTTCTCCGCCGGTGCCTGGATTTGCGGATTTGTCGGTTAAAAATGTGTAGAGGGGAGTCTTGTCGTCACCTTTCACGGAAACCTTCGACATCATGGGGAAGGTTACGTGATATTTGGAAGAGCAAAATGTTTTGATTTCCTGATTGCTGCCGGGCTCCTGAGAGCCGAAGTTATTTGCCGGAATTCCAATGATCGTGAATCCCTGATCTTTATATTTTTCATAAACGGCTTCGAGCGCGGTGTATTGCGGCGTGAAGCCGCAGCGGCTCGCAACGTTCACCAGTAGAATAACTTTGCCCTTATACGCAGAGAGCGGGGCCGGCTGCCCGTCAATGGAATTGAGAGCGTAATCAAATACTGTTTTTTCGGCGGCCATCAGCGTTGTACCCAAAATGAGAATGAGAAAAAAAAGCTTCTTCATTGGACCTTCCTTGCGTTTCCTTCCGCGCTTGGGCGGAACTTCCGAAGACTTACTTTTACCCCTTGCTTTAACCAATGATATACGGAACCAGCCCAATTCCCGCAAATTCAATTATTCCGCAAAGAGAGATTGAGCCTGGCTTGCTGCTGGTATAGACTGCGCAAGCTTTCTGTTCCCCATGATGCAGGCTATCAGGGACGCGTTATGCGGGCCGGTTGGCAAACTTGCCAGAGCCGTCGTGGAAACTATTGCCAGCCGGTTATTGCAAAGCCTGAACCGAAGGGCGGAAGGTTGCAACGGTAATTTTGAAGGAGGTTAGGATGCAGCTTGCATCAGCCGCGGCGGTAACCCACCGTACACTGGCACCCGTGGATCTCGCCATCATCGGGATCTATTTCGTGATTATTTTTGGGATTGGCTATTACTTTTCTCGAAAAGAGCGCACCTCCGAAGATTATTTTCTAGCCGGGCGCAACATCGGATGGTTCGCCATTGGCGCCTCGCTATTTGTCTCCAATATTTCCACGGAACATTTTATTGGTCTGGCCGGCTCGGGCGCGACTTCGGGCATGGCCGTAGGTCATTTTGAATGGCTCGCGTGTCTGATTTTGCTGCTGCTGGGCTGGGTATTCGTGCCATTTTATTTGCGCTCTAACGTTTTCACGATGCCGGAATTTCTCGAGCGGCGCTTCAATCGCCACTGTGCCACATACCTGGCGAGTATTTCGGTGATTGCTTATATTTTCACCAAGATTTCTGTGCACCTTTATGCCGCTGCCATTGTGCTGGAGCGCGTCGTCGGCTGGAGTCCCATGAAGGCCGCCATCATCCTCGTGGTGGCTACGGGAATTTATACGATAGCGGGCGGATTGGCCGCGGTCATTTATACCGACTTGGTGCAAACGCTGATTCTTCTTGCCGGCGCCATAGCGTTAACCGCCATCGGCATGGACAAAGTGGGAGGCTTCGCCGGCCTGCGCGCTCACGTCCCGCCCGATTTTTTTCACATGATCAAGCCCGCAACCGCCAGCGATTTTCCGTGGACCGGAATCTTTTTTGGCGCGCCGATTTTGGGAATCTGGTATTGGTGCACGGATCAAGTCATCGTGCAGCGTGTGCTGTCCGCAAAAGATGAAGGACACGCCAAAGCCGGAACGATTTTTGCCGGCTTCCTCAAAATTTTGCCGGTTTTTCTTCTCGTGTTGCCGGGGCTGATCGCCTACGCCCTTTACCCTCAGGCCTTCAATACCGTAAACGGCCAGGTAACCAACGGCGATATCGCGTTTCCCACGCTGGTCATCAATTTATTGCCAACCGGGCTGGTGGGCCTGATGATCGCGGCGCTTCTCGCGGCATTGATGGGTGCGATGAGTTCGGTGTTCAACTCCGCTTCGACCATGGTTACGCTGGATTTTTATAAGAAACTCCGGCCATCGGCCACCGAAAAACAGTTGGTGGTCTTTGGGCAGATAGCTACGGGCGCGATGGTGGTCCTCGGCCTTTTGTGGGTGCCATTCATCCATCTGTTGAGCGCGCAACTTTATATTTATTTGCAGAGCGTGCAGGCTTACATCAGCCCGCCAATCGCGGCTTGCTTCATATTTGGAATTTTGTGGCCGCGGCTCAATGGGCAAGGAGCCATCAGCTCGCTGCTGGTTGGATTTGTCCTGGGCGCGGTACGCTTTGTTTACGAAGTGCTGGATAAAACGCGCCATTACGATAGCAGCGCCATTCGTTGGCTTGTCGACATGAACTTTCTGCACTACGCCATACTTATGTTTGTGATTTGCACTGTCGTACTCGTCGGCGTCAGCATGATGTATCCGGCTCCGGCGCGAAAAAAGATTGCCGGACTGACGTTCGCGACCGTGGACGAAAAAATCGAAACAACTGGCGTTACGCGCGCACATCTGCAACGGGAAACCAAAACCGAACGCACCATGAATCTTGCATTTACCGGATTGCTGATCGCCACCGTGCTCAGCTTGTGGATTTACTTCCGCTAAAACGAAAAGGCCCAGGCTTGGAAAGCTCGAAGATCCGTTGCCTCAAGCCGAACGTTAGCGAGCAGGAGGCTGTTCAGGCGTTTCGTCCTGCCGGCCTCTTTGCGTTTTACCGGAAGTTTCTGCTGGGCGAATTGCAGCGAATTGCGGATGTCTATGTCCCGTTTCGCCTTTACCAGGCGAATTATCAATTTGGCCGCGCACCCCACACACGCCTTTTTGCGATGGATGATGTTGACGGTTCGCTCGATCTGTTTGAATTTCCACGTGCGCCGGAGCCCGCGCCTCTTGAAGACCTGCGGACCCGCAATTACCTTCGACCGTCGCTGGATGCCTCCCGTGCGGAATTACTCTTGCGAGAAAAAGTTCTGCGCATATTGTTTCAACAGGGAGTTTTCAAGATACGCGATCCTCAGCTGGCGATCTCTCGTCAGGGCGAAGTTTTTTTTATTCCCTACTGGCTGGCATTTTACCAAAAGGACGGAATGCTACGTTGCCGCGTGATGGATGCGGTACGACGCAGGTTGGAAGGAGCCAAGGCCGCAGCATTCTTTGAACAGTGGCTGTCCACGTAGTTCCCGGAATGCCTTTTGCCGCGCGCTCGACAGTTTCGGAATCAGTCTTCGAAGCGCAGCGTCCCGAACGCTTCAGGCACGTGAAAATTTGGCCGTGGCGAATTTGTAGCACGCCAGGAAGAATAAAATCGCGGCTCCGCGGGTCCTTCTACACGAAAAAAATTTACACGCCACGAAATTTCCGGATCGAAATGCGGCGTCAGTGATTTCATCGGCAAAGCTATGTCAGCGATCCAAACCTTGTTCTTCTCGTCGATGTTCACGCGCCGCAGCATCCCACTGCGCAGGTTTTCATTTTTGCCCGAAGAAATATCGAGATCCAGCCAAAAACCGTTAGGACTAACTTCAAATTCCTTGTATCGCCATGCATCCGAAGAATCGGGCTGAAGAAAAACTTCCGCCACGTCCCGATCCCACAGTTCGTAGCGCCGGCCGTCAGCCTCGGAATCCGTGAACACCGTAATATTTCGATAATGTGCCGTGAAGCGGATAAACAAAGTTTGCGGCGTCCACAACAGTTGAACTGCTGTCGCTCTTTGTGGGTCTGCGTTCCTGTCTTGCCAGTCGGCGTCAAAATAATGTTTGGGCGCATTTGCCCATTGCTCATTCGCCGGAAATCCTTGCGCATCTGGAGCCTCTTGCAGTCGTTTAGCGATCGCGGCGGAACGGTTGTGCTCACCCGGCGTCTCAGAATGAATGGCAAACATGCCGTACAGAATGGGACACATTAGAAGGAAAAGCCACACGTGAATCTCCTCGTTTGCAACGGAATATTGAAATTACAAAAATATCCGAAGAAGTAAAGAGAAAAACACCAGCAAACTGATTGCGCACGCGCCGTTGCAGCGAACAAAACTGACTCGCGAGGCCGTGCTAGCATCAAAATCAGGACCAATCATAAGGGAGCCAGCATGATCGAGCCAGTGGAGTCTGAGGATTTTTCCACAAAACAGGACCGGCGAAAACCGGAGCAATTTCAGTTCGTCAAATTCCGCGTGGAAGCGGGCGCGGCGCGGCTGACTCTAAATCGCCCGGAGCATAATCTGTTGAACGAAGCGATGCTTCGCGAATTGGCCGAAGGCATCACTTTCGCCGGCGATACTCCTGATGTAAAACTGATCGTGCTCGATTCCGCGTGCAAAGTCTTTTGCGGCGGCATCGACCTCGGCGAATACACTTCGCAGCGCGTGTTTCAAATGCTGGACGCCTTCCATGCCGTTTTTGCCGTCATGCTTGATGTGAGCAAGCCGGTGATCTCAGTTGTAAATGGCCCGGCAATCGGAGGCGGCGCCGAACTCGCTGTATTTGGCGACCTGGTAATCGCTTCGCCGCGTGCCAAATTCGCCCAGCCGGAAATTACCATCGGAGTCTTTCCAACGCTGGCTTCCACGATTCTTCCTTTTCTTGTCGGACCAAAAGTTGCCATGGAAATTGTTATGACTGGTGAAGCGATCGCCGCGGAGCGCGCTCTGGACCTCGGCATGGTCAACCGCCTGGTCCCCGAAGCTCAGTTGGAGCAGGCCGTTAAAGATTTGTCCTCCCGCATTACCGGGCATTCCGGGCCGGTACTCGCCATGGCGAAAAAAGCAATTTTGAGCGGCATGGGAATGTCCCTGCGCGATGGCCTGAAAAATTCCATGAATATTTTCCTGAACGAATTGTACCGCCTTGAAGATTCGCAGGAGGGACTACGCGCGCTAATCGAAAAGCGGAAGCCGGAATGGAAAAACCGCTAACGCCGTTAGCCCTGCCGTCGAGTCCGGCACTGTGGGAAATTTATTGGTAACGCGAGTTTATTGACACTCGTAACCACTGAGCTTACACTCGGAGAATAATTTTGCAGGCAAGGGAAGCGAGGAAGGCCGTGAGAATCGGCCGCGGTCCCGCCACTGTGATCGGCTCAAGAGCCGTAAGCCAGGCCACCCTCCCATGCCGCAGAGTAGCAAGCTCTTCGCGAGAAAGAGCATGCTGCAAGGCCCCGGCGTTTTTTCGCGGGGCTTTTTTATTTTCGGATCATTTCCTGGAACGCTCCCTCGCGCAAGGTTGAAAAAATTTTACGACTGAGGATTTGATTGCTTCCAGTGACCCAAATGATTTCAGCGCCGCGATTGATGAACATTCTTCTGATGGCTCTCTTTCTTTGTACTGTACATGCACGGCTACAATCACAATCGCACACTGCCGACGCTTCCGCTTCCCGGGAATTTGTGGACGAAACCGGACGTACCGTTCGCGTACCGCAAGCGATTAATCGCATTGTTTCTCTGGCGCCAAGTCTGACTGAAACTCTTTACGCGTTAGGCTTGCAGGACCGCCTGGTAGGCGATACGGATTATTGCGACTATCCGCCGGACGCTCAGAAAAAAACCAAGGTGGGAGGCGGAATCAATCCCAGTATCGAGACGATCGCTAGCTTGCATCCGGACCTGGTATTGGTGACAAAAAATTTTAACCGTTTGGAAACCGTGGAAACCTTAAAAGGATTGGGAATTCCCAGCTACGCTACGGAGCCGCATAATGTTCGCGATATTATTTCCTCAACCGAAAAAATTGCCGAATTAATGGGCGCTCCCGAAGCCGGCAAGTCCGTGGCCGAAGATATGCAAAAGCGTCTCAGCTTATTGCAGGAAAAACTCGAGGGAACCTCCCCGCGACGCATCCTTTTTGTTGTGTGGTCCGACCCGCTGATATCCATTGGCAAGGACACATTCATCGCCGATGCGTTACGACTCGCGGGGGCCGTCTCCATCGTCGATTCCGCGCAAAGTTGGCCGCAAATGAATTTGGAAGAGATGGTAAAAATGCAGCCCGATTACTTGGTGTTTGCCTCCTCGCATTCCGAAAGTGTCGCGCGAGATTTCGACGTTTTGGCCAGGCGCCCAGGGTGGCGGCTTCTCGATGCGGTGCGTAATCGACGCTTCGCCGTCATCAGCGACGCCGTAAACCGTCCGGCACCAAGAATTGTATCGGCCATCGAAGAACTCGCGCGGCAGCTTCATCCCGAACTCTTCCAGGAACATCAAAAGGAAAAGCCGCAAAAAGATAGCGGGCCCGCTTTTCTAAGGAAATCCGCTCCATCCATGGCCGCGATGCAAGTATCACAAGATAAAGAGTTGGTATGCGCGCTCTAACCCTTCAGCGGCTGCTTCTGCGCTGCGGAATCCTTGCTGCCATTTTGTTTGTAGTGGTGGTTATCGCGCTGAAATTGGGCGCTGTGCCGGTTTCGCTTTACGGATTAGCGCGCGATTTGATCAGCGTCATTCTTGGCCAAAGAAGCGCGTTATCCAGCGACTACGGAATGATCGTGATCGACATCCGCCTGCCGCGTATTTTACTTGGAATTATTGTCGGAGCTTCCTTGTCCGTTGCGGGAACCGGTTTTCAGGCGCTACTGCGCAATCCACTCGCGGATCCCTATGTACTCGGCGTCTCTGGAGGTGCGGCGGTCGGCGCAATTCTTGCCATCCTACTCGGCCCGCACCTTGCGCTCGCGCCAGCAGTCGCCGTCCTTCTCACTCCCGTCGGCGCTTTCCTGGGAGCTTCGGGAACCATTGCCGCAGTCTATCTTTTGGGGCAACGCCAGGGAGAAATCGATAACGGCACGCTTTTGCTCGCGGGAATCATTACCGCCTCGTTTTTCTCCGCCATCATTATTTTTTTGATGACCACGCAAAGCAGCAACCTGCGCGGCATGTCCTATTGGCTGATGGGCGACCTGTCACTATCACCGCCGCGAAGTTTATACGTCATGCTCGTGGCCGGTTTTTTCCTGGCTTCTGGAATTATTTATACCACCGCCTCCGATTTGAATCTTCTTCTCTCGGGCGAAAAAGAAGCGATGCACCTCGGCGTGGATGTGCGGCGCGTGCGCCTGGTGGTCTATATCAGCGCATCCATCCTTACGGGACTGGCCGTATCGGTTAGCGGTTCGATTGGTTACGTCGGATTGCTGGTGCCGCACGTCATGCGGCTTATTTTCGGCTCGGACCACCGCACGCTTTTACCCACCGCCGCGATTGGCGGAGCCATTGCCGTCGTGATTGCGGACACGTTGGCGCGCATCGTAGTTGCCCCCGCGGAACTTCCTGTGGGCGCAATGACGGCGCTGGCCGGCGCTCCATTGTTTCTTTATTTATTGCGGAAGACGACCGCATGACCATCTCTGCGAATTCGAACCAGACTTTGCCACGTTCTCCGGGCGATACGAGCCTCTCCAACAACGAAATTCGTCTTAGCGTAGAACAAATCAGTTACGGATATTCGCCCAACCCCGCGCAGGCTCCGGTTTTTACGCTGGAAGCCACAAGTTTCCAGGCGCGGCCCGGTGAAATCGTTGCGGTTCTTGGGCCCAATGCCTGCGGCAAGTCCACATTGCTTAAGCTCATTTCCGGGGCGCTCGTGCCGCTCTCGGGGCGGGTGCTTCTCAATGGAATCGAAGTCACTTCGCTCCCTTACAAATTGCGCGCGCAGCGTATTGCCATGGTGCAGCAAGAGAGCCCGCTGCTTTTCCCTTGCCGTGCATGGGAATTCGTTTTGCAAGGCCGTCACCCGTATCGCGGCTCGCTGCGGTTTGAAACCGAAGACGATATAGCAATCGCGCGAAACGCTCTTGCAGAAGTAAATGCGGAGCATTTGAGCGATCGCTGGATGGATAAAATTTCTGGTGGAGAAAAACAACGCGTTATTCTCGCTCGCGCCTTAGCGCAACAGCCCCTGCTATTGCTGCTGGACGAACCCACTTTGCATTTGGACATTGGCGCACAAGTCGATTTGCTGGAAACTTTGCGGCGTCTCGCGGCGCGCCACTCTTGCACCATCGTGGTCGTCACTCATGAACTCAATCTTGCGGGCGAATATGCGGACCAAGTCGTGCTCCTCCAGCGCGGCAAATGCCTCAGAGTCGGTCCTCCCGCAAGTGTCTATCAACGCGAATTGCTGGAACAAGTTTTTCAGGCCAAGCTTGCGGTAGAAATTGCCGTGTCGGGACGCCCGCATGTGAGCGTCCTTTCCGGAAGCTAGTTCTAATTAACCTTGACGGCCGCTGCGGGTTAGCGGCAAAGAATAATCTCAACCGGCGGCAACGCCATTCACCATCACCGCGAATTTCGTGCTCGGGAAGACGGGCAACCTCAAATGGTTGCACCTGAAAAGGAAGCCGTCGCCGCCGCGCGACTGTAAGGCGGAAAGTGCATCGTTCAGCGATCGCACTTGTTTAGCAGCTAGCAAGCCACTGAAGACTTGCCGCCCAATTGGGCAACGCAGGGCAACGCTTCGGGAAGGCTGCCAGTTGGTACTACCGCCAAGCCAGGAGACCGGCGAAGTTCGCAGCCTGTGCCAATGTTTTTGTGGGCCAGGACAACCTTAAACTCCCGCGCGAGAGGGAGGAAAGGACAATATGAAAACCATTGCTGCAGCGCTGTTCTATTTGTTGTTGTTAAGCTGTGCCTTCCCCAAATTCATTTCTGCCCAGAACGATTCCCCCGACGCTCATTTGAATGGAATTCTGCTGGATGCCAGCGGGGCCGGTATCGCCGCAGCGCGCGTCACCGCGCAAACCGAAGGGAGCAGCGGAACGCATATTTTTAGCGCTTCTTCTAACACCGATGGCGCGTACGTGCTGACGCTCCCTTCGGGCCGGTATCGCGTGCAAATATCTCGCGCGTCATTTATTTCGCGCGAATTTGTTTTTGATTTTGCCCCTGGGGAGCGGCGCAAACTCGATTTAAAACTTGAGCTGGAACCCCTCTCTTCCAGCGTGGTGGTTACCGCGCAGGCCGAACCGGCGCCCGCACAAGAAACCACGGCGCCTCTCACAATTATTTCGCGGCAGGAGATCGATGCCCGCCAGGCGGTTTCGCTTACAGATGCTCTTTTGTTTGCTCCCGGCGTTGCCATCGGTCGCACCGGCTCCGGCGGCGGCACCGCCTCCGTTTTTTTGAATGGCGGCAATTCCAATTTCACCAAAGTTCTGGTCGACGGCACGCCCGTCAATACACCCGGCGGCAACATTGATTTTTCCAACTTTACGACCGATAACCTCGACAAAATTGAAATCGTGCGGGGGGCCGAGAGCGCGATTTATGGCACCGACGCGGTTTCCGGCGTGATCCAGGTTTTCACCCATCGCGGCACAACGCGTATTCCCGAGGGCGATATTTTTGCTGAAGGTGGCAGTTTCTCCACCGGACGCGGCGGCGCGCAAATTAGCGGCATTGCCGGTGCATTTGATTATTCTGGCGCCGCCGCCTACTGGCAAACTGCGGGGCAGGGAATTAATAATGATTTCCTAAATCGTAGTCAGTCGGGAAATCTCGGCTATGGCTTTAGCGACACCAATCAAGTCCGCCTCACCCTCCGCAATAACGACAGCGATGCCGGCATTCCCGGCCAAACGCTTTTCGAGCCGCCTAACTTTAATTCTCATCAGCGCTACGATCAGCACGTTTTTAGCGCTAATCTACGCTGGTCGTTTGCAACCGGCACGCACTGGAAGCACGCGCTTTCCACTGGCGAATCCTACACGCTTCAGCGGAATTCCGATCCAACTTTTGGGAACAGCCGCTTCCAGTACAATCGCGCCAGTCTCAACGCACAAACCAGCTATCTGCGTTCCTCTTTTGCCGCTACCGCCGGATATCAGTACGAGGTTGAAAACGCCAGCTTGCCTTTTTTGAGTGTCAACCACGTTCGCCGCAACAATCAGGGCGGCTTCCTGGATTTCCATTATCGCCCGCACTCGCGCATTTCAGTGAATTTTGGCGCGCGTGCTGAAGCCAACGCAAATTTTGGAACACGCGTTGTTCCGCGAGCTGGTGCTTCGCTTGCTCTCCGCTATGCCAGAGGTTTCTGGGGCGACACCCGCTACCGGATTTTTTATGGCCAGGGCATTAAAGAGCCGCGATTCGACCAGAACTACAACGATCAGTTTGGCGATTTTGGCAATCCGTCGCTGAAACCGGAGGCCAGCAAAAATTGGAGTACCGGCGTCGAACAAAACCTCGCCAATGACCGCGTTAAACTCTCCGCCGAATATTTTTCGAACCGTTTCTATGACATCGTCAGCTTTGCTTTCTGTTTACCCCTGCCGCCTCCATCCACCGGCAATACGTGTGGCGTAAGCATTCCCGGTGCGCCACCCAGCTTTGGATATTTTTTCAATACGGATCGCGCCCGCACCCGGGGCATAATCCTTACCGCCGAAACAAAAATTAACTCCTGGCTGAATGCCGCAGGAACTTACACCCACGACGACACTCGCGTGCTTGCCGCCCCCAATCTGCAGTTTGATCCGGTGCAAAAGGCGGGCAACCACCTGCTCCGCCGACCAGTACATTCTGGCTCGCTTACACTTAACGCCGCTTTCCGCCAGCTCAGCGTCACCCTCGGGGCATATTTCAGCGGTCGTCGCGCGGATAGTGATTTTTTCTATCCGCCTCTTCACCTGACAAGCAATCCAGGATACGCGCGGTTCGATCTCGCCACCCGTTACAATTTCCGCCGAGGTTTTTCCATCTACGCGCACGCCACGAATATATTCGACAAGTCTTACCAGGATGCTTTGGGATACCCGGCTCTGGGCCGCGATATTCGCGTCGGTGTAAATTACCGGTTTGGAGGCCACAATTGATAATCCCAAAGCCGAATCTCAACCTTCGTGTCGTTGTAGTTTTCGCATTTATCCTGGTGGGTGCCGCACTCCGCGTGGCGCCACATCCCTGGAATTTCACTCCTATCGGGGCGATGGCTCTTTTTGCGGGCGCCATGATTCGCGATCGTCGCGTGGCTTTTGTTATTCCGCTCGTGACGCTTTTTGCTGGTGATATCGTTATCGGATTTCACAAGCTGATTCCGTTTGTGTATGTAAGTTTCCTCGTCAGCGTGCTAATCGGCGGATTTCTGCGCAACCACACTTCACCATTTCGCGTAGCGGGCGCTACACTTTTGGGCGCAGTGCAATTCTTCCTGGTTACTAACTTTGCTGTCTGGGCTTTGCTAGGAACCTACCCGCGAACCGCCACAGGATTGGCCGCCTGCTATGCCGCCGGAATACCTTATTTCTGGAACACGCTCGCCGGCGACGCGCTATATGCGGCGTGCCTGTTCGGCGGATTCGCCCTCGTCGAGCATTTTGTTCCGGCTCTCCGCCAACAAGAATTGGCTCGAGCGTAGCCTTCCGCTTCGTCTTTTTCTTCGGAGCTGCCGGGCGGTACGCTGATGCTATAATCATTTCCTTATTATGGCGAAAACACTCGCACAAGCTGCGCCCGCACTCGCGCCGGAGACCACAGCGAAATACGAAGTGGTGATCGGACTCGAAGTGCATGCGCAGTTGCTCACCAAGACCAAGATTTTTTGCGGCTGTTCAACGCAATTCGGTAATTCTCCGAATAGCAACAGTTGCCCGGTATGTCTTGGCCTTCCCGGAACACTTCCGGTCTTAAACCGTCGCGCTGTGGAACTCGCCATGCGCGCTTCTCTGGCTCTGAATTGCACCGTGCACGAGCATTCGCGTTTCGCCCGAAAAAATTATTTTTATCCTGACCTGCCCAAGGGCTACCAGATTTCGCAGTATGAATTGCCGCTGGCTACCGGCGGCCACATTGAAATCGAAGTGAACGCCGCGCGAAAACGCATCGGAATCACACGTCTGCACCTTGAGGAGGACGCGGGCAAATCCCTCCACGAAGGGTTCCCCGACTCAAACGAAAAAAGCTACGTCGACTTCAATCGTTGCGGCACGCCATTAAGTGAAATTGTTTCCGAGCCGGACATGCGCTCCCCCGAAGAAGCTTACGCGTATCTAACCTCACTACGGCAGATCCTCCTTTATTGCGGCGTCAGCGATTGCAACATGGAGGAAGGCTCATTGCGTTGCGACGCCAACGTCAGCGTTAGGTTGCGCGGAGCGCCGCAATTCGGCACCAAGGTGGAAGTGAAAAATTTGAACTCCTTCCGTTACCTGGTGAAGGCCCTGGAATTTGAAATCGAGCGCCACATTGGCGTTATCGAAGGCGGCGGAACAATTTCTCAGGAAACCAGGCTGTGGAACCAGGGCGAAGGTCTTACAGTTTCCATGCGTTCCAAAGAAAAGGCGCACGACTACCGCTATTTTCCTGAACCGGATTTGCTGCCAGTACACGTTGGCGCAGCGTGGCGTGAAGAAGTTCTGCGCTCGCTTCCCGAATTGCCTGAAGTGAAACGTTCGCGATTTGTCGCGGAGCACGGAATCACCGCTTATGATGCGCAAGTACTGACAGACTCGCAGCCGTTGGCGGATTATTTCGAAGCGACCGTGTTGGCAGGTGCTCCAGGCAAGAGCTCCGCAAACTGGATGCAAACGGAACTCTTGCGGCAATTGAATGTTTCCGGCAAACAAATCGCGGCAAGCCCGGTGACTCCTCGCGCCCTTGCCGAGCTTCTCAAGCTCATTGAATCCGGAAAAATCACCGGGGCCGTAGGCAAGAAAGTCTTTATCACGATGTTTGAATCGGGCCGGTCGGCCGGAGACATCGTCTCCGCCGAAGGCTTGGCGCAAGTCAACGATACCAGCGCGATTGACTCCGCTGCTCGCGAAGTGATCGCAAAAAATCCGGAAAACGTCGCCAAATTTAAAGCCGGCAACGAAGGTGTGTTTCAGTTTTTTGTTGGGCAAGTGATGCGCGCCACCCGCGGCCAGGCAAACCCCCAAATAGTCGGCGAAATATTGCGTAAACTGCTTTCTTGATTGAGGCGCTGCATGCTAAAAACAGGCGAACGAGCTCCAGAATTTACCCTGCAATCGAGTGAAGGAAAACCGGTGTCCTTGCAGGACTTTCGCGGCAAGCGGGTGGTCTTGTTTTTCTATCCCAAAGCCAACACCACCGGTTGAATCATCGAAGCGTCCGAGTTTCGCGACGCAAAGAAGCGATTCGATCTCAAGAACACGGCGATTCTGGGCGTGAGCGCGGACGCGGAAAAAACCCTCGCCAATTTTAAAACCAAACAAAAACTTAATTTTACTCTGCTCGGCGACACGGCCCACAAGATGATCGAATCGTATGGCGTATGGCGGCTGAAGAAATTCATGGGCCGCTCATTCAATGGCATTGTTCGCAGCACATTCTTGATCAGCGCCGACGGAAAAATCGAAAAAATTTGGGACCCCGTTACCGCGAAAGGCCACGCGAGTGAAGTCTTGGCGGCTCTTTCCGCAAAATAGGTGCGCTGTTTCTTTTTCCGTCAGCCCGCGTTTTCACCGTCTCTTCTCTGTGCATTCCCACTTTCTGTCTCTTCTTCTCTGTCACCCCGAGCGCGGCGAGGGATCTGCTTTTCTTTAAAGCTGGAATGAGAATTTATCCGGATCTTCGGCAACCGCTTCGATCAATAAATTGTCGATAAGCCGTGTTTTTCCTATGTACGCCGCTATCAACGCAAAACTCGAGCGCTGTACGCGTATCACCGGTTCAAAAGTTTCCACATCGACGATCTCTGCATAATCCACTCGCGCCAAAGGTTCAGATGCCAGCACTCGCTGCATGGCGTCTTGCAATTGCAATGCGTCGCGTACGCCAGCGGCAATTTCCTCCCGAACTTTGTTCAACGCGCGATGCAGCACCAGCGCCGCGCTGCGCTCACCCGAACTTAGATAAACGTTGCGCGAGGATAGCGCAAGTCCGTCAGCTTCCCTTACGATCGGGCACACCACCACTTCGGTGTTCAGATTCAAGTCCGTCACCATCCGCTCGATCAGTTTTACTTGTTGCGCATCTTTCCTTCCGAAATACGCGTAATGTGGCTGCACGATTTCCAATAATTTCAGCACCACTGTAGTTACGCCTTGGAAATGCCCCGGACGTGTGCGACCTTCCAGCCGTTCGCTCAATCCTTGCACATGAACGTACGTGGCGAATCCCGGGGGATACATCTCCGTGGCGTCCGGGTGGAAAAGAATATCGACATTCGCGCCAGCCAACTTGTCCGCGTCCGCTTCTAGCGTCCTGGGATATTTGGCCAAGTCTTCGCCCGGACCAAACTGTTTTGGATTCAAAAAAATGGAAGTAACAACGCGCGAACAATCTTGCCTGGAGCGTTTCACGAGAGCTAAATGCCCGGCGTGCAGTGCACCCATGGTTGGCACGAAGCCGATGACGTGATTCTCAGTGCGCGCCTGGCACACCATTTCCTTCATCCACGAGATGGTACGAATGGTTTCCACGGCTCAGCGTGCGGCGGTGCCCGCACCCGCGGCGGCTGCGCGCTCGCGATAAAATGCAATCAGGTCCGTGGATTTCGGCGCCGCACCCAACTGTCGAAGCATGCCCGCAACCTGTCCGCGATGATACGTTCCGTGATTCACCACATGCTGCATCGACTGCCAAAGCGGATTGCGCCCTTTTCCGAAGCTTATGGTGACGTATTCGTGAATCCCATCCAAGTCTTCTTGCCTCAATCGGTTTACGAATGCCAGCAATTTTGCTTCGTGTTCGCGCCACGCCGCGCGCAAATGTCCCATTTCTGAGAATTGCTCGGATTCGATATGCGTTGTGGCCACCCGGCCTTGAAAGCGCTCGAGCCAGAACCACTCGGCGCTGTAGATATGCACCAAGGTATCGCGCACGGAAGAAAAACTGGAGCCGAGCGGCTTAACGAATTGCTCTGAACTCAGTGCCTCCACAACTTCGAGCGACCGCTGATTCGCCCACGAATTATATTCATACAACGTGCGCATCTCTTCCGGTGTCATGGTTGGTCCTCTCGCCCGTAGCTTTTTGCGGTTCGAACGGCGTCGCCACTCAGGCAATTGGAATTGTTTTGCGATCTTTCAGCAATGGACTGCCGTGGTAAGACTCTTCATCCAATGGGAATTTGTTCGCCAGCACATCATCGCGGTATTCCCGCACCGCAGTGGAAATAATTTCGTTGAGATTGGCATATTGCCGCGCGAATTTCGGAGGCTCGCCAAAAGTGAGTCCCAGCAAGTCGTGCAGCACCAGAATTTGCCCGTCGCAATCCGGGCCGGCGCCAATGCCAATCGTAGGAATTTTTATGCTTCGCGTGATCTCCGCGGCAAGTTCCCGCGGTACCGCTTCCAATACAATCGCAAACGCCCCTGCTGCTTCCAGGGCGTGTGCATCGCGAAGCAGTTGCTCTGCCGCCGATGCGCTTTTCCCCTGCACGCGATAGCCGCCAAAAGCATTCACCGACTGCGGCGTCAGGCCCAGGTGGCCCATCACCGGAATCTCCGCTTCCGTCAATCGCGAAACCAATTCCAGCCGGCGTTCCCCGCCTTCCAATTTTATCGCTTCAGCTCCCGCTTCCTTTACGAGACGAATCGCATTGCGCACCGCCACGTTCACGTCGTCGTGATAACTCCCGTAGGGCATATCCGCCACCAGCAGCGCATGTTTCACGCCGCGCCGCACCGCGCGGGTGTGATGAAGGATTTCTTCCATGGTTACCGGCAATGTCGTTTCGTAGCCGAGAACCACCATGCCCACGGAATCGCCGACTAAAATCACATCGATGCCCGCTTCATCCACTAGACGCGCGGTAGGATAGTCGTATGCCGTGAGACACGTGATTTTTTCTGATTCGGAAATTCCAGCCTTGGGGAATTTGCGCTGCAGGAGATCGGGCACGGTAATTTTTCCGTTACCCGAGTAGGATTGAACACTCATTGCGGCCTCCGGTGCCACTCCCAAGTCGCGGGATGCAGCCCTGAACCTTACATTTTGATCATAACAAAATGCGGCAGAATCGCCAACCGCGGTTGCTTATCAGGAAAGTCCCGCGGCCGCGCTGCGGCCTTTCCATTGGCCGCCGCGACCGCGCCAGAAACGCAACGCTGACAAGCACGCAGCGTAAGAATAAAACAATGCCGCGAACGGAAGAGTGAGCGCCCATAAAGGTGACAGCCGGTAGAAACGGATCGTTGGGAAAAAGGAAATGGTCATCAGCGCAAATGCTACGATCCCCAGAAAGCGTGCACCTATATCCCCCGCAAACAATAAACAAACTGGCACCATATACGTCAGAAAAAGCCCTACGACCGTGCCCCCTAACAGCCACGCCGAATAATTAAGCTGCGTGAACGCCGTCCGCGAGATCATGTCGCGCAACTCTTTCCAATCCTCATAAACGCGGAAGCTCACGCTCTGCCGCGTAACACCCATCCAAACGCTCCCGCCACTCCCTTTGACTCTTTTCGCCAGGGCACAGTCGTCGATCACTTCGCCGCGAATGGTTTCCAAGCCCCCTATTTTTTTCAGTGTCGCAGTGCGCAACAGGATACAACCTCCTGCCGCACCGGCTGTGCGCGCTTGCGGTTGAGCAATCCAGCGCGGCGGATACAATTGCAAAAAAAAATAAAGAAAAGCGGGGATCAACGCGCGCTCCGGCAATGTCTTGGCGTGCAACAAAACCATCAACGAAGTCAGATCCAGCGAGCTCCACTCCGCACGACTCACCAGCCGCTGTAACGTATTCGGCCGGTGAACGATATCAGCGTCGGTGAACCAGTAATAAGCAGGCTCAGAGCGCGCGGATTTCAGTCCCTCATTCATCGCCCAAAGCTTGCCGGTCCATCCCGGTGGCAAGTCCCCGGCGGCGCATATTTCCACCCGAGCCTCGGCGCCGTTTTCCTTGCCACTATGCGAGGCAATCGCTGCGGTGTCATCATCGCTGTGGTCGTCAACAATAATTATCCGGAACTCGCCGAAATATTCTTGCCGCGCCAGCGAGGCCACGCTTTGTCCGATGGCGGACGCCTCGTTTCGCGCCGGTACAATCGCTACTACGCTGGGCCAAATCGTCGGCGAAGGCACTGTTTCCTGATCGGCATCGAAAACCGTGACAAGCCAGAACTTTCCCCAGCCAAACAGCAAAACGATCCAGATCGTTATCGAAATAAAACCAAGGATGAGCGCTATGGAGGTCACAGATTTTTCATTGCGCGAGCCGCGAGGACTGGCGCAATTTCAATTATCGTGGAATGGTCTGATTTATTTTGCAGTTGCTTGCGCGGCGCGGTGGATCGCCTTGCGGATCCGCTGATACGTGCCGCAGCGGCAGATGTTGCCAGTCATGGCGTCGTCGATCTCCGCGTCCGTGGGGTTGGATTTTTTTGCCAGCAGCGCCACTGCGGACATAATTTGCCCGGACTGGCAGTAGCCGCATTGTGGAACATTTTCTTCCATCCACGCTCTTTGCACCGGGTGCGTTCCATCGGGCGAAAGCCCTTCGATCGTGGTCACTTTCTTGCCAGAAACGCTGGAAATAGCGATTTTGCAGGAACGCGCCGGATTGCCGTCAATGTGCACGGTACACGCGCCGCACAGCGCCTCTCCACACCCAAATTTTGTGCCCGTGAGATTCAGTGTGTCGCGCAAGACCCAGAGCAGCGGCATGTCTGGGCTGACATTCACGGTTTGAGGTTTTCCATTTAGAGTAAACGTTACCGCCATGGCGTCCTCCCTTGCTGCAAACCAGTATCCTACATCAATTGGCAATCATCGCAAATCGCGCGACGCATTTTTCCACGACGCCCGCCCGCGCGCAAAAATTATGCGTGCACAATTTCCTCGGGCGCAGCCGCACTCGGCGGCGGTGCATCCGGCTCCACTCCGCGCCAGCCCACGGGACGCCCGCGCACCGCCTCTTTCACCGACCGGAACAGTACGATGTACATGAGTTGCCGGTAATAGAAACGCTGCAGCAGCACCGGTATCAGCAAAGTCCAGTCTTCTTTATACTCCAGCGCGAACGCAATAACGCACGTAAAAATATCAATCAACAAAAACCCCAGAAAGAAAAGCGCCGAACGCTGCAAATCCGCGGTAGTCCAAAGGTGCGGCAACTGCGCAATGTGTAATTGCCCCAGCCCCCACAGCAAAAACGTTCCGAGAAACATCAAATCAATAATCGGTGAAATAAGCGGCAGCACCAGCTGAAACACAAAAATGTTTGGCAGCGCTATCCACCCTAGCGTTCCATATTTTGGCCGGAATAATGTGTCACTGTGTTTCCAGAAGGATTGCAGAGTTCCGAACGTCCACCGGAATCGCTGGCCAATCAGCTGCGCCGGAGTTTCCGGCGCTTCAGTCCATGCGATAGCTTCTTCATCGTAGCTGATGCGCCATCCCAGCCGCCGGATTGCGATAGTCAAGTCGGCATCTTCCGCCACCGTGTCGGAAGTTATGCCGCCCGCCGCCACAATCGCTTCCTTGCGCCACGCGCCCAGCGCGCCAGGCACCACCGTGATGCAGTTCAATAAATCGAATGCGCGCTTTTCCATATTTTGGCTGGTGATGTATTCCAGCGCCTGCCAGCGCGTCAGCCAGCGTGAACGGTTTCCCACTTTTACGTTACCCGCCACCGCGCCGACTTTCGGATTCGAAAAATGTCGCAGGAGTTTGCTGATGGCGTCCGGTTCGATTTCCGTATCCGCGTCGATGGTTACAACTATTTCGCTGTCTGTTTGCGACATGGCGTTATTCAAAGCCGCCGCCTTGCCGCGGTTTACCTGCTGGATAATCCGAACGCGCGGATCGTTTCCGAAATTTTCAAATAATAATTCCCCGGTTCGATCCTTCGAACCGTCATCAACCACCACGACATTAAGGTTCGGCAAATCCGATTCCAGCACTGATTTTACGGTCTGCACAATAACACTTTCCTCGTTGTGCGCCGGTATCAGCACCGCGACCGATGGTATCGGGTCGGGCATCCGTGCGCGATCCGGACGAAGTTTTTCGATAAGCGCAAGAATGCCGATGATCAACGCTCTCCCGCTGACCATAAAAATTCCCACCAGAAATATTGCCGCGACGCCCAGACGCAAAACCTGGAAAATACCAAACACCACGCCGTCTGCGTAAGCTTCCACGTGCTCTACCGTGGTCAGCGGCAGCAGTACCCCGCTGCGGTTTTTGCCCAATAAACTTGCCACGGAAACAAATTCGTACCCCGCGACGCGAAGCTGATCGATAATTTTCGGCAGCGCCGCTATCGTGTTCGCGCGGTCTCCCCCGCCGTCGTGCAGCAAAATGATGTTTCCTTTGCTGGCCTGACGCATAACGCTGTCAATAATTTCGCTCGCCGCAATTTGGTGCTTTTCGTCCGGCATCCGCCAATCGTTCGGATCAATGCGTTGCCCCACAATCACGTATCCCAATTCCTGCGGGTACGGCAGTTGCGCTACTTCCTCGGCATATTCCGGTTGGTGATCGATCCCGTAAGGCGGCCTAAAAAGTATGGACTTAACTCCTAACGTGCTTTCGATCAAGCGTTGCGTCAGATTCAATTCCCATTTCAATTGCGTCCGCGAAATCTCGTCGAAACGCGGATGCGTGAATGTGTGATTGCCGATTTCGTGGCCTTCGGCGTATTCGCGCTTTAGGATATCCGGCGCGCGGTTGGCTTGGTCGCCAATCACAAAAAACGTCGCCGGAACATTTTTCTCTTTCAGAATATCCAAAAGTTTTGGTGTCCAACGCCTGTCCGGACCGTCATCAAAAGAAATTGCGATTTTTTTGTACGCTGCGCCCATTTGCTCGATATCGTAAGAAAGCGGATAGGTCTCGAAAGTTTCATCTGTAAAAAGGTCGGATGGCTCATCGTACGTAAAACTGCGTTTCCCGCTCTTCGGAGTATCCGAAATGTGCCAGATGTCGCCGGCGCCCTCCAGGATCAGATCTGGCCCGGGAGGAACGTCCGTAAGTTTTTGCCGCGCAGCAGCATCCGAATGCGTTACATCCCAGATGGGCCACATCGAAGAATCCGAAGAACCCAGCCGCCACAGCGCCGTGCCTTGCACCCCGATTCGCTCTGAGGCCCGTAGTTGGTTGTAAGCGGTGATTGCATCGAGCATCCAAACTTGATGAACGTGGTTGTGTTCATCTGAATACGAATAATGCGGATTCAGCGCTGTTTCATCGAATTCAATTTGCGTGTCCGACTCATAAGCGTGCAGCAACGCTTCTTGCACGCTGAATTCCTCGGCCCGTTCACCCGCTTTTTTCGGCGCTTCACTCCAGTCGTAGGCATAATTTCCAATGCCCACAACAATTTTTTCCGCCGGAACCAGTTCCTGGATTTGCTTAAGGTTCTTCACAAACCATTCCTGGCCCGCGATCGGCCCGGGCGGCGAGGTCAGCCAGTGCTGGTCGTAATTCATCAGGATGATCGCGTCGCTCTCTTTGCCGATAAATTTATAGTCGTAAGCGTCGTCTCGCGCGGGCAATGCCACCATCAGCTTTAATCCCACCGAATGTAGACCGCCTGCCAGCTCCCCGATGAATTTTCGGAAATTCTTCTGACTCGAATCCGGTATTTCCTCGAAGTCCACCACGATGCCTGCTTGGTGCGACTGCACCGCATACTCGACCGTTTGCCCAACGAGAAATTTTCTCGCTTCCGCGTTTCCTAACAGCGCCGCAAGCTCTTTTACGTGCCAAGTCGTCCCGTCATAATTGTTCAGCAGCGACATCGTCGGCATTTCCGCGTTCACCGACCTCATCCAGTGATGTAACTTGTCTTCGCGCAATAACGCAATTGCCGCCGCTGGTGTTGCTTTCACCGTCTCGTTCCGTTCGTAGTCCACAATCGTCAGGGCGCCCTCACCCGTTACAGCATGCAATTCTTCCGGTATCAGCAGGTCCACCTCCCGGAAGTGCTTTTTCAGCGACGCCAGGCTGTTGGGATCCCAGCTCACAAAAAATGCCGCGCGCAGCGGGTCGTAGCTGGGCGGAATGTTGCCGATGTTCGCCACTCTCCGGCGCCGGCCTTCACGCAGGCTTCCCGGTTTTACAATTTTTTTGGATTTTACCGCGTGATACCCGGGATGCAGATCCGGCAGCAGTCCAGCCGGCAGCTCCACGCTCACCGCGATGGTGACAAAAAAGTACGCCAGCGCCAGCGTAAGCACTGCGCCGGTAATTTCCAGGATGCGCCGTGTGAACCGCCACCGCACGCGCTCCGCATCGTAGAATATGGGACTGCGTTCTTTCATCGATCCTCGCCAATTACGCGGCAGGAACCTGTTCGCGATCCGGGGGTGAGTCCGTCTCTTGGAATTCCGTCGCTCTATTGTAAGATGCCAACCATCCATGAAGCGAATTTTATCCAGCCCGGTTACCGCGCTTGCCTTCGGTCTCGCGTTAAGACTTTTCTTCGTCCTGAAACATCCCGCCAACTCCGGCGACACCGTAATCTATGAACAAATCGCCGCAAATTGGCTGAAGCATCACGTCTACGCAATGAACGTGTCCGGGCAACCCGTGCCCGCCGATTTGCGTATGCCCGGTTATCCCGCGTTTCTTGCCTTCATTTATGCGCTGAGTGGCAAAGTGGGAGAAGCTGCCCGGCTCCCGGTAATGCTCGCTCAAATTTTTGTTGATTTGCTGACCTGTGTCGCAATTGCATCTCTCGCCGAAGCCATGAACATTGCAGCGGACCTCCCTTCGCGCAACAAACGAGTCTTTACCGTTGCGCTCTGGCTCGCGGCGCTTTGTCCCTTCACCGCAAACTACACCGCGGTTGCCTTAACGGAAGTTTTTGCCATATTTTTTACCGCACTCGCCTTGCTATTTTTTGTCCGGCTATCCGTCGAAACAATGGGTCCCGCCCAGAACCCGGCGGTAAACTCCCGCTATATTCCACGTACCCCGGCTGCGCTCGCAATCTCTGCGGGTCTTTGCGTAGGACTCGGCACGCTGTTTCGGCCAGAAACCCCTTTACTGCTCGTCACGGCAATTTTCGTTTACGTCGTATTTTTCTTAAAAAAAGAAAAATTGCGCCACACCGCCACAATCGTGTTGCTCATGTGCAGTGCCGCGATTTTGCCGCTTGTTCCCTGGGCCATCCGTAATTACCTTACCTTGCACGAAATAGAAATGCTTGCGCCCAGGAATTCCATGCTTCCCGGCGAACTGGACCCCGTCGGATTTGTCTCCTGGGAAAAAACCTGGTTGTACCGGTTTCGCGATTGCTATCTGGTCCCTTGGAAGCTCAACGACGAGCCCATAAATATTGACGACCTTCCTTCGAACGCCTTGGATTCCGCTGAGGAAAGGGAACGAGTAGGCGCCATTCTCGATCAATACAACGAAGACCTCACGCTGACTCCGCAAGAAGATTCCGCCTTTGCGCAACTTGCTCGCGAACGTACCGCTCGCCATCCTTTGCGCACCTACCTCTGGCTTCCTCTTCGCCGTTCGGTGCGCATCTGGTTCACGCCGCGAATTGAGTTACTGCCCATTTCCGGCAACGTTTTCCCGCTTGCGCTGATGGCTGAGGAAGATCCCGTCGATCAGCGTGTCACTATCGTCCTTTTTTTTCTCAATATTGTTTTTGTGGGTCTCGGAATTTTTGGCGCAATCCGGTTGTGGCCAAACCGCGCGGCTCGGCCAGTCGTAGCTCTTCTAGCCCTTTATATACTGTTGCGAACTATTTTTCTTTCTACTTTGGAAACCCCGGAGCCGCGCTACGTGCTGGTCTGTTTCCCGGCGCTCATCGCCCTTGCCGCGCAACTTTTTGCTCCGCGCAAAAAAATTGCGTCTGACTCTGCGCCAAAAAACCCCGCCGCTACTTATCTTCCAGCGGTTCAGGATGAATCGTGACGCGATTCACTTGCGGGAATCGTTCTTTCACGCGGCTTTCCAGTGTTGCAGTCACGTCGTGTACCGTGGTGATTGGCAGCGCACTCTTCATCGCGCAATGACACGAAACCAGAATCCGGTGTTCCACTTGTCTGACTCGCACGTCATGACAGTTCGCAATGTCGTTGTATTCCGCCGCTAGTCCGTTCAAATACGCATCCACGCCCATTTCCAGTTGCCGCATCGATCCCGCTTCCTGGTCCGGCGTGGCAATCTGTTTTCCCAGCGGCTCGATGTGAATGTTTACCTCTGTCGTCGCGCCGCGAAGTTGCCGTATCGCATCTTCCAGATCCGTCGCTTTGCGGTGAGCCTCCTTAAGACTCAGGTTTTCGTCGACTTCCAAATGTAATTCCACGAAAATTTTGCCGTCTTGCTGCTGCGCGGAAAGATCATGGATCGAAAGACCCATACGCTGCGCTACCGCGCGGATTGCCTCAAAAAAGTGTTCGCCCTGTGGCGCGCGAGGCTCGGTGTGCACCATCACATCCGCCGGAACAATTTCTCCAATGCGCTCTTCAATCGCATTGCTTAGCGCGTGAACCTGTTCAAGACTCGCGGTTCGCGCCACGCTCACCGTCGCATCCACGAAATGCCGGTTTCCGGCGCGCCGTACCCTCACGCGTTCCACATCCAAAACGCCTTCCATGCGTCGTACCGCGCTGGAAATTTCTCGTTGCAACCCTTCCGGCGCGGCGTCCAGCAATGCATCCACCGTCCGGCGTCCCAGCATGCCGCCAACCCACAAAATCACCCCGGCTACAGCAAGCCCGGCAAGAGAGTCCGCGTAATTCAACCACGGCATACGCCACGTTTCGCCAACCCACACCAGCACGATTCCGGCGATCACCACCAAAGTGCTCCAAACGTCAGTCGAAAAATGCAATGCGTCCGCTTCCAGCGCATCGCTAGCGTGACGCTTCGCGGCCTTCTGCAAAGCGCGCGCACGCGTCACATCGATCAGCAGCGCCACCAGCAGCACACCAAGTGCCGTGATGCTTGGCTTGATGTGCACATCTTGGAACAGCATTCGATGAAACGCTTCGTAAATGATGTACAGCGCCGTGAGAAACAGCAGCCCCGTTTCGATGAACGCCGAAAAATTCTCAAATTTTCCGTGGCCGTAAGGGTGCCGCTCGTCTGCGGGCTGGTCCGAAACTCTGACCGACAAAAAAGTAATGATTGCCGCAATCAGGTCCAGTCCCGAATGCAGCGCCTCGGAAAGCACGCCAAGGCTGTCCGTGCTCACCACCAGAAATGTTTTTAACGATACCAGCAACACCGCTGAACCCACGCTCAGCAGCGCGGCGCGCTTCTTTTCCCGAACCACCTGAACCAATCGCGCGGATATCAAGGTATTCGTACACTATCGCAATTTATCTCTGGCAACAATTGCGGCGCGCACCATCTCTTTGCGTAGACCATTCGTTTAGGCAAGGGTTTTTGTTTCTAGTTGTGTTGCCTGGAAACTATCTGGTGAAGATGCCTACTGCGCCTTCATCGGCGGCTCCGGAATCAACGGCAACCGTTTCGGTTCTTCGCGCGCCCCGCGTACTTCCAATTCGTCAAACAAAATCGAGGGCGCTACGAGTGTCGCCGGGACGCCGCTTTGCGCGGATCCAAAGGCCCCCAGCGCCGTTCCTGCCAGCCCAGCCACCTGCGTCTGCATGTAGTTGTAAACAAAATCATCGTTGCCGATCCCCCCGAGGTTTCTCAAATTTCGCGCATTAAGCCCGCTGATCCGGGCGCCACGAATCAATTCTTCTCGGCCATCCTCGGGATAAACGCGGTAAACCACTAGCGGCAGACGCTCGGTTGCCGCATTTCCGGCAAAGCTGGCCAACAACTCGGAAAAATCCTCTTGATGCAGCAAGCTGAGTGACGGATTGTCCATCTCCCGGACCACAATGCAGTAATTCAATTTTTCCGCGCGGCAGGCATCCAGGAATTTTCTCTTCAACTCCGCTGGAGACATCGTTTCCGTAGCCTTGAAAAACAGATTGCTCATCGTCGGTCGGGCGTCATTCAAAAAAGCCGACCGTCCGTGTCCGTTGGATCCGTTTCCTTCCGGTCCTGGCCGTCGCGACATCAGCAGTGCCTTCAGCGTCCCATCTTCCACAACATTTACTTTTTGTGCCGCCACCCCTTCCTCATCCGCGGAATACCCGCCCAGTAGCGGCGTTCCTTTATATTCCTTTGCTGCCGGATCATCAATTAGCGACACGCCCTTGGGCAGCACCCTGGTTCCAATCTTTCCTATCCAATCGCTTTTTCCGCCCATGTTGCTCAGCATTTGCTCCATCACCGGCTGAAATGCCAATGGTGGCCGCGCTCCATTCACTGCCGGTCCAAGTATTTGCGCCAGCAAAGGAGCCGCCGCTCGCGCTTCGAATAAAACCGGCCCCGTATAATCCGAGGCCGTAGGAGCCGCCCGCATCGCCATCAATTCCGTCCCGGTTACGTTCAAGCCTTTCCTGATCGCCTCGGTACCTGGCAGCAACGCGGGCTTGGGTGCGTAAGCCGTGTAAAAATGATTCAACTGCGTTCCACCATCCGCCAGCGAGCTCATCCCCGCTTCGATGGAAGCAAAACTATGGTTGGTGCGAATCTCCGCGCCTTCGCTGGTCAGTAAATATTCCGTCGTATAAATCAGGTAATACGTTACGTGCCCTTCGTAAATTTGCGGAAACGCGCGCAGCGCCGCCGACGTGTCCCGCGCTTCCTGCTCCCAATTTCGCGTGGTCCAATCGTGCGTCTCGGGCGCTTCAATCTTGCGAATGGGTTGCGCTGGCGAAAAATCATCGATGTCGGATTGCCGCGCTAGGCTGCTCAAATAAGCTTGTTTACGCGAATAGTTGTCTACCGCCTCAATGAACGCCTGGTCCGTGGCAATCCACAAATCCTGCCGCAGCGAATCGTAATCTCCATCGATCCCCACCGTCCCGGTTGGACCGATGAATCCGTGAAAGCCGTCATCGCTGATAAAATTCGAGCTATCCAGTTTGTAACTCCCCACCCGCGCATCAACATTCATCACCCGATTTCTCGTGTGCGTGCTGGAAAGCAGCGCGCCATATTCCGCCACCACTTCGCGAACATCCAGATCGAGCAACCGGTACTCAAGGTAGTACGGTCGCACCGGTTGATCCGTGCCCGGGATTTTCAGTTCAAGCCGGGATTTCGCCCGTGCCATTTCGTCGCGCATCGCCCGCAACGTCTGATCGTTATCATTGGTAGTGGTTTGCGCATTCGCCGCCGCGCCGCAGCCAAAAGCGCCCGCCAGCAAAATTGCTTTCAACAGGTTCAAAATTTTCACTGGGCGCTCCCGTTTCCGCTTTTGCCCTCAGCATCCAGCGCCGGAGCAGGCAGTATCGGCGGACGATCCGTTTTCGATTCTTTCTTTTGTACTTCCAGTTCCGAAGTCAGGATCGCCGGTGCTGCCGCGGCCACCGGCACGGAACCCGATTCGGCTCCGCAATAACCGTTGAAAACCTGCAATGTATCTCCGGTTGCCACGATCTTGGTCAATGCCGCCAGCGGTGTTCCCACAATATCCACACCGCGCACCAACTCATCCGGCCGCCCATCGGCGAATACTTTGTAAACCACCAGCGGCAGCACTTGGAACGCTTGCGGCTGTCCTCGTCCGGTAAATGTGAAACCGCCTGCGATGTCGTCGATCAAAAGCCCGAATTCCTTGTTCTGCGCCTTAATCAACTCAATGAGTTTTGCCCGTAGTTGCGCGTCCGTCACCGTCTTGGTGCTCTGCACAATCAAGTTTCCCTGTCTTGAAACTGGTTTTGCCCCCAGCTGCCTGCGGCCGTGCCCGTTCGATTTTGGGAAGCCCAACAGTGGTGAGCGCGACATTTCAAAACCCTTAAGCACTCCGTGGTCAACCAGCGTAACGCGCTGCGCAGCCACCCCCTCGTCGTCAAACTCGTAATACCCCAGTAACTCCTGCGAACCCAATTTCCTCATCGTGGTGTCGTCAACAATGCTCAAAAATTCCGGCAGAATCCTCTCGCCCACTTTTTTTGCGAACGTCTGCCCCTCGGCCGCATCTTTTTGCCGGTGCCCTTCGGCGCGGTGCCCAAACACTTCGTGGAAAAATACCGCCGCCGCTCTCCCGGTCAGTAGCGCCGGGCCAACCGTCGGATCATTCAACGGCGCCGCTACCAGTCCTTCCAACTCCTTGCGCATAGTCGCGGCCGCCGCCAAAACCGCTTTGTCATCCGGAGCCTCTTTGGGATCCACCCAGTCAAAATTGTAGTAGCGGTCTAAATCCATTCCGTCCGGAGCCTTGCCCTGAATAAAAAGTTCCAGCCGGTAACGCGTCTGCCCAAACTGCAATTGCGAATTTTCGCTGCTCACTTGATAAATGTTTTGTGCCTGCGCCGTGAACGTCACGATGGAATTGATCACCGCTGGTGATTCGCGAAATAGCCGTGTGTATTTCCTTACTTTTTCTTCCCAGGGTTTGCGGTCCAACGTGAACGACGCGTGCTGACCAAAATAAACATGTGGTGCTTCGCGCGAAAAATCCGGCGCGCCGCCTTCCGCCGATTCCACCTTAACTTCTTTTCCCGTTTGCACTTTGATCCACGCTTGCGACGCCGCGCGGTATTGCCGGTCCGTCTCCAGCCAAATCGCCCGCCGCAAAACATCCGCATCGTCATCAACTGGTACCGGCGCCCCGGGCCCGCCTCCCGCCGATGGATGGTCGCCAATCTTGTGTGAGTTATCGAGGTTGTAGTTGCCGCAGCGTACGCTCACCTCCAGCCAACGGTTGCGCGCTTCGTCGCTGCTCAGCAACGCCCCGTTCGACCCCGATACTGTCGCGTGCTGCGTGTCCGTAATCGTGTACCCCATGTAGTACGCGGGAAGTTCCTGCTTCTCCAGCGTCTTCATGGACCGGTCCAGCTCCACCTTCATAACGTCCAGTATCGGCGAATGTTTTGCCACACTGTCCGGCGTCGCCGCTTGCAATGCCGAAATGTTCAGGACCGCAAAAAACAAACCAATGACACGACTACTCCAGGAATGGATCAAGGGAAAGCCTCACTCAGTTTTAGACGGCTATTCGAAGTATTTAGTGTACGCCACTGCCTCAGGCCACACCAAGAAGCACCACGAACGCGGATATTCTCTTAGCAAACAGGTTAGATGGCTCGTTTTACAAGCTCGTTGCACGCTTCGCGTAAATGTTGTTTCCTTGCGCAAGGCCCCGCCTCGCCGCTATTGTTTTCCACCACGCTCCATCTCAAAATCACTTCATGCGTGCTCTCGCGAGTTTGCTTGCACTAGCCGGGATCGCCTGCGCCATTTATTTCTACTCTCTCAAAAAATTGCCGGTCTCCGACCAGGGTACCGCGCCCACCCAGGCCATCAGCCTTACCGGAGTGCGCATGGATTTGCTCCAAATCGCCCAGGCTGAACGCAGTTTCATCGCGCAAAATGGCCATTGCGCTTCCATGGACGAACTTATTTCTTCCGAGTCACTCGCCATGAAGCGCGCCGAACGCGATGGCTACCTCTATTCCGCTGATTGCGCCGCCGCCGACTTCACCATCACCGCTCGCCATGACCCCGCCCCCGCCGGCTCCCCCATCCGCTACCCGGTGCTCGCCATCGATTCCTTGATGCAAGTCCGCGAAGTCAACTAGTCTTCTGTAACACGCAAACGGTACTTGCCGTCCCACCCTATCCCTCCCCGGAGCCGCACCTCGTGGTAAACTGTTCCTGGATGCATCCCGCAATTCCCCAACTCCTGGAGTTGCAGCGCCTGGATTCGCAAATAGCCACTCTGCGTGCCGAAATCGAGGCTTCGCCCAAACGCATCTTGCAAGCGGACACCAAACTCACCGGCGCCCGCGCACGTGTCGCCACCGCCAAAGACGCTCATGCCGTTCTTCTTGCCGACCGCAAAAAATTTGAATTCGAAGCTCAGCAATGGAAAGATCGCGCGCGCAAATATCGCGATCAGACCGCCGCGGTAAAAACCAACGAAGCCTATAAAGCCTTGCAGCATGAAATTGCCAGCGCCGAAGCCGAAGCTTCCAAAGCCGAAGATCGCCAGTTGGAAATTATGATGACCGCTGAGGAAACCGAGCGCCGCGTGAAATCCGCCGAAGCCGAACTCAAGGAAGACGAAAAAATCATCAACGCCGAGCGCGAACAAATCAAAACTCTTATGTTGCGCGAGAAAAAAGAACTGGAAGCGCTCACCGCCGAAAGAGCCCGCGCCGCTGCCCCCATCCCTGAAGATGTTTTGGTGCTGTATACCCGCATCGCCAAACGCCACAACGGCATCGCTCTCGCCCAGGTCCGCGACGATCAGTGCCGCGGCTGCGGCATGCGCGTTCTCCCCCACATCATTCAGGAACTTCTCCTCGAAAGTAACGAGGAAATTTTTCGCTGCGAAAATTGCGGCCTTATTTTTTATTCTCTGGAGCCGCTCACCGCGCCCAAGCAATCCGCGCCCGGCGAGTCCGCTGCGACCACCTCCTGATGCCCAAGCGAATCCAGCCCCCGCGCGCCGCTGAACTTTTTAACGATGTGCCAGCCGCACCCAAGCCTGCGCCACCCGCGTATCGCGCCAATATCGATGGCGGCTCCCGCGGCAATCCTGGTCCCGGTTCCTATGGAGTGGTGATTCGCGATGAACGCGGCGAAATCGTCGCCAAGCTAAAAAAATACGTGGGCCGCGTCACCAACAACGTCGCCGAATATTACGGTTTGATCGCCGCCCTCGATTACGCGCAGGCGAAAGCGATTCGCGCCCTGCGCATCGAAAGCGATTCCGAGCTGCTCGTGAAACAAATGCGCGGGCAGTACAAGGTAAAAAGCGAAGATCTTCGTCCGCTCTTTGAACGCGCCAAAAAAATGTCTCAGTCGCTGGAATCTTTCCGCATCGATCACATATACCGCGACCAAAACGCCGAAGCCGATCTTCTCGCCAATCAAGCCATGGATGAAGCCAACGGCGTCTCCACTCCCGTAGCTCCTCCCAAGCCCGCCGCTCCACCCGCAAAACGGGCGCACCTGGTCCGCGCGCGATTCCGCAGTGGCATTATTTATCCTCTTGAAGACCTCGACATTCCGGATGGAGCCGAGGTAGAAATCGCAATTCGTCTAGCTCCCAAAAAATCGGTTTGAATCGCGCGTCCTACTTCAACGCGTAAGACCGGTACAACGTATCCCGCTGCGCCGGAATAAATCCCGCGTCGGAAATGATCCGCCGCAACTCCCCTTCGTTCGTGCGATTCTTCACCCCGGCGGCGAACACCACATTTTCTTCAATCAAAATACTTCCCACATCGTCCGCACCAAATTGCAGTCCCACCTGGCACACCTTGATTCCCGGCGTCAGCCAGCTCGACTGAATATGATCGATGTTGTCGAGGTACAACCGGCTCACCGCCAGCGTTTTTAGATAATCCACCGCCGTCGCTTCCTGCACTTTTTTCCCCAGCGCCGTATTTTCCGCCGCAAACATCCACGGGATGAAAGATGTGAACCCGCCGGTATCTTCCTGTATCCGCCGGATCCGTTCGAAATGATTCACGCGGTGCCGCAGTTCTTCTCCGCAGCCAAACATCATCGTCGCCGTGGTTCGCAATCCCAGCGAGTGCGCGATGCGGTGTACTTCTTCCCATTCGTCGCTGGTGCACTTCAGCCGCGCGATCTTCCCGCGAATTTCATCATCCAGAATCTCCGCTCCGCCGCCCGGAATGGAGTCCAGTCCCGCGTCCTTCAGTCGCTGAATCGTGTCGCGAACGCTCAATTCGCTCACTTCCGCGATGCACAAAATTTCTGGCGCGGAAAAACAGTGCAGGTGTACTTGCGGAAATTTCGTTTTTAGCGATCGCAGCAGATTTTCGTAGTATCCGATTTGCAGATCGGGGTGCAGCCCGCCCTGCAACAAAACTCCGGTCCCGCCCAGCAGCAGCATCTCTTCAATTTTCTCGTAAATCGTTTCAAACGACAGGATGTACCCGTCTTTCGCGCCCAGTGGCCGGTAAAACGCGCAGAATGAGCAATACTCCGTGCAGAAATTTGTATAATTGATGTTGCGATCGATCTGGTAAGTCGCCACCCGCGGATCGTTTTTTTTCAGCCGCACTTGATGCGCGGCCATCCCGATGCCCACCAGGTCGTCTGACTGCAGCATTTCAATCGCTTCTGTTTTGCTCAGTCCCACAAATTTGCCTCGTGCTTTCTAGCTCAATTCTAGCGGATAACACCGGCAAACTCGAAACTTACTCTTTCCGAATGCTCCGGGGCGCTTTATCGTGCCGCAACTTTTTCGCTTAACGCCCACTCCACCGGCTTCGCGCGCTCAATCAATCCTATAGCTGCCGCTCGCGCAAAATAATGTTCCAGCCCCTTGCGATTTTCCGCGTCCAGCGAAAAATCAATGTTCTCCCGCAAATACGCAGCCAGCGCCTTCGCCGGCAGATCCAACTCTGGCGCCGCCTCTTCGCTGATTTCGCCAATGTTCGCCAGGCCGTAATCGCGCGACACCGCAAAATCAGTCAACACGTCTTGCGTCACCACGTCCGGCCGCGCCGCCCATACCGCCAGCACCGCGGGCAACCCCGTCAGACGCCGCCACTCTTCCCCCATGTCATAAACGTGCCAGCCGTTTCCCAACGCCTCGCCTTGCCCCTCGCCATCCATTTGCATCGCCAACCGCAACGCCGGATCGCCAATCAGCAGCGCCGCATCCGCATCTTTCAACATCTTCTCGGCGTCAGGCGCAGCCTCAAAAAATTCCGGCGAAATCTTCCAATGCTCCGCGCACAAAATGCGCAACAGTGCCTGCGTGCTCCGCGAACCGCTGTCCAGCGCGATTCGCTTCACGTCCGTAATCGCCATTTTCGAAATCAGCAGCAGGCTGCGTACTTTTCTTTTGGCTGCAATCGCAATATCCGGCAGAACCACCAGGTTCTCGATCCGCTGATATTCAATCGCCGGAATGATTGCAATGTCCGCCCGTCCGTCCCGCAGCGCTTCCGCGCACTGCGACGGCACCGTGAACGACAAATCATATTTCCCGCGCAAAGCTCCGTGCGTAAACCCCCGCACCAATGGAGCCGTATTCAGGTATTGCACAATGGAAATGCGCAGTTTGCTCACGTCAGATCGACTCTCGCAGAAACCTCAGTATAACAGAGCCAATTTCTCTCGGTGTCGTCGTCGAGAATATAAAACGGTTCGTTTTATTCAAGTCGGATGAAGCATTTGAAGGAAAAGACCGCGACATTTGGTCCGGGGAGCGCGTCAGCGCATCGCCCTTTCAGCCGTTTTCTGAATCAATCCTTCGGCGCGTGGCGTCGGGGCAGCCACCGTGGCACAGAGTGGCAATAGGCATCATAACCAGCGCCAAAAGTGGCCCGGAGGTGCGGCTCTTCGTACAGAATCACAAAAAGATGAGCCAATAGCAGCCAAGGGAGCGCGAACACAATAATCGCCGGCGACTGTTCGAAGAGGCCGAAACCCAGAAGAACGATGAAACCGCCGATATACATCGGATTGCGGACGAACTTATATGGACCGTCGGCAACGAATTTGCGAGGTGGGTCGAAGGGCGCGGGCGTGCCTTCCCCTCTGGTTATAAATGTCGCAACGCAGGCTAGTGCGACAGCTCCGCCAATGAACATCAAGGCTATGCCCCCAGCGCGCGCCCAGCCAGGCACCGCGAAGCTAAAAGCCGAGTCATAACGGTCGTGAAGGCTTAGTGCGACCCATCTCCAGAGAAAAAAGAAGCCAGTTGCAAAGAGTGTGGCGCGAAGCGCGATAAATAGCGTTCTCATGGCGACGGCGGCTGTGTCTCTCACCCTGATTTCTCGTAGGTATACCTCATTTTCAAGCCGGTAGGATACGTTCTTTTTTGGCAGCAACAGAATTATTCCTTCTCGCATAGAGCGAGTCCCAACAATAAGAAATAGAGAATTACTTGACATACTGGTTACTAGGAAGGTAGGCTCCGGGCGTGGAGCTGGATTCTTCCCTCTCATGGCTCGCTCTCACCCTGACGCCTGGTCTAGCCTCGCGTCTTTCCGCTCGCTTGCTCCGCGAATTCGGCGCCCCGGACGATATCTTTTGCGCTCCGCTCAAGCGCCTCGAAGCTTGCAACCTCCAGGCACCCGTCGCTCAGGCCATATATAAAAAGGACGCATTCAAGCGCGCCGAAAAAGAACTCGCCACCGTGCGCCGCATCGGTTGCCGCCTCATCAACTGGAGCGATCCCGAATATCCCGCCTCACTCCTGCAAATTTACGACCCACCCGTTTTGCTCTACGTCCGCGGCGACGCCAACATTCTCAATCTCCCATCGCTCAGCATTGTCGGCACTCGCCGCCCTACCTTATATGGATCGCAAATGGCCGAGCGCATGGGCCGCGATCTCGCCGCTCGCGGCCTGGTAATCGTCAGCGGAATGGCGCGCGGCATCGACGCCCTCGGCCACAAAGGAGTCATGGCCGTACACGGCCGCGCCATCGGCGTCCTCGGAACCGGCATCGACGTCTGCTATCCCAAAGAAAACAAAAAACTCTACGAGCAGGTTCTTGAGCGCGGTGCCATCATCAGCGAATTTCCTCCGGGCACGCATCCTGCCCCGGAGAATTTTCCCATCCGCAACCGCATCGTCGCGGGCATTCCGCTCGGCGTCGTGGTCGTCGAGGGCGCGCAGTACAGCGGCTCTTTAATCACCGCGCGTCTTGCCATGGAGTTCGGTCGCGAAGTTTTCGGCGTCCCTGGTAACGCCACCCAGTCCGTCAGCTTCGCCCCCAATCTTTTAATCAAGCAAGGCGCAAAGCTGGTCACCAGCGCCGAAGACGTCATCGAAGAGCTCCCCACGCCCGTTCGCGCCGCCTTAACTCAAGCCGAAGCCCCCGAAGCCGAACAGCGCAATTTGCTGGTCTCCGCCTCCCTCACCGGCTCGGCGAAAAAAATCTACGACCTGCTCGACGCCGAGCACCCTAGGCATATTGATGACATCGTGGAAACCAGCGGCTTGAACTCTTCCGAAGTTCTGGCTACGCTGTTTGAGCTGGAGATGAAAAACGTGGTGCGGCAGTTGCCTGGGAAACAATTTACTAAGATATTGCTCTGATTCGAGTTATCTGGCCGCCAGTGCGCCAGAATCGCCGCCTTCTTCCTTTATCAATGCATCCGCGAGGCATTGTGCAGCATCTTCTTGCTTGAATGCGTTCCGCTTCTCAGTTTCAAGGTGGCGAGAAGGACACACGTTTTTTTGTGAATTCGTTCCACCCGCGGTTCGGAGTTAAAAAGGCAACATGGCCCGTTCGCTCGTAATCGTTGAGTCGCCCGCAAAGGCGAAGACCATTAACAAATATTTGGGGCGCAATTACAGCGTCAAAGCCTCCATCGGACACGTGATGGACCTCCCCAAAAAAACCATAGGTATCCGTCTGCCCGGTGAAGAAGAAGGTCAGGGCGGCAAAAAGAAAAAGAAAAAATCGAAAAAAGGCGCGAAAAAATCGGCTGCCGCCATTAAACCCGGCAAAATGATTTCTATCGATGATCCCGAAATCTTCGAGCCCACGCTGCAAATCATTGCCGGCAAAGGGAAAGTCATCAACGATCTGCGCAAGGCCGCCCTTTCTGCCGACGCCGTCTATCTCGCTGGTGACCCGGACCGCGAAGGGGAAGCTATCTCCGCGCATCTGGCCATGGTCCTTTCCAAACCGTCAAAGTTCACCGAGCAGGAACCCACCGTTTCGCGCTTCAAAAAGAAGAAAGCCAAGCCCGAAGAGCCGGTAAAAGAAGAACCCGATCAGCCCAAAAAAGAAATCCTGGCAATTGACCCGAAAAAAATCTTTCGTGTCACCTTTAACGAAATTACTCCCAAGGCCATTCGCGCCGCCTTCGATCACCCGCGTCAGGTGGACACCAACTTGGTCGATGCCCAACAGGCTCGCCGCGTCCTCGACCGCATCGTCGGCTACAAAATTTCGCCGCTTCTTTGGGATAAAGTAC
>DATNME010000078.1:0-18838 GCA_035602385.1 Candidatus Dormiibacterota bacterium
CGCCACACAGCGCGTCGTTGCCACCTCGTACTCCCTCCCTCTCCACACCCCCGCCATTTCCGCCTACAATCATTCCATGCAGAAGAAAATGTTCTGGCTCACTTTCGCCGCCCTCGGCCTGATCGCCGACCTCTTCCTGCCCTTCTGGTGGGCTGTCGCCGCCACCATTCCAATCCTCGCCCTCAGTTGGTGGATCGCCTTCCGCTCCGACTGGTTCTAACTTTTTCCACCCGCTTCTCGATGTTTCGTTTCTCTCTTATTCTTCGGGCAGCCATTTGTTTTCCATTCCTG
Organism: Candidatus Dormiibacterota bacterium; assembly: GCA_035602385.1. GTDB lineage: Bacteria > Acidobacteriota > Terriglobia > Acidiferrales > UBA7541 > Acidiferrum. Next base: position 292 of record DATNME010000078.1, read on the forward strand.
GTTCCGTTCCTCCCCGCCTTTCGTTCCCGCCGCGTTTCGCTCCTTAGCACCGTAGGTGCGCCACACGTTAGCCCAGCCCGTAAGGGCTGGGTCCCATGCCCCTAAACATTCCGAGCGCCGTAGGCGCGGCACACGGTTTCTACTCGACGCAACACCAGCCGTGCTCATCCATTAATTTCTAATTTTATTATCACACCCTTATGCTACACTACTAGTAACGCCACGCTCCCACTCCGCTTCCTCAGCGCAATCGCTTCCCTATACATTCGTCTCGGCCGCGCTTTAGCCTGGTTCTACACCAAGCTCTGGAGCCGCTATGGCCTTCACTGGTTCGATCATCGCTTCGATTTCCTGCATGGACCGCAATTCTGGTACTGGCAGGAACGCGGAGTGCTCGGCGCGCAAGCCATTCAAGCCGGCGATAAGGTTTTGGATCTCTGCTGCGGAGAAGGCTTCTACGATCACATGTATTTCTCGACTTCCGCCAGCCACGTCGACGCCCTCGATATGGACGCGCAGGCCATCGCATCCGCGATCTCCAGCAACCATCGCGACAACGTGCGCTTTTCTGGGAGCACCATTCCGTTCCCGTCCCCCTATCTATCGTCCCCTTCTCTCCGCTCCTGCTCTGGCTCCCGCTTTCCTTCTTTTGCTTTTTTCTCCTGCAGGGCCTTCATGGCTTGGAGCTTTGCGGCCTGCTGCTGCTCGTTCAGCTCCTTGCCGAACAGATTGAAGTATGTTCTATCTTTGACCTCGGGGTTAATCGCGGTCAGAGTTTCCACGAAGGCGTCCGAGAACAGTTTCTTGCGTATGGCGTCATCGAACAGTCTGCTGCGTATTTCGAAGGCATTCACGCTTGGACTCGTCCTGGCGTTTATCGTCCGGGTGTGATCAAGAATTTCCCCGACCATATCCTCCAACGACCGCTTTGGCGGAATTGCTGTCTCAGGTTTCGGCACCGAAGTTAGCGCGCTCTCCAGTCTTGGCCAGAGCGCGTCAAATATCGTCTCGAGGTCCTGTTCTCCTACCGGGGAATCAAGTCCCTTATTCAGCGTCCTGACCAGCAGCCGCGTATCTTCTTTCTTCGCAACCGTTGCCTGGAAATCTCCCAAAGGCGGCGATACGTCTTTCGGCTCCAAATCTAGCAAATACGTGCAGACGCGATTGCCGAGAGTTTTCGAAAGAGCGCCCGCCTCATAAAGAATCCACTTTGCGAACAGATTTTCCGGCGTTAGGCAGATGATGCCGACCTTTATATTTTCGAGCGCCCTGGTAATTTCCGCTATGCCGCGGCTACCCTTGTCGATGTCTGTGCTGGAAGCCCAGGGCTTGGCGGCCTGGAGTACTAGAGGAAGCCAGTCGCGCAGAGCTTCAGCAACGTGCTTGCTGCGATTCCCGGACCAGCTAATGAAAACATTGTGCGCGAACTCGTTCTTCTCGTCGGCCATCGGTGTTACTCCTGAGGTATATTCGCGTCGCTTCTAACGTTTACCCGTTTCATCTTCTTGCTTGAACTTGAAGAAGAGATTGTGACGGACGAGAAAGTTAAGGTATCTATCTCCACTTTCGCCGTTGTAGAACATAAACAGGGAAAAATAAGTAGGAGGTTCGTCAGGCTTGCTTCGCTGTAATACTGGATGTGCCTTAATACAATCGCTGAGATATAAAACTCTTCGAGACATTTCTTCTACAGTCAGAGTCTTCACCCCTTCGTGCAGTTGTTCCGGGCTTGGATCCGGCCAGTTCGGTATCTGGGCGCTCCATAGGTTTAGGTCAGCAGAACAGGATTGAAGCGTGGGCGCATGTTTGATTTCGTGCGGAACGGCGTGAGCGTACAGGAACACAGCAACGAACGCGGACAGCACTGCGGTTAAGACGTATTTCCGCATTGTCGCCACCTCCAATCAATGTAGCGGGATGATACTACTTTTGTGTCTGCGTGCGGCTATCGGGCACTGAATCATTCGGGTTATCCGGCTTCTGAACCTATCTTTGCCTCTTCCTTGCGCCGCTTCCAATTCTTCCCGCGCTTCGTGCAACTGCAAGAGAAAGGCTTCTCTCGGTGGTTTCCCCATATTGGCGCGAGAACACATATATTTTGCCGCCTGTCCGTACTTCAGCAATTGCTCGTCGTTCATTTTCCGGATACGCGCGCGAACTTGTTTCACATCCGTTGGAGCGTCAACGCCATTCATTCGCCCATCGCCTTACGGTTTGTCTCCCATCAGTCTCTATTTGCTATCCGCAGGTATGGGGCAAATCGCACACGGGCTTCCTTCGGCTGTTCTGAGAACCAAACCGCAATTTGCACTTCTTCCTTAGCTACGACGCGTATTCCTCGCCTTGCGCGCCAGTAGCCCTTACGTTATCTATTGACTTAGTACAAAATACATGCCACACTGTTTCGTCCAACTCCACTCCCAGTTCCAAATTGAAACTCCCACAAAAGCCGCAAAAGTGTATCAAAACAAAGGGCTTTATCTTCCTTTAGAATGAACACTTATGAAAAAGGGGGAGGGGGGGTCTATTTTATTGGACTTAGCCAAGAATCCGATAGGGATTCTGCCCGAGCGACGATCGAGAGCGAAGATTCTGTCTTTCCGAACACCCGCTCTGGGCCGTGCTCCTGCACGAGACCGCGACTCCCCGTATAATGTGCGCTCCACTTCAGGAGAGCACACCATGAACTACCGCCGCTTTGGCCGCACCGGATGGAATGTCAGCGAAATTGGTTACGGAATGTGGGGCATGGCCGGATGGACCGGCTCCGAAGACGCCGAATCTCTCAGCGCGCTGCAACGCGCCGTCGATCTTGGCTGCAATTTTTTCGACACCGCGTTTGCCTATGGTGACGGGCACAGCGAAGAGTTGCTCGGAAAAATTTTGCGCGCCAATTCCGGAGCCGCGGCAAGCGGCGGACGGGCCAAGACACTTTACGCCGCCACAAAAATTCCGCCAAAAAATCGCCGCTGGCCCGGACGCCGCGAATTTTCTCTCGATGAATCCTATCCGCCGGAGTACATCGAGGAATACGTTCACAAAAGTTTGAAACATTTAAACGCGGACGCCATCGACTTGATGCAGTTTCACACCTGGGAAGACGCTTGGCTCAGTGACGACCGCGTCGCCCGCTCCATCGAATCCATGCGCGCCAGCGGAAAAGTTCGCGCCGTCGGCATCAGCCAGAATCGCTGGGAACCCTGGAACGGAATCCGCGCCGTGCGCTCTGGCCTCATCGACTCCGTCCAGGTCATCTACAATATTTTCGACCAGAATCCCGAGGACGCGCTTTTTCCCGCCTGCCGCGAAAAAGATGTCGCCATAATCGCGCGCGTTCCCTTTGACGAAGGCACGCTCACCGGCCATCTCACGTTGCAAAGCACCTGGCCCAAAGGCGATTGGCGCAACACCTATTTTGTCCCGGAAAATTTAAAGTCCAGCGTCCGTCACGCCGACGCGCTCAAGCCGCTCGTTCCTGCCGGCTCTTCGATGCCGGAAATGGCGTTGCGCTTCATCCTCAACAATCGCGACGTCGCCACCATCATCCCCGGCATGCGCAAACCGCCCCACGTAGAATCCAATATCGCCGCCAGCGATAAAGGTCCCCTCCCCGCCGATCTCCACGCAAAATTACAAAAGCACCGCTGGGATCGCTCCCCCACCGACTGGAGCCAATAACCCATGAGAACGCCACTTATCCCATCGAGCCGCGACTTGGCTCCCATCATTTCGGGCGAAAACGCCAGCCCTCACATTGCGAACCTGCCTGCGCAGGCAGGCGCAAACCTCATCCCCGTCAGCCCGAGCGCAAACCCCCACCCCGTCATTCTGAGCGGAGCAGGCCGACCTTTTCCTTCCCTCCGCTCCTGCGGAGGGTCGGCCTGCGCAGCGAAGAATCTCTCTTCGTCTTTTCGATGGGAACGCTGCGCACCAGCCACGCAGCGCCATTTGCAATCACGCAGTCTGCTTCAACGCGCGCTCAACCTGCGTCAAACAACGTTCCGCCTGTTCGCGCAACATTTCTTCCCGCTCGCCGCGATCTTTCTGCACGCTGTGAAGTTCGTCGGCAATCGCCAGCGCCGCCAGCACCGCAACTTTTTGCGTGTCCACGGTTCCGGTAGCTTCCGCAATCGCGCGCATCTTTTCGTCCACGTGTGCCGCCAATTTCTGCACGTACTCTTGCGGCAAGTCCGTACCAATCGGATAAGTCTGCCCAAAAATTTGTACTTTTACCGGTGAACTCATGGCCCGCTCCAAAATTGCTAATCCGAAAATTGCACAACGCGATTCAACTCGCGCAAAAGGCGCTAACTGGCGCGAAGCTGCGCGCCCAGTTGCTTTTCCAGCGCGGCGATGATTTTACTGGAGAACTCCGCGATTTGGGAATCCGTAAGCGTGGTTTCGCGGCTCTGAAATGTCACGCGCACCAGCAAAGAATATTTTCCCGCGGGAACATTTTTGCCGCGGAACAAATCCGCGGCCTCGATGGAAATAATTTCCGCGATACCGAGCGATTGAATTGTCCTGGTCACATCTGCAAATGGCGTGCCGTCCGCGAGCAGCAATGAAAAATCGCGCTCGACAGCCGGAAAGCGAGGAAGCGGTTCGTAGTGCCGCGAATTCTTAACGCCGTAATACGAGCAATACACCGGGCCAAGTTCCAGTTCGGCGAGAAAAATATCCTGGCGCAATTTCAATTTGTCGGCAACGCGTTTTGCAAGCTGGCCCGCTGCGCCAATTTCCCCTTCGCCGAGGAAAAGTTTTCCGCGCCGCGCCGCGTGAAGAAATTCAGGGCCGCCTTGCTCCCAGCGAAATTTTCCGGCAAGTTCGCCGGCGGCATCGAGTTCACCTTTCAAGTCGGCGAAAGAAAAATCGCGCGCCGCATCGTAAATACTTTTTTCGCGCGACTCTCCCGTTGCGCCCAGCGTAAGAATTCTGGTTTCCACCGGCTTGCCTTCACGCAACCGGTAGTGATGCCCAATTTCAAAAAGCCGCGCGTTGCGCTGCCCGTGATTCAAATTCCATTCGAGCGCCGCCACCATGGTTACGTATCCCGTGGATTTCAAAACGCCCGCTTCTTCGGAAAGCGGATTCGCAAGCCGCGCTGGCGTCGAATTTTGCGGACGGAATAAATCATTGCGTTCTTCGGCGACGTGAGGGATGGTGACAATTTCGCGATAACCCAATCCAATCAATTTTTCGCGCAGACGGGTTTCTGCTTCGTAGTGCGGAAGGCGCGCGGCGCCCTGCCGCGAAGCTGGCAAACGCGGTGGAAATTTATCGAGCCCAAAAATACGCGCGACTTCTTCGATCAAATCAATTTCGCGTTCCACGTCCGCTCGCCAGGAAGGTTGCGTGCATTCCCACGCCGCGAGAATGGAACCTTCCGCGCCGCGATTCGCGTCCACGCGCAACGGAGAAAAACCCAGCGCGCTGAGAATATTTTCCAGATCCTTGTCGGGAACATCCGCGCCCATCACTCGAAGAATTTCCGCTCGGGTAAGCAGTATCTTTTTTGGCGCGCGCTTCCCGGGGAAAATATCCACAACCCCGGAAAGCAATTCTCCGCCCGCAGTTTGTAAAATTATTTCCGCGCAGCGGCGTGAAGCAACCTCCGCCATTTCCGGATCCACTCCGCGGCCAAATCGCGTGGAAGCTTCGGTATGCAATTTCAAGGACCGTGCCGCGCGGCGAATGGAAATTGGATCGAACCACGCGCATTCCAGCAAAACATTTTTCGTGGAGAAAGAAATTTCTGTTTCCGCTCCGCCCATTACGCCGCTGCCGATCGCACGCGACCCGTCGCCATCGCACACTATGCACATATTCGGATCCAGCGTGCGTTCCGTGCCGTCGAGCGTACGCATTTTCTCGCCGGGATTCGCGGGGCGCACCACGATGGAATGATCACGGATTTTGTCGTAGTCGAAGGCGTGAAGCGGGTTGCCAAGTTCGAGCATCACGTAATTCGTGGCATCCACCACGTTGTTAATGCTGGCGATGCCCGAAGCTTCCAGCCGGTCCTTTAGCCATTGCGGCGACGGTTGAATTTTCACGCCGCGAATCACGCGTGCGGTGTAGCGTGCGCAGAGTTCGGGCGAACGAATTGCAACTTTTATGGCCTCGCTGGTTTTTGCGGCCGATGCCGTTGCAAGTTTGGGCGCGACAAATTTTAGTGGCAGCTTGTAAATCGCGCCAACCTCGCGTGCAATTCCGAGATGACTCAAACAGTCGGGCCGATTGGAAGTTACTTCCGCGTCGATGATCGCGCCGTGCGCGCCTTTTTCTATGCCGCCGATATTTGTTCCGGCTAACGCCAGCCGCGATGCAAGCTCTTCCGGCGACGCTGTTACCGGGACAAATTCTTTCAGCCAGTTGTACACAACCTTCATAAGTTGGTTCCGTTTCCATCAAGACGGCCGCAATACACGGTTGTCGTATTTTCCAAACGCACCAGTCCATCCTTTTCATTCTCGCGAAAAAGTTTTTCCAACTCGACCATCATCGGCGCGTAATTTGCATGATTTTGGTCCGGGACATAGGAAGTACTTTTAACAAGTCCGGTCAGCCCCTCGCGTCCAAATTCCTGAGTAGAAGGAAATTCTCGCGTAGAAAACGTTTTATTCCCCAGAAAAGACGCAATGTCTTTACTTTTTGGGTAAGCGTCTCTAACTTTTTCATAATCAGTGCCGAAGCGGATCAGCAAATCCTCGAACGTGTCGGTAAAAGACGATTTGTTGAGCGGCCGATGGTACCAGAGAATTGCTATCCAGCCTGGCGGTCGTAAAATTCGTTGGAACTCGCGTCGAGCAGTAGCCGGCTCGAACCAGTGAAACGCCTGGCCGGCGGTAATGAAATCCACACTCGCAGCCGCAAGCGTTGTGGCCTCCGCGGAACCGTTCACGCTGACAAAATTCGGATACCGCGCTAAAAGATCTTCGCCGGCCTGGCGCATTCCTTCATTCGGTTCGACGCCGAATACGCGATTGCCGTTTTTGAGAAACAACTCGCTCAGAAATCCGGTGCCGGAACCGATATCGGCAATTGCGTGTTCCGGCCGGAGGCTGCATTCCGAGCGCAAAAAATCCAAAACCGCTTCAGGATAACGCGGGCGATAGCGAACATAATCGGCGACGCGATTTGAGAAGCGTTGTTTGGAGTCGGCGAAAGTCATCGTAGAGGCAAAAAACTATTATTTACGGAAATTGCCGCAAGAAGCGCACATCATTTTGAAAGAAAACCTGAATATCGTCGATGGCGTATTTGAGCATGGCGAGCCGGTCGATTCCGATTCCAAAAGCGAAGCCACTGACTTTTTTGGGATCGTAATTTACGAAACCATAGACGGCGGGATCGACCATGCCGGCGCCAAAAAGTTCAATCCACGCAGCGCCTTTGCACTTCGAGCAAGTTCCGCCGCCAGCAGCCGTGCCGCTACCACCACAAAACGGGCAGGAGACATCGAATTCCACGGAAGGCTCCGTGAAAGGAAAGTAGCTGGGACGAAAACGCGTGGTGACGCCCGAGCCGAAAAATTGTTTCACGAAATATTCGATGGTACCGGTAAAATCGCAGAAGGTAATGTCGGTATCGACGGCCAGCCCTTCGATTTGATGAAACATGAAGGAATGCGTGGCGTCCGGATTATCGCGTCGATAGACTTTTCCGGGAACGATGACGCGAACCGGCGGCTGGCGTTTTTCCATGGTGCGAATTTGCACCGGAGAAGTGTGCGTACGAAGTAAAAATTGGCCGGGAGCAGATTTTTTTTCCGGCGATGGCGGCAAGTCGATATAGAAGGTGTCCATATCGTCTCGCACCGGATGGTGCTCGGGAATATTAAGCGCCTCGAAATTGTAATAAGGCGTTTCGATTTCCGGCCCTTCGGCCACAGAAAAACCGATTGACACAAAAATGTCTTCGATTTCCTGGAAAACCTGGCGAATCAAATGGCGCGAGCCAACGGGGTGAACAACTCCGGGAAGAGAAAGATCGACGCGTTCGCGGGAGAGAGCCGACTCTTCGGAAGTTTTATCAGCGGCCAGCCGGAATTTTTCCAGGCTTTCCTCGAGATGGCGTTTCAACTCGTTGAGCGATTGCCCAACGACAGGTTTTAGGCTGGGAGCAGCCGACCTGAGCCAGTTTTCGGTGATCAGCGTGAGAACGCCTGACTTTCGTCCGAGCCAGGCGTTTTTCAGTACTGTGTAACTCGTTTCGCCCGGAACCGCTGCCGAAAGTTGTGCGTCGAAGCGGACCCGAACTTCGGCAAATTTGGCGGCCACACCAGATGGCTCAGTGACGCCGAGTTCGGCCAGAGTTTTTTCGGCGGGATTTTCGACGTTGGTCATAATCGTGGGTTTGCATCAACAGCAGGGGCACGATATATCGTGCCCCTACGAGATAGATTCTACGTCATAACTTTAATCAGAAAGCCGAAGAAGGTTGCGCCTTCTTCGCAAAAAGGCGCCCGCCTGCCTGCGGCAGGCAGGCCTCGGAAGGTGGCCGCTACAGGTGCCTGCCGTCCAGACCTTACGCCTTCTTGGCAAGTTTTTTCTGCGGCGGCGCGGCGGAGCGAGCCGTTTCCGCGAGTTGCGAAAACGCCGCGACATCCTTCACGGCCATGTCCGACAGCACTTTGCGGTCGAGCGTGACGCCGGCGGCCTTCAGTCCATGGATTAACTGACCATAGGTGAGACCGTTGTTGCGCGCGGCAGCTCCAATTCGCTGAATCCACAATTGGCGATACTGGCGTTTTTTGACGCGGCGATCCCGAAACGCATAACGATCCGCGCGATTGGCGGCTTCCTGCGCGGATTGGTACAGCTTGCTTTTGGTGAGGAAAAAACCTTTTGTCCTCTTGAGGTATTTCTTGCGCCGTGCACGGCGTTTGGTACCGCGTTTTACGCGAGCCATGAGTTTCTCCTTCGAATCAACACAAAATTAAGCAATAGAAAAACAAACCTGCACTACGAGCAATCATTGGGAGACAAACGAAGATGCGGAAACGCGAACAAACGCGTAACGCAGCGGGTTTGTCTCTGATGAACTGCCTGCCGCAAAACGCAGCATACCGGCCGGCAGGCACCCGTGAAGCGCTGCCTGGCTCAGTAGTACGGAGTTATCTCTGCGCTTGGCAGAACCGCTCCGCATTTCCCTTTACAAGGAAAATCGTACGAAGAAAATCGTTTCGCTCTACGCGTAAGGAAGCAACAGCTTCACGTTGCGCGCGTCCGCTTTGCTCACCAGCGTAAGCTTCTTGAGCTTGCGCATACGTCCTGAGCGCTTGGTGCCCAGCAAGTGGCGCTTGCCGGAATGCATACGCAGAATTTTACCGGTGGCGGTTACCTTGAAGCGCTTTCGCGCGCCGCGGTGCGTTTTGAGTTTCAATTTTGGCTTCGTGGAATTTCTTGGCATTACGTAAATCCTCTCGATAAATCTTAAATTTACTGCGATTGCGATGCGTTGGCAGGTTGCCCAGCGGGCTTGCCCACCGGAGCGCCTTTTTTTGGCGCCAGCAACGCCACGAGAACGTTACCTTCCATGCGCGGCATCGTTTCGATCTGCCCCTGATCGCCAATTTCCATCAACAGACGGTTCATCTTGGTGCGGCCAACTTCTTGATGCGCCATTTCGCGGCCGCGGTGAAAAATCATGGCGCGAACCTTGTGGCCTTCACCGAGAAAACGAAGAATCTGGCTTTTGCGAACCTGATAATCGTGCTCCGCGGTATTGGGCCTAAACTTGACTTCTTTTAGCTGCGAGCCGCGACTGCTTTTGCGCTGTTCGTGAGCTTTTTTATTGGCCTGATAAAGATATTTGCCGTAATCGGTGATTTTGCAAACCGGTGGATCGGCTGTGGGCGAAATTTCCACCAGGTCCAGGCCACGTTCACGAGCCATTTTGATGGCTTCAAAAGGTTGCAAAACACCCAACTGGCCGCCATCTTCATCAATTACCCGGATCTCGCGAGCACGGATTTTTTCGTTGATGCGGATGCGGTCACTTTGCTGCCGGAAATTGCGCTCTGCGATATTTCCCCCTAACAAATTGTTCTGCAAGGGCCGAGAAACGGCTTGCAAGGCTTCAAAGCCCTAAACCGCGGGACATGAACCTGAATCCACCCCGAGGCGTCCATCCATAGCGACGCCGACTCAAGAACGGGCTTCAAAGTATAGCATGCGGCGGGGATGGAGCTACAAGTAGCAAAGCTGCGCCGACGTTGCGGCCTTATTGCCGCGGCTGCAAAGATCGATCTTCGACCAGGCTCGCCTTGGAAACAAGCTCGAACACGCCGAACTGACCAGCAATCTTAGCCTGGAGCTGGGATGTTCGACCGGGACTGTGACCTTTCTTGATATCGAGGCGAGGCGAAGGGCTCGGGAGTGGAGCTCCTATTACGGAAAACTCCATGAGAAGCGAAGCGCCCGGTGCTTCGTCCGAAGGATGTGGCGAGGCGCTGTCCCAATCGATAAAAAAGGGCATAAGGCCTTGTTTGTCGTCCTGCAGCGTGAGAAAAGTCCAACGGAACTCCCGGCCGTCGGGTCTAGTGCGCGAAGCTTGTCGAGGGCCGATACATGGGACATTGATTTTGCGAAGATAAAGTGCGTAATTGTCCAGATCCTTGTGGCGCACCGCCCAGCCGATGATCAAAGGTTCGGTTAACTGAAGGAGCTTCTCGGGCCAAAGCTGCTGGTCTTGCTGCGGGTCAGGAGCGAGAATCTCCAAATAGCGGCGTCCGCCCAAGGCAAGCAGTGCGTTCCACGTGCCGACGCCTGGGTGAGAACCGCCGATCTCCGCGCGATATCCGGATAGCTTCTCGATATAGTCGATACCGCTTTGGAGATCGCTGCAACCAACGATTATGTGATCAAGGTGCTGCGGGGGCACATGTCTCGTGAGTGTTTCAGGCAATGAAAAGGAAGAGGCTAGAGCGCCTGGAGCGAGAGCGAGAAACTGTCTCCGGGAAAGCATAGAAGAAACCCCGACACCTTCGAAGTCTAGCAAACCTTTGGAAAATCCCGCACGAGGTTAAGAGCTAGTAGCGCGAGCCTCGACTTCTTTTTGCAGGGCTTCGAGGACTTCAACAAGCGGCTTGGGGCCAAGGTCACCTTTGGTTCGGTGCCGCACAGAAACGGTGCCGGCTTCCGCTTCTTTCGGACCCAGGACAAGCATGTAAGGAATTTTCTGCATCTGCGCGTCACGAATTTTTGCGGGAAGTTTTTCGTTGCGATCGTCGAGGTGCACACGCAAGTGATGGCTCTTTAAAGTTTCAGTAACGTGCCGGGCGTAGTCGATCACTTTTTCGCTGACCGGGCAAACTTCCACCTGCACAGGCGCGAGCCACAGCGGAAACGCTCCGGCGTAGTGCTCAATCAAAATACCAAAAAACCGTTCCACGGAACCGAGCAGCGCGCGATGAACCATCAATGGCTGATGCCTCGCGCCATCCTCGCCCACATATTCCAAACTAAATCGCGCCGGTAGGTTGAAATCAAATTGCACGGTAGTGAGCTGCCAGGGACGGCCGATAGCGTCGATGAGTTTGACATCGATTTTCGGGCCGTAGAATGCCGCTTCGCCTTCCATTTTTTTGAAGGGAATATTCATGCGCGTCATGGTGTTGGCAAGCGCGGCGGTGGCCCGGTGCCAGTCTTCCGGTTTGCCGGCATAATTTTCCGGATGCGCGGGATCCCAGTCGGAAAGTTCCACTTCGAAATTATCGAAGCCAAAATTTTTCATGACCGCAAAAGCGAAATCAATGCAGGCCTCGACTTCGCTTTCGATTTGCGACTGCATGCAAAAAATGTGCGCATCGTCCTGCGTAAAACCGCGAACGCGTAAAAGCCCGTGCAGCACGCCGCTGCGCTCATAGCGATAGACGGTGCCGAGCTCGGCAAGGCGCACTGGAAGATCGCGATAACTTTTCAAACGCGATTTGAAAATAAGAATGTGGCCCGGGCAATTCATGGGCTTCAACTGATATTCGGCTTTTTCGACTTCCACCTGGCCAAACATGTTTTCCTTATAAAAGTCGGCGTGGCCGCTGGTTTTCCACAAATCGAAGCGCATAATGTGCGGGGTATAGACGATGTCGTAGCCGCGCTTGATTAATTCCTCGCGCAGCCAGTTTTCGACGATGGTGCGAATCAACCCGCCCTTCGGATGCCAAAAAATCAAGCCGGGGCCGGCTTCTTCCTGAATGCTGAAAAGATCAAGCTCGGTGCCAATTTTCCGGTGATCGCGGCGTTTGGCTTCTTCCAGGCGGTGCAGATACGCGTCGAGATCCTTCTGCGAAAAAAAACACGCGGCATAAATTCGCTGGAGCTGCGGGTTGCCCTCTTGACCTTTCCAGTACGCTCCGGCGACATTCATTAATTTGAAGCCGGTGATCCGCTTGGTGGAAGGGATATGCGGGCCGCGGCAGAAGTCGATGAATTTGCCGGTGGTATAAAAGGACACCATGGGCTCAACCGCTTTTTCTTCCACCAATTCACACTTAAAAATTTGCTTGCTCTTTTTGTACATTTCGAGCGCTTCAGGCTTGGGAATAAATTTGCGCTCGTTGGGAAGATCCTGCGCGGCGAGCTCGTGCATTCTTTTTTCAATTTTGGCGAGATCTTCCTGGGTGAAAGGTTCTTCGCGCAGAAATTCGTAGAAAAACCCGGTGTCGATGGGAGGACCGATGCCGAGTTTTACGTCGGGATACAAATCGAGAACCGCGGCGGCCAGCAAATGCGCGGCGGAATGGCGGAAAACGAATAGCGCGTCCGGATCTTTTTCCGTTAGGATTTGCAATTTCACGTCGTGATCGAGCGGAGCACGCAGATCCACGAGTGCGCTGTCATCCGGTGTAGTCGACGCCGCCCGCCCGGCTGGGGTAATGCGAGCGACCAGCGCCGCATCCGCGAGACGAGGCGAAATGTTTCTGGCGATGTCGGCGGGCGTGGTGCCTTTGGGCACTTCTTGAACTTTGCCGTCCGGCAATGTGACTTGAATCTGCTCCATGCGATGGGCACCTGTAGAAAAAAGAGAGTATCAGCTTATCGGCGGCTGCCGGGTGGGTCAAGTTGTGCGGGAATACAGTATGAATCACAGCAAAATGACGCCGGCTAAGTTGGCGAAATGCGCGTCAGAAGTGACCAGTTGAGCGCGATGCTCCTGCGCGGTAGCGTAAATGATGGCGTCCGCCATGGCTAGTTGATGCTGGAGGCTGATCTTGGCCGCCTGGGCCGCGAGCCCGGCACTCAAATAAATTTCGCGGTCGTAAAAAGCGAACGCTTGGGAAAGGAATTGTTCGGCTAAGTAATTTCTCTGTTCGCTCAACAATTTTTTATAAACTTCGTAAATGGTGATCGACGAGATCAACAAAACTTCAGGGCGCTCGAGATAGTGCGCAAAAGAATCCGCTTTCGGCCCGTTGCCGAAATATTCTATCCAACCAGACGAATCCACCACGAAGCGTTTAGAAGCGCTCGGTGTGGTCACGATCGCTGTCCTTCCAAACCATGCCCTTCGCCATTCCGCGAAGTTCTTTGATCGAGCGCGGACGGCTTAAGCGAACGGAACCGTCCAAAATAAAAATGTGAAGCTCTTCCCCGGGCTTCAGCGCCCATTGTTCGCGCACTTTTTTCGGAATCACCACCTGGAATTTGGGAGAGACTTTTACGGTTTGCATGGTGTTGTATGAACATAGTATCGATCAAGAATGCGTATGTCAAATATGTTATCGATATACGAGCCGTAGACTAACGCGCCTGGAGCTTCACGGTGCGTTTCGCCGATTTTAGCAATCGCGTTAGACTCAAGTGTTGCTTAGCAGCGTTGAATAAGCCGAGGGCCCGATGGCACTGCGTCTCGTAAAAGCATCTTTAATTTTGATCTTTTTGTTTGCACCGCAGATAAGCTCGGCGCAATCTCCACAGACCGTTCGCGTGGCGGACGAGCGCTACAAGGCGGACATCTTATTGGTGGTTGCTCACCCAGATGATGAGGGAGCAGCGACACCGTATCTCGCGCGAGCGATGGACGAAGGCAAGCGCGTGGCCGTGGTTTACGGGACGCGCGGCAGCAGCGGTGGGAATGAATCGAGCAGCGAGCAAGCGGCCGCGCTAGGCGATGTGCGCGAAATTGAAGCGCGGCGCGCGCTGGCCACGTTGGGCATCACCAACGCATGGTTTCTCGGCGGAAGAGATACGGCGAGCCAAAATGTTTTGCAATCACTGGCGAACTGGGGGCACGGCGCTTCGCTGGAACAACTGGTCCGCATTATCCGGCTGACCAGACCAGAAGTTATCCTGACATTTTTGCCGGGAACATTTATTGGAGAAGATCACGGAGATCATCAGGCCGCAGGAGTGTTGGGGACGGAAGCGTTTGATATTTCCGGGGACTCGACAGTTTTTCCCGAGCAAGTGGCGGGTCCCACGAAACGGCTGGAAGTATTTCTGCAGAACCTCCGGCCGTGGCAGCCGAAGAAAATTTATTATTTCCCCGACGCGGATAACGATGCGCTGTTCGCGAACTTGGGACCGGAATACTCGGTCAGAGAAATTTCCAAATCGGCGAAGCGGCCGTATTGGCGGATGGCGCTCGAATCTTTCCGCGAACATCAGACCCAAGCGAAATCGTATATCGATTCGATCGCCAAGATGGATGAAGCGCAGATTGAAAAAATGGCGACTGGACCGGATGGATGGGGGCAGGCGCAACATTTTGTCCTGGGAAAATCGCTGGTGGGCGGGAGTTTGAAAGGCGAAATTTTTGAAGGAATTACACCCGGAGCAATCGCCTTCGCGCGACCAAAGAATGTGCCAGGGCCCGCGTTACCGGACGTGAGCGCCGAGCTGGCGGGAATATGGAGCTTTTACGCGGACTTCCGGCGAGAGCACGGGCTTACGCATTTGCCTCATCCGGAACCGCCGGAAATTGCGTTGCAGGCGCCCGGAACGATTGTGATTCCACTCTGGCTGCGGAATCAAACAGCGGCGGCGAAGGAAATCACATTGACGGCCAAGTTGCCCGCCGGGTGGACGGTGCAGAGCGGCGCGGGAAATTATTCAGTTCCAGCGAAGCAGGTGGTGGCGGCGCGGGTGGAAATAAATTTTCCTGCGCTGGCGGAAAACGAGCCGAAAAACTCGGCGCTGGAAGAAGTCACTGTGCACGCGGAATCCGGTGGGCAGCCGATTGGCGTAGCCACGGTTCGCGTCGAACGACGAAAAAAAGCGTTGCCACAATAAATATTTTCACGATTTTTTGGCCCGGGCGGACTCCATTGCCTCCCACGCGGAATCCGGCAGCATCGCGAGATCGTTAAATTCTCCCGCGCCGCGCAGCCATTGGCCGCCATCAATCACTACGCACTCGCCATTGATGTACTGCGCCATGTCGCTGAGCAGGAATGCCGCGAGGTTGCCAAGTTCTTCGTGTTTGCCGAAACGCTTCATGGGATTTCTTTCGCGAGCCTGCTCTTCAAATTCCTTGGAAGCCATCAGGCGCGACCACGCGCCTTCGGTGGGAAAAGGTCCAGGAGCAATGGCGTTCAGACGAATACGATATTTGGCCCACTCCACTGCCAGCGATCTGGTCATGGCAAGAACGCCGGCCTTGGCGCAAGCGGAAGGAACGACAAATCCAGAGCCGCTGTTCGCGGCAGCGTACGTGGTGACGATATTAAGTACATTGCCGCCTGTTTTTTTTGCAATCCAGCGCTTGGCAAAAGCTTGCGTGCAATGGAAAGTACCGTTAAGCACAATTCCCACCACGGAATTAAAAGCATTGGCCGAAAGTTTTTCGGTGCGCGCCATAAAATTGCCGGCGGCGTTGTTGACCACGGTATCGACGGGCCCAAATTGATCCGCGGCAGTGGCCGCATTTTCCACGGCCGCGTAATCTCGCACATCGCATGTAGCAAACGCCGCGTTACCCCCTGCGGACTGGATGGCGGCGCAAGTGTCTTTAAGCGGGCCTTCGCGGCGCCCAACGATGAACAAGCGCGCACCGAGCGTTGCGAAATGCAGCGCCATGGAACGACCCAAACCGGTTCCACCGCCGGTCAGAAAAATTACACGATTTTTCAAAAGGTCTTTTTGAAACATCGGACACCGCCTTTGCGGAGGAAATAAAAATCTTAAGGGTGCATGAGCGCAGGGACAGGCCGGCCCATAGCTTTGTTGTATTCAAAAGCGAACGAGGGGTTGCTGGGAAATTCCTTTGTCAACTCAGCAAAATATTTCTGCGCAAGTTCATATTGCTTTTCGCGTTCCGCGGAGAGTGCCAGTAGAATTTTTGCAAACGGTTGCAGGTATCGCCCATCGTTGATGGTGTTCTGCAATTGCTGCATGCCCAATTTTTTGTCTCCGTGAATTCCCCCGAACCATAGCAGCATCCGTTCGCCGGTGGTGAGCGAGCCAATCAGATAGTTGGCGGCGCCCAGGGCGACGTAGGCATCATTCGCATCCGGCCGTTGCACAAGAAGCTGCTTTGCGTATTCGTTTGCTTCTTTAAGCCGCTTCAGCGCTTCGATGTCCTTTTTCTCGAGTATGCTGGCCACATCCGATTGCATTCCCGCAGCCATGGTCAGAGACAGAAGCGCGTCCGAATCATGTGGATTCTTTTTCAATCGTGCTGCGGCCAGACGCCGCGTTAGCGCAATCGCTTCCTGGAAATGACGAATGCGCTCGGGATCCGGTTTGCCTTCGATGCCTTTCAGGAAACGTTTGTCATTCAAGAAAAATTCGCTGCTCAGAACTTGGTGGCGGTCAAACTCTTCAAACAAGTAACTGGCGGCGAGGGCCACCTGACCGAAAGGCTCTTCAGGATTTTTTGCAGCCCAGCCGATAAAAATGGATTGCGCTTCAGCGAAGCGCTGCTCGTACATCAAGGTGAAGCCCTGCTTCAATTCGGGGACGGTGGTGAACGCCGGGCCAACTTCGGAAGATTGCGCGGCAACCAGTGTCGGAAAGAAAAATGCCGGAAAGAAAAGTAAAAGAATGCCGACGGCTTTTAAAGATGCGGTACGGATCATGCGCTCCCTCCGCGAACACCACGCCGCGACATACCGAGTATGTCGCTCGCACAAGAACTAAAACAAGCCGGGAATGAACCGTGGTTTCCCAGCCATCGCTACCTGATACGCGGGATTTGCAAGCAAGATTCGTTCTTCGGTGGAAAGACGCTGTGAAAGCACGACTATGTGCGCCAATGAACCGGCGACGGCAGTGATCCATGCGGTGTGAATCAAAGGCAGCGTAAGCATTTCCGTAAAGACCGCCGCATAATTCGGGTGCCTGACAAAGCGAAATGGCCCTGAAGAAATCACGCCGAGACGCGTGGAATCCATCACCTGCACATTCCAGTGCTGGCCCAGAGTTCGAATCACCCACCATCGAACGACATTGGCCGCCAGAAATATACAGAACATGGCCGCCGCAAAAGCCGGAAAAAATGGCCGTCTAAGAAAGACAACTTCGGCGGCAGCGCCGACCAAAACCAAGGTGTGAAGTACCACCATCCAGCGAAACCTCGGTTCAGCAACTTTGGCCGCGCCTTGCGTTATGAGCTGTGCCTGATGCCGGCGGGAAATTCTCAACTCCACGATTCGCAGCGCCGCAACCACTAGAAGCAACGCCAGAAATAAGATTGTGGTTAGTGGCAATCCGGCTAGCATCTCGTTATTCCCATTGCAATAATAAAAATTCCGCGCTAAACCCCGGGCCAAACGCGGCCGCCAAAGCATAATCACCCGGCTGCAGCGGCCGTTTTTCGAGCCACTCCTGAAGAATAAAAAGAATCGTGGCACTGGAAAGATTTCCAACTCTGCCGAGAATATCCCACGACGGTTGCGTATCCGCTTTGGTCAAGCCAAGAGCCTGCTCGACGTTGCCAAGCAGCCGCGAGCCGCCCGGATGAAGAATCCAGCCCTTGATGTCCTGCTGCGTTCTTCCGTGGCGTTCCAGAAAACCATCCATTAATCCACGAATCTTGCAGCCGATCATTTCGGGCACATTTTTGTCGAGAAGAATGTGGAAGCCAGAGTCGCGCAAATCGAAGCCCATGGCGCCCAGAGAATCGGGAAACGTGTAAGTCTCCGAAACCAGAATTTTCGGGCCTTGGCGCGGCTTTCCGGTAACCACCACGGCAGCAGCTCCGTCGCCAAAAAGTACCGACGAAATCAGATTTGCTTGAGAAATATCCTTACGCTGGAAAGTAAGCGAGGGAAGTTCCACAGCGATGATCAACACGTTGGCTTCCGGAACGGCTTGCAGATAATCCGCGGCGCGCCCAAGCGCCATTGCGCCCGCGGCGCAGCCAAGTTCGGTGAACGGCATGCGCCGGACGTTGGGGCGAAAACCCATCAAATTAATCAGGTGCGCGTCGAGTGAAGGAATCATGAATCCCGTGCACGACACCGTGATGATCAGGTCGATTTCGTCGGCGCGAAGTTTGGCGCGCTCCAGACATTTTTCCGCGGCTTCGCGTCCCAGCTTAATTGCGTGTTCGATGTATTCCTGATTCGTTTTAGAAAGTTCGCGCGGCTCAACCGTATATT
>DATNME010000079.1:0-45619 GCA_035602385.1 Candidatus Dormiibacterota bacterium
GCGGAGGCGGTGTATGATTGGCCCGTAGGACAGAACGCGAATAGGAGGTTCTGACATGGCAATTGCTTGTCCTGTTGATCTAGATACGCTGGTACTGCGTTCCGAGGTGTCCAAGGTTTATTCGCGCGTTGCTACTGATCCAGATGGCGACTTCCATTTCCACCGCGGTCCCGCGTACGCCGCGGACCTCCTCGGTTACGACCGGGACGAGTTAGCCGCTTTGCCGAAGGAATGCACCGCCTCGTTCGCTGGGATAGCGAACCCGCACGCGATTGCTCCGATTGTTCAGGGTGAAACGGTTCTGGATATCGGTTGCGGCGCCGGGACGGATCTGCTGCTGGCTGCCCGCAAAGTTGGTCCTAGCGGCCGCGCGATCGGCATCGACATGACCGAAACCATGCGGGATCGGGCACGCGCCTCGGCAGTCGCTGCCGGTCTGACTAACGTAGAAGTGCGCGCTGGCGATGCCACCACTCTCCCGCTACCAGATGCCAGCATCGATGTAATTATTTCCAATGGTGTGCTCAACCTCGTCCCTGAAAAAGATAAAGCGTTCGCCGAGATCCTCCGCGTATTGCGCCCCGGCGGACGGCTACAGCTTGCCGATATAGTGCTCGATGCGGAACTCGGCGAAGACGTGCGCCGCAACATCGATTTGTGGACCGGTTGAATCGCCGGTGCTCTGCCGGAGGCAGAGCTAGTCTCGTTCTTGAGCGACCTGGGATTTGAGGATGTACGCGTAACGGCCCACTTCGATTGCTTTCGTGGCACCACGAAAGAAAACACGGCCAGGAAGTACGGCGTGCGTGGAGCTAATTTGTTCGCCCGGAAACCAAGCGAATAAGCCGATACCTCTTGCTCCCTGAGCGTGATTTGACTCCCTGGCTGGTGCGCCTTAGCGTCAATTCTGCAACAAATGCCGCGATGACCCCTGTCAGGGTTGTCTGCGGTAAGATTCTGAATTAACATGGCGCGCGTGCCATAGCTTCTTGGTGCAATGCATTTTTCCGGCCTTGAATCGAACTATGCTTGGAGGTGGACCATGAGACGAATTGCAACGATGCTTCTCTTGTTTACTGCCGCCCTGCCTCTTGACGCGCAGAAATCGGCCGAACATGCAAAGACGTATACCCCGGATGCGATTCACTGGGGTGCAGCCCCCGATGTTCTTCCTCCCGGAGCGCAATTGTCCGTTCTCGAAGGCAATCCGATGGCCCCCGGGGCCTACACCATGCGTTTGAAAATGCCGGACGGATACAAGATTCCGCCGCACCACCATGCTCGTCGCGAACACGTCACCGTGATTTCGGGAGTCTTCAAGGTAGGCATGGGTGATACCTTCGACGAAGGAAAGATGAACGAATTTGCCCCCGGAAGCTTCGCATACCTTGAACCAACGGTGCATCACTATGCGATGGCCAAGGGCGAAACGGTGATCCAGTTACACGGGGCTGGCCCGTGGGAGATTAAATACGTTAATCCGGCAGACGATCCGCGGGGCGTTGCTGGGTCGGGCAAAACCAAGAAGCAATAGAGTACTCCGGAATCACCCCTGATAGCCGTTCCACGCTAGCCGGGTTAGAGGTGGCCGTACTCGGGATTTTGATTCGAGCCACCCGCGCGATAGCTCCCGGATCGTCGCCTACTCGGAAACTAAGCCCTCGGCCACTCGTCCCGTAGTTGGCGTACCATAGAAGTGATCGGAAAACGGGTGACCACTCGCAACGATATCTTGCATTTATCTGGCTCCAAGGTTCGCTCAGAGTGGGCCTTTAAAGAGCACGCGACTTCAGCCCTTCCTCTGCTTTAACTTGCCTCCCACGGTCTGGACCCTCACGCGATTCTTACTGAGTCCGGTAGGCCGGACCTTTTTCTGCCACTCATTTTCCTGGGCACTGCTTCGGGCTAATTCCTGCGTCCTGCAGCTTCGCGTCTTCTGCTTTCCCGGTTCCTCCCTAAGAACGTCGGGTTCCCTCCCATAAAGTAGCCGCTCGCCTTGGAAGCAGAAGCCCCTCGCTTCTGGGTGCCCCAAGAAAATGGGGCAAGAAAAAGGAGATTCAAAAAATGTCTTACCTAAACTCAGTAACTCTCGTCGGCTTCGTTGGTGCTGACCCGGAGCAACGTCAAGCGCGGAACAACGGCTCAAAATTCACCGTTCTTTCCGTCGCCACGCAGCGCTCCTGGAAGACCGCCGAGGACGAATGGGCCTTTAAGACCGAGTGGCATCGCGTCTGCATCTTTCGTCCGCGGCTGGCAGATCACGTCGCAACGGCGATCAAGAAAGGCACGCACGTCCTCGTCGAGGGCGAACTCGTCAGCAGCACGTATGAGCGCCCGAACGGCAAGAGCAAGAAGTCGGCGACGACCAAGATCACGTCTTGGACCATTCGCGCTGACATCGTGCGCAAGCTCGATCGCGGCGAACCCCAACCGGAGACGGTCGCCTCTGCCTCGGATGCTTCGGGGCAAGCTCCCGAATCATCCGAGGAGATTCATTACTAGCCTCTGCCCTACATCGGGCCCTCCGACATTGTCGGAGGGCCCTTTTGTACGTTTAGGCTTCGGTCCGCCGCTGCATCGCATCGATCTGCACAAGGGATTCAGCACGAAGCTGAACGGGCGTTTGGCCAGCGGGCGTTGGAACATCAGCAAGACGGCTCAGCAACGACTCCAGTGCGGAAACCCCATCATCGAGAGCGGCCAGCTCCGCCTCGCTCAGAGGGATCTCTTGGCGCATACGCAGCAAGTTGCTCTTGCCTACCAGCAAAGCTGCCGCCGTAGATTCCTTGGGAATATAGAACGAACATTTTGCACACGCCATCCGGTGTGGACATTCATCGAAGAAGTCGTAAGTACAGTAGCCGTGTCCGAGATCGTAGAACTTCCACGCTTCCTCTGCACCGACACCGGCTCGAACCTTTTCCTGGTCGATGAGCACTTCGATCGCCCGCAGATTGCGACCGAAGTATCCTGCGTCGGAATATGACTTCATCAGTTTCGTCGGTGTGATCTTCGCATAACGTTGTGTCGATGATGGCAGACGATGTCCGAGCCATTCTTGCAAGTCCCCGAAGAATGTGCGCACCGCCGTGTAGTTTTGCATCTTCGTGGCCGCTTTGAGAGGTCTGCTGTAGTGCTTTCGCCAACCCCACGGAGCAACGCCTGGTGCTCTCCAGTCACCACACCGCATATTTGTAATCATCGTCAAGCACTGAACGGCCAAGTTCCAGTCCCACTGCTCCGGGGACCTTATGGTTGGGTGCTCTGCTGCGAGCCAGCGCCCCACTGCCAGCACGAAATAGTAGTCCGCCCGTCGCAGCCGAGAGCAGCGCGTGCCGTTTTCATACCAGTACTTTGCTGCCTGGACCCATTTTTCTGGCACGCCCGCGGTCAGTTCCGGATTCGCGCGCTTCGGTTTGTCCATTCTCATGATGGGAGCGGAGATGATGCCTCGGCTCGCCAAGACCTTCGACGGCACCGAGAGACACCACGTACTTGTTGCTGACACGCGGCGTCGCTCGACGGTTTGGAGCAGTTCCAATGTCAGATCTTCCAGCTTCGGGCTACGATTGGTCACAAGCAGTTCGCACAACACCCGCGGAACAAAAGTTCCGGCCAGCCTCTTGCGATAGCCCCAGCCCACAAGCATCTGTGTGACTTCGGAGAACAGTGCGCGAAGTCGCTCACGGCCAAACACTCGGTATGCCAGACAGCAGAAGACGAAATTTCTTCGACCCAGCTTATGTAGTCCATCAAGTTCGCAGAGAAGGTAGGCCACCGCCGTAACAAAATGCCTGTCTCTCCCACTTTTCTTAATCGTTTCGAACCACTCGTCCTCAGTCCATCCCCATAGACAGCATCTCTTTTAGCAGGAGTATCTTCATGGCAGGCTGGCGATTTCGTTGAAAGCGGACATGACTAAAAACGTCTTCCACGGGGTCGAGCAGTCGATCCAGTTTGGCCTGCCGCATCACATTGCAGGGTTGGACACCTTGTTCCAGGCGAGGCAAGTGCCTTTCCAAGACCTTGATCTCTTGTCGCTTCAGTTCAGGCGTGCGGTCGTAACATTCGATATTTAACGGCCAGACCCACGGGGTTAGCGAGGACGATGCATTTAGCATCCCAGCACCTCGCGCATCGGTGTCACACGAAAGGCGTGAATCTCCGCCATTCCTTGAGCGAGTTTCTTCGCAAGGTCACGGCCACTCAGATGAATGTAGAGCATGGTAGTGTGGATATTTCGATGCCCAGCAAACGTCGCGATCTCGTGGATGTCCCAGTTGGCTCGCGCCAGATCGGTCAAACACAGATGTCGCAGCGTATGGGGAGTGAACCGTGGCAACTTGCCTTCGCGCGATACACGTTTGATCACTTTGGACCACGTCCAGATCGAAATCGGTTTCCCCTGATTCCGATTGGACTCGGATAGGAACAGCCGGCCGCGTTCTCGGCTCAGTTTCCGGCGCTCACTTAGGTATCGACCGAAGAGTTCGCCCGTCGGCACGGAGTACGGAACGATTCGCTCACGCCGGCCCTTAGTCGCCGCCAACCGGATGCGCAAGAGCCGATGCGCAGGATCTACGTCAGTCGTTTCGAGAGAACAAATCTCCTCACGCCGAAGCGCGGCGTCATAGGACATTGCCAGCATCACTCTGTTTCGCAGCGATTCGTGCTTGCAGACTTGCAGAATTCCCAGCCATTCCTCCTCGCTCGGAATCCATGGAAGCCGGTAATGGCGTTGAATCAAACTTCGCCCTCCTTCAGCTGGGCGAAGCGGGTTTCGTGTGCAGATGTTCTCTTCCACCAGGAAATCGTGGAAGAGTCGAACGACAGTCAGGTGTTGTTGCAGCGTGGCATTCGACAGCGTGGTTCTCGTCTCCCGTCCGTCTTTCAGAACTCTCAGCGCAGGGAGTTCCATGATGCTTCGAATGTAGGCGCCCAACGTGCTTCGGACGACCGAGCTGAACGAAATGCCAGTGGATGCCAGAAATCTCAAATAGGCGTCGAGGTCGCGCCCGTAAGCATCAAGCGTGTTCGCCGCCAGTTCTCGCTGCCTGAAACTGTAACCACGCCCTCGCGTGCAGATCTTTAGAGACTTGCTGATATCGCTCCCATCGAAGCTCACAGATCGAAAACTCCAGGGCCATTGGTTCCTCCATTTTGGGTCCGGCCCCCGAGGGGGCCGGACCCAACGATACATCTGGCCGGAGAACCAGCCCTATTCCACATAATCAATCACGTCCAACTCATCGGCTTCCTCGGGAAAGACCCGGAGAAGCGGCAAGTCCGCGGCAACGGCGCGAATTTCACCGTGCTGTCCGTCGCGACACAGCAGTCGTGGAAGGACTCGAACGACGAGTGGCAGGCCAAAACCGAATGGCACCGCGTCGTGGCGTTCAACCGCCTCGGCGAATCCATCGCGGACACGCTCCACAAGGGCGACCATGTCCTTGTTGACGGACAACTCGTCAGCTCGAAATACGAACGCGAGAACGGCAAGTCCAAGAAAGCGAAGGCCGCGAAGTTCGCGATCTTCTGGAGCGTGCGCGCCAACTCCGTGCGCAGGCTCAGCCGCGCTGAGGCGGAAGCCCCGACAGCGGCTCCGAACAGCGAAGCTGGAAGCGAAACCGGCGACGCGCCGTTCTGACGGCGATGCAAGTAAAGCCCTCCGGCCTAGGCCGGAGGGCTTTTTCTTTTTGTCCTGCATCCCTGCCAGAAAAAACAAACTTCACACCCCGCAACGACAATTGCAGAGGATACGCCTCTCCGCTTTCCATTCGGGCAAGCGGTGATTCAGCGCCGGTTCTTCCCCGAAACCGATGTCTGTTTGATTGATGATTGGAAGCTGTCAAGAGCCTGTCCCCGCTCTTCGCATCGCTCCAGCTGCCCGCTGGACGCGAGGGGAGTGCGGCCATGTCCCTGCAAACTTCCTGTGCTTGTCCCTTGTGCGCCATAGAAGCGCGTCTGTTTTCGGGCATCGCATACAGGGACGATTCCTTCGCAGAGTTCAAAGTTTCAATGAACATGCACCACTCGTTATCCGTTCCCGACGTTCTCCAATTGCTGAGAGCCTCAACAGCCGACGCGCGATCCGATGCTGTGCTGGCTCAATTGCTAAGATTTCGATCCAAATGGCCGGCATTCGCTGACAGTGTTCTCGTCCTTGCGTTTGTCCCCATGCTGCATCGGACCATCCGCCGGGTTATTGCGTACCAGTCCTCACTCGCAGAGGAGGACGTTGTCCAACAAACGCTCGAAATCCTGCTTCAGGTGCTGGATTCGGACGACTTGCGTGTCCGGCAATCGCATTTTGCCTTTGCCATTTCCCGAGCCGTCAAGCGCGAGGTATTCGCTTGGGCTGCGCGCGAGGGATTGAAACAGTCCATGCTCACTCAGAGTAGTGACGCGTTTCCTCAGCTTGAAACCGATGAACCGTTTGAGCGGCACACTCAACTCCGACACTTTCTGCACCGCTGCATTACCCGAGGAGACCTGAGTTCCTCCGAATTGGATCTGTTGATTCAGTTCAAACTCGATGCCACAAACGGAAATGGCCTGCACAGTTCCAACGGCCACGCGTCGAATGCAGAACGCCAGAAACTCAAACGCCTGCTCGCGAAGTTGCGCCGCCTGGCGAGGTGAATCCCTGTCTCCAACAGGCAGGGTGGCCGACTTGCGATTCGGATGCTTTTGGAGTTACTTTCACGTGGCGGACCGATTGACATATTACGCGTTTTGCGTAAATATATACGCAGAATGCGTAACTCACCCATACTGGATGCGCTGTTCCCGGTCGTCCGCCAGGAGATCTTGGCGGCGACGCTGCTCTCTCCCGGGAAATCCTGGTTTCTGTCCGAATTGGCAGAGCACCTTGAGACTTCACCGTCCAGTCTTCAGCGCGAACTCGAAAGCCTTGCCGAAAGCGGCATCCTGCAACACACGCAGGATGGCCGACGCACCTATTACAAAGCCCAGACCACCTCCCCTGTGTATGAGGAGCTTCGCGCCCTGTTTTCCAAAACGGCGGGTATCGTTCCACTTCTCAAATCCGAATTGGCCCGCTTTAGCGCCAAGATTACGTGGGCGGCTCTCTATGGGTCGGTCGCGCGCGGCGAGGAACAGGGGCAAAGCGATGTTGATCTGCTCGTCGTTGGTCCCGTTGGATTGCCGGAATTGCTTCCGGCCTTGCGCCGAATCGAACAGCAATTTGGCAGGGAAGTGAATGTAACGCGGTATTCCGAAGCGGAATTCCGTGCCAAGCGCAGCGGCCGCGACCACTTTCTCAATTCTGTCCTGAAGGGTAATCTGATATCCATCGTAGGTTCCGTAAATGAGCTGGAAAAAACTACAGGCCGAAAGCAAAGTCCACGCGCACAAGACCAGCAAAAAGGAACTCGACGAATTGCGCGCGCTCGTCGCACGCGATCTTGAGGATGCCGCAATTCAGGAACTGTCCGACGACCGCCGCTTTGCCACGGCCTACAACGCCGCATTGCAGACCGCAAAAATGGCAATCGCCTGCGCCGGCTACCGGCTTGCCTCGACAACGGGCCACCACCGCTTGACGTTTGAAGCCGCGCGGCTGGCACTCGGTGCCACCGCCGACCGGCCCCTCGATTTTTTTGAAGCCTGCCGCCGGAAGCGCAACGTCATCGACTACGACCATTCCTCCGTCGCGACGCATACGGAAGCCGAGGAGATCGTCGTAGGAGCGAAAGACTTTCTCGATCTAGTCGAACACTGGATTGCTGCAAACTATCCCAAGTTGAAACCTTGAAACCTGCGTGGAGCTGGAATTGTTTTGTCCTGATCTAGGGATAGAGCCACCCGTTTCTTGAGCATCGCAAAATTATTTTCATTTCCGCGCGACACATTTTCCTCGCCAAACACTGAATAGGTAGATAGAGGGAAGTTCATACGCAGTTTCCACCTCCTGCCGCTCGGCGGCGTCAAGACGCAACGGGCAAGGTTGTTCGGGGGTACGCCTAGCGTGTCTTTGGACCAGTGCGTTCCGGGCGCAAAGCGTGCGCGGGTTGGAGACGTGGACTTCCCTCGCATTGCCGCTCGCAATGCACTCCATCGCCGAGGTTTCGCATGAAAATCTGCACGAACATCATTCGTCTCCGGATTCTCTCACTCCGTGTAGTCCCTTTCCTGCTCTTGGGACTGGTCATCGCCGCGCCTGCCTTCGCGCAGGCCAATTCTCCCTGGGAAAACGCAGTGAAGGTGCTGCAGCAGGCGTTCACCAGCACCATCGCCCGCGGACTCTCGCTTGTCGCCATCGTGGTTTCCGGCCTCACCTTCGCTTTCGGCGAAGGCGGTTCAAAGCGCGTTCTTGCTGGTGTGCTTTTTGGCGTGGGCATGGCTATCGCCGCCGTGAACTTTCTCGCTTGGCTCTTCCCCGGCTAGCAACTGATTTTCGCCGCAGTGGAGAACTCCCATGAATGATCACAGACGCATCAATCCCGTTCAGCGCTCGCTCTCGCGCCCGCTCACGATTCTCGGCGCGGAACGAAAGCTCTTCTTCTTTGCGCTGTGTCTCGGTGCGGCCACATTCAATCTTCTCGGCAGCTTGCTTGGCGGTATTCTGATGTTCTTCCTGCTGTTTCTGGTCGCCCGCTGGGCAACCGCCACCGATCCCCAGATTCTTCGGCTGCTGTTTCTCGCCGCCAAACTTCGCCGTCAGTACGACCCTGCAAAGTTCCAGCCGGTAGCAGTTCTCGGAGACAAACCGTGCTGAATCTCAGACGGCTTTTCAAGAATTACGACGAAGCGGGGTCACTCAATGCCATGGTCAATCTGTTTGGATTCGCCGGGCAGGAAGTATTTCTGACAAAGACAGGTGATGCGGGTGTCGTTCTCGAAGTGCAGGGCGTTGACTACGAGTGCCTGGACCAGTCTTCCATCGATGCACTGACCAAGCGCCTTGAATCCGCGCTGCGCTTGTTTGACGAGAACTACCGCGTTTACCAACTGCTGTTCAAACGCAACCAGGAAGCGATTCCTCACACCTACTGTGGGAACGCCATTGTGGATACCGCGATTCGCAACCGCATCGCCTATTTTGCGGAGAAAGCAGAGTCACTGTTTTCAGTTTCCATCTTCTTCGTTGTCCTTTGTCCGGCGATGTCCGCGCGGCGTTCCCTCACGAATTCGATTCTCGAATTCCCGGCCAATCCTCGAGCCTCGCTTGCTGAACTGCACGCGCGTTTTTCTTCCAAGGCTTTCGTGCACCTCAATCGTCAGGAAATCACGCGGGCCGAGGCGACCCTTCGTCAGAAAGTCGCCAGTTTTCGAACCCATGTCAGCGATTTCCTGTCCGTGCGAATTCTCGGAAAGGACGAGGCGTTCCGCGCTCTGAAGCGCACCCTGAACTTCGACTCACTGAAGCTGGACTGCGCAAAGCGCAAGCACGACACGTTTCTGGATTACTACCTTTCGGAATCGCATATCGAATGTCACCGCAGCTATCTGCGCGTGGACGATTTCTACGTGAAAGTGCTCACGCTCAAAGAACCCTCTGCGCATACCTTCCCACTGCTCCTCAAAGGGCTTCTCGATGTGCGCGCGAACTATCACGTCGTGACCGAATGGAAGAAAGAGGAGCCAGGAAGAACACGGCGAAACATCCAGGCCAAGCGACGGCATTTTCACAACACGAAACGATCCTTTTTCAGCCAGGTAAATCTGAACGATACGGCCCCGCACGACACGCTGCTCGATGATTCCAAGGAATCCCAGGTCCGGGAACTGGGCAAGGGAATCGAGGAAATCGAACTGCGCGGCAACTACTTCGGCCAGTTCTCGCTGACCGTTGTCCTGTACGACCGGGATCTTGCGGTGGTCGAAAAGGCCGCGGCTGAGTTTTACAAGATCTTCAGCGTCCACGACGCGCAGCTCTACGAAGAACGTTACAACTTGCTGAACGCTTTTCTCGCCGCCGTTCCCGGCAACCACGCCTTCAATCTCCGCTACCTCTATCTCCTCAATACCAACTACGCGGACCTCTCGTTTCTCTTCACCCTTCATCAGGGTGAAACCCGGAACAAGCATCTGCGTTCGGAGTATCTTGCCGTGCTGGAAACCAATCACGGCACACCATACTTCTTGAATCTGCACTACCGCGATGTGGCGCACTCCATGATTCTAGGCCGCACCGGCAGCGGGAAGACGACTCTTTTGAACGCGCTCGGAAAGTTCATTCCACCGGATGAACGCATTCTGCTGATCGAAGACACCGCGGAGATACAACTTGCTCAATCGAATCTCGTTCGCTTCGAAGCCCGCCGTGAGCAGAACGGGGTACCCGCCGTCTCCATTCGTGATCTTCTCAAAGCCTCGCTGCGTCACCGTCCCGATCGTATTTTGCTGGGGGAAATTCGGGGAAGCGAGGCGTTCGATCTACTGCAGCTCCTCAATACCGGTCACGCGGGAACGTTAAGCACAGTCCATGCCAGTTCCGCGAAGCAGGGACTAGCCAGATTCACGAGCTGCGTTTTGCAAAGCGGCGTGGAATTGCCATACCGCGCCATTAAAACGAACATCGGCGATTCTCTCAACGTAGTCGTCCACATCGAACGAAGGCCGGGCCGGAGATTCATTTCTGAAGTCCTCGAAATCAACAGCTACGACCCCGACTCCGATCTTTTCGATTTCCGCTCCATCTATGTCGCTCCCAAGGAACACGCATGAGTAGCATCCGCTCATTCACGCCAAGATTCCTGACGGCGCCTGAATACGTTTTCGCCCTTCACGAACCGAGCGACCAGGTAGCCGTTCTCGTCAGGAATCGAATTCTGCAGCAAACGACGCAGCGGATTCTTCCTGCCGAGATAATCGCGAGTGCTCCCTTTCAGTCCTGGCTTAACGAGCAAAATCTTTCCGGAGCCGATATTTTCATTGCCATGAATCCGGTGAGAGAAGGCTCGCGAAACCGGAGAAAAGAATATATCCGCGAGATACGCCACGCTTATCTCGACCTCGACGAGCAAGCAGGTGTTTATCTTCAGGCCATCCGGACTTCAGGCGACGTGCCGCCGCCGAATTTCGTTCTCGACACGTCGCCCGGAAAACATCAAGTCGTGTGGCGCGTAGAAGGCCTCGACTCAACCCATGCGGAAACCCTCTTGCGCGCTCTGGCTTCGCAGTATGGCGGCGATCCATCGGCCACGGACATCTCCCGACTTCTTCGCTTGCCCGGATTCACCAACAGAAAATACAACGAGGCTTTCGTCGTGCGCGTGCACCACGAAACCGACGCCCTCTATCACGGACAAGACTTCCACGTTCAGGAGGATTCACCGGAATCCCCGCGCCACCTTGGCGACTCACAGCAGTCAGCCCGGAAAATACCGGCAGGCCATCGCAGTCAATCCGAAGCCGATTGGGCATACGCAAAACGTGCACTGGCGCGTGGCGATCACCCGGAACAAATCATTCAGCGCATCGCCGACTTCCGCGCCGACGACAAGGCAGACCCAACCTACTATGCGCGCCTCACGGTCATCAAAGCCCAACTCTCATCGACGTCTCGGGAAAGCGATGCACCGGCCCGCCTGGTTCCAGGCGATAGCGCGTCTCAATCTACGGTCGAAGTCGCCCCGCTCAATAGGATTTCAACGACGCGCCGTCAGCGTTGATTTTTCGATTTGTTTTTAGAGAGACCGGCCATGAACCAAGCTGAAGTAGAAGTGATAGACTCAACCGAGCTGGCGAAACGGCTGAACGTGCCCGAAACATGGGTACGCTCGTGGTCCAATGCAAAACGCACCAGCGATCCAATTCCGCATTTCCGGCTTGGACGCTACATACGTTTTCCTTGGGGAAGTACGGAACTTCGCGAGTGGCTGAACCGCCAGTTGGTCAGTGCGAACGGGCAGGGTCATTAAGGAGGATCAATGACCAAATCCGTTCGTTATCAAGATGGATGTTTGTATGCAGACCATGCGGCTTGGTACGTAAAATATCGCGTCCAGGTACGGCAGGAAAATGGATCGATCAAATTCAAGCAGCGGGCAAAAATGTTAGGACGTCTGGAAGGCTATCCACGCGTCTCCGACATCATGCCCCTCAAAGTGGAATTCATGCACCGACTCAACGCCGGCAAGTTCACGCCGGAGAGCAGCATGAACCTCAAGGAATTTGTAGAGAACATTTATCTGCCCTACACGGATGAGCTGCGTGCTTCTACAAAAAAAGGATATCGGGAAATCTGGAACAATCACATATCGGACCGCGTCGGACAGATTCGTTTGCGTGAGTTCAGGACGGTAGATGCCAGCAGGATGCTCAAGGCCATCGCCGACGAGCACGACCTGAGCAAGACAACGCTTCAGCATATCAAGAGTGTGCTCAGCGCTGTTTTCACTCATGCAAAGAACGAAGGCGCGTTTGATGGTGTGAACCCGGTCCAGGACGCCCGCATACCCAGAAATGCACGTGAAGCACGCGAAACGTTTGCATACAATTTGACCCAGATACGTTCGATTCTGAACGTTCTGCCGTTGTTGCCTAAAGCAGCTATCGCTACGGCGTCTTTCGCGGGACTCCGCGAAGGAGAACTCCGTGGGCTTGAATGGCCGGATTTCGCCGGCGACTCGCTCACCGTCAATAGGTCGATCTGGAAAAGCGTTGTGAATCGACCGAAGACACGGGCCAGCGCCCAAGCGGTGCCCGTCATTCGGCAACTGGCGGAAATTCTGAACACGTATCGTCTCTCCATGGGGAACCCGCAATCCGGAGTGATATTTCACTCCGGCGGCGGTCAGCACATGGACTTCGACAAGCTGGGTCAAAACCTCATCCGTCCGGCCGTAGAAGCTTTGCGGCTCGAGTGGTATGGCTGGCATGGATTCAGACGTGGCATTGCATCGAATTTGTATGAACTGGGCGCAAACGATAAGGTGGTCCAGCGCGTCCTACGGCATGCAAAGCCACACGTGACCAAGGAACGTTATATCAAGGCCTTCGATCCGGCAGTTTTGGCGGCGATGAAAAGCCTCGAAGCGTCTTTGGACATGCTGAACGATTGTTCAGCAACTGTTCAGCAGGTGAACTAAAGCGACTGTGGTAAGCTGTTGAAAGCACGCCGCGGAGAGGTGGCAGAGCGGCTGAATGCGGCGGTTTGCTAAACCGTTTTAGGGACTAAACACCCTAACGGGGGTTCGAATCCCCCCCTCTCCGCCAGATTTTCCAACCTGCTTCTAGCGACACGTTCTTACATCGACTCTCATTCCCAAATTCAACTACGTACGCTTCGATTCAAAGTTTTCATCGCCTACGAGCACTTACTTGGTCGATCCTGGATGATACGTTACCCGGTCAACTTTAACCCCGAGCTTCCAGACGGTAACGATGTCCCTTGTGGACTTAATGTCATTGGTCGGGTCACCCCGGACAAGCAGGAGATCGGCCCGGAGGCCAGGCGCGATGCGGCCACGGTCGGACAGATAAACGTGCTCGCTGGAAGAGAAGTGGTAGCCGCAAGGGCGTCTAAAGGAGAAAGGCCAGCGCGAACCAGAAGTTCGAGTTCTCCGTGCAGGCTTGCGCCGTTCCAGCTTCCTGGAGCGGGCGCATCTGTTCCCGCGAGAACTGGGACGCCGGCGTCGTGGAGCTGCTTGGCGGCCGCCAAGGCGTTCTCAAGTTCTCCCGAACACTTAAACGGCATGAGTGCCTTCAAGTTTGACTCCGCACCAGCGGAGAGGAATTCTGCGATGCGATGGTCTATGGACAATGACGCACCGCTGGGTGTTCCAAAGCTGGATTGGATCGCAGTCAGAGTTGTCTCGACGAAGGCGTGATGACGTCGCACCAATTCGGCGAAATCGGATTGCGGCGCTGAATCGGCAAAGAGATGCGCGATGCCGTCTGCGCCAGCGGCGATGGCGTCCCGCGCATCTTCTTGTGTTGAAATGTGAACGATCGCCATCTTGCCTCGCTTATGCGCCGCAGCCACGCTGGCAGCGAGTTCTTCTCTGGAGAATTTCGAGAATGGGCTATGGCAAACGTGACCGTCCTCATAAATGATCTTGATGTAGTCGCTGCCTTCTGCAATGCGTTCATCCACGAACTGTTGCGCTTCTGCAGAGCTTGCGAGCGTGGGCACGGGCACGCCGAATTCGGTGCCGTGACCCTTAGGGGGCGTGACAACATTACCGGCTGATAGCACATCGGCGGCATCCAGAGCTTTCCCCTCGGCTTCGGCTTGTTTTATTTTCGCCACGTATTTAGGAATGCAGGCCATGTTCAACTCCGTGGTGACGCCAAACAGAAGGGCTTGCTTGGGCGAGTCGCCCCAATCGTGGGTGTGAGAATCGATCAGCCCTGGGAGAAGCGTGTCGCCCGTAGCATCTATCTCCTCCGTGCCTGAAGGAACCTTTATACGCTTGCCGACGGATTGGATCTTCGCGTTTTGCACGAAGACGCTGTCTGCCGCAATCACTCGTTTGCCATCGAAAATTCGCGCGTGCCGGATCACAAAAGGACGGCTGGAAGCCGCTGCTTGCAGCGTTCCCGGCGTCACCAGGTTCGGCGTGCGGAAACCTTTGACTGATGAGTGAACGGCGGTAACGAACAGGCCGACCGAAACAAGGAAAACTATGCGCGTGACTCGCTTACCGAGAATTCGGTGCATTTGCATACCTCCATCCGATACGATGCTAGATAGAATCAAGCCTGGAGAGCGTGCTTCAGGTTACAAGACATTCTGTACAGACGCGTGAATATCTGAGATGTTAGCCAAAATTTATGCGGCCGTCGCGCAAAATAGAGTACTACACGAATACATTCGGAGCGCATGGAATCGCTATCTTATTTGTGTTGTTTCGAAAAATTTCAAAGAAGAGAAACTGTTGTAGCGATCTCTAAGGGCGGTTCATCTCGAGGCTTTCGCGTTTCTTGGCTCTATTTCCTTCTATAAGTTTTTGGTACTGGGCGAGAGCTTGCGCAGCTTCCTGCATGCGGTTCGCGCGGCGATATGCCCGGCTCAACTGAAAATATACGGCGTCATGTTCAGGAGCGAGATTCTTGGCTGTTTCGAGATTTTCAATCGCGCCGGAACTGTCTCCCTGGTCTAAGAGGGCGCGTCCCAGCTCGAAATAAGCTAATTCGTAGCGCGGGAGAGCTTTGATGACATCGCGCAAAATGGGTATAGCTTCGGCAGCATGACCCTGAGCCAACAGCCCGTAACCCAAATGATATTTCGCGAGATGGTTGCCCGGCTGGAGCTGGAGTTCAGCGCGAAACTCCTGCGCCGCGCTTTCGAATTCACCTTGGTGCAGATACACGAGGCCCATGTAGTAGTGAGCGTCCAAGAGTTGAGGATCGAGTTGCAAAGCGGTCTTTAGTTCCGCCAAGGCGTTCGGGTAGTCCAATTGCTGTGCATGCGCTTGTCCGAGCAACAAGTGGATGGCAGCGTTGTCGGCGTTCTGCTCCAATAAACGCTTGAAAATACTTTGCGCAGTGTCCGGTTGGCGCATACGAATCAGCGCGGTGCCCCATGCGAAGAGCAGGCCAGGATCATCAGGCGGGTGATCAAGAAAAGGCTGGAGAACGGAAACTACTTTCGCATAATTTTCCAGCACGGAATAACTGAGGCCGAGAAGTTGGCGGCAAAACGAATCGTCGGCGTGAGCTTTGAGCTGTCGCTCCAGCGGAGCGACAGCATCTGCATACTGCTCGGCGCGGAAACTGGCGAGGCCCCAGTTGCGGTCGAGGCCGGGAAGAAGCGGATTCCACGCGGCGGCTTGCTTGAAGTTTTCAGCCGCGCCGGCGAAGTCTGCCGCTTTGGCGTGCATGACACCGAGGTCGTTGTAGGAGCTAGCCAAAATTTCCGCCACAAATGCGCGATACTCTTTTACCGCCTTGGTTTCCGCCGGCTGCGGAACTGCAGTGACTTGTTTTTCGGCGAAATTTCCAGTGACACCACCCTGAGTTACCCCGCCCTGCGCCATGGCTTCCGCCGCTTTGTCGCTATCCACGGCGCCGGCTTGCAGCAGACCTTCAACTCGGTCTGAGGTACGACTGTCGCCGGCGGCGGCTTGTCCAGGTTCGTCAAAAATATGTTTCGCGTCGTAACGGAATTTTTTTTCGCGAAAACGCTGGGAATTTTCGAGAGCTTTTTGCGCTTCTTCGTTGCGGTTAAGACGTCGCAAACACTGGCCAAGCAGGTAATACGCGCGGCTGACATCGCGAGGAACTTCTTCCGGGTCGTGCACCAGTCGAAGATATTTTCCCAGGGAGTTCACGGCAAGCGGGCAACGCTTTGTTTCGCTGGCGGTTTCGCCGAGGTAGAGGTAGGCAAAGGATTCCTTCGGCCGCAACCGCGTGGCGTGGAGCAGTGCCGCTTCCGCTGCGCCAAACTCACGCAACGCCACATCGGAAATTCCCAGAAGCAATAGCGCGTTGTAATCTTCGGGCTGGATTTTTAGTTCGCGCTCGAACTCGAGGCGCGCCTGCGGGTAGGCTTCTTCGCCACGAAACTCCAGAATGGAATAACCGAGCAGACTGTGCGCGCGAGGATACTTGGGATCGAGTTGAATCGCTTTGCGAAATTCCGCTGCGGCGGATTCCGGATAGCGCGCAATGGAATAAGCGCGGCCTAACAATACGTGCAAGGCGGCGGAGTCTCCCATGGTTTGTTGCAAATGCTGGAACCATTGTTGCGCATCGGAAAATTGTTTCGCTTTCAAGTAGGCGAGGCCAAGAAAATAGGAAGTTTCAAATTCTTCGTTCTGCGCAACCGCGGCTTTAAGATCTTTAATGGCCGCCGCGAAATCTCCGAGGTAAAGATCGATGCGTCCTAGTACGTTCTGAGCTCGCGCATCACCAGGATTTTTTTCAACCACCGACTGCGCGAGTTGCCGCGCTTTTTTTACATCGCCCGCGCGGAAAGAAGCCACGGCTGCGTCGACGGCTATGTCCTGATCCGCCGGCGCAAATCGCAGCGCTTCCTCCAATTCGCGGTTCGCTTCCTCAAATCGCGATTGCGAAGCTGCAAGGTTCGCGACTTGACGCAGGCCGAGCGCGACGGTCCGTTCAAATTGGCGCCTGGCTTCATCTTCATTTCCGGCAGCAAGCGCGGCTTTGGCGCTTTCGAAACTACTCTTTAGGAGTTCGGCAGGTTCGTCGGCGGAACGCGTGGGGAAACTGAAAAGGACAGTAAGAGCAATAAGGAGCGCAGCCCTGAAAAAAATAACCGGAGAAAAGAGAATACGATGCATGGCAAACAATTTTCCGAGCAGCTTAATGAGCACCGGGCTGCGTTCCACGCACTGGAGGAGGCAGGGGCGTGCTGCTGCGAATGCCCGAGCCTTCCACCACGGTGTAAATCGCATCGGCTGCAACATTTTCTAGAGTTTCCACTTTGCCATTGGGCCAGCGAATTTCAACGGATTCCATTTTCTTCGCGGTTCCTAAACCGAAATGGAGCCGCAAATCGTTTTGAGAAAGATAGCTCGCGCCACCACGAACTTCGCTAAATTGTTTTACGCCACCGGAATGGATGGTTACACGCGCTCCGATGGCGGCGCGGTTGCTCTTGGTGCCAATCAATTTGAATAAGACGCGATGAAAGCCGTTCGAATTCGTATTTTTGAGCAGCGAAGGAGCTTCGCCGACGTTGAGGAGCAATACATCGATGTTGCCGGTGTTGAAGACGTCGCCAAACGCGGCGCCCCGTCGCGATTTCAACGGAATATTCTGCAAACCCGCTTCTTTGGAAACTTCGTCGAATGTTCCGTCACGATTATTGCGGTGCAGCAAGAGCGGCTCGCGAAAACGTGGTCCGGTGTCCAAGGTATCGACCTGCGGATAGACGTGACCATTGGCGACGAGAATATCCAGCCAGGTATCGTTGTCCATATCGAAAAACGCGGTGCCCCAACCTACATAGGGATAACTAGCCTGGCCAACGCCGGACGTCCAACTCACGTCGTCGAATCCTTGCGCGCCCATGTTGCGATATAAAGAATTGGGTTGCTCTTCAAAGTGGGTGGTGAAAAAACTAAGTTTGCCGCTGTGATTGTAGTCGCCCCAATCCACACCCATGTTGCCAAGCTCCATGCCCTCGCCGCTGAGAGCGACGCCGGTGAGCATGCCGACATCTGTAAAAGTCCCGTTGTGATTGTTGTGATACAGATAATTCGGCACCGAATCGTTGGCCACCAGAAGGTCGGGCCAGCCATCGTCGTCGTAATCCACCCACATCACGCCCAAGCCGTAATAGCCGATATCATCGTGCACGCCGGCCTTCACCGAAACTTCTTCGAAGGTGCCGTCTCCCCGATTGTGATAGAGAAAATCGCTTTCGCCTTCCAGTCCCCAGGGGCCGCACTGCACCAAAATACCCTTGAAGCGGCAGAATTTATTGCTTCCGAACTCCGGCAAATGATTCATGTCCAGATGGGAGTAGCGCGATACGAACAGGTCTACGTTGCCGTCGCGGTCATAGTCGCCCCAGGCAGCGCCGGTCATGAAACCGCTGCCGCCGACACCGGCTTTTTCGGTTACGTCCTCGAATTTGCAATTTCCCAGACCACTATACAGCGCGCTGCCGCCGAATCCTGTGACAAACAGATCGAGTTTGCCGTCATTGTCGTAATCCGCTACGGCGACGCCCATGCCCCAGCCGCGGTGCGTCAAGCCAGCTTCTTTGGTGATGTCCTTGAACGTGCCGTCGGCTTCCTGGTGGTACAGCGTGACCAGCGGATCGCCGCCGGCGCGGACGCGCTCAACCGTGGAACCGTTAATCAGCACGACGTCGAGGCGGCCATCATCGTCACAATCAAAAAGGCCCGCGCCGCCGCTGGTGGAGTCGATTACGTAATGGGCTTCGGGGGCTGCGATGTGTTGGACGGTGAGGCCGACTTCTTTGGCAACGTCTTTAAAAGTTGGCACAGACGGCAGGCCGCTGCGATCTTTTTTGGGTGGGCCGGGGAGCTTCGGGACGGGAACGCGCGCGCTGCCGGTTTGCTGGTTTGGCGCTTGCGCGCGTGAGGGAAGAGATAAAGCCAGGACCAAGAGCGCGCTGAAAAGAACGTAGGAAACACCACGGGAATAAGTGCGAAGCATATTTCGATTGTATCGCAAAAAATTTATGGACATGGCAATGGGCTTGGGGTTCGGAGGGGGACGAAAAGAAGAGTCCCGCTTGCGGATTGAAGCAAGCGGAACTCTTGGAAGGGGCACTGAGTTCTGTTAAAAGGTGAACCTGAGCGAGTATTGGAATTGACGATTTCGGTCCGACTGCGAACTCACCGTACCCACTTGGGCATTCGGAGAAGTATTCTGTAGCGAAACCGCGTTACTCAAGTTACACGTCGAAGCGCCGCCCGCAGTCAAAAACTCCGGAGAGTATGTTGGGTCGGTGACCGGGACGGCGCAATTGTTCGGGGCAGAGAAACCTATACCGTAGGTCAGGCCGTTTCCGTCCGGATCGTTATACTGCGGATGGTTGAAAATATTAAACGCATCGAGCCGGAACTGCATGCGCACCCGCTCGGTGATGCGGAAGTTCTTGGACACCGAGAAATCCACCGTGCGGGTTGGAGGCCCAAGGCAGTCGCCCACAGGAGCGGTTCCGATGGTTCCCAACTTAAATCCGTTTAAGGTGTAACGGGCCGGGTTGATCCACTGGAAGTTATTAAAGCTGGGGTTGCGGCAGGGTTGTCCCGCCACCAGGTTAGGCCGCTGACTGCCAGCCCCGTTGCCGATACCGGACGGGTCTTTTACGTTCGGCAGGCCCCCGATAACAGGGGTAAGCGAGTGTCCGGACGTAAGGTTAACAATCGAGCTAAGTTCCCAAGATCCTAAAGCAGCGCGCAGAAACCTTTCGGAGCCTTGCAAAGTAGGCAAGTTGTAGATCACGTTGGCAGAGAAAATGTGCGGACGATTGAGGGGATTGAGCCCGTAGCCATTCTTGAGGTTGAACGGGTCGATAACCAGATTTCCGCCTCCGTTGCTGACTTTCAGGAGGGTATCCGCAGTGATTTTGGAATATGTATAGGTTAACTGGAAGATGGAATTCCGCTGGAAACGCGTGCTGAACGCCGTTTGCAATGAATCATAGCGGGCGCTCCCATGGTGCGAAAAGAACGGGATGCCGCCGCCTCCAATAGCGTTGAAAGGCTTGAGGGCATTTCCCACGGCGTTGCCGTTGGATTGGGCATACGCTAACCTGTCGGCTGGAGCCACGGCGTTGGCATCATACTTACTGGTCCAATTTCTCGTTCTGCTGCCAACATATCCAACTTCCAGGCGCGTATCCTTCCAAAGTTCGTGCTGCACAGCTATGTTGAACTGTAAGGTATATGGCGACCGGTTGCTTAGATCCTGACCGATATTGGCGACCCCTAATCCACCGGCGCCAAAACAGTTCGGTGTGCAGGCAGGAAGCTGGTTCGTATTGTCCAAGAATCGTCCGTTGTTGTTGGGCGAACTGAAGCTGCGAACGAAAGGCGGGTTTGAACCGCCGGTGCCGTCGGTCAAGAAGATGTCGTCGCGATTGTAAAATTGGCCGAAGCCCCCGCGAATGGACCACTTCGCGGAGCCGGTTGGATCCCAGGCAAATCCCAACCGGGGAGCGAATCCGAGTTTGAAGTTGTTTTGTAGTGCGCGGTTGGGGCCTGGCAATCCACCGGTTCCCGCGGGGCACGGGTTGGACTTCAAGCCGGGCGAGTAGAGCAGCCCGTTGCACGGCGCATTACCCAGCGCGGGAACGAAAGCTGAAGGATTGAATACCGTGAATTTGTCGTCTGCTTGATAAGCGTTGGGGAGGTACGAGTAGCGCAGTCCCAAGTTGACGGTAAGCCGGCTGTTTATTCTTAAGTCATCATTGGCATAGGCTTCGAAGTTCGTCCAACGGCCCTGTTTCTTGAAAATGACATCCTGCTCGCCCCAGTTTACCGCCTGGTTCTGCAAGATCCAGTCAGAAAGACCATAGCCAGTGGTGGTGAACTTCAGGTTTTTACATCCGGGGTCAGTGATCTTCGCACAGCCATTGTAACCGCCCGGCCCAAACGTAACGCCCTGTTTCTGCGAGAAGTTATCCTGATCTTTGGAGTTTCGTGCGTAAATTACGCCGAGCTTCAAGGTGTGGCGATTGATCACTTTCGAGTAATCATCCTGCCAGGCATAGAGGTCTTCACCGTTGTTCCATGGCGCAAAGCTCCAGATGGTGGGAAGGCCGCCGCCGTTAATCCATACCGGAGGATTGCTAGCGGGATCGCCCGTGGTTGGGAAGAAAGTGGGAATAAGCTTATTAAGAGCTTGCGCGGCCGCCGGATTCGATTGCACTACGGCAATCCGGTTTCTTGAGTAAGAGAACTGAAAATCGTTCACGGCGCTGGTACCGATGGTTTTGCTCAAGCGGGCCACAATGACTCGGCCCGGCGAGTTCCAGCCTTCTGAAATCAGGGAAGCCCCGGAATCCGCGCCCCAACCGGTATTGCCTACGGCGGATGGTCCGTAGGTCCAGGAATCGTTCGTGTATTTCGCCATCAACGTCAATGTTTTGGTTAGATGGACGTCCCCACGGACGTTATCCTGGCGGTAAAAGGTGGGTTGTTTGAGAGTTTTACTCCAATTGGTGCCGCAACCATAGTTCGGCGTGGGGGAGCCATTCGTCGTCGCCGGAAGCGTTGGCAGGAGATAAGTGTTTAGAATCGCAGGGCCCGCGACACTCTGGCGGGAGGCTGGGATCACGTCGATAATTCCCGGCGTGGAAGGCGATGCGGTGAACGGTGCAACCCCAACATTTCCCTGCTCTGGATCCTGGAGTCCACCCAATGGCAGGCACCCAGAAGATTTGGCGCTAGCCGCCGCGGGGTCGAGAGCCGAGTCCGAGAAATCTCCGAGCCGCTGCGCTGGCGTGGGAACATGGGCACTACGAACGTTCTCCTGGATCAGCCGGTTCCATTCCTCGGATACAAAGAAAAAGACTTTATCCCTCATAATGGGACCACCGACTGAGCCTCCAAAATCGTTTCGGCGAATCGAAGGTTTTTTTACGTTAACCCCTGGATTCCGGGCTTTAAGGCTGCTGTCATTCGCATCGAGAAGGTCGTTCCGGCCAAAATAATAGAGGCTGCCGTGGAAATCGTTGGTGCCGCTCTTGGTGATTACGCTGATTATTCCGCCGCCGGCCCCGCCAAACTGTGCGCCATAGCTGTTCCGCTCCACCTTGAACTCTTCAATGGAGTCAAGGGAGGGATAAATAAGGATAGTGCGGTTTGAACCTACGTCCACGTTATTGGCGCCATCGACGAGAAATAGATTTGCATTCGAGGCGCCGCCGCTAACTGAGATATCCGCGCCCCCGTTCAGGCCCTTTTTGTCGTAAGAAAAGCCGTTGTCCACTTCAACGCCAGGGACCAGCGTAAGCAACTGAGCGAAGCTCCGGCCGTTCAATGGCAGTTCAGTGATCTGAGGGCCGGCGATTATGCCGCTCAATTCGCCGTTGGTTAGTTCTACTTGAGAAGTGGTGGCGGTGACTTCGATCGTTTCGCTTCTGGCGCCAACCTTCAATTTAGCGTCAACCGTGAGGTTATCGTTGACGTGTAGGACAATGTTTTTCTCTTCGAAGGCACTGAAACCGTCCTTGCTAACTTTCAGGGCGTAGTTTCCAATCGGAAGGCTCTGGAACGCGAAATTACCGTCTTTGTCGCTTTGCTCAGTCCTGGTATATCCAGTGCCCGAATCGGTAATCGTGACGTCAGCCCCTGCTACTCCGGAGCCTTGTTCATCCGTCACTGTGCCGCGTATTGCACCCGTAATGTTTTGCGCGGACGCTGCGGGCGCAAGGCTAAGCGCCAGTATTAGCCCTGCAAGTAACAGGAAACACACCCCTACCCTTGCTCTTTTCACGAGAACCTCCGGTGTGCTCACTTCGAAAATTCAAGTGCACACGATTAGTATTTTTGTACTACCCCAGGTTGGTGGCATTTAACGGCAATGCAATTTCGTTGTCAAGTGAAAAATACCGGTATTCTAAAGTTTTTACATACAGGAGAACGATATTCTGTGGAATTTCTACATGCATCATTATTGCGGTGTACCGATGACAGCCAAATACGCAGTAAACTATCGCCAATTAAATCGGCTTGGTGCCGTTTCCGCGCTTCGAGGGCGTGAGAGGCGAAAGGTGCATGAAAAAGTCCAGGAACTCTAAGAAAAGGGAAACAAAATCCCCGCACGTAACCCTAAAAATGGTGGCGGAACGCGTCGGCCTTACCAAAGGGACCTGCTCTGCCGTTCTGAACAAATCAGCCGCTTCACGCTCCGTGCCGCTGCATACCCAGGAACGGATCCTTGCCGCTGCCCGCGAGCTGCACTATCGCCCGAGCTTCTATGCGCGCAATCTCGGGATAAAACGCACTTTTATGATTGGCGTGGTGACTCAAGAGTTTGGCGATTTTTACGCGTCGCCGATCATCGGCGGCATCGAGCGATATCTTAGACAAAAGAATTTCTTCTTTCTTACCGTTGCGCACCGCCATAACGCGGCACTGCTGGAATCTTATTCGCGCCTGCTAGTGGACCGCGGAGTGGAAGGATTTATTACCGTAGATACTTGCATCGAACTGCCATTGCCGCTGCCGACGGTGGCGATACCGGGGCACGTTCCCCTGGCGGGAGTAACAAATATGGTTTTGAATCACCGGCGGGGAGCGTGGCTGGCGCTGAACCATTTGATGGAGCTCGGTCACAAAGAAATTGCTTTTATGAAAGGAAGCGAATTCAGCCTGGACTCGATGGACCGTTGGAAGTGTGTTTGCGAAGTTGCGCAAGAATTGGGTATTCGCATGCGGCCAGAACTCATCGTGCAGCTTGAGGGCGACAGCTCCACCCCTCAATTGGGTTATCCCTTCGCAAAAGCTCTGCTGGCTCGTAGACAACCGTTCACAGCGCTGTTTGCCTACAACGACATTTCAGCGATTGGCGCTATTCGCGCGTTCCAGGAAGCCGGGTTTCGCGTTCCCGAGGACATTTCGGTCGTAGGGTTCGATGACATTAAAATTTCCGTGTATAACAACCCCAGCCTTACCACCGTGCGCCAACCGCTGGAAAAAATGGGGGAAATAGCGGCACGCGCGTTACTGAACCATATCGAAAACCGCGAAGACTGGGTC
Source organism: Candidatus Dormiibacterota bacterium (assembly GCA_035602385.1). Lineage (GTDB taxonomy): Bacteria > Acidobacteriota > Terriglobia > Acidiferrales > UBA7541 > Acidiferrum. The sequence goes on from DATNME010000079.1 coordinate 24,126, forward strand.
CCGCAGATCACCGTAGAACCAGAATTTGTGGTGCGAGAATCTACTTCACGGGCGCGCTCTGAAATGCCGGTTGTTTCACGCGATGGCAAAGGCTCGCTGGTGGGAGTCTGAATTGCGTTGCGCAAAATGCTTTAAATCCGCTTTCATGACCGCAGAGTAAGGCGCAATTACCTTAATATTTTTTAAGCAAAAATTAAGCAGTTCTCGCCGTGCATTGCGCTACTATCAACCACCTACAGGCATTGAGCGATTTCCGTTTGGCAATTCAGGACTGCTGCAGCGGCCTATAATTTTGGAGCCGGCCGATTACTGTGGCATGTAACCCTGAACTTATCTAGGCGCCAAATCGAAGCGCACGAAAATTCTGCATTGGAGGATACAGTGAATCGATTTCATACCTTGATCTTAGCGGGTGCGTTGATGGGATTGCCCCTGGCTGCCGGCGCGCAGGACCAGGACGATGCCGCGGCGAAACCTAAAGCTGCTTCAAAGACGCACAAAAAAGCCGTTGCTAAAGCTGCTGATGCTGATGACACCACGCAGCACCAGGCGCCGCTGAAGCTGGTGGCATCCATCCCGCTGCCCGACTTGAAGGACGGCGATTTCGACCATCTGGCGATCGATCTCGAAGGGAAGAGACTTTTCGTCACCGCGGAAGAAAATGGCAAAGTGGAAGTTTTTGATACGGAAAGCAACAAATTAATCCACACCATCGACGGCCTCAAGGCGCCTCACTCCATGTTGTATCGCGGCGACCTCAAGAAGCTTTTTGTGGTGGACAGCGACCTGGGCGAAGTGAAGGTGTACGACACCACGAATTACAATGTGGCGGACACAATAAAGGTTCGCGAAGGCGCGGACTCCGCCGGCTACGATCCCTCGACCAAATATTTGTATGTCGTTGACGGCGGCAAGGACGCCAAACTGCCGAACGCGTACCTGGACATTATTGATACGACCGCAGGGAAAAAAGTTGGCGAGATCAAGATGGATTCCGATGATGTTGAAGCCATGGCTTTCGATCCTGCCAGCTCGCGAATGTTCGTCGATATCCGCGGCGCCGGCACCGTAGAAGTCATTGACCGGGATAAGCGCGCGGTAATCGCAACATGGCCCGTTCCGGCAGCCAAGGGCAGTCTCACCACCTTGTCGTTTGATGCGGCAAATCACCGTTTGTATGTTGGTGGCCGTACGCCCGCGAAGCTGTACGTGCTCGATTCGGACACCGGGAAACTGGTTACCAGCGTAGCCGCGGCACCCATGGTGGATGACGCAGCTTTCAGCGCAGCGCAGAAGCGCATTTATTTTGCCGGGAACCTATACACCGATGTGTTCGAAATCAAGGACGCGGATCACGTGGAGCGCATTGGACGCGTTCCGACAGCATTCCGTGCGAAGACCGCCCTGGTGGTTCCGGAACTTAACCGTTTTTACGTTGCCGTTCCACATCACGCCGGTAAATCCGCGGAAATCCGCGTTTACGAAACGGTGCTGTAGTCTGTAACCGATACCGCTGGAGAGAGACAGGCGGTAGATTTTGTGCCGCCTTCTCGCTCCAAGATATAAGGAGTTTCAGAACGTAAATCTTTCTTATGCCTAAAAAAATTGCCTCACTCGTTTTCGTCTCTTTGATTGCTCTGTCACTGAACCCGCCGGCTTTCTCCGCGCCGGCTGATGAAGTGCTGTACGTTGGCAACAGCAAGGGAGATACAGTTTCAGTTGTTGATTTGGCTTCCCTAAAAGTGATCAGGGAAATTCCGACTGGCAAAGATGTCCATTGCGTTGCACTCACTCCGGACGGCAAGCGCCTTTTCACCACCAGTGAGATCGATCACACCCTGATCATTTCGGACACTACCACGGGAAAAATTCTTGGCACGGTTAAGCTTTCCGGTAAACCAAATCATTGCGCGGTCACGCCCGACGGTCATTACGTTACCGTTCCTATTCGTGATGGCGATAGCGTGGCCATCGTGGATGTTCCGTTGCAGAAAATCGTGAAGGTCCTTCCGATTAAGGAGCCTCACAATTCCGTCAACACCGGCAGCAACAGATATATGTACGTCAGCGCGATGAGTGGGCATGAGATCGACATCATCGATCTGGAGAAACTGGAGTATTCGGCGCATATTCCCGTGGGAGGCAGGCCCCGTCCGTTCGTGGTTTCAAAAGACGGCCGCACCATGTACGTGGCGGTAAGCGACCTTCACGGTTTCAATATCGTGGATATTCCGGAGAAAAAGGTGCTGCAGCGTGTGGAGTTGCCCTCCGAACATCCCGCGCCTCCGCGGCCGCGCCAATACGAAAGCCCCGATACGCAGACACACGGACTCGCTCTAACTCCTGACGAAAGCGAGATGTGGGTTACCAGCCTGCTGGACGACTGCATTTATATTTATGATATGAAGGCAAAAAAGGTCACGGCGAAATTGCCTACCGGTGACGGCCCCAACTGGGTGGTATTCACTCCTGACGGGAAGTTAGCTGCCGTGAGCAATACCGATAGCGACGACGTGTCGATCTTCAGCGTCAAAGAACGCCGGGAATTGAGCCGCGTCAAAGTCGGCAAAGTCCCGAAGCGGCTTGCCGTCTCATCCATGCCCGCGGGTTCTTCGGCGCAGGCTGCGCGCTGATTTTAATCGCATTTTTCCGAAGAATTTAGTTTACCAAGCGGTGCGACGCGCGTAATTATGTGTAATGAGCGGCCCGCTTCCGGGCTGCCCACCTTTGTCAAAAATCGCGAGGTTATCGTGCCGCCGGAACCAGAACAGCAAAAAAAGTCCATCGTAAAAAATCCTGTTCTTTATACTTCCCTGGCTATTCTCATCGCAGCGCTATATGCCGGCTTTGTGTTCTTTACGCGTTGGAACGAAAACCGTTCGATCGAACGCCAACGTGCCAGTGAAAACGCGGCCCGGCAGAGCGCATCGGATCGTGCCGCACTTGAACAATTAGGCGGCAAGGAACTTGCCATCCAAAGCTTTTACGCCACGCCTTCCATCCGGCGCGGAGAGCGCGCGCAACTGTGCTACGGTGTGGCCAACGCAAAAACTTTGGCCATTGACCCGCCCGTTGGAACGCTGTGGCCTTCTCACGCGCGCTGCTTGGACGTTTCACCAAAAAAGGACACAACCTATACCCTCACGATTCAGGACGCGGCGGGCAATACGCAAACGCAATCGGTTACCATAAAGGTGCACTGAGCTGGACCGCAGCCACCGAGACTTCCTCTTGTACCCTCAATTCCTACCCATCTATACTGTTTGGGCGGGGTCCGGGCAATCCTTCTAGGATGACCAGACTCCGCAAATATTTTAGAAAGCAGGAAATGCAGGAGAGCGCGCGGTTAGCTCGTCTCGCGCACACGACGAACATGTCCGACCCGTTGGCAAAAATTAAGCAGAAGTTGCAGGAAGAGATCGATCATCTTTCTCACGAACTGAATGTCGACCTGCCCAAGGAAATCGCTGTGGCGCGCGCGCACGGCGACCTCTCTGAAAACGCCGAGTACAAATACGCTAAGGAGCGGCAAAGCTACGTCAATTTAAAGATTACGCATCTAAAAAAACGCATGGGGGACCTGGGGATGCTGAATCTCAGCAATATTCCCACGGACCGCTCCGGCTTCGGCTCTCGCGTGGTCGTAAAAGACCTGGCTCGCAACGTTGAAATCGAATACAAGCTGGTGAGCAGTGAAGAAGCTGACGTGGAAAAGGGTCTTCTCTCGACAACTTCGCCAATCGGAAAGGCGCTGCTCAATCGTAAAGTGGGCGACGAAGTGGAAGTAACCACCCCGGCTGGAAAAAAAGAGTTCGAGGTGCTTCGCCTCGTTACTATTCACGACGATATCTGAATGCGCTTTCAACGGTTAGCGTTTTGCTTTCCGCGCTCAACTAGACAAGCATCTTTCGCTTTGCGATTCTCATCGAAATGCAACCAGCTCTTATCGTTCATGGTGGCGCCTGGGATATCCCCGACGAGGCGGTGAAGGCCTGTGAGGACGGCTGCCGTCGCGCTCTCGTTGCCGGGTGGTCCATTCTTTCCGCGGGCGGTTTTGCTCTCGACGCTATCGTCGCTGCAATCCAGGTTCTTGAGGATGACCCGGTCTTTGACGCCGGCTACGGCTCGCATCTGAATCTCGACGGCCGGGTGGAATGCGACGCCATCATCATGGAGGGAGGTACTCTTCGTGCGGGCGCGGCAGCCGCCGTTCAACGTGTGAAAAATCCCATTCATCTGGCGCGCGCGATTTTGGAAAAGTGCCCGCACATGATGCTGGTGGCAGAAGGCGCGGAACGCTTCGCCACGGAGCAAGGGCTTCCGCTATGCGGTCCAGAAGAACTAATTTTTCCTGGCGAAAAAGAAGCGTGGTTGCGCTGCAAAGAAGATAAACACGCCGCGGCGCACCACCGCGGCCACGATCAAGGGACGGTGGGAGCTGTCGCCCTGGACCAACAAGGACGGCTCTTCTCAGCCACTTCCACCGGCGGCGTTTGCTGCAAACTTCCCGGCCGCGTTGGAGATTCTCCGCTGATAGGGTGCGGGTGCTACGCGGACTCTCGATTCGGGGGCGTTTCCTGCACGGGTTACGGGGAAGCAATCATGAAGATCGTTATGGCTAAAACCACTGTCGATTTCCTCGGTCGCGCAATTACCGCCAGCAACCCGGCGGTGCCAGCAGGAAGCAGCAACTCCGCCATGGAAGCCGCTCAGGATGCGGTCACACTGTTAGTCCTGCGGACCGGGGGAACCGGCGGCCTCATTCTGCTCGACCGCAGCGGCGTTCCCGGCTTTGCGTTTAGCACTCCGCGGATGGCCTATGGTTATGTGGCAGGAAATGGACGCATGGTCACATCAGTTTAGGTTCGCCTCAGGCCAGCGGTTTCCTGGCTGGCTGCAAGGCGCGCTCGCGCCGTTCTAACCAAGCCCAAAAAACGTCGCGCCAACTCCTGAATTCGCTCCGGCTGCCGCAATTGAATCGCCTCTCGCGGGATTAATTCGTGGCCAATCCCCAGCGCGGACGCTCCCGCCAAAATAAAATCGCTGGCCGTTTGTTGATTTACACCTCCTGCCGCGATCAATCGAATCCGTGGAAAAGGCCCTTTCAGCGCCCTGATGTAGCTGGGGCCACCCACTTGCGCGCACGGAAAAACTTTCACCAGGTCGGAGCCTGCCTTCCACGCGGTGACCACTTCGGTCGGTGTTAGGGCGCCAGACATCATCAAAACATTTTCCTTTGCCGCGAATTCGACTACCTCCAGGTCGAGCCCGGCGCTGGTTAAAAAGGCCGCGCCCGCTTGCAAACATTGACGCGCGGTCTCGACGTCGAAAATAGTTCCCGCGCCAACGATCACCCCAGGAGAATTAAGCGCAAGGTCAGAAATCACATCGATCGCCCCCGGAACAGTCATTGTAATCTCGACGATGGGAATGCCTCCTTTGGCTACCGCCTCGGCGGCAAAACGCGCCTCCTCGGCCGAGGATGTCCGAATCGCGGGAATGATGGCAACTTCCTCGATTCGAGCCAGAACTGTATTTTTTCCCAGAGCGCTCATTTGTGAATCGCTTTTTTGGTTGAGGCTTCAATTCCCTATATTTTCGCGAATCATAGCATGATTATCTTCTCCACTTTCCGGCGTAATTTATGAGGCAAAGAATGGTTCCTCGTCGTTGTTTGCCCCCGCCACGAAATGGTATTCTGGCGATGATGGGTATAGAGTTTTCAAATCTCTACCTAAGATAGGCGCCCGGTTACCAACCTATGTTTCTGAAATTTCTAATGTCCATGGATTGTGTCGCTCGCAAATGCGCCGGTCTTGCATTTGTTCTGTTGTTCCCGGCGACCATCCTGGCCTATCCCCGAAGCGCCGCCCCTGCCGCGGAGGAAGTTCATTTCGCCATTGCGGATTTCGATGGTGACAGCCAGCCAGACATAGCCACCGTGCAGGTCGGACAGGCGAATTCGTTCAATACGCGTTACTGGATTGGCTTCAAGCTCAGCACCGGCGCTAGCAGCACTGTTGGTATTACAGCTCCCACGGGTGGACTGCGCATCACCTCGCGCGATATGAATGGCGACAATTTTCTTGATGTTGTTGTTACCACCGCGTGGAGCGATCGTCCGGTAACAGTCCTGCTAAACGACGGTCACGGAAACTTTACTCCTTCCGACCCGGCCCGATATTCGTCACTGGTTGAGAGTTCAAAGGTTGTTTGGTCTGGCGCCGGCAATGAAATCAGAGACGCGGCCATTCTGCTCTTGCGTCAACCATCGGGCCAAAGCGAAAAGCGTGGCACACTTGAAGGTCCGGTGTATGTAACTGGGTCTACCCTCTTTCGTTGCTGTTGCGACTATTTTCTTTTCGGTTCGCCTTCCAGCTTCGGTCGAGCCCCTCCTTCCCTTTAATTCCCGTCCTGGCATTTATATTTCGAGGAAGCACGGTCTGGAACTTTCGTAATCCTTTACGAAGTGCGCGTGCCTTTCCTACGGTGCGTCCATTTAAACAGGAGTGTCTCCGTCAAGCGGACGTCCTCCAATTCCGTCACCAAACACGGAGGTATAAGTGAAAACGACCTTACGATATTTAGGTTTTGCCATCAGCGTGTGCCTTGTTCTGCCTGCTGGCGCCGTCGCGCAAAATCCTCTCAGCTGGCAGGATGTTCGGGACAAATTTGAAGCCTCGAATCCCACATTGCGGGCCGGGCAGATTGGCATCGAAGAATCTCGCGCAGCGGAAATCACTGCGCATTTGCGTCCGAATCCGCAAACTTCGCTGACCTACGATCAAATTGGCAATACGGACAGTGGGAGTCCGTTGTCTGCCTCAAACTTGATTGCCACCGTCAGTTATCTTCACGAACGGCGGCATAAGCGTGAGCTGCGATTGGAAAGCGCGCAGAACGCCACACAGATCGCCGTAGCCAACCAATCCGATCTGGAGAGAACACTCATTTTCTCGCTGCGCACAGCTTTTGTGCAAACACTTCAGGAAAAACAGGTACGCGACCTGGCCAGAGAAAATCTATCTTTTTACGACCGGCTCCTGGGCGTGCATCGTGATCGTTATAAGGCGGGAGGCATCGCTCAAGTGGATCTGGACCGGCTTGAATTGCAACGCGTGCAATACGAATCCGACTTGCAAACGGCCGAAGTAAATCTGCGCACCGCGAAAATTCAGCTTCTCGCTCTTTTGAACGAACACTCGCCCGTGGACCAGTTCGATGTGACCGGCATTTTCGATTTCTCGACGCAAATTCCCACGCTTGAGGAGTTGCGTCAAACCGCGCTGGAAAACCGCCCTGATCTAAAAGCCGCGATGCAGGCCACGGAAAAGGCTAAAAGCGATCACCGGCTGGCGGTTGCGAATGGCTCGACGGATCCAACCATTACTGTAGACGCTGGATTTCCCTCCATTTCTCAAACGTACCTTAGCTATAACCCGCCGTTGCGGCAATACGTGGGCGTGGGCGTGAGTATTCCATTGAAGATTTTTGATCGAAATCAGGGAGAGAAATTGCGCGCAGAGTTGGACATCCATCGCAACGAAAAATTGTCTGAAGTGGCCCGTGCGCAAGTTTTTAAGGACGTGGATTCTGCTTACGCCACGGTAACCAGCACCGTGAGCCTTCTTCAGCCTTACAAAGACCGCTATTTGCAGCAGGCATCGAGGATTCGCGACACGATTTCCTTTTCGTATGAACATGGTGCCGCGTCGTTGCTCGATTTCCTCAGTGCGCAAGCCGATTACCGGAGCGTGCAAGTTAATTATTTAAATCTCGTAGCGTCCTACCTGAGCGCGGCGAGCCAGTTGAATCTCGCTGTTGGCCGCGAGGTTATCCAGTGAAATACGCACGCCACAAATTTTTCTTTTCGATGCTCGCTCTCGGCTTGCTTGGTTGCGGCAGCAAAAAAGCAGACCCCAAAGCGGAAGCTCCGCCACCAACGAAAATCGAGCGTGAGCAAGACGTCAATCTGATTCAAGTGGATCATCCCGAGCATTTTCCATTGGCTACCGCCGTCGAACACGCTTCAGCCCCTCAGTTGGTTGTCACCGGTGTAGTCAGTCCGGATGTTTCGCGAACCGTTCCGGTGATTTCCATTGCCACCGGCCGCGTCGTTGAAATCAAAGCGCGCCTGGGTGACACCGTGAAAAAAGGCCAGCTTTTGCTGCGGGTGCAAAGCGCGGATATGTCCGCCGCCTTTTCGGATTACCGGAAGGCGCGCGCTGACGAACAACTGGCCCACACGCAACTGGAGCGCGCAAAGTTGCTGTACGACAAGGGCGCAATTTCCTTGAATGATTTGCAGGTCACTGAGGACATGGAGGCGAAAGCTAGAGTGGATGTGGAAAATACTTCGGAGAAGCTGCGCGTTTTGGGAGGGAGCCTTGATCATCCCGCAGCGGTGGTCGACATTCGCGCGCCGGTTTCCGGCGTAATCACCGACCAGCAGGTTACCAACGCGTCGGGAGTTGCCGGCCTCAACTCGCCGAATCCGTTCACCATTTCCGATTTGAGCAATGTCTGGATTCTTTGCGACGTTTACGAAAACGATCTTTCACGCGTGCACGTTGGCGAGTCTGCGGACATCCGCCTGAATGCGTATCCCGACAAAGTATTCACGGGCCGCATCAACAACGTGAGTCCAGTGCTCGACCCCGCCCTTCGCACTTCCAAGGTGCGCATTGAGGTGCGCAATCCAGGTTTAATGCGCGTGGGCATGTTCGTTTCTGCAACTTTTCATGGTCAGAAGAAGGAATCGCACGCCGCGGTGCCCGCTTCGGCGATTTTGCATTTGCACGATCGCGATTGGGTTTACGTCCCGGCCGGTGACAAACAATTCCGGCGCGTGGAAGTAACCAGCGGGGTAAATCTACCCGATAAAATGCAGGAAATTCTGTCCGGTATTCAACCAGGGCAGCAAGTGGTCGCCAACGCTTTGGTGATGCAAAGCACCGTGGAGCAATAGGTTGAAAGCCCTTCGCCAGAATTTCAGGACAATGCTCAGGACAATGCGATGATCCGCTCCTTCGTCAATTACGCGCTGAATAATCGCTTCATCGTGTTGGCGCTCGCGCTGCTTTTACTTTTGTGGGGCGCGATCTCATTTCACAATCTTCCCGTCGAAGCGTATCCCGACGTCGCGAATAACTACGTCCAGATCATTACGCAATGGCCCGGTCGCGCCGCCGAAGAAGTGGAGCAGCAAATCACCATCCCCATAGAAATTCAAGTAAATGGAATTCCGCACCTCGAACACTTGCGCACCGTTTCACTTTTCGGGCTTTCCAGCGTGATGCTCATTTTTGACGATGAATCGAACAACGACTTGAACCGGCAAAAAACGCTGGAAAGGCTTTCGCAAGTCACGCTGCCGGCCGGTCTGCAACCTAAAATGGGCACGGACTGGAGTCCAGTAGGACAAATTTATTTCTATACGCTGAAGAGCACCAATCCGAAATACGACGTCATGGAATTAAAGTCTCTCGAAGACTGGGTCCTGGAAAAACAGTTTAAGTCCGTTCCGAATGTGGTTGACGTATCGAGCCTTGGCGGCACCACGCGCGAATATCAAGTCATCGTCGATCCCAACAAACTGGTTTCCTACGGCTTGAGCATTGCCCAACTCGAACAGCAGCTCGCCAATAACAACGTCAACGCCGGTGGAAGTTTCGTCGAATCAGGTGTACAGCAGATCAACGTCCGCGCCCTGGGCTTGTTTAATACTGTGCAGGACATCGAGGAAACGGTCATCACTACCAAGAACGGAACAGCATTGCGTGTTAAGGACGTCGCTACCGTCGCGCAGGGTCCAAAGATTCGGCTGGGACAAAATGGAAAAGCAATCCACCGCGCGGATGGAACCGTTCAGGACAGCGATGATGTTGTGGAAGGCATCGTTCTGCTCCGGAAAGGCGCGGATTCAGACGCAGCGTTAGATGCAATCCACGCCAAAGTGAAAGAGCTGAACGAGCACATCCTGCCACCGGGCGTAAAAATCGTTCCTTTCCTGGATCGCAGCAACCTCGTTCACTACACCACCCACACGGTTCTGCACAATCTGACGGCTGGAATCATTTTAGTTTCGATTATTTTGTTTCTTTTTCTTGGCAACATGCGCGGCGCCTTGATTGTCGCGCTGACCATCCCGTTCTCGCTCTTGTTTGCTTCCATCTGCCTCAGCCTCAAAAATATCCCCGCGAATCTTCTTTCCCTCGGCGCTCTGGACTTCGGTATGGTCGTGGACGGCGCGGTGGTGATGGTCGAAAACATCGTGCGCCACCTAAACCACGGCGAAAACTCTCACAAATCCACCATCGAGCGCATTCGCGATGCCGCCTTTGAAGTACAGCGCCCGGTCTTTTACGCCATCGCCATCATCATCACCGCGTACCTGCCGATCTTTACTCTGGAACGCGTCGAAGGCCGCTTGTTTAAGCCCATGGCCTGGACCGTCGCTTTCGCTCTTCCCGGTGCGCTCATATTTTCCATGCTCATTGCTCCTGTGCTCGCCAGCGTCTTTTTTCGGCAAGGCGTGCGCGAGTGGCGTAATCCAGTAATGGATTATCTGAAAAATTCCTATCGAAACTCAGCGCGATGGGCCATCGAGCATCGTCTGGTGACCGTCGGCGGCGCCAGCCTCGCGTTTTGTGTGGCGCTATTTCTCATCTTCAGCGGGGTGATCGGCTCGGAATTTTTGCCGCATCTCGATGAAGGCGCGATCTGGGTGCGTGGAACCCTGGCGCCCAGCACCGGCCCTGCCGAAGGTGTTCGCGTCGCCAACCAGGCCCGCGTTATTCTTGCGTCATTTCCCGAGGTGACCGTGGCGACCAGCCAGGTGGGGCGCCCCGACGACGGCACGGATACCACTGGCTTCTTCAACACCGAATACTTCGTCGATCTTCTGCCTAAGGAAAAATGGCGTCCAGTCTTCCATGAAAACAAGGAAGAGCTGATTGCCGCCATGAATCGCGAATTGGAAAAAATTCCTGGCGCGATCTGGAATTTTTCTCAGCCCATCGCGGATAACATGGAAGAAGCCGTCAGCGGTGTCAAAGGCGAACTCGCCGTCAAGATTTACGGTGATGATCTTAAGCTTCTCGAGGAAAAGGCTGACCAGATTGTTGGCATCATGCGCGGCATCCGCGGGATTGAAGACCTTGGACTCTTCCGCGTGCTTGGCCAGCCCAACCTTAATTTCACCGTGGATCGCCAACAGGCCGCGCGCTACCAAATCAATGTCGCGGACATTCAAGACGCTATCCAGACCGCCGTGGGCGGAAATGCAGTGACGCAGGTATTACAGGGTGAACAGCGCTACGACCTCGTCCTGCGCTATCAAGCGCCGTATCGCGACACGAAAGAAGCTATCGAGAATATTCGGCTTCTGTCCCCTTCCGGCGCGCGTGTTGCTCTCAGCCAGCTTACCAAGGTTGAGACGCGCGATGGCGCCTCGGAAATTTATCGTGAAGAAAATTCCAGGTACGTTGCCATCAAGTACAGTGTTCGCGGACGCGATCTTGGAAGCGCCGTCGAAGAGGCCATCCAAAAAGTGAATGCCCAGGTGCAACTTCCCGTCGGCTATCACTTTGACTGGGCTGGAGAATATGAGAGCCAAAAGCGTTCGCAGAAGCGCCTTATGATCGTACTTCCTCTCACGGTTCTTGGTATTTTCGTGATCCTTTACGCCATGTTTAGTTCCGTGAAGTGGGCTCTCCTGATTCTCGCAAACGTGGCTATGGCGCCCGTTGGCGGACTGTTAGCTCTCTTGTTCACCGGAACGCACTTCAGCGTTTCTTCCGGCGTGGGTTTCCTCGCGCTCTTCGGAGTTTCCGTGCAAACCGGCGTGATTATGCTTGAATACATCAACCAGCTTCGCGTCCGCGGCCACACCATTGAACAAGCTGCCATCGACGGAGCTGTACTCCGTCTTCGCCCCATCATGATGACCATGCTGGTCGCCACGCTCGGTCTGCTCCCTGCTGCGCTCTCGCGTGGCATCGGCTCGGACTCCCAGCGACCCTTCGCCATTGTTATTGTAGGAGGTTTAATTGGAGCGTTGCTGCTAAGCATCTTTCTGTTGCCCACTCTGTACGTTTGGGCCGCTAAAGATGGCGACAAGCTGCCGGAGATGGACGCGGAATTTGAGGAGAACGCTTAATATCCGCGCAATAGCAAACTGAGCGGCGCTTCATTTGCATTTCGCCACGCAGGCTGCGCTATTCTGCCTTCATGGTATCGCCGCCGGATTTGTCAAAAGATCCCACGTTTGCAGGTTTGTGCTCTAGCTGCCTGCACGCGCGGCGAATTGAATCGGCGCGCGGCTCCGTCTTTTACCTCTGTGAACTTTCCTTCACCGATTTGCGTTTCGTAAAATATCCTGCGCTTCCGGTTGTCTCCTGTTCTGGCTTTCAATCCCAATCCTCTTAACTTTGTAGTACTATAAGCATCCGATTATCACTCCTGGCGGCCGCTATGAAACAGTTCTGCCTCGTAACTGTGTTGATCGTTTTCGCCGCTCCTTGCCTGGCGGACACGCTAAAAATCACCAGCACTCCTCCCGGCGCCACCGTCGAACTCGATGGCATTCCCGCCGGTGTCACACCTTTTGAAAAACAATTTCCCGGCGGCTTCTTCCACAAAACCAGAACGGCGCTCGGCGCGCGTCTCGAACATCCCATGGTCGCGCGTGTCAGCCTGCCCGGGTACGCCACGCAGGAATTTCATCTCACCGAAGGGCCCATGGAGTGGATTTCGCTCAACGGCCGCAAACACGGCGATTTTTTCCTGTTGAAAACGAACTCCATTCACGTCGATCTTCAGCCCGTCGGCCAGGTCTTTACCGGAACGATTGCAACTCCGCTCTCCGCCCCAGCAGCTTCAGCCGACCGCCAACCGGAACTTTCCCTCGAGCAACTGGTTGCCGCCGCCAGGCCCGCGGTCGTTTACCTCAAAGGCCTCGACAAAACCGGCTCCGGCTTTTTCATTACTGAAACTGGAGTCATCGCTACCAACGCGCACCTCGCACGCGGAGAAAATTCTCTGCTCGCCGTTCTTCCCGATGGACAAACTTTCGACGCGAAAATTGTTTACATTGACGCGGACCTCGACATCGCCCTCGCCAAAGTCGATGGCTCTTCCGCAAAAATAAATTTCCCGCATCTGCCGCTCGCCGAAACTGCCAGCGTTCGCCAGGGACAGGACGTCATCGCTATCGGCAATCCTGGCGACGCAATGCTTTTCAGCGTCACCAAAGGAATCGTCAGCGCTGTCGGGAAATTTCCCAACGCTGGCCCCGGTACCTGGATTCAAACCGATACGCCTATCAATCCCGGCAACAGCGGTGGCCCGCTCCTGAATCCTCGCGGCGAAGTGATCGGCATCAACACGCAAAAACTCATCAAGAAAAATGTTACCGGCATCGGCTTCGCTCTCAGCGCCAGCGATCTGCTCGCCGTCTTACAACGTTTCTATCCGAGCGCCGCTCCCGCTGCGGCCGCGCCGGCACCCGACGGCTTCGGCGCCGTCACGCTTTCTTCCGATCCCGACAACGCCGAAATTTATCTCGACGAAAAATTCCTCGGCAACACGCCCGCCACACTCAAACTCCCTACTGGCCCGCATCTGCTTGTTCTCAAATGCGCGAATCACGCCGACTGGCAGCGTTCCGTCATAATCCTCAAAGACAGTTCCGTCACGCTAAAAGCCGTCCTCCTTCCACAGCCTTAGCAAGCAACAGGCGGTGGATCAGTTTCCGGTAACCCGGCTAGACAGCCATTGACGCGTCAGCCTTTGCAGGTTCACTTGACCACAGGGGTGGCTGACGGCTACGGCAACAGGGTGCGTCAGTTACATTGCGATGCCACTGCCTGACTGAAAGAATCTAATGGATGAGATCGCTCATTCATATCACAGCTTGGGAACGAGTATCACCGTGGAGACGAGTCCTATGCGCGTTTGGGCGCGTTGCGATGCTGCTCGCTCTCTTGACTGTTCTAATCAACTTTCTTGGGCCTCCTATCAGCATTTTCTTTACTGCGAGATGGGAGGCTAGGAAAATTCCGGGGGTGAGGGTGGCTCCGCAGCCCCTCTCGGACTATTCTGTGTCCGATGCGCCAGGGACGGTGTTGTCGTATTTCGGCTACGAGTTCGAGGTTCCATGGAATGCGAGCTTCAAAGAAAAGGTCGGAAAAGGGTGGGTGCAGCTTAAGTTTCAGTCTGGGCAGGATGTGATTCTAATCGTTCCCGATAATCAGGGCGGCCTGTTAACTGAAATCGTGCAGGATAAATCCATGCACATGAACAATCTGGGTCCAGTTTTTGGCGAGCTGATGAACCGCTCGGCCTACGATCAGTATGCGGCGCTATTGAACACCACGCCATCAAGCATTCGAGCGTTTGGGCCGCGAGCGGAAGCTACTCGCGGTGTAACCCTGTTGACGATAAAGGCCATCGCCATTGGTCCGCGCTTAGAAACAGGGGTGTTCTCATTTGAATTTTCGGACAAGCGCGGATTTCAAGTCGGCGATCCGCGAAAATCAAAGCGAGCTGATCTCGAACTCTTTGGTATGGGAGGCCACTACGTCGAGTTCATTTGCGCAACGACAAAGGACAACGTTAGGTTGTCGCAGCCGGAACTCAATCGTATTCTCAAGAGCTTTCATGCCGTATCAGGAGAGTCCACGGCTCCGCCTGCTCCACACATAGCCGCAGCGCGCAATTGAACTATAGGGCCCGATTAACGCGCATCCCGGAAGCTGACCTGAGGCCAAGACGTATCCAATATTGCCCTCCCCCAAATCCTTGTGCTAGCATCCGCCGTGTTGGGAGCGCGGACCAGGGTATTTGCCCCTTTGCCCCGCAATCCGGAACCTAGGATCTCGACCGCTTAGCGGCTACCTCCAAAGAGTTCTGCTCTCCTGTTCATTTGCAGTAAAGAAAGTTATGACCGCGCAGCGGTCAATCCATCGGGCGCAGGCCCGCGCCTAACCATCCCCGGAGCGGACCTCGCTCATGTGCTCCTCATTTTCATCGGGGCACGCGCAAAGGGAGCGCTCTATGAAAACCTATCGCACCAGGGACATTCGCAACGTTGGCATTGTCGGCCACGGCGGCACCGGCAAAACGCAGCTGGTGTCGTCGTTGCTCTTCACCGCGGGCATGACCCCGCGTTGGGGAAAAATTGCGGAAGGCACCACCACCACCGATTGGGACGCCGAAGAAATCGCCAGAAAAATCTCCATTCAAACCGGCATCGCCTTCGCCGAATGGCCCTGCACTCTCTGCCCTCCCGGCGACAAAGTGAAAATTAATCTTCTCGACCTTCCCGGCTATTCCACGTTCATCACCGAAGCAAAAGCCTCGCTGATCGCTGCCGACGCCGCCCTGATCACCGTCGATGCGCACGTTGGCTCGCAGGTCACCACCGAAAAAGTGTGGGACTACTGCGTTGAGTACGATATTCCGCGCGCCTTTGTCCTTACCTGGATGGACCGCGAACTCGCCAGCTTCGAGCGCTCCATGGAATCGCTGCAAACTGTTTTTGGCCGCAATGTTGTCGCGCTGCAATTGCCCATCGGCAGCGAAAGAGGGTTTCGCGGCGTCATCGACCTGGTCAGCATGAAAGCGCACTTCTATAAACCCGATGGCGACGGTAAACCCACCATCGAACACATTCCCGACGCGCTGATCGACGAAGCGCAGGAAGCTCATGAAAAGCTGGTGGAAATGGTTGCGGAAGGCGATGACGAGTTGATGGAAGAGTTTTTTCGCGAAGGCACCATTCCCATCGCGGATTTAATTCCCGGAGTGCGTAAAGCCATCGTCGCGGAAAAAATTGTTCCGGTGCTGATGGTTTCCTCGCTCCACAATATCGGTACCGGAAGCCTGCTCACATTTCTCGCCGACGTTTTTCCGCATCCCGATGAGCACGCCCAGGTTGGTTTTACGCAAACGCACGGAAAAGGCGAACGCGTCGAACGCAAATATGATGACGCTCAACCGCTTTCCATCTTCATCTTCAAAACGCTGGCGGACCTTTTCAGCGGCCGCATCAACTACTTCAAGGTAAAAAGCGGCGTGCTGAAAAACGACGCTACGCTCACGCACTTCCACAACGGCAATCCCGAACGTTTTCAGCACATTCAAATCGTCCAGGGCAAACAGCTCGTTGAAGTTCCGGAATTGCACGCCGGAGATATTGGCGCGATCACCAAACTCAAAGAAACGGTCACTGGTGAAACTCTTGGCGATAAATCTGCGCCGATCTTTTATCAGCCGGCGCAGCTTCCCGAGCCTTCCATCACTTTTGCCATCGAGCCAAAAACGCGAGCTGACGAAGACAAAATCGGCGTCTCCATCCACAAAATTCTCGAGGAAGATCCCGCGCTGCGTTTTTCTCGCGATCCCAATACCAAGGAATTTCTCCTGGCAGGTTCCGGCCAACAGCACATTGAGGTCGTTGTCGCCAAACTGCACACCCGCTATCACGTTGATCTCACCCTCAAGCCGCCGAAAGTTGCTTACCTTGAAACCATTCGCGGAAAAGCCGACGCCGAAGGCAAACACAAAAAACAGTCCGGCGGGCACGGGCAATTCGGCGTGTGCCGGATCAAGATGGAGCCCGTGGAACGCGGCAAGGGCGTCGAGTTTGTAGACGACGTTTTTGGCGGCGCGATTCCGCGCAACTGGATTCCTAGCGTGGAAAAAGGCATTCGCGATGCCGCCGCTCGCGGCTACCTGGCGGGATTTCCCGTCGTGGATTTTCGCGCCACGCTATACGACGGAAAATATCACGACGTGGATTCGTCGGACATGGCGTTCAAAATCGCCGGCTCCCTCGCATTCAAAGAAGCGATGAAATCCGCGCGTCCCGCGCTGCTTGAACCCATCATGCACGTCGAAGTTTACGCGCCCGATCATTATTCCGGCGACCTCATGGGCGATCTCAGCTCCCGCCGCGGACGCATCGCCGGCAGCGAAGCGCGCGCGCACAACGTGGTGATCAAAGCGCAGGTGCCCTTTGCGGAAATGCTCACGTACGCCAACGACCTTATTTCCAAGACGCAAGGCCGCGCCACCTACACCATGGAATTTTCGCACTACGACTACGTCCCCAACGAACTGGCGGAAAAAGTCATCGCCACCCACAAAGCCGCCCACGGCGAACACCACCTAGTCGAGGAAGAAGCCTAACCGGACGCTCTTTGCGGATTCACGATTGGTGCTGACTCACGCTTAGGACATTCCCATCCGGGTCCTTGAACCACGCGACCTTATCACCATTGGGAGTCGTCCAAATTCCGCGTTCTCGATCTTGCACGAAAGGATATTTTTCCATCGCAACTCCTTGCTTCGTGAGCCAGGTGACGACTGCCTCCACGTCTTTCACCTCCCAGCCCAGCACCGTGTTTTGCGCTGGATTGAAATTCGCAGCCTTCACGATCCGAACCTGGTTTACGCCGGCTTTCATCACCAGCGCATATTGATCCAGGCTTTTAAATTCAAATCCTAATTTGCCCTGGTAAAAGGCCTTCGCCTTGTCGTAATCCTTGGTAATAACGAAGCCAATCATTTTGCTCGAAACCAGCATCTTTGCCTCCTGAGCCAATCCGATCAACTAAATCTTTGGCAAAAACATCCCAGTCTTCTTGGCATGCGCTGTAAATCTTTCTCCAAATTCGCGCCCCAGCCACGCTTCTTCTTTCCGCGCTTTTAGGTAAAACGCTGCCCAAACGATTCCGAACGCAACCAGCACCCGCATTTCCCCGACAAGCAAACCAGTTCCCGCCATCGCCAGCAACCCTCCGGTATAAATCGGATGCCGCATCGTCCGATACGGACCCGTGCCAATCAATTCGTGTTTCGCGCGAATACTTACCACTGCGCTCCAATTCTGTCCGATATGCCAGCGCGCCCAGATCGCCAGAGCCACGCCCGCCGCCGTCATCCCTAGACCCGCAATTCCAACCGCGGTGGAAAATGGCACGAACCGGGCGCCAAGCCACCCATAACGCAGAACTTGCCAGTTGAACAAAAGGAATGCCGCCAGCATCGGCAGAATATGTCCCATCCGGGCGATCCATGGCTCCCTTCTTTTTTCCGCTTTCTGTTTTAGCGCGGAAAATATCCAATACACCCCAAAAACCAGCCAGCAAATTCCTGCCGCGCGGCGAAACGCCTCTTCGGAATGCACGTTCGCCACTTCCCAGAAAAATGCTGGCAGCCACCGAATCCCTGTTGTGTAAAAATGCAGCAGCACAGCATTCATTCCGTTTGCTCCATTCTCTTCAAAATCACTGACCTTCTTTTACTTCCGCGGGATACTTGTCGTCAAACTGCGCAAATCATTTGTGCTCGCTGCAGCCTAATACGATCTTGGCGAAAACGCACCAACTTGGTGGTTGCGGCCGTTCGCGCTCAAGCTAGAATCTGTTTCACCATGAAAAACAAAACTCTTTCTACGCCCGGACCACAGACCCGCGCGATTCACGGCGGCGAACCGAAACGTCACGGCGTCTCCTCTTCTGTCGGCGTGGACATCTGCCGCACTTCCACGTTCACGTTTCCTTCGACAGCAGAAATGAAACGGTGGGCCGAAGGAAAAAGCGACGCGTATATTTACACCCGATATGGAAATCCGACACTCACTATTGCGGAAAAAAAGATTGCGGTTCTCGAAGCCGCGGAAGCTGCCATCGTAACCGCTTCCGGCATGGCCGCAATTTCCAGTTCGCTGCTCGCGGTTTTAAAATCCGGCGACGAACTGATTTCCACCGCGCAGATTTATGGCGGAACGTACCGGCTGATGCGCGATGTTTTCCCAAATTTCGGAATCAAAATAAATCACGTGGAAGCGAATCTCGATGGAATCGAAAAGTTGCTGACGCCGCGCACAAAATGTCTTTACGTTGAGTCTCCGACAAATCCCACTTTGCGCCTGGTGGATATTCGCAAAGCGGTGGAGTTCGCAAAAAAACACAAACTCGTTTCCATTATCGACAATACTTTTGCAACTCCCCTGCTGCAGAATCCGATCGCGTTGGGTTATGACATCGTAATCCACAGCGCGACGAAGGCGCTGAGCGGGCACTCGGATGTTATCGCTGGGGTTGCGGCGGGAAGCGCGGAATGGATCAAGCGCGTGCGGCAAATGGTGATTTTTCTTGGCGGGTCGATGGATCCGGAAGTGGCGTTTCTGCTGATCCGCGGAATGAAAACTTTAGGATTGCGTGTTGCGCGGCAATGCGAAAACGCGATGGCGGTGGCGCAATTTCTGGAAGCGCATCCGAAAGTTGCGAAAGTACATTATCCGGGACTGAAATCGCATCCGGACCACCGACTGGCGAAAAAACAGATGCGCGACTTCGGCTCCATGCTGGCGTTTGACATGAAAGGCGGCTTGCCGGCCGCTCGCCGTTTTTGCGACCGCGTAAAATTATTTTTGCTGGCGGTCAGCCTCGGCGGCGCGGAATCATTGGTATCGATTCCCATTTATGGCTCGCACTACCACATGAGCGACACGGAATTACGGCGCGCGGGTGTAAGTTCTGGAACGATTCGCGTATCGATTGGCATTGAAGATTCCGCCGATTTGATTGCTGACCTCAAGCAAGCGCTGGCTTGATCGCAGTTTCGTTGGATCAAGATTTCGCTCACTAATTTAATTTGCGCCGAAAGTTTTTCGCAATTTTCCACTTGCAGTAAATCCTTTAAATATTATTTGGCCTCTGCCGGCGCCAGAACTTGCGCGGGCATAGACCATTCTTCGACTTCGGGAAGGACGGATTTCACGATGTCTTCCAGCTCGTGCGAACTCTTTACGTGTTCGGGATAGTTGTGCGCGGTAATTTCAAACGAGCACTGATGCTTGGCGCGAACGGCTTGCAGCTCGCTTTGCAATCGCGCGGAGATCATTTTGGCGTTGACGACGTCGGTTTCAGGAAGCACCAGGCCAAATACGTCGGCGGAAAGATGGTAAATGGAATCGGTGGGACGCAGCTTGCGGGTCATGGCTTTGGCGGCGTCGCCCCATGCGGAGGAATTCGCAGCGGCGGGGCTTGTGCCGGGAGCGGACTTGGCCTTCACCAGCAAAATGGAGAGAGTTTTTTCCATGGTCATGGCGCGGCGATGCTCCACGGTGAGGCGGTCCCAGAAATGGTTGAGATCGGGCATGGACTGAAGCATGTCGGTGCTGGCCTGGAGGCGCAGCTCGACGTTGCGTTCGAGTTCGTCGAGAAGCTGCCGTTTCAGACGGCCCATCATTTTGTGGCGGTCGAACAAGTAGCCCATGAAGAGAATGGTTAAGGCGATGAAGCCGAAGAAGGCTACACGCAGGGTCCACTTGTTGCCTTCGGGATGAAGGAAAACCAGCGGGTACATGAATGCGGCGAGGCCGCCGGCCAGAACCAGGAAAAAGACCGCTAAAAGTATGGCGAGGTGAAGCTCGCGGTTTTCCAGTTGTTGCAATTCCTTGCGGTTCAGTGCGGGCATAGGGCTGGTCCTCGTAACCAGGCCGCCGGGGAAAGTCCCGGAACGGTACACATAAGGTCGTGGATAGATGGTGCGGGTAGGGGTGGGTGGTGACAATAGGACTGCTGGTAGGCGTAGCGGAAAGGTACCGTACTGATTTGGGAACACTTCGATCGGTGATGGATACCAACCCCCACCCCCGGGGGGTGCATAGATGTATCATTCCAAAGGACTTAAAAATCGACTTTGCGGAGATGTAGCATTCTAAAGGGGTTGCGGGAGCAGTTTGTGTAAATGCGGATTGCAAAGGGGTTAGACGGAATTTGGAGTTCTGGAATCGTCGGGACGGGAAAAAGATGGGATGCGCGTTGATAGAAGAGGGGGGAATCGCGAGGGACATAGGGCAGGGTAGCATGTAATTCATACTATGTCAATAGATTATCAAATAGTATCTATTCGAACGCCTTTGGAGGCAGTGCTTGTGTCATCGCACTCTATACGCCATTGGCGTATAGTTGATTAGGAAACGATAATGGCAAAGCGGGAAATTTTCGACGAACTGATTGAAGGCGTGAGCGCGATGAAGAAACATCGCGAGGGGAAACTAACGCTGCGGAGCTACAAAGACGAGGTGACGCCGCTTCCGGCGGTGGATTCGAGGTTTATTCGCGAGACTCGAAAGAGGATGCGATGTTCGCGAGCGGTGTTTGCGCGAAAGCTGCGGATCAACGAGAGGACATTGGAGAAGTGGGAGCAGGGGCGTGCGAAGCCCAATCCTCAAGCGGCAGCGCTGCTTTTGCTGGTGCGAAAATATCCGGACACGTTGGAGCGGTTAGAGGAGTTGGCGGCCGGTTGATGTGATAGGAATTCGGAGGGCAAATAGAGGAAAATATGATAGACCACGTTATTCTCACAGTCAGTGACTTCAAGCGTTCAGTCGCTTTCTATGCCAAGGCTCTGAAGCCACTTGGGATCACAACCTTTATAGACTACGAAGGCAAAGACGGACACCCAGACTTGAAAGG
>DATNME010000080.1:0-24016 GCA_035602385.1 Candidatus Dormiibacterota bacterium
GAACCGACCTGTCCGCCATCTCTCAGGAGCAGCTCGACCAGGTCGAGCTGCTCCTGAACCAACGCCCACGAAAAACCCTAGGATTCCAAACTCCGGCGAGTAAACTCCAAGCAAGTGTTGCGTCGACCATCTGAACCGGCACTGACAAACGGAACCTGGAAGGTGTTCGATGTCAGAGTTTGGAAATTGCTGGTAGAGAGGTGGAATACCGTATAGAACTCAGAATTCTTGCCGTAGCTTGCAACCATGAAATCGCCTTTAGCGTCGATTAGCATGTATTGGGCATCGATGCCTGGAAGGCTGGTTCCGGACGAGGGCAAAATCGGCAACCCAGTCGATGGGTCGAAAGTGATTGTGTAGATGACCGGTACTGGATTGGCACCGCCCTGATCCTGATTCAAAAGAATGGCTACGCCATGCCCATGGGGGTCAGAGGCCACGGCCTTAAACGTGCCGGAAAAAGGTAGCGTCTGAGACGAGATGGGAACTAACGCCGGCTTATTCGGATCAACTTTGAACGTATCCAGAAACTGTGATTTGGAAGAGATGGGGGCGCCAAAAATCGTCTTAAAGAGATACACATATTGCCCGGCGCTCTCCCCGATCACGGCGGAAGGCGTATTGCCTACGGAGATAGCAAACGGCGACGTGGGGACCTCCGCGACCTTTCCGGTCGAGGCATCAAGGGTGTACATGGAAAGACCGTTGCCGCATGTGCCGTACAAAAATCGCTCCTTAGGCTCGGTGAATACAGGATCGCAGGGATTCGCGAAGGTTACAGTCGTGTTAGGGACGAGAGTTATGACTCCGGTCGTGTCGTCACGCACAAACGTGGTGGCACCGTACTGGCCGACGCCCCCGGGCACAGCAATGAGAAATGGTTGCTGGGTTTGCGCAGACGCAGTCGCGGCGAGAATTAGAAAACCAACGAGCAGGAAGCTGAACACTAAGAGGAACTGAACTCCTCTAAGGCAAAAGCAGGCGTGGCGATGAAAATTCTTCAGGGCGGGCGAGGGGGAGGGCCTTTGAGTAGCCATAAATTGTCTTAGTGCAGGTTACGTCAAAGCGGCCAATTGCCGCAGTGAAAACGGCACACTGTGTGAAGCGAGAGGGCCTAAGAGCAATTCAAAGTAGCGTCCGCGAACGTTTACGTCAAGAGTACGAAACGATTTCGATACGATCACTGTGAATGTTGGGGATTAGCGTGCTGTCTATTCCGCCGTGTTTTTTAAAATTCGCATCAACTCTGTTGCCGCGTGCGGGAGCCTTGCGCCACGGCGCGAGATCAAATAAACGTGCCGCGGCATATTCAACTGGCGAACTTTTACTTCTTTCATCCAACCGCGTTCCAGCTCCCATTCCACGCACATCCGCGGCACGATAGCGACACCCATGCCCATCTGTACCGAACGTTTTATGCTTTCGATGGTGGGCATCTCGATAGGCATTTTCAGGTCCGTGCGATGCCTCGCGAACAACTCGATTACCCTGCGGCGGTACGGCGATTCCACAATATGAGCGATGAAATTTTCCCCACCCAGTTCCGATATATCCACGTCGCGTTTTTTCGCAAGGGCATGCTTCGGGGGAACTACCAGAGTCAACTCATCTTTCAGAATTTCCGTCGCCTGAAGTTGTGCATCGCGGGGAACATAAGAAACCGCGCCCAGATCCAACCGGTAATTCAATACTTCATGCGGGATATCGCGCGAAAACATGCGGTGAACGCGCACCTGCACCCCCGGGTGATCTTCGCGAAATTTCCCCAGCGCCGGCAGCAGCGCGTGAATCGAACTTTCGTTTACTCCCAGGGACAGCTCTCCGCGTTTCAGACCCTCCAGCTCCATCAATCCTTTTTTTACTTCGTCGCGCAGATTCAGCAAGCGTTCCGCATAATCCTTCAGCAGCGTGCCGGCGTCGGTGAGACGCACGGGGCGGGCCCCCCGCACAAATAACGGTTGCCCCAGCGAATCCTCCAGCTTGCGGATTCCCAAGCTAACCGCGGGCTGGGTGCGAAAAAGCCTTTCGGCAGCGCGCGAAAAGCTGCCTTCCTTCGCGACCATGAGAAATACCTGCAATTCCCCCAAATCCATGCAAATCCCTCTCGGGACAGTATAAGGCAGAATTATCAAATCCAGAATAAAGATAAATTGGACTAGAGGCCCGTTATCGTGCGTTACTGGAGTATGGAACACTCCATGGACATCGTACGTATTTTTGACACCACCTTACGCGATGGGGAACAGTCACCCGGCTTCTCCATGAATACTTCGGAAAAGATTCGTCTCGCGCGGCAACTCGAGGCGCTCGGAGTAGATGTGATCGAAGCGGGTTTTCCGATTTCCTCGCGCGGCGATTTGGAAGCGGTGAAAAAAGTTGCGCAAGAGGTGCGCACCGTTCCGATCGCCGCGCTGGCCCGCGCTCGAAAAGATGATGTGATGGCGGCAGTCGAAGCACTACAACCGGCGGCAGCTTCTCGTTTGCACATTTTTCTAGCTACTTCGGATTTACATCTCGATGTGAAACTGCACATGACACGCGCGCAGGCTTTGGAAGCTATTAGCGCAATGGTCCGTTTGGGTCGCCAGCACGTTGCCGAGGTGGAATTTTCCGCGGAAGACGCCGGACGCACGGACATCGATTTTCTTTGCGAGGTCTGCCGCACCGCGATAGATGCAGGCGCGACGATTCTCAATTTGCCGGACACCGTTGGTTATGCGGTGCCGGAAGAATACGGCGCGATGTTTCTCAAGATCCGCGAATATCTCGGAGATCCACAGGGAATTACTTTGAGCGCGCATTGTCACGACGATTTGGGAATGGCTGTAGCGAATTCGCTGGCAGCCGTGCGCGCGGGCGTCCGGCAAATTGAATGCACCATCAATGGGATTGGGGAGCGCGCGGGAAATGCATCACTCGAGGAAGTTGTGGTCGCTCTCGCCGTGCGCAAGGAGAGTTTTGGAGTGACTACCGGAATTCATCTCGAACATTTGTTTCCGACGAGCCGTATGCTGTCGGAAATTACCGGAGCCGCCGTGGCGCCCAACAAAGCGGTTGTTGGCGCAAACGCATTCGCGCACGAGGCGGGTATTCATCAGGACGGCATCATTAAGAATCCGCTGACGTACGAAATTATTTCGCCGCAATCCGTGGGTGTGCCGGCGCGTTTGCTGGTGCTCGGTAAACATTCGGGACGAAATGCTTTGCGCTCGAATTTGCACGATTTGGGATATCAGCCGAGTGAAAGCGAACTGGCGGAAGTCTACCGGCGAATTACGGAGCTGGCCGATAACTCCAAAGAGGTGCGTCCTCGCGATTTGGTTGCTATCGCGCACGAAGTGATGCGCCGTGGAGTGGCGCCGGTTTCCGCGGGCGCATCGCCGGCGGCCTGAATTTATTTTGAGAAAAAGTTTCGAAGTTAGAGCGAGATTGAAGCATCGGGGATTTTATGAAGAAAAATATCGTGCTTTTGCCAGGGGATGGCATCGGGCCGGAAGTGACGCGAGCAGCCGCGACGGTGTTGAAAGAGTGCGCCCGGGAATTTCATCATGAATTTACATTTCAAGAATTGCCGATTGGCGGCGCTGCCATTGACGCCACGGGCCAGCCATTGCCCAAGTCCACGTTGGACGCATGCCTGCATGCAGACGCCGTTTTCCTGGGCGCGGTGGGCGGCGCCAAGTGGGATTCACTGCCGGTGGGCAAGAGACCGGAGAGTGGACTTTTAGATCTGCGCCGGGGTTTGGGCCTTTTCGTTAACGTTCGACCAATCAAGTTATTGGAACCTCTGCGGGGAATTTCACCGTTGAAGTCCGAGCGCCTCGGCGATCTGGACATTGAAATCATTCGCGAACTTGCCGGTGGAATTTATTTTGGCGAGCGGGGGCAATCGGCGGAACGCGGCGTCGAACGCGCCTTCGATACTGAATCCTATTCCACGCCCGAAATTGAACGAGTCGCTACCTTTGCTTATGCGCGAGCGGAAGGCCGCTCCCGCAAATTGTGCTCGGTGGATAAGGCCAACGTCCTTGCAAGTTCACAACTGTGGCGCCGCACGGTGACAGCACTCGGCGGCGTATATCCCTCGGTGAAGCTGGAACATATGTACGTGGACAACGCGGCGATGCAGTTGACGCTGAATCCGGCGCAGTTTGACGTGATGCTCAGCACCAATATGTTCGGCGACATTTTAAGCGATGCCGCCGCGGCGCTGGCGGGCTCGATCGGGCTGATACCTTCGGCGAGTTTCGGCGCCAGTGTGCCGCTGTTCGAGCCGATTCATGGCTCTGCGCCCACGCTTGCCGGCAAGGATTGCGCGAATCCCATCGGATCGATCCTGAGCGCAACCATGTTGCTGCGGGACGGTTTTGGCCTTTCGCTGGAGGCGGATTGGGTGGAACAATCCGTGGTTCGCGTGCTGGCTAATGGCTATCGAACTCCGGACATCATGGAAACCGGCGCGCGTGCTTCAAGTACTTCCGGTCTGATGGAAATCTTGCATGAAGAGATGCAACGCACGTTGGAGCACGCCGAGCGTTATGGCTGGGGCGTCTAATCTCAGCGGCGTGAAAATTTCCGTTTCTTGACCCCGCTTAATTTCCTATGACCATCAATCTCTGGACCTCGCCCGAACACGCGCTAAATTACCTGCAAAGAGCCGATAGCATCCCTCATCGCGCCGAAGGCGAGGCAGAACTTTTGCGATGCTTGCCGTCTTCGCTCAGCAGAGTTTTGGATTTGGGCAGCGGCGACGGCCGCCTGCTAAGCCTGGTGCAAGGTGCCTATCCTGACGCTACGGCGATAGCCTTGGATTTTTCCACTGCGATGTTGGAGCGTTTGAAGAGCAAATTTGCGGGCGACTCCAAGGTTAAGGTGGTTGCGCACGATATGAGTGAGCCGCTGCCGGAGTTCGGGACTTTCGACGCGGTGATTTCTTCGTTCGCCATTCATCACTTGGTTCACGAACGTAAACGCGCTCTGTATCAAGAGATTTACCATTTTTTGAAGCCGGGAGGCGTGTTTTGCAATCTGGAGCATGTTGCTTCTTCCGATCAGAGCCTCCACGAACAATTTCTCGCGATGCTGGAGACACGTCCGGAGGACGAAGATCCTTCTAACAAACTGCTGGACGTAGAACCGCAGCTGAAATGGTTGCGTGATATTGGTTTCGCCGAGGTAGACTGCCATTGGAAGTGGCGCGAGTTCGCCCTGCTCGGCGCTGTCAAGCCTTGTCAACAGTAATTAGCTTCCTATTTAGCCCCAAATGATTTGCCGTCCTTGCGAGACGTTCCCGCCGATGCTATTTTTAATGACTGCGAACCATCCCGCAGTTCCGTGGTGCTCGAGTCGGATGCATCGGTGAAATGGTTTCGGAAAATCGTGACCAAGGCCGGTGAGAACCAAGCGGCGAGTATCAATTGCCGCCGCTCGGTGTTACTGTTCCCAAGAAACTACCCTTTGACTGCACCCTCGTGATGCGAGATTTCAATTCCAATTTGAGAGAAGTTTCCCCATCGGCAGCGCGGCCAGTAACCTACTGGCGTGTCGAAGGATCACTATTGGAGCTAAGCGCACTCCGCCCGGTGGGTTTTTTCAACTGGAACAGCCAAAGTTTTTCCGACCGATGGACGCGCCGCGCGGCTATGTTGTGCATGACTTTGCTTCGCCCTTTTTCTTATGGCGCGAGCCGCACCTTTGCGACGCGATTTCTGCATACGGTTTTGCGCGGTATCAGCCAGGACCGACTGGATTTACTCGGCGAGGAATATTTTCAATACGTATTGAAGCCTCAGCTTCGCGCTGAATCCTCCGAAAAATTACTCGAAGCGATTCGGAGCGGCGAGCGTATCGTGCTGGTAGGGCAGTTACTGGAATCGATCGCGCGGCCTTTGGCACGGCATTTTGGAGTGGACTATTTTCTGGCCAACCGGCCGGAATTTCGCAACGGCAAAGCCACAGGGCGCCTGCTCGCGCCGGTTATTCGCCCGCGTGGACCCTTTGCCTGGCTCGCCAGCGGTTCTTCGGACGGGCATATTTCAAAAGAAAAACTTTTAATGCAACTTGGCTGGGGAAACCAGGAACATTTCCTTGAAACAGGATTACAAACCACGGTGCGGCCGCGCACTGCGGCTGGCCGGCCTGTCGAATTATTCGGAGAGGCTCCTGGCGTTGACCACTTGAGCGTCCGCGAAGCACTAGCGCATCGTCATTTGCTGCTGATCGGCGTTACCGGGTTTATTGGAAAAGTGTGGCTCGTTGATTTGCTGGAAAATATTCCCGATATTGGGAAAATCACTTTATTGATCCGCAGAAATCGCACGACCTCGGCGCAACGGCGGTTCGAAAAAATTGTGGAAGAGTCACCAACGCTGGACACGCTGCAGGCTCGCTATGGCCGAGGGCTTGCAGCATTTCTCAAGGAAAAAATAGAAGTTGTGGAAGGTGACGTAAGTTTGCCGGGGCTGGGATTGGATCAGCCTACGCAGGCGCGACTCTCGCAGTCGCTGGATTTAGTCGTGAACAGCGCGGGGCTCACGGATTTCAATCCTGACTTACGCGATGCGCTTTCCTCGAACGTGGATTCCGCGCTGAACTTGCTCAATTTTTTGCGCCAGTGCAAACACGCTGGTTTAATGCACCTTTCCACTTGCTACGTGGTGGGCATGCGTGACGGGCGCGTCACCGAAGAGCTGCAGGAAAATTACAATCCTGCTCGCGATTTGCAATTTGACGCGGAGAGGGAAGTGGAAGCACTGCGCGAAACCATTCGACGCATCGAGCAGCGATCTGAAGGTGAAGAGTTAACCAGGGCATTACACCGTCAGGCTCTGGGACGCAGCATGGACGATTCGAAAGCGGCCAGTCAGGATTTGCAAGGCGTGGTGAAGCGCAATCGTCTTCGCTGGACGCGCAATCGACTGGTGCGAGTTGGTTTGCGACGCGCGCGGCACCTCGGCTGGCCGAATACGTACACGTTTACGAAAAGTCTTGGAGAATCGTTATTGGCGCGGATGGGACGGGACCTGCCCATCGCGATCGTTCGGCCGTCTATTGTTGAGAGTTCCGAGCGGTCGCCGTTTCCCGGGTGGAACGAGGGCATCAATACATCCGGGCCTCTTTCTTATTTACTAGGCACGAACTTCCGGCAATTGCCCTCGAACGAACACAAATGTCTCGATGTAATTCCGGTGGATATGGTTTCGCGCGGGATGACGCTGATCGCCGCCGCGATTGTCACGCGGAGGAATGCGAGAATGTATCAACTGGCAACTTCTGCCATCAATCCCGTCAACATGGGACGGTCGATCGAGCTGACTGGACTCGCTCATCGCAAACACTATCGGACCCGGCAAAGCATCGAGCATTGGTTCAAATTAAAATTCGAGACCATTCCGGTTTCCAAGCAACGTTATGAAAGTCTTTCCATCCCTCGTCAGAAGGCCGTGGTTTCGGGGATCAATCGTGCTGCCACTATTTTGGGAATGAAGAAGCCGCCGCTGGCGAAGGCAGAGCGTGACCTGAGTCGCGCGGAGAAGCTTATCGAACTCTACGAGCCGTTCATTCTGCACAACGAACATGTTTTCGAATGCGAAAATGCGCGATTGCTTTCCGCCGCGCTGTCTGAAGAAGAGCGCGAATACTTTGATTTTGCTCCCGAACGCATTGACTGGTGGGATTACTGGATTAATATCCATATTCCGGCGTTGCGCCGCTGGTGCTACCCGCTGATGGAGGGCCGTCCGTTGGAGGCTCGAATTCCGCGGGAGCTTGATTGGTCCGTTTCGGCGCCGCCGTCCGATCCTATATGGCGATCTTCTTAACCGGTTCGACCGGGTATTTGGGCAGCTACCTTGCCGCAGGATTATTTTCTCGGAGTAGCGAGCCCCTCAACCTGCTGGTTCGCGCGAAAACGGAAAAAGAAGCGCGCGAAAGGCTTTGGACTTCTCTGCAGCTTCATTTTGAATTTCCTGAGTTTCAGGAATATTTGGGCACCCGAGCGCGTATTTTTCTTGGTGATTTAACCAGTGAACGGTTCGGACTTTCCGACGATAACTACCATGCTCTTGTGGATACGACCAGCTCGGTGCTGCACTGCGCCGCTTCGCTGAATCGCAAATCAGAAAAGCAATGCCTGAACGTAAACCTGCGCGGAAGCCTCGAGGTAATGCAACTTGCTCGCCGGGCGCAGAATCGGAACGGGCTGCGCCGCTATTCGCATGTCTCCACCGTGGCGGTCGCAGGAATGCGGCGGAATGAAGTGGTCACGGAGGACGCTTCCATCGATTGGTCGCGCTCGGACTACGATCCCTACGCGCGCACGAAAAAATTTTGCGAACACATGGCGCATCAGCTTTTGCCGGACGTGCCGCATACTATTTTTCGCCCGTCAATCGTGCTTGGCGACAGCACGCGTGCCGAAACCACGCAGTTTGATATGGTGCAGGCGTTCGATGTGCTTGCGCGCTTTCCTGTTCTGCCGTTGCGCCCCCCTGATAAAATAGACATTGTCCCCGCAAATTATGTGGCGAAGGCGATTGTGACCATCCATCAGAAGGACGAACCGGCGCACGGAATTTATCACCTTTCATCGGGCCGAGGCTCGCAAACATATCGTGAAATTACCGATGCGCTTGCAACCGCGGGAGGTCACAGCAAACCATTGTACGCGCCTGCGCTTGGCCGTCCATTTTCCAGAATGTTGAATTGGGTTTCGAATCGTGACGGCAGCGCTGGACGCGCAGCTTCACTGCTGAAAGTTTTCTGGCCTTACCTGGATTGGAATACGGTGTTCGACAATTCAAGAGTAATCGCCGAGTTGAACGGCGAAGCGCCTGCTAGATTTACTTCGTATGCGGCATCTCTTCTGCAATTCAGCCGGAAGAATGGTTTCCGTTATCCGGCGCAGCCTTGGCCTTCGGATTCAAAAGCCGCAGCTAAGCCGATGAGCGCGGCGAGCGCGCGCCAATGAGTGATTTTCTTTTGGTGGCGTGGGTTAGCGCGCTGATCGAAGTCCGGCGGCTTCAGTGGATGCTGGGTTCCGGCCGACGCTGGTCGCCCGGGGAACAGCTGAAAATTCTTTTCGCGGGCTACAACGGCTCTCGCAACACCGGCGCCGACGTTCGCGTGCAAGAAATGTTGCGGCAAGTGCGCCACGTTTTGGGCGCTTCCAGCGTGGACTTCAGCGTTACCTCCATGAATTTTGAACGCAGCAAAGGTTATTTCGAAGGCACGCGCCAGGTACATTTACCCAATGTTTTTCCGCCATTTCTTTATGAGGAAGTACGCCGCAACCACGGAGTGATCGCTTGCGAAGGTTCGATGTTCAAAAGCAAATTCGCGAACGCATTGACGACTATGAGCATCGGCTCGCTGGGTCTGGCTTCCGCGGAAAATAAACTTTCTCTTGCTTACGGCGGCGAGGCAGGACAGATGGACCCGCTGATTCAAAATATGTGTGAACGCTACGTCCACGACTCGTTGGTGATCACGCGTAATGTGGAGTCGCAAACGCTGCTTAGTTCGCTCGGAATTCCCACTGAGCTTGGCACTGATACCGCGTGGACTTTTGAGCCGCACCCTTCGGCGTATGCCAGAAAAATTCTTCGTGACGCGGGCTGGGATGAAAAGACTTCTATCCTTGTGATTTGTCCGATCAATCCTTTTGTCTGGCCGGTCAAAGCGTCCATTGGCAAGTTTCTTTTGCGCAATACTACGGGCGCTTTTAAAGACAGCCAGTACCAGTCGGTGTATTTTTTTAGTTCCGGGCAGGAGGCCACGCGAAAATATCAAAATTATATTTCCGCCATTTCGAAGGCGACGGCGGCGTTTCGCGAACGCCACAAAGTTTTTCCGATTCTTGTCGCCATGGAAAGATTGGACGCGGGACCTTGCCGCGATCTGGCCGCGCAACTTCCCGGAACGCCGATTTTCACGTCGGATGATTACGATATGTTTGAGATGGCGTCCATTTTGCGGGAAGGTTCGTATATGGTTTCCTCGCGCTATCACGGCATCGTGACGTGCATGCCCGGTTTGGTGGCGTCTGCCGGCATTACCATGGACGAACGCATCCGGAATCTCATGCGCGAACGCGGCCACGAGCATCTTTTTCTTACTGTCGATGAGCCGGATCTCGAAAGCAAGCTTTTGCAAATTATGGAGACGCTGGTGTCCGAAGCCGATTCCATTCGCGATGGCATCGGCAGCACCGTGGTACGTAATCTGAAAGTTATGGCTCGCATGGGCACGTATCTTGAGGACGCTGTACGACGTACGTATCCAGAATTTCCGCTGCGCTCGGGCGTGCTCAGCTGGGAGGATTACCTTCCGGCGTTGAGTCCTAATTTGCGGCGATTGACGCAGCGTTATGATTCCAGGGCGGCGGCGTCCTTCACTGCGGTCCGCTAATTTCTCATGGCCAACTTCCTCGAAAATATTTTTGGACAACTCCATCGCGCGGGAGATCGCCAAATTGTGCGAGAAGTTCGCGGCGAAGAATTCGTTAGCGTAACAGGAAGGGAATTGCTTGCCAAGGTAGCTCGAATTCGCGCTTATTTACGGAGCGCCGATTTGCGGTGTGGGGATCGATGCGCGATTCTGGCGCCGAATTCCATTCTTTGGGCCGCTTTCGATCTGGCAATGATGGCTGAAGGCGTTATTGTTGTGCCACTTTATTCGCGCCAGGCTCCAGGGGAGCTTGCGCTGATGCTCAAAGATTGCGAACCGCGCATTTTGTTTACCAGCGATGCTGCGCTTGGCGATGCCGTTGTGAAAGGGTGGGAGCAAGCGCCTGGTGTTGTTCTGTTTGAGGATGTGCTTCAATCATCTCCGCTCGCCGAACAAAATCCTGTTTCGCTGGGCGGCAGCGATCTGGTCACGATCATTTATACTTCTGGAACTTCTGGTGAGGCGAAAGGCGTGTGTCTCAACGTTGGAAATATTGATCACATGCTGGCGTGCACTGGCGAACGCCTCGACCAGTTGATGCGTGATAAGTCCGAGTCCGGCGACGTTCCGGATCAAGTTTTCCACTATTTGCCGTTTAACTTCGCGGGTTCGTGGATTTTGTTGCTGTCGTGTCTGATGCGCGTTAGCGAACTTACTCTTTCCACGGATCTAACTCGGCTTGTCGATGAAATTGGAGTGGCTTCGCCAAATTATTTTCTCAACGTTCCCACCTTGCTTGAACGCGTTCGACGAGGTGTGGGAGAAGCTATGGCTAAGCGAGGGCGATTCATAAGTTGGCTCTTTGCGCGCGCGCAACTCGCTTGGCAGCAGCAACAGTCAGGCGGAAGGGGCGTGCTCGATACGTTCTGGCTGGCGGTCGGGCGCAAACTTATTTTCGGAAAAATCAGGGCGCGTTTTGGTGCTTATCTTCGAGCACTCATTTGCGGGTCGGCGCCGCTGGCGCCGGAAACGCAGCAATTTTTTTTGATGCTGGGCATCCCGATTCTTCAGGTGTATGGTCTCACGGAAACCACGGCAATTTGCACGATGGATGATCCACGGGTTCACGTTGAGCTTGGACACGTGGGTCCGGCGATCAGCGGCATTGAAATGCGGCTTGGGGAAAACCAGGAAATATTGGTGCGTGGACCGAACATTTTTCCCGGCTATTGGAATCGGGTTGAAGAGACGAGGCGCGTGTTGCGAGACGGCTGGTTCCACACCGGGGATCAGGGCGAAATGAATGAGCGAGGCAATTGGCGGGTAACCGGGCGGATAAAAAATCTGATTATTCTGAATTCCGGGCACAACGTCGCTCCCGAGCCTATTGAAGAGAAAATTTCGCAACTCCTGCCGGGTGCGCAACAGGTCGTATTGGTTGGTGATGGCCGCGGACATCTCTGCGCGTTGATTGCGGGCCCGGTTGCGGCGCAGCAAGTTGACGAAGCGCTTGAGAGTGTAAATTCCGATTTGCCGCACTACCGGCAGATCCGAAATTTTCATCTGGTCGAAAATGGGTTCACGCCAGAGAATGGTCTGCTTACCGCGAATGGCAAGTTACGCCGCGACGCAATCAACTCACGCTATGCTTCAGAGATTAGCGCCATGTACGATGCCAGGCCGGCAAAGTAAACGTGATGACGAAAAAATTCAGCGGCAAAACGCTTCATTGGGAATGGCAGGATGGCGTTATTGAACTGACCCTGGATCGCGCTCCAGCCAATGAAATCGGCATGGACACCTTGGCCGATCTGGAGCTTTTTGTTGCCGCTTTTCCTGCGCTGGAAAAGGAAACCGCGGTGTGCATTATTCATAGCACACGCAAGCACGGGTTCTGTGCCGGCGCGGATCTTCGCGAACTTTATCATGGGGCTGCGTCGCTCTCAGTGAACGAGAGTGTTGCCAACGTAAGAAAATTTCTCGAACGCATTCATGCCGTTTTGAACGCCATCGATAGCGCGCCATTCGTTACGATTGCCGCGGTGCACGGCGTATGCTTTGGCGGTGGCTTTGAACTAGCATTGGCGTGCGACCTGATCATCGCGGATAAAATGGCGCGGTTTGCTTTTCCCGAACTGCGGCTCGGATTGATTCCAGGTTTTGGTGGCATTCCGCGTTTAAAACGAGATTTGGGCAATGCTCTGGTGCGCGATCTCTTACTCACCGGGCGCAGCATCAATGCCGCTCGCGCTCAGGCTGTCGGCCTAGTGTCGCAACTGGCCGCTGAGGGAGAAGCTCTCCGTGTCGCCCGCGGAACGGCTGCGCAGATCACCAAATTTGATGCCACTGCGCGCGCTGCCGCAAAAAAGTTCATCAAGCCCATTCCTCATGACGAGCTGAAGCGCGAGATTGCAATATTTTGTGAACTTTTTACACGGCCGGAAGTTATGGCCGCGCTCAAAAAATTTGTGACTTCCGATGACCCGATGCCGTATCTCCCGTGACGCGCTTTCGCCAGGGTTTTCCTTCTCCCGGCGGGAATGATAAATTGAAGCATCTATGCGGACACTGCAACAGACCACGCAAGAAGTCTTGGACCTCGCGGCCACGCACTTTCATGTTCCCGCGGGAACGCTCGCTCCTGAAGACGACTTCTTCAAAAAGCTGGGAATCGACAGCCTGCAAGCGCTGGAAATGCTTTCACGGCTCGAAAATCATTTCGCCATCGAATTGCCTGACTTCGAAGTGCAAGGCGTCAGCGATTTCAAGACGCTTGCTGAGCGTATCCAGTCACGTCTTTAATGTTGGACCTCACGCAATACCAATCCATAGGCGCGGCGTTGAAGGATGCGCTGGATAAGTTTGCGGACGAAGTGTGCCTGATAGAAGCTGACCGCGAAAAAGAAAAAGAACGAATCATTTACAGAGAATTCAAGTCACGCGCTTATCCTCTTGCACGCGCGTTGCAGGACGCAGGTTTTGCTCCTGCCACTCGCGCATCGATCATCATGACCAATCAGTCCAAGTGGCTGATTTCGGCTTATTCCATATTTCATTGCGGCGGCATTCTGGTTCCGCTGGATTACAAACTGACTGCCAGCGAGCAATGGCAACTTTTGAAGCATTCCGACGCAAGCGTTCTCATCACCGAATATCCCATCTGGCGGCTGCTTGCCGCATCCCCCGAGCGTCGCTCCGCGACAAGCTTAAAACGTGTGCTGATCACCGAAGCGCCGCCTAACGCCGATCTATTTGGCGCAGAACGCTGGGAGGATTTTCGCGGGAGCGGCGAACCCCCTTTTGTGCCGCGGCTTCGCAAAGACATCGCGTGCATCGTGTACTCTTCGGGAACCGGCGGCCGGCCCAAAGGTTGCATGATGACGCACGAAAATTATCTGGAACAATGCGTGGCGCTCACTTCGCTTTATCCTTTTTGGCCGGGCGTGCGGTATCTGAGTATTCTGCCGACGAATCACGCGATCGACTTCATGGTCGGCTTTTTCGGACCGTTCATTTGCGGGGCCACTGTGGTTCATCTCCGGACCCTGCGCCCCGAATATGTTCGCGAAGCATTTACAAAATACAAAATTACCTATGCGAGCCTCGTGCCCCTGGTGCTCAAAAATCTGCAAAAAGGATTGCAACAGCGCTTCGATGAGCTGCCGCCAGCCAAACGCCGGATGTTTAATTTTCTACGCTCGATCAATGTCGCGCTGACAAAAAGCCACCCGCGCCCGGCAATCAGCCGCCGGTTGCTGGGCGCAGTTCACCAGGCTTTCGGCGGGCAATTGCGTACCCTTATCGTTGGTGGCGCTTTTACCGAGCCGCAAACGCTGCAATTTTTTTATGATCTAGGCATTCCCGTTGCCAACGGGTACGGCCTGACCGAAGCCGGCACGGCGATAACCGTCAACGACTTGAAACCATTTCGCGCCGACACGGTCGGAAAGCCACTGCCGGGAATGAAAGTACGCATCGCGGACCCTGGAGCAGATGGAATTGGGGAAGTGTGGGTGCGCAGCAAAACAATTATGGCCGGTTATTTGAATGAGCCGGAACTGACCACGGAAACGATTGTCGACGGCTGGCTGCATACCGGTGACCTGGGACGCTTGGATGCTACCGGCCATTTGCAACTGGTCGGCCGAAAAAAAAATATGATAGTAACCGAAGAGGGGAAGAATATTTATCCCGAGGATATCGAAGCAGTTTTCGAAAACTTACCGGTGAAAGAGTTTTGTGTTTTTGCGGCGAATTACGTTTGGCCACAACGATCGCTGAGCAGTGAACAACTTGTCATCGCGTTGCACCTTGCCGCGGGGAGCACTTACACGGAGGATTTACGGCAAAAAGTAATCGCGTGCAACAATCGTCTGCTGAATTACAAGCGCATTCACGGCGTGGTGCTATTGGAAGAGGATTTTCCGCGCACCGCGTCACTCAAAATCAAACGAAATGTCCTTGCAGAGCGCGTCGCGCGCCTGGACCGTGCCAGTGCTATTCTGCCCTTGTAGTATAGACTCCTCTCCATGACGGCCGGCTCCTCCAATGACCGCTTTTTGGCGATCGTGAACCCAGCCGCGGGCGGCGGACGCGCCGCGAAACACGCAGGCCCCGCGCTTGCGCTGCTTCGCGAGAAAAAACTCCATGTCGACGTGATCGCTTCCACTGGCCCGCGGCACGCCGCGCAACTGGCTCGCGAAGCCTATGCGCAAGGGTATCGGCGATTCCTCGCGGTCGGAGGCGACGGCACGGCGCATGAAATTATCAACGGAATTTTTGGCCGCAGCAAAAATCCAGAACGGATGGCCTTGGGATTTTTGCCGTTCGGTACCGGCAACTCATTTCTCCGCGATTTCACCAAGGGCGGGGCGGATGCCGCTTTGCAAGCGATTCTGGCGGGGCGCACTCGCCGAGTCGATCTTTTGCGGCTAACCCACGCGCAAGGACAAATCCATTCCTTTAATCTGCTTAGCGTAGGTTTCACCGCCGAAGTTGGAGCCATCGCCAATCGCCGGTTCAAGTCCCTTGGACACCTTGGCTATTTGTTCGGCGTGATTATCGGCGTTCTTCAGTTGCGGCGGCTTTCTTTCAAGTTGCGTTGTGATGACGATGCCGACTGGGACGAGAGGCGCAGCCTGTTTCTTTCATTTAACAACAGCAAATATACCGGCGGCACGATGCTGATCGCTCCGGACGCGGATCCCAGCGATGGCCTGATTGAATTTGTACGCTGGGGACCCGTGAGCCGCCTTGGTCTGCTTCGCACCTTGCCCAAGCTCTACGATGGCACGCACATTCGGCATCCCATGGCTTCGCGCCGTGCGGTGAAGCACGTGGAATTCGATATTCCAGTTCCGATCGACGTTATGATTGACGGAGAAATTGTCACGTTGGAGTGCCGGACACTCGATGTTATTCCCGGCGCGATCGACATCTACATATGAGGAATTTATGGCTTAAACTGCGCAGCGTTTTTCTTTGGATTGTCAGTGGCATTCACTTTTTTATTGTTGCCCCAACCCTGGTGCTTCTGGGTATTTTTCTCGACCCGCGCAAATATGATTGGTTGCAGCGCGATTTCTGCAATCGCATAGCCTTATTTTCGGGCGTTAAACTCGAAATACGTTATGCGCCGGGGTTCGATGCGAAGCGCACTTCATTTTTCATGAGCAATCACGTAAACGTTTTCGATCCGTTTCTTCTTTATTGCGCTATTCCGCAATTCGTCCGCGGCTGGGAACTGGAATCGCATTTCAAAATTCCCGCGTATGGCTGGCTGATGAAGCGTTTCGGCAACGTTCCGGTTCCGGATGTACGGCGTCCTTCGGATTTGAAACGCATGTGGCGCCTTACGCAAGACGCCGTTGACAGCGGAACGAGTCTGATCATTTTTCCCGAAGCGAAACGCACACGGGACGGCAACCTCAATGAATTTCAGGATGGAGGGTTCCGCGTGGCGCAGCAATTACGCATTCCGATTGTGCCGGTAAGCCTGGCTGGTTCTTTTCAGCATCATCGAACAGGGCACTGGATGCTGTGGCCCGCGAAGGTGACTATTTATCTGCATGACACGATTTATACGGATAGTCTTACGAAACAGGATGTTCCAGCGCTGCGCGAGCGTGTCCGCGAGGTCATTGCGGCGCCGTTGGATACATTTCAACAAACCAACGAATGAAAAAATTCCGAGATCAAGGTTATTTTCCCGGGACTCGGGCCCTCAGAGGTTTAGCCGGATTCCAGGAAGCACACGGCCGGCCTTGGTTTCCTGCCAAGTAAAAAAAATTCTGTGTATCACGGTAATTGTGGATATCACCGCAATCACCCAAAGCACTGGGCCCATCCTGTTGGTGATGCCGCCAATAATCAGAAGAACCAGGCGCTCCGGACGTTCCATAAATCCAACCTTGCATAAAGGGATTAGGGATTCCGCGCGGGCCCTGGCGTAGCTGACCATCACCGAGCCGGCTGTCGCCACCGCTGCCAGCACCACATACTGTGTTCGCCCGTTCACCGAGTAATACACCAACAAGCCCATATACAACGCCATGTCCGCGTAACGATCCAGGGTTGAATCGTAAAATGCGCCAAAGGCGGTGACGCGGTTTTGCCGGCGCGCTACCTGGCCGTCGAGCATGTCCAGAAAGCCTGCGAAGAAAATAATCGCGGCGGCGGTGCGGAAGTTTCCGACGGCAAAATTTACAGCCGCGCCGGAATTAACTACCAGACCTAGAAACGTCAATAAATTGGGATTGATGCCGGTCGCGGCGATGCCCGCGACGATGCGGTCGAGCATCCATTTTCCGCCAGTTCCAATTGCGCCGGTAAAGGTAGCCATGTTTGTGCCAGTCGCCAATGATACTGTACCCGTTCCGCCGCGCCAACTCGCGCGCATCACGCCTCGGAGAGTGCGTGTTTGAAAAACGGATTAGGTCGGAATTAAAGCAGACGGGAGGAACTTGATTGCTCAATAAGCTTTGAAGGCATAGCCAACGTCGAATGGAAGTTTGCCATCCACTCGCAAAACCTTTACCGAACTGTTGATGGAGTAGACATCCAATAACCCGACAGCGCCCGGAGTCGCTTCCACGGCACGAAGTAAATCCTCATCGGTTTCCACGATTTTTATCAACGAGCCCTTTTCGTTCAGTTTCGCAATGGCGGGCCTAACATCTTCCGGCGTGGCACCAAACAATTTTTGCGTCACGATCCGCATTTCCGCGGACGACGGGTTTTTGATTACCAACTGGAAGCTTTTGCCGTCTGGCAGCGTTTTTTGCGTACCCTTACACAATTTCGTCAGGTCACCGAGCGGAATGTCGGACAGTTTGCTTCCCGAGGAAACAATCAGGGCGAGGTTCTTGACTGCGGAAAACGTCGTGCCGCCGACGGCCGCGAAAACAATTAGAACTGCCGCGCCGAACAACAAAGTTCTTGTGGCTGAGCGAAACATTGTCCTCATCTCCAACGCGCATTCGCGAAGACTGGCCCAGTATGCTGTTTCTTACGGCCGACACAAAATAGATTTGTAAGGTATTGTGTCCAATGTAACCCCTATTGTTAGGCTCGAACACCTGTCCCATTGGCCAGTTTCGGCTACCTGACGGCTCAAAGTATCTTGAATTCCTCAGTGCCACCATACTCATTGGCGGGAGCCTAGCGTTATGAATAGCGCGTTTTTAAAATTTTCTTTTTTGACGGGTTCGCTGTTACTTGCCGGGCAAGCCGGAGCTCAAGTCCGCCAGTCGCAGCAACTCTTTGGCTCCATTCCTGTTTCCACTCAATCGAGCGAAGCTCGCGAATTCGCCGAATTGGCCATCGAAAAATATGAAAATTTTCTTTTCGATGATGCGATTGTCCACGCGCAGCATGCTGTAGAAAAGGATCCCCACTTTGCGCTTGGTTACGCCGTGCTGGCCTTCGCTTCCCGCCGCGGCATCCCTAATTCTACGGCGAATCGCCGCGCCAAAGCTCTGCTGGGCAGCGCAACATCCGATGAACAGCTTCTGGTTCGCTGGATGACGAGCGTGGAAGATGGTGACCTGCTTCCGGCAATCACAAGGATGAATGACCTGCTTCATCGCTACCCGGACAATAAACACGTGCTATTTCTGACCGCCGGATGGCTTTACGTGCAGCAGGACTATGATCGTTCGCGAGGCATGATGGAAAGAGTTCTGGCCATGGACCCCAATTTTGCTCCAGTTCTGAATACCCTGGGGTACTCGTACATCGAGACGGGTGTTCCTAACCCGGCTAAAGCAGTGGCCGCGCTCGAGCGCTACGCGCAGCTTCTACCTTCTGACCCTAATCCCGAAGACTCACTTGGCCGGGTGCTTTGTTACGTTGGAGATTACCAGGCTTCTCTCACTCATTACGGCGCCGCACTGCAAATCGATCCGATGTTCTTTCCGTCGCAAGTTGGAATTGCGGATACGCTTACGTTAATGGGCGACTACGCAAATGCGCGGCTCGAATATGAACGCGCCATTCGATTCGCGGAGACTCCGCGCGAGTACCTGCACGCGCTATACAAGAGAGACTTTCTATTTTTCTGGGAAGGGAACCCGGTTGCAGCCCGCCAGGCATTAGCTTCGCTCGGTGAGCGTGCGGCCACGCAGCAAGAGCCGTATGCGATTTTTGAGGTTGGGCTGGCACGTGCGATGACGGCGGCAAATTATGCCGAAGAAACCAGCTTATTGCGCACGCTGCAAAATACCTTGGAGAAACCCGTCGCCGGAATGAGCGAAGTGGATCGTGGAGCTGCTCTTGCTTCTGTGATTCGCGAAGAGGTTCGCGCCGCCGTCCTCAACAATAAACCTTATGTCGCGCTGGAAAACGTGGCCAAGCTGGAGCGGTTGGCTGCCAAATCCCGCGATCTTATCGTGGAAAATAATTATGAATCCGCGCGCGGATACTTGATGTATTCCGAGGGAAATTTTGCGAACGCTGCCGACGAGTTGGCAACGGACTCGTATTCACCGCTGGCCATCGAGCAACTGGCGAAAGCTCAGGAAAAATTGGGTTTGACTTCCGCGGCGAGCTTGACGCGGGATCGTTTGAAATACAAAAGGTCGCAGTCGGCCGAATGGTACCTGGTAACGCATGCCGCCTCTCAGCAGTCCCAGTCAGCCAAGGCAGGCACCGGCCGTTAATGTCACGCGGCTGATTTCTTACGAGGAACTTTCGCGCCCTTTTTGCGGGCTTCCGATAGACCAATAGCGATTGCTTGCTTGCGGCTTTTGACCGTGCCGCCCTTGCCGCCTTTTCCCGATTTCAATGTCCCGCGTTTCTCGCGATGCACGGCGCTTTTCACTGATTTCGCGGCCGCTTTTCCGTATCGAGCCATGGATTTCTCCTCCGTTTAAATTTGCCACGTTCCTAATTTTCGATAGTCCGGAGATGCTCGGACCTGCGACTGGACGCCAATACATTTAACGCTTGGGAGTAGCGATTTTCGATGCATGGAATTCGGTATGGCTTCGGGGGATTCGCTGTACTGGTGTCAGCGAGGCTGTCGCCGTTTGCATCCGAGATTTGCATCTACGGTACAAACGGAGTGCCTTTACCTAGTGAACGGTATTGGTCCACGCGCGGCTGCTGAGAAAATCAGGCATGCCCACAGTCTTTAGAATTTACACGGAAAATGTTAACCGCAAAGAAGTGCTCCAAGTGGTAGCTAAGAAGTTCGAGAATTTTACGTTTCAACCTACGACTGGCTATTTCGTGGTCAGCCAGAAAAATCCGTGGTCATTGAAATCGTGAATGCTAGAAAAAAAGATGTGGCTGAAGTCGCAAGAAGCATCCGCAGAATTAACGGCCAGAAATCGGTGCTGGTGCTGGGCCTCCAGGCATCCGTGGAAAGAACCGGGGTGTAAGCACATTTTTCAGCGATTTGCGCCGCTTTTGGCCCCTTTCTTTCATTGGGCATTACGGGCTGTTGCCGCACTCTGCCGCCGATGTTAGGATGGCGTGTTCCATGTCTGCTTTCAAGCCCAGCTCCCCGCGTATCGGAATCCCGTGGCGCACCTCCGAGGAGGAAGCGCAGGCAAATTATCGTAAAATCGAGAACTATGAAAACGCGGTTCGCAAGGCCGGAGGCACTCCCGTGCTGCTTTCTCTCCGTGATGCGCAAAAACTCCAGCAGACAATTGCCACGTTGGACGGTTTTGTTCTTCCCGGCAGTCCCGCGGACGTGGATCCCGTCGCGTACCGGGACACGAATCATGGTCATTCCGCCCCAGCGGATCCGGCGCGGGAATCCACTGACCGAGCCATTCTCGATCACGCATTTTTGGCCAAAAAACCTGTATTAGCGATCTGCTACGGTTGCCAGCTTCTGAATGTCTATCTGGGCGGGACGCTTATTCAGGATATGCGAGCTGAGACGGGGACGTCTGTCCCGCACCGAGGAAAAGATTTGCAGCCGGCGCAAGACAAAGATGCCAGCCACGGAGTAACTCTTGAGGCTGGCAGCAAACTCGCTGAGCTATCTGCCAGTGTTGTCACAGAGACTAACAGTTCGCATCACCAAGCTATCCGGAAACCTGGCAAGAACCTGCGAGTCACCGCGCACGCAACGGACGGCACTATCGAAGGCGTCGAGTGGACTGGCGATGACACTTGGGTGGTGGGAGTGCAGTGGCATCCCGAGCGCATGTATGACGATCCGTTTGCGGAGCGCTTATTCACTGAGTTTATGGCCATGTCGCGCAACGCTGCCAGCGTGCGCTCATAAACCGCTTTGAAACCTAGATTTTTGGCTGTTCATTTTTTATATGGGGGAATGATGATTTCATTGGCAGGTAAAGCGGCTCTAATCACCGGAGGGTCGCGCGGCATCGGTGCGGCGGCGGTCAAGTTGTTTGCACAGGCCGGTGCGGATGTGGTTTTCAACTATAACAAAGCGAAGGATGCGGCCCAGCAGGTTGAGCAGGAAGCTGGGCGCCACGGAACGCGGGTGGAAGCTTTTAAAGCGGATGTGGGACGGCATGCGGACAACAAGAAATTAGTGGAGCAAACCGTCGCGCGACTCGGACGCGTGGATATAGTCGTGGCCAACGCGGGGGTGTGGAATTCAGAAGACTTGCCTATCGAAAAGATGACCGAAAAGCAGTGGGATGAAATGATGCGCGTAAATCTGAAAAGCGTGTACTCGCTTCTTCACTTTGCCGTGCCGCACATGATAAAGCAAAGGTCCGGCCGGATTATTCCAATCAGTTCCACTGCCGGCCAGCGTGGCGAATCTTTGCACACGCATTATGGCGCTTCCAAGGGTGGGATCATCAGCTTGACCAAGGGACTGGCCGCTGAACTCGCTCCTTACAATATTCTGGTCAATAGCGTTGCGCCCGGCTGGGTGGCCACGGATATGTCCAATGCTGTTTTGGCATCGAAAGCCGGACAAAAAATGGCTGCGACAGTAATTCCGCTGCGCCGCGCGGCGACTGCGGATGAGATTGCGGGACCCATCCTGTTTCTAGCGTCTGACCTGGCCAACTTCATGACCGGGGAAATCATCAATGTTAATGGAGGGTCCGTTTTGTGCGGGTAAAGCTCAGTCCATTTGTTCTCGCCGTGCTCTTGTGTGCCACGAATTTGCCGCTGCGAACGGTGGCACAGAATCCGGATACCATGATGCCGGAGCAGAGCGCCGCGAAAGCCAAGCAACTCTTGCAGCAATTGACTGATGCGCTGGGCGGACAAAAGTATTTGAGTGTGCGGGAAAGCGAGTGCGAAGGAAAACTTGCGCAATTCGGGCATAACGGCGACCTCACTGGATATGTACTTTTTCGTGACTACTGGTCTTATCCTGATAAAAACCGCACGGATTACACAAAAAAGGGCGTGATCATCGATCTCTACTCCGGCAACGAGGGTTGGACGATGGATAAGGCCGGTGTTTCCGAGCAACCGGCCAGCTCCGTTACGGATTTTCAGGAACAGGTAAAACGCGATATCGATAATTTATTGCGCCTTAGGCTGAAGGAAGAGGGCATGACCTTTCGCTACGGGGGTAGCGGGCTGGTCGACTTGAAACAGGTGGATTGGGTAGAGATTGTAGACCGTGATGCGCGGACGTTTCGGCTGGCCATCAATCGAGAAACGCATTTGTTGGTGCGAAGTGTGGTAGTCACGCGCGATGAAAATACCCGCGAACGCGCCGAAGAAGTGACTTTTTATTCTACTTACCAGCCGAGGGATGGCGTGCAAACACCACTGCAGATTGCTCGCGAACACGATGGGCGGCGGATTTATCAGGCGTTTTTTACTACGTGCAAATATAA
Organism: Candidatus Dormiibacterota bacterium; assembly: GCA_035602385.1. Taxonomy (GTDB): domain Bacteria; phylum Acidobacteriota; class Terriglobia; order Acidiferrales; family UBA7541; genus Acidiferrum. Next base: position 22,677 of record DATNME010000080.1, read on the forward strand.
TCCAGGATTTCCCGCGGATTTATTCACCAAAGCGGCGCTGGAGCAGCGGTACTCTGAAGTCGGGAAAAAAGGTAAGGATAAGAAACGCAGCAGCGACAAAGATAAAGACAAAGACGGCGACAGGTTAGCGAATTAAACCGTAGCGCAGCCAATGCTGCTCAGCCCACGCCAACTACGCGCTCTCGAATCCATCTGCGAAACTTTTTTTCCAGCCACCGACGCGTGGCCCTCCGCGACACAGCTCGGCGTCCCCGCAGCGCTCGCTGCGAATTTGGACTTTAATCCCCGCGCGTCCGAGAAAGCCGAGTTGCTGCAGTTGCTCGATGTGTGGGATTCGCGCTTTCACAGTTTGTTTACTATCGGCAGATTCAGTTCCTTTTCTACGCTCCCCTCCGATTTGCGCACGCGCATCTTGCTGAATTGGGCGGACAGCTCGCTGGCCAAACGTCGCGGCGCTTTCCAGGCTTTGCGCAAGGGAATTGGCTTTCTCCACGTGATGCTGTCTGACGGCGCAGGTGACAGCGCGGTCTGGCGCAAAATGAATTATCCAGGCCCGCTGACGGCCAGCGCCGCTAGCCGATCATCGGGCTGGCCCCCCGAGCGACCCCTAGCGGTTGCAATTCCCGACCGCGATCTCAAATTGTCGTGTGAGGTTTGCGTGATCGGCTCGGGCGCGGGAGGGGGCACCGCAGCGGGAGTACTTGCGGCCGCGGGAAAAGACGTAATTGTTTTGGAGGCAGGCGGCTATTACGACGATTCAGATTTCGATGGCTCTGAAATGCGTGGATTTCACCGGCTTTACAGCGAAGCGGGTTTTGCGGCCACCGCTGATCACAGCGTGGGACTTCTCGCCGGCGAATGTCTCGGCGGAGGAACCGTGGTGAATTATTGCACATCGTTTCGAACGCCTGATGAGATTCGAGCGGAATGGAGCGCAGCCGGGGTACCCTGGTTCGCCGAAGATGAATACACGAAAAGCCTGGATGTCGTTTGCAACCGGCTTTCGATAAATACTGAGCACAATCGCGTTTCGGCGCGTGAAAAAGTGTTTGAGCGTGGTCTTCGCGCGCTGAATTGGCACTGCGCGGCAATGCCGCGAAATGTGATTGGCTGCGAGCAAGGAAAAGTTTGCGGCTATTGCGGTTACGGATGCGCGCTGGGAGCGAAGCAATCGACAGCAAAGACCTGGCTTGCGGACGCGCAAAAAAATGGCGCGCGCATACTGGTGGAAACGCGAGCAAAAAAGATTTGCATCGAAGGTGGCACCGCAACTGGCGTGGAAGCGCGATCCAAAACTGGACATTTCGTTCAAATCAGCTGCAAGACAGTGATTGTGGCTT
>DATNME010000081.1:0-2625 GCA_035602385.1 Candidatus Dormiibacterota bacterium
GCGCGCGCGAAGAAGCGCACCGTCGGCAATCCCTTCGATAAGAACACCGAACAGGGGCCGCAGGTGGATCAAGACCAGTTCAACAAAGTGATGAGCTACATTGACGCCGGGAAGAAGGAGAAGGCCAAGCTGGTGACCGGCGGCAACCGCGTGGGCGATAAGGGCTACTTCATCGAGCCCACGGTGTTCGCCGACGTGCAAGACAACATGAAGATCGCGCAAGAAGAGATCTTCGGGCCGGTTATGACCATTCTCAAGTTCAAGGACCTCGACGAGGTGGTGGACCGCGCCAACAAGAGCATGTATGGACTCGCCGCAGCGGTCTGGACCAAGGACATCACCAAGGCGCATGCCATTGCGGACAGGGTGCGCGCGGGAACGGTGTGGGTAAATTGCTACGACGTGTTCGACGCGGGAGCTCCGTTCGGAGGCTACAAGCAGTCGGGAATTGGGCGCGAACTCGGCGAATATGGATTGGCGAATTACACCGAGGTAAAGACCGTCACCATCAAACTGTAGTGTGATTTGAGTTTTGAGGCATCAGGGGCGCAGCATGCTGCGCCCCTACGTTTTTTGCGGGCAATGCGGCGTAGAATCGCGTGATGGCGTTTATGCTTCGCTCCTACGAGCCGCACGATTTCGCCGCGCTGCATAGACTGGACCAAGCGTGCTTTCCACCAGGAATTTCCTATTCCAAGACGACGTTGCGCTACTTTTTGACGCTGGCATCAGCGGACTGCGTGGTCGCGGTCGAGGGAGATCACATCGCTGGCTTCGTTCTGTCGGAAGAGAACCCGCCGTTGGCGCACATCATTACGCTGGACGTAGCCGAAAACCAGAGACGGAACGGAGTCGGGAGTGCTCTTCTCCGACAGCTGGAATCGAATCTTTCCGCGAGGGGAGTTCGCTCGGTTTTACTGGAAACGGCAATGGACAATGAGGCGGCGGTTGCCTTCTGGCAGCGCCACGGCTATCGTATCGAAGCGACTTTGAAGCGCTACTATCTGGGCCGCATCGACGCTTACGAGATGCGCAAGCTCTTGCAGCCGCCAGCGTCCAAAACCGAAAAGCATCCGGGAGAAAAGAATTGAACGAATATGTTCTGTCCCTGCTGTTAGGAATCGTTGAAGGACTGACGGAATTTTTGCCCGTCAGCTCGACGGCCCATCTGCGGATTTCCGAAGCCCTCTTCCACGTGAGCCTGACGAGCGGATACTGGAAGATGTATACGATCGTGATTCAATTGGGCGCGATTCTTTGCTTGCCGGTTTACTTCCGCGAACGCATAAGGAAGCTCTTAGCTACTTTTCCGAAAGGCCATCGCGGCGACCGCACATTCTTTACGCATCCTCTGAGCCTCGTCATGGTGGCCTTTGTGGTGACGGCAATCCCCGCTTTCTTGCTCACCAAGGTGATCGGGAAGCATCTCGAAAGTTTGTACATCATGGGCAGTTCGCTGCTAATCGGCGGAATCGTTATGTGGATCGTGGACGAGCTGAACGCCACATCGGAAACAGCGGGGCTGGGGGCTACTGGAACGCGCATTCACACGTGGCATATGGAAGACATGAGTGTGTGGCAAGCGGTCTGGATCGGGGCGTGCCAGATTCTTTCGGCGGTGTTCCCGGGGACGTCGCGGTCGATGTCCACGATTGCGGCGGGGCAACTGGCAGGAATGTCGCGCGCTTCGGCGCTGGAATTTTCGTTTTTCCTTTCGATACCGACGATGGTGGTGGCGACTTGTTACGACCTCCTGAAATCCCTGCGCGGCAAGGGAGAGAATGCAATTGGAGTGACGCATATTGATCCGCACGGCTGGGTGGTGCTGGCGATCGGCTTCGTGGTTTCGTTCATCGTGGCGTACGGTGCAGTGGCGTGGTTTTTGGGGTGGGTGAGGAAGCATGGGTTTGCGCCGTTTGCGGTGTACCGGATGATCGTGGGCACAGCGGTTTTGTATTGGGCGTTGCGATTGGGCGTATAGCCGGCTGCGGAATTCACCCTCGCCTTGTCGCGTTATTTGCGAACACGCACTTTGAAAGTATTTGTTGTCGAGGGCTGCCGTTTGGTATCATCGTCCTGTTCGGGAGTTCCTCCAGGCGGGTTTGCGCCAGCGCCCGCCGCGACACTCAGCCTTCCCCAAGAAGCTGAGGAGATTTTGTGCGCTTTCTGACTCCAACTGGAAATAAACGGCTCAATGAGCTGGTAGGGTTTTTGTGCATCACGCTGGCGATACTGATCGCGCTGGCGTTGCTTTCGTATTCCCCGAAGGACGCGGCGTTTAATGTAAGCGCTCCAGGACCCGACAGCAGCCCGGCGCGAAACTGGATCGGACCCGCCGGAGCGTATAGCGCGGATTTCCTTTTCCAAATTTTCGGGTTTGCGGCGTTTCTGCTGCCGGCGGCGATCCTCGTTCTGGGTTGGCGCTGGTTCCGCAGCCGGGCGATCGATTCGCAAATTGCCACGGTTGCCGGATTTGCGTTACTACTGCTCTCGCTGCCAACGCTGCTTTCCTTGTGGCATGTGTGGGATGTGCGCGGCGCGGTTCCGCCCGGGGGGCTCCTGGGGACGCTCATTTCCAGCGGGCTGCGCACCGGGTTCAACTTGTGGGGCGCGAATCTTGTGGCG
>DATNME010000082.1:0-14526 GCA_035602385.1 Candidatus Dormiibacterota bacterium
AGAGCGATTTGTTGTCGTTTGTACCGAAAACTGATTCATCGCGAGAGTTCCAGAGCTTCGGTCCTCAACCCCTCTGGCGGCCACGCGGTGCTTCACAGCAGCGCCACGGAGAAGTGTCTCTTGACAACGCCTTCTCTCTTCTTCAATCCATTCGGCCCGGGCCACCCACCCGAAAGACGAAGCGGGACTTGTGGAGATCGATGCGATGGATTTGTAGTGGCAAAACCAAGAAAAGAAAGAACCCCGCCCTCAAATACCGAGGACGGGGCACCCTAATTCACTTCAATCCATTCGGCCCGGGCCACCCGCCCCGCGTTCATTTGACTTCATTAAAGAAATGGTTGTCGGTCAGAAGGTGACAAGTGCCGGAGATTGGAGAAGGCGCTTTGAATTCGGGCTTACTGACGATCTCATCCTTGCCATTGAACCAGAAAGGCTGCAGATCTATAGAACCAGAAACCCCCCGAACGAGAATCTACTTTGATTCCAAATATGCCGCGTTAAGCGAGCAATAAACTTTTGTCCACTCTTCCCTTCCTAGTGGGAGCCGTCGTGGCCGCGAAAAACGGCGTGGTTCCGATTTTTATTGGTGCTGTTTAATGGTGGTGGGTGGCGAGCAGGCGGCTGCGGACGTAGTCGCGATGTTCGGCGGTGCAATCGAGGGTGAGATAAATTTTCCAGTGTTCGTGGGCTTCCTGGAGGGCGCCCATTTTTTCGCAGACAATTCCTAAATTGTAGTGGGCGTCGGCGTATTGGGGGTCGAGGCGGGTGGCTAGTCTGAGGTGCTGGCGCGCTTCGGGCAACGCGCCCTGGTCGTCGAGCGCGCTTCCTAAATTGAAACGAGCGATGGGATTTTCGGGAGCGATTTCAACGGCTCGTTTGAAGTATTCGACGGCGGCTTCGAGGTCGCCCTGTTCATAGGCAATCATTCCGCGATTGATGGTGGCGTCGAGATGCTCGGGTTGCAAAGCGAGGACGCGTTCGTAAGCGGAGGCGGCTTTATCGGTGGCGGAGGTACCGTCGTATTCCAAGGCAAGTTCGAACAGGCCGGGGGCGTTGCGATCGGGCATTTTAATGACGCGGTCGGACAATTCGTGAGTATCGAAATTTATTTGAAACTGGCCGGAGATGGGTTCGAGGCGGGAGCCGGAGGTTTCGACGATTACGTCTTTGCCGTTGGAGGTGATGCGAAGCTGATTCAGGGGCGCCTGGACTTCGGAGAGTTGGCGCTCGAGGGCTTGCAGGGAAAGCCGAAGGCGATTGGGGCTGACGCCATTTTGCATCAATTGTTTTGCAGCGCGGAGACTGATCAAGTCGCGGAAATCGTAGGTTTCTTTACTGCCGGGTTGCAGCGGGGCGACGAATTGCATCTTTTCCCAGAGGCCCAACTGCTTTTCCGACAGCTCGAGAATGCGGCAAACGTCTGCCCGGGTGAATTGTTCGCGCATGGACATCTATATTAGTCTACCGCTTTATCAGCCAACCGCCTTTTTGCCGGGTTTCTTCGCGTCCTTGGAGACAGAGATAGCTTGCACGGAGCGCACGGGCGGCTTTTTCGGAGGCGCCTTGGGTTTCTGCTCGAGGCTCTTTTTAAGAGCGGCCATAAGATCGATGACTGGCGCGACGGTGGGGTGGTGGACGGCGGCGATACTCTTGCCCTGCTGCTTTGCGGCGATTAACGCCTTCATGCTTTCATGGTATTCATCGTGATACTTTTCGGGTTGAAACTCGGCTGCGAGAGTTTCGATTAACTGCATGGCCAGCTTCTTTTCGGCGTCTTTCACTTCGATAGCTTCGTCGCGGCCGTACTCTGCAACTTCTCTAATTTCGTTTTGGTAGAACATGGTGTGCAGGGTCATGCCATCTTTGTGCGGACGGATGATGACGGTGTGCTCGCGTTGGTGCATGGTGAGCTTAGCGATCGCGCAATAGCCGGTGTCCTCAAGCGCTTTCAGGAGCAAGTGATACGCGCGGCGGCCTTCGGGCTCGGGAGTGAGGTAGTAAGAAGCGTCGAAGTACAACGGGTCGACCTGCTCGATTTTGACGAACTCCATGATTTCGGCGGTGCGGCTGGAGTCCGGCTGGATCTCGTCCAACTCTTCCTCTTTGAAGAGGAGGTATTGATCTTTTTCGTGCTCGTAACCCTTGATAATTTCGGAGCGTTCGACTTTGCGATCGCACGTGGGGCAGTACAGCGGCATCTTGATGCGGGTGTGGCAGACTTCGTGGATCTGATTGAGAGAGATGCGTTCCGCGCGCGCGGCTGAAAACAGGCGAATGGGAATGGACAAGAATCCGAAGCTTAAGAAGCCCTTCCAGACTGACGTGGCCATTGTACACTCCTCGTTGCCAAGTATTATAACGATAAGTACGCGCCGCGGGCCGACTATATTACCGTATATGAGCACTTAAAATAACCAGGTTTGGGCCGGAGAAGATAAAGCGAAGCCGGCGGGGCGCATCGGAAGGCAGCCTCTACGGTGAGAGGTTGCGTTGCAGAGGTTGTGTCGACCAGACGCGTTGTTTCCATCGAGCGCGCTAGGGTTGACGTCAAGCCGAGATCCCTCCGCTGCGAGCCGCAAAGGGCGCGGCTCTTCAGTCGGGATGACAGAAAAAACAAAGGCGCCCGTTCCTGGTGATTAAATCGAGCTAAGTTTAGAGATTACGAACGGCTATTTCGGGATGGTTTTGCAGGGGCGCAGGGGTACAATTCCCGGGCGAACAGGAGGATTCATGCGGGTTCATTTTTTAGTTTTTGCAGCTGTTGTTTTGGTTGCGGCTGGAGCGGCGCAAGCGCAGAGCAAGCCAACGGTTAAGTGGGAAGAGCTTACTGCCGGGGATTTTCGCGAAGCGATTCAAAAGTCGCGCGGGACGTGCTTATTACCTTTTGGCATTCTGGAGAAGCATGGTCCACACCTTCCGCTGGGCACGGACCTGCTGAATGTACGTTACGCGTCGCTTCGAGCGGCGGAGCAAGAGTTTGCGGTGGTTTTCCCGGAATACTATTTTGGGCAAATTTTTGAAGCCAAGCATGAACCGGGGACTATTGCCTACAGCCCGGAGCTGCAGCTTCGACTATTGCAAGAGACGACGGATGAGATGGCGCGAAACGGCTGCAAGAAAATACTTATCGTAAACGGTCACGGCGGAAATGAAAGTCTGCTTCCTTATTTTGGGCAGTCACAATTGGAAAAGCGGCGGGATTATGTGGTGTACGTGCAGTGGGGAAAGGAGCTGCCGAAAGGGGGGCCGGAAGTAAAGGACCACCTGGACATGCACGCGGGTCAATCCGAGACTTCGACGATGATGATTTCAAATCCCAATCTGGTGCATTTGGAGCGCGCTGCGAAAGAATCTGGCGCGGATCAACAACGGGTGAAGCTGCCCGGTGATGTTTATACCGGTATCTGGTGGTACGCGCGTTTTCCTAATCACTATTCGGGGGAGGGGGCGATTGCCAGCAAGGAGTTGGGAACGTTTGAGATGACTGCGTGGATTGCGGCTATAAGCGAAGCGATTCGCGCGGTTAAGGCGGATGACGAGAGTTTGAAGCTGCAGAATGAGTTTTATGAGAAGAGCTGGCATCCGCTGGCGACGCAGCCGTAGAGCGGGAGCCTCAGCGTTTATTGCGGAGTTGTTCGATCCACCTCGAGAGTATGGCGCTGTGCTTATCGGCGAGATCAAGGAATTCCAGGCCCATACCGATGCGGGGTTTTACGATACGCACCACGACGAGGGCTTCGAGGGACTCGCCTTGATGCGTTAAAGTCATGCGGGCGCGAGCCTTCAGCACCAAGGGGCGAGTGGTACAGACGAAACATCCACCGAGGGATAGGTCAGAGGTTTTACCTTCGGCACGGGTGCCCAGATCGAGGTCCACCACAGCAGCCTGGGAGACGAACGGGAAACGCAAGACGTAACGACGATCCCGCACGCCCGCTAGTTTGGGGGAGTTTTGTACGCTGGCTCGAGGCGTAATGATGGCTTTACTCACGGATGCAGTTACTCCATAAACGACCTATCCAGTGTGACGAAATCCCAGGTTTCTGGTAACTAAACTGTGGTTTGAGGCACCGAAATAGTTACCTCCCTGCTACGTAGGGAAGGACAAACAAAACCCCGTTGCTATTAATGGGAACGACAAAGCGGGTGCCCGATGCCAGTTTGGGACAGTGCCTCACATGTTAGCCTCAATTATGGGCTTTCCACTGAAGATGGCGCCGCTGCGCGGTTGCCAGGGATAACTATGTCGTCTGAAGAATACCGGCAAAGTGACCGTGTAAACTTTCGCGTGCCGATTGAGGCCAGTTGGGTTACCCGCGGCGGGACGGATAAAAAGCAGCAGGTGGAAACGCTGCTGGTCAGCCGCAATGGGGGCGTGATACGTCTCGCCGACAAACTTGACGCAGGACAGGAGTTGCTTCTGCGTCGACAGTGCGAGGGGGATCTGGTAAGGCGCGCGCGAGCGCGCGTGGTGGCCGAAATCGACAAGGAATTGGATGGTTATCTGTACGCCTTCGCATTCACGGAGAAGCACCCGGATTTCTGGGATATTGAATTCCCTTCTCCGCTCGGCGGCGACGAGGCCCTAGCCCGCCTGCTGATGGAGTGCGGCTTCTGCCAACGCAAAGAAGTGGTGTACCTGAACGAACTGGAACTGAAATCGTTCGAATCCCGCAAGTGTATTGCGCGAGTTTGCCGTCATTGCGACGCGCCAGCCGTCTGGATCGAAGCGCAGTCGGAGGTGCATCAACCGACTCTGTTGAGCAAGCCGACGGAGGAGCGAGTTGTACCGCGGAGAAATCGCACGCGAGTAAAAGCGCGGGTGTTGGCGTGCATCAGGCGGCGTGGATTTCAGGAAGAAGTAGCGGTTTGCGAGGATCTTTCCAAAGGCGGAATCAGCTTCCGGAGTAGAAACGAATATCCGGAGGGCACACGGGTTGAGGTGGCAGTGCCGTTCACGCCGGGGTCGGGCGCGATATTTGTGCCGATTCGAATCGTATTTTCGCGGGCAATACCTTCGGCAGGTTTGTACCGCCACGGCGCATCGTATATTCGAGAAGCAGTCGCGCCGGTAAAGTAAAGCCTAGTCAGTATGGCTCGTTCAAGTTAATCGACAGCGGAAACGGTGTCGCGCTCGCGACGCCGGCGGTGCAGGTAGTGCATCGCAATATTCAGATACACTTCGCCGCAAGGCGTTTCAATACAAATCACCATGGCTTCCGTCTCGGCGTTGCCGCCGATGCCCTGCTCGTGGACGTGAATTTCCGGCGGAAACACCTTAAAGCGAAAACCTTGATCGTTGAGCAAGGTGACGGAGTTTCCGATGACCATATTCGCCAACTCGCAAACCGTTTCGCGAATTACCTGCTCGTTTTCCTCGACGGGGCTTCCAGCGAGTTGACTGGCTACTTTCATGGCGACTTCGGGAGCGAGGTCTAAAATAATGCGGCCCTCGATATCACCTTTGATGGCGATCATGGCCGCGACACCTTTGCGGCGGTAGGTCTCGGACTCCATGGTGAGATCGAGAATGTTTGTCGGGGCTTGAAGGGACTCGGCAAAAACGGCGTCCGCAGCGTTGATAAATGGTTGGATGAGTTCCATTCTCATGATCGATGTTCTCCCGCAAGCGCAACGGGCACGCCTGCCCCGGCGGGATCGTCCCCGAGGACGTAACGTAGAATTTCGTAAAGAACTTCCGGCTTGACGGGCTTTTGCACAAAATGCTTCGCGCCTTTTTGCAACGCGGCCAGGATATTTTCCTGATAGCCAACCGAAGAAACCATAATAATTTTCGCGTCGGGATGCTGGCGAACGATGCGTTCCACGGCTTCGATGCCTTCCATCTGCGGCATAGTGATGTCCATGAGCGCGATGTCGGGCGTGGTGCGATGGAATTCCGCGATGGCAGTCAAACCATCACCGGCTTCTCCAGCGACTTCACCGCCAAACGTTTCGATCATTTTGATCAGGTTTTTACGCGCAAAGACGGAATCGTCCACTATCAGGTAGCGAACCGGCTTGTCATCTTTTCTTAATAGAGCCGTGAACTGTTGCATGGCCTTCTCCTTTGCCCAATGCACCGATCAGGTGCGCTGGGTCACTTCCTTGTTTTGTTCTTTTTTATCCTTGTGGTCAATTTTCTCGCTCTTCCCGACTGCGCTACGGTCGGAACCGAACTGTGAAACCAGGTAAGAACCAAGCACGTCGAGGGGCACAATTTTGGAAACATAACCTTTTTGAATGGCCGCGCGGGGCATTCCGCCAACGATGCAGCTCTCTTCACTTTGCGCGAGCGTGATCGCGCCGGCCGCTTTCAACGCGCCGAGACCTTCGGCGCCATCTTCGCCCATGCCGGTCATCAGGATGCCGACTGCCTGGGGACCAAACTCGAGAGCAACGGAGTGGAACAGAACGTCGACGGAGGGACGATGCCCGTTGACTGGCGGGGAGTCGGACAAAACCGCCATATCGCCACGAGGCATGCGGCGAATGGTCATGTGGCGATTACCGGGACAAATCAGCGCGCGGCCAGCGATGAGAAGATCTCCAGATTTGGCTTCGGCGACGTCAATTTCGCAACATTCGTCCAAGCGGCGGGCGAACATTTCTGTAAATCCCTCTGGCATGTGCTGCACGATCAAGATGGTTGCGGGAAAGTCCCTGGGCAGCTTCGAAAGAACGTATTGCAAGGCATTGGGCCCGCCGGTAGAAATGCCGATGGCTATGACGCGGCTCGGCGGCATGATGGGTCGGGAAATTTTCTTCGGTAAAGGGGCCGAATCCGGATCAATTTTGGCGCGCGTTTTGGAGCCGGCGGCGCGCTTAGCCACCTTAATTTTCTGAATTAATTCGATGGCGACAGAAGTCAGATTGCCGGAACGCGCGTCCTGGGGCTTGGCGACAAAATCGATAGCGCCAAGGGCCAGAGCCTTAAACGTAGAGTAGGCGCCCTCTTTGGAATGGGAGCTAAAGACAATAACGGGAAGTGGTGCACTGCGCATGATCAGACGGAGAGCCTCGATTCCATCCATGCGAGGCATTTCCAAATCCAGGGTCACCACGTCCGGATGAAGCTCATCGATTTTTTTCAGGGCAAACGCGCCATCCATCGCGGTTCCTACCACCTCGATGTCCGGGTCGCGCTCCAAAACCAAAGGAATGAGCTTGCGCATGAGCGCGGAATCGTCGACTACCAGTACGCGGATTCGCTGGTTCATGCTATGGCTCCCAAGGGCGAGGAGCGGGACAGACGAGATAAAACGGCTTGAACATTCAGGATCAGAACAACGGTGCCGTCACCAAGAATGGAGGCGCCGCTGACGAGATCACTGGAAACGAGCTCCCCGGGCAGCGCTTTGATGACTAGTTCCTCTTCTCCGACCATTTGGTCGACTATAAGGCCGAATTTTTTTTCGGCTGCGCCGATGACGATAACAAAATTGCGAGCCTTCTTGTTTTCCGTTTCAGGATTAACCGCGTGGATGCGGTCGAGGTGATTGAGGCGGACCAGCGTCAGGATTTGATCACGCAGACGAAGGACTTCCCGTTTGTCCACAAGATGAATGTCCTGGTCCGTAATGCGAGTGATTTCGATCACGGAGGAAAGTGGGACGGCAAACAGGCGGCCTCCGACGCGAAAAAGCAGGGTTTGGATGCTGGCGAGCGTTAGCGGAACACGGATCTGAATTGTAGTTCCGGCGCCAGGTTGCGTAGAGACGTGTACGCTGCCCTTCAGCCTGTCGACCACGGTGCGAACAACGTCCATGCCGACGCCACGACCGGAAACTTCCGTGATTTCGGAAGCGGTACTGAAGCCGGGCTCGAAAATAAGATTAAGAACTTCCTGATCGTTGAGGCGTTTGGCTTCTTCCTGACGGATAACCCCTTTTTCAACCGCTCGGGTGCGCAATTGTTCGAGGTAGATGCCGCGCCCGTCGTCACGCACTTCTATAACCACCTGAGTGCCCTGATGAAAGGCGTTTAAGTAAACGGTGCCGCGCGCGGGCTTTCCAGCTTTGAGGCGTTCATCGGCGGGTTCGATTCCATGATCCACTGAATTTCGAATGATGTGAGTGAGAGGTTCAGCGAGGCCATCCAAAATTCCCTTGTCGAGGTCGGTATGCTCGCCGGCCAATTCCATTGCAACATCCTTGCCGCACAGCTTGGCGACATCGCGCGCGACGCGTGGAAAGCGGCGAAACAAATGCTCCACGGGAACCATGCGGATTTTCAAAACGCATTTGTGCAGTTCATCGAGAACGCGAGACTGGAAGGAAAGAGCGTCAGCGAATTTGCTACGTACCGGATCCTTCGAATGCTTCCGGTCGAATTCAGCGAGGGTCCGGCTCAACATGGACTTACCAATAATCAATTCGCCGACGAGATTCATGACGGCGTCGATGCGAGAAGCGTCAACGCGTAGGCTGCTCTCGGCTACGGCGGTGACAGCGGGATTCGGGCTGGCTGGCTTAACGGTGCGATCGGCCTTGGCGGGACCCTCAACAGTGACGCCCGCTTGCGCAGCCTGCGCTTCGAGTAATTCTCCGAGTAATGCATGGTCGCCGGACTCCGGAGTCAGGGCCTGTTCCACGCGAACTTCAGCCACCACTGCGGGGACTTGGCAACGTGTTGCGACATAGTCGACCGGGTGCCTGGTGGCGAGCAGCGCTTCAACGATTTCCACCGCAGCGGCACTGACATTATCTTCGGGGCGAAGAGCGATCACCGTGCCACAGCCATGCAGAACATTTCGAATGAGCTGGAATGCAGCGGCACGCATAACACTCTGCGCATCGATGCGAAGCGCAACGTTATAGACGTTTTCGCCGCGGTGCAGCGCTTCAGAAATCATCAGTTGTTCGTATTCGCTCCACTGAAAACTCGCCGGCACGAGGCCAGCGTCAGGCTCGAGAGAATTCCCCGCAGCTGCGGGAGTTTCGAGCAGTTCCCGCATGAAAGAGCGCAATGGGTCAGCCGAGGGAATTTCTTTTTCGTTCTGATAAGCCGCGAGCATGGAGGCAAAGTTGTCGGCGGCAGCCAGCACGAGGTCGGCGAATTTTTTTCCGTGTTTTAGGGCGATTTCCGGCAAGAGAACATCTTCGACCTGGTGAGCCAGCTCGCTGAGCTTGTGAAAACCGCACGCGGCGGAATCACCTTTGAGAGTGTGAACAGCACGACGCACCCGGCGGATAATGTCATGATCCGCTGGATTTTCTTCCAGCTCGAGGCCAGCCTGGTTCAGCGATTGCACGAGTTCCGCGGCGCTTTCAAAGAAAAGCGCGCGAAGCTCCGGGCCACGATCGTCGGGCAGAAAACTCAAGCGGTCACCTCGAGGCGGCGATAAGCGGTGCCGTTGTTTTCGTGGACCATTTTGAATTTCTGAGTGAGGCCAAAGAGACTTTCCGCGTGTCCAACAAACAGGAAGCCACCGGGGTTGAGACAGTGCCAGAACTTTTCGATTAAACGTTTCTGCTCGGCTTCGTCGAAATAAATCATGACGTTGCGGCAGAGGATCATGTCATTGCGGCGCGGAAGAAATTCGGTTTTCAAATTATGAAAGTCGAATTGAATAATTTGTTTGAGTTGCGGCTTGACGGCGTACTTGTCGCCCGATTTTTCGAAATAGCGCAGCCGAGTGGTGTAATCGACTTGCTCCATCTGTGATTCGGTGTACAGGCCTTCCTGCCCGGTACGCAAACTGGCATAGCTAATGTCCGAGGCCACAATTTCCAGTTTCCACGGAGGGGGAATGAGGGGCTTTGGGGACGGCATGTCAAACGGAAGCGGATTACGCAAGTAATAGTAGGCAAGCGCATCGCAAACGAGCATGGCAACGGTGTAGGGTTCCTGGCCGGCGGAGCATCCCGCGCTCCATATGCGAATTGTCCAGTCGCGGCGTTCCTGCTTTTTCTTTAACAATTCTTCCAGTACGGATTTCTGCAAGAGATCAAGTTGCGGCTTGTTGCGGAAGAAGCTGGTCTCGTTGACAGTAAGATTCTCAAGCAATTGCGCCAATTCCGCTTTGCCTTCGCGGCTGGTAAGCAAGCGGTAATAGCTATAGAAGGAATCGGATTGGCAAACTTTCAGGCGACGCTGGAGGCGGTCCTTGAGGAAGTGGGAGCGGCGTTCGTCGAAGAACATGCCGCACTCCTGGTACACCAGAGTTTGCAGAAGCTTCAGTTCAGGCTCGGTGAGTTGAATCGGTTGCGTGATTGTTTCCATGGTGGATGCTTGCGGCCGCGCGGCAATTCAGCGGTGCTATGAATAACAAAGCACGCTTAAGTTGCTAGGGCGACGGCGTCCGCGGCCTCCTCGAGATGTTTGAATTCCGGGTGATGCAGCAGTTTTGCGATGTCGAGCAGAATAATGAGCCGCCCTTTTAATTTTCCGACTCCGGTCACGTAGCTGGACTCGTCTTCAGCAAAAACGGAACCGGGCGAAGCCACCTCGGACGGCGGAATCTTCAAGACTTCCGAAGCCGCATTTACAATCAGTCCCAGCAGCTTGTTATCGATTTCCACTACCAGGATTCGATTTCTTTTATCTGCCTGCAAATCGGCGTTACCAAAACGCTTGCGCAGATCCATGACCGGAATAATCTTCCCGCGAAGATTGATGACGCCCTCGATGGCTTCGGGGGCGTTAGGCACAACGGTAATTTCCGGAACGCGAACAATTTCGCGCACGGAACTTATCCGCACGCCAAACGTTTCTGTTCCGATGCGAAATCCAACGACCTGTAAGTCCTTTTCCATTTGTCCTTTCCAGGCGTTTCGGGGCCTCAGGACCGGGAATATTCGTACTCTGGTTCGGTCGAAGAAGAATGGGATACCGAGCGTCTTGAGCCTTTTAATTCCCGTTCGCGTCGCGGGTGGACAGGACCTTCGCGGTCAAGAACGAACCGGTCCATGCCGTCGATCAAATTGCGCGATAACTTGAGCATTTGTTCCGCAGCGGCGGAAAGCTCCGTGGAGCTGGAGGCGGACTGCTGAACCAATTGGCGCATTTTATCCATGGCGCGCACGACAGCTTGGGCCCCGGACGCTTGCTCCTCAACAGCCGAGTTAATTTCCTGGGTAATTTCCGTGAGGCGCGTGGTGGCTTTGGCAATTTGTGAAGAACCTATGGATTGTTCGTTGGTTGCGGCGCCGATTTCCTGCGAAAATTTGTAGACTTCAGTGACTACATCGGAAATTTTGTGCAAAGCCGAGCCCAGGTCATTTCCTAGCGTGAGACCTTCCTCAACGATGCGCGTGCTGCGTTCCATGTTTTCGACAGCCTGGCGCGCTTCGCGCTGGATACTCTGGATGAGGTCGGCGATTTCCTTGGTGGATTGCGTGGATTTCTCGGCCAGCTTGCGGACTTCGTCAGCAACCACGGCGAAACCAAGGCCGTGTTCCCCGGCACGGGCGGCTTCAATGGCCGCGTTGAGAGCAAGAAGATTCGTTTGTTCAGCGAGGTCATCGATGACCTCGATAATTTTCCCGATGTCGTCAGCGCGATGCCCGAGGATATTGATGATTTCCGCCGAAGATTGAATGGCGTGGTTGGTGCGGTTCAAGCCGTCGGTAGCTTTTTCCATGGTTGCGATTCCGCTAACCACTTCTTCGCGCGAACGGTTGGCGATATCCAATAAAACCTTGGCGGTGTCCGCGACTCTCTGAATGGAGGTAACCATCTGATCGATGGAAGCGGAAGTTTCGGCGACGCTGGAGGCCTGCACCTGAGTGTTCTTCACCACGTTTTGCACGTTGACGCTCATTTCGTGCATGGTGCTAGTGACTTCTTCAATTGCGGAGGAAGCCTGGACGCTGACCTTCGCAGATTCGTCGGCGGCGCCTGCAACTTGCGTGGAGCCCGAAGAGACTTGAGCAGCGGAGTCGCGGGTGGTGCGTACCAATTCCTGCAAACCGTGGGACATTTTCAAAAAAGCATTTCCCAGTGTGTCGCTTTTGGAGCGGGGCACAACTTCGACGGTTAAATCGCCTTCCGCCACGGCCATGGAGACGGTGGCCATTTCCTTTAAGTAAGAAACCATGTTGTTGAAGGTGGTGGCCAGCGCGCCAATTTCGTCAGTTCGATGGATATCTATGTTTTGGTCGAGGTCGCCGGAATCACCAATTTCACGTGCGACGGTGATCAAGTGGTGTAAGGGATCGGTGATGGACTTGGCAGTGGTGACAGCGATCACCCACCCGGCCACAATCGCGAAGAGGGTGCCGAGCACGAGAATGACGACACTGGCAAAGCTGGCGCGATAGGCGGTAACTTGAGATTCAGCGAGGGCCTTGCTGATATCGGCATTGGCCTGGTCCAGTACGCCAGCAGTTTTGCCCAGCCAGGAGGACGGGTCTTTCTGTAGATAGAAAATCTGCAAGTCAGAGACGGTGGAATCGCCGGAATCCACCTGGTGACGCTTGGCGAGCAAGGGTTTGGCAAAATTGTCCGCCCAAGTAGTCTCAGTCCCTTCCACCTGCACAAGAGCGGTGTGAAGAAAGTCATTGCTGGATTGCTGTTGTCCGCGCCGGATGGTTTCGGAGAGCTCGGTGATGCCGCGATTCACTTTTTCTTCGTCGCGTGGATCGCCACTGAGCAAGAAGTTATTGAGGTTCAAGCGATTGGTCATCATCTGAAAACGCACTGATTCGATGGTGCGCACGCTTTCAAGAGTCTGAGCTGCTTCAGCGCTGGCGGAGCGCGCCTTCCAGATTGCGGCAAGATTGACGAACAAGAGCAACGCTAATATTCCCAGGATTAGAGCAAAGCCCCGGTAAAGTTTCTTTCCAATCGTCATTGCTGATGCCTCCACTCGCCGCCGCTAAACTTTCGGCTGCTGACTGCGCAGTTCGCCGCTACCGCCCCAAGTTCTAATTATTTTTGAAGTCAAACTCCAGAATTTGCGTGGATTCCTCCGCGGAAGCCACGAACTTCCAGTCTTTCACTGCGTCGGTACAGGCCTGAACAAGGAGGGGATGACCACCAATCGGACGCGTACTGCGGACATGACCGTCCGGAGCGATGATTACTTCGATTTTCACTTTTCCAGCCACATTCATTCTGCGTGCCAGTTCCGGATAGGCCGGCGTAACACGAGACTTGACCTTGCGGCGCCCATCGTCAGACACAGACTGCTGCGCGCGGACGGTTGCTGCCAGTGCTGCGAAGACAACCGCTGACGCGACCATAGTTCGAATGAAACCCGAGAGCTTTGACACCACTCCTCCTTTAACCGGGAGAACCCCGAGGTGGAAAAAGCACGTGGCGTGCCAGCGGGTTACAAATCGCAGCAAGGTAAAGAAATACTCTGGAAGTGCATTACGATGTGTTACTTACACATGCGTATGCGGGATAGTTGGAGGGTGAAAAAGTTTTACTTTGTCTCAGTACTCGTATTTTCACGGTGCGTAATTCTCACGCTGAGACGATTCTCTTTTTTTGCCGAGCGATGGCAGTAGGCAATTCAGCAACTTCCGTCTCATCGGAGATTGACTCATGTTGAGATTGCGGGCTAGGTTGAAGAAGGCATTTAACTCGCCCTGAGACACACGCGTCCCCTTGAACCCTTATGCGTGGATCTAAGCCAAACCGCGCTCGCTCAGTTGGTTCCCCGCGGAACCAGCGCACTCCTTTGTCGGTCCCCGTTCGCCATGCGGATGAGTGGATGGAAATGGCCGTGGAAGCCGCGCATTCGCGCGATTTGGCGCAATTTCTAGAGCATTTTTCGTGGCGGGCGGCGCATATGCTGCAGGCCGAGTGGGTTGGAATTGCGGTTTTCCGGGGCGAAAGCGTGGATCTTCATTCGTGGCGCGCTATTCCTGAAACGTTCGGCGCTTCGCCGGCTTGGCTGACGGAGCAGGCAAAACAGAGCCGCACGCAAGGTGAAACAGTAAGAATTGCCTCGAGTGCTGAAGGGCCGCGAAAATCCTCGCGAGCCAGCATGACATTTTTCCCTGTTTTGGCGAGCGATGACGAAGCGTTAGGCACCCTGTGCGTGCTTAGAAAATCCCCTGGCGCGTCCACTAAGGATGAGCGACTGCTGCTGGCGCTTGCCAGCCACGCGGCGCTTTCCATTGAAAGCGTGCGACGCTTTTCGCAATTGGAGCGCTCCAAACGGCAATGGGTGGAAGATATCGATGCCATCAGCGATTACATTGTTGTGCATGACCGGTCGTTCCGAATTGTGCGCACCAACCGGTCGCTGGCAAATTATCTGGGAATTCCACCGGTAGGGCTGGTGGGCGAGCGCATGAATGGTTTGCGGCACATTGCGGAAACTGGAAGCGAGCTTCCCTGCCCCTTCTGCCGCAACACACAACAGCCGCGCGAAGAGTATGTGGCGGCATCCGCGGACCACATTTTCCTGGTTTCCACGTCGCGACTACCCGGCGCGACCGACGATGATATGCGAACGATACACGTCCTAAAGGACATAACCGATCGCCGCGAAGCGGAACGCCGATACCGGGAACTTTTTGACAGCATTCAAGAAGGACTTTTTTTTGCTTCACCGGACGGGCAATT
>DATNME010000083.1:0-37536 GCA_035602385.1 Candidatus Dormiibacterota bacterium
GAACCGACCTGTCCGCCATCTCTCAGGAGCAGCTCGACCAGGTCGAGCTGCTCCTGAACCAACGCCCACGAAAAACCCTAGGATTCCAAACTCCGGCGAGTAAACTCCAAGCAAGTGTTGCGTCGACCATCTGAACCGGCAACATAAATGGGAGTAATGGCTGCTACCTAACGGGGTAAAAGCACCTCGTAAGACTCTGCGAAACCCATCGGATCTGCGTCGCCGTGACCTGAGATTTTGACTTGAAGGGACATCGGTCCATCCCAAACTGATGCCCCAACGTATGCGTGGTGATTCCTTAGCCTGGACTGAAGTTGATCCCACGTGCTTTCGCTCAACTGACGGGAAAGGACATCCAGGACTTGGATTGGAGGAACCTTTTCATCGACGGAGACGATGGTGCAGCGCGAGTTATCGCTGCCAACATAATCGGTCACAGCGAACAGTTTACTATCGGATTTCCACAACACGACGATATGCCGATCAAAGTGAAACAGTTTGCGGCGAGTTTTGAGAAAGCGGTCTTCAAGAAAAACCGTGTGGAACGGCTCTGTGCCATTGTCAACGCCGACAATTGCGTAGCGCCCGTGCGGTGAGACCGCTTGAGATTGCCCAGGAAAAGATACCGGGAACACGTTCGTGATCACGGGACAGGCGGCACACTCTTCTACTGTCTCCTGGGCGTGATGTGCGGCGCCGGCGGCCATAATTTTCTCGATTTCGTCCACATTGCGAGGGAGCTTTTCGCTCAAAAATTTATTGCCGGTTTCAGTGATCAAGAAATCGTCTTCGATGCGCACGCCAAGATTTTCTTCTGGAATGTAAATGCCGGGCTCGATGGTAAGGACCATGCCGGGTTGGAAAGGTTTGCAATATTCCCCCGGGTCATGGACGTTGAGGCCGATGTTATGCCCCAGCCCGTGAATGAAATATTGGCCCAGCGGCTTTCCGTGTAAATCTTTTCCGTGGGTATTGATGTAATCGTACGCGAGGCGATAGAGACTGTTGCTGCCTTCTTTGCAAAAATCGGCGCCGGGCTTCAAAGCGGCAATTGCCGCGTTCTGGGCGCCCAGAACGATTTCATAAATCTCGCGTTGCCGCGGAGTAAATTTACCGTTCGCCGGAAGCGTGCGCGTAATGTCGGCGGAGTACCCGGAGTATTGCGCGCCGACATCGAGCACCACGATGTCGCCATTTTCCATTTTGCGCGAGAGTTTGTCGTAGTGCAGCGCGGTGGAGTTAGGGCCCGCGCCAACGATCGGCGCGTAGCCTTCGGATTCCGAGCCGCCCATGGCATGCACTTCCACCATTTTTGCGGCGATTTGGTATTCGTACGCTCCGGGGCGCATCATTCTCATTGCTTCGAGATGCGAATCGAGGGTCAGGTCAATGGCCCGCTGCAAGAATGCAATTTCGCCGGCGGATTTGATCATGCGCATCGCGCCAATGGTCTTGCGAATATCTTTGAGGTTTTCCTGTGGAGCGGCGAGTTTCAGCCAGTCCACAACTTCTTTTTCGTGCGGGTAGCCGCCCAATTCCTGTTCATAAGGAAGAATGGTATAGAGATTGGGATAAATCTTTGCGAGGCGCTCGACGTTTGCGCGCATTTCCGGAAACGGCAGCACCGAGGGAAAACCGGTTACCGATACAATTCCGGGGTCCGTGGGAGCCAATCGCACCCCATTCCATTTTTCCTTTTTTGGATCTTTCGGCGGCAGAAAAAGAATTTCTCGCGAGCCTTCCCGACCATCCGCGGGTGCCCCGGTTTTCAGTGCGGGCAAAATCACCAAGCCGGCTCCTTCTTCGTTATGCCCGGTCAAATAGTAAAAATTGTCTTCCTGCGCGAAGATGTAGGACATGGAAAATTCTTCGCGCCCTGTAAGACCCCAGAGCACTATGGGTGCGTCGACCTGCGCCGCAAGATTCGCTCTGCGCGCGGCATACACGCTATTGGGCTCGCGTTCGCGCCTTTGTTGCGCTTGCGAGCTTGCGGCCGTGCCGAGAAGCGCCAGGATTGCTGCCCCCATGCAAACAAGAAATTTCAAACGCGTCCGCACAACATGACCACTCATGTATTCACCTCGTAGCGAGCAAAACTTTTTGGTTCCACAGGGCGCGGGGACTCCCCACCGTTGCGTCTTGGAATTGTAGTTGAACATCTTCCCGAACCAAAATGGGCATATAGCATCAACTCCAATTGGAGTAGGATATGGCGCAAAGGAGTTCCTTTATGCGCCTAATAACCAGGCTGCTGATCACGGTTCTTGCGCTGGCATTCATTCTTGCCGCTCCACCAGCGTGGACGGATGATGAGCATCACCACGCTCTTAGCGAGCAAGAAATTGGCTCGGTGCATTTTGCGACTTCGTGCGGGGCAGATGTCGAGCAGAGCTTCAATCATGCCGTGGCGCTTCTTCATTCGTTTCAGTACGAGCAGACTCGCGAAGCTTTCTCGAATATCGCGGACGCGAGTCGGCGCTGCGCGATGGCGCAATGGGGTATCGCCATGTCGCACTACCACGGATTATGGAGTAATGGCGACATGGTGGCAGGCCGAGCCGCTCTGCAAAAAGCCCAGCAGATCGCGGGGAGCAATCCGGCCACCACCGCGCGCGAAAAAAGTTACATTGATGCGCTTGCTGAAGTTTACGCCGAGGATTCTCGCAGCAAAGCGGCGCGAGAACAGGAGTATGAAAAGAGAATGGCGGAGTTGCAGGCGGCAAATCCCAAAGATTCCGAGGCCGCAATTTTCCACGCACTTGCTCTGGCGATCACCGCTCCCAAGACGGATAAAACGTTCAGCAATCAAAAAAAGTGCGGCGAAATCCTGCAACCCATTTTTGAGCAGCAGCCGCACCATCCTGGCGTCGCACACTATATTATCCATTGCTATGACAATCCGGTTTTGGCGCAACAAGGACTCGATGCCGCCCGTTTGTATGCCACGATTGCGCCAGCTTCCGCGCACGCCAATCACATGCCATCGCACATTTTTACGCGTGTCGGAGCGTGGCAGGATTCCATCACGTCGAATTTGAAATCCGCGGCGATCGCCACTGATGCGGAAAAAACGTCAAAGAACGGTGAAGCCCGGGATCAGCGATTCCATGCCCTGGACTATCTCGAATATGCGTACCTGCAGTGCGGGCAGTTAAAAAAGGCAAAGGCTGTCGTGGATGAAATTGCTTCGCTACCTCCCGTCGCACGGGTTACGTTGACGAACGATTATGCCGCGGCGGCCATTCCCGCCAGATATGCAATTGAGTCAGGGAATTGGGAACAAGCGCGCACGTTAAAAGTTCGCGACGGCGCTGTGCCGTGGGCCGCGGCGATTACCTGGGCCGCCATCGGAGAGGGAAGCGCTCGCAGCGGTGATTCGCGTCGCGCCATGGAAGCGGAACAGATGCTCGCGTCTTTACGCGATGCCACTGCGAAGAGAGGCGAAGGCTATTGGGCCGACCAGGTAGAAGTGCAACGCCGCGAAGTGGCTGCCTGGATTGCCGAGAAATCAGACAAGCCAAGCGAGGCGATTGCCCGGATGAAGTCGGCTGTCGAACTGGAAGAGAGCATGGACAAAAATGCGGTGACGCCCGGCGCGGTTACACCGGCGCGCGAAATGCTTGCGCAGATTCTTTTCTTGCATAGGCGTTTTCAAGCGGCGGCGGAAGAATTTGAAACCGTTCTGGAAGTCGCTCCCAACCGGTTCAACGCGGTGTATGGGATGGCGATGGCAGCGGATGCGGCAGGAAACGCCGAAGTAGCGAATCAATATTTTCGAGAATTGACGGAAATCGCCGGCGCGGGAGACCGACCGGAAATTGCGATTGCGCGAAGAAAAATCGGCGCAGTGGCGCAAAACAAACCTGGAAAATAAACCTTCGCAGGCGCGAAGATCATATCTTCAGGAAGATGCGCCTGCGCCACAGAAGCCACAGCAAGACCCAACAAAAGAGCACCGCGCCAAGAGAATAGATCAGCGAGGCGTTTGGCGGGTTGAAACCGAGCGACAGGATGCACGTGTTGACGTATTCGTGCAAATTCTGAGTGCCCCCGTTGGCGGTATGCACGGTGAGGCTGTAACCCGGGCCATACACCAGGGCATCGGCAACGAAGGCGGCAAGGGAATTCATGCCAAAAACCAGGATAGGCATGGTCCATTTTCCGCGCCAGAGTTGAATTTCTGTTACCCAGTAGAGGAATGCCAGGGAAACGAGAGTGAAACCGGCGGCAAAGACCACGAAGGAACTGGTCCAAAGATTCTTGTTGATGGGAAACCAGCGATGCCAGAAGAGACCGGCGGCGAGGCCGAAAGTTCCGAAGAGCAACAGATAAAGAGCTTTGGTGGACTTGGCGTGTGCGGAACGAAGCCATTGCCCGGCGAGAACACCGATTAATGCGGTGGCAATGGCGGGAATGTTGCTTAGAACTCCCTCCGGATCCCGCACGCCATCATAGAGACGGCCCATGAACAACTTGCGGTCAAGCCACGCGACGATATTGCGCTCGGGATCGAGAAAAGGGATGTCGCCACCAGGCAAGCCGAAACCGGGAACCGGAACGGAGCGCATCAGCGCCCAATAACCAAATAGGCAAACAAGAATGCCGGCAAGTTGGCCGCGCCAATCAGACCAAAGCACAAGGATCGCGGAAAAAAGATAGCAGAGGGCGATGCGTTGCAGAACGCCTTCTATCCGCCATTCGTGAATGTGGAACACGGGAAAGCCATTCACCAGGATACCGATTAGGATCAGGAGAAGCGCTCGCGTGATGGCGTGAAGGAAAATGCTGCGTCGGGATTCTCCGCGCTGCAAACGCGCGGAGAAAGAATAGGCCATGGAAACGCCAACCAAGAGCAAGAACGAAGGGAAAATAAAGTCGGCAGGTGTCCAGCCGTTCCACTTGGCATGCTGAATTGGACTGTAGGCGAGGTTATCATCGCCGGGATTGTCGACTAAAATCATGCCGGCAACCGCAAGGCCGCGAAGGATATCGACGCACAGGAGGCGGGTTGAAATTGCCGGGTCGTTCGAGCGCGGCAATGCTTGCGACGCAATCATACTGGCCACCGATTAAACCGATTCAAGTGGGCGGATTATAACAGGGACACGGGAAAAAACGATGCAATTCTAAAACGGGCGAGTCAGTAATTCTTCAATATGGGTTTGGGAGCTTTTGCGGCGCGATCGCCGAGCAGCCAGTCAAGACGCGAGGCGATGTCTTTGCGAGATGCTTCGCCGAGGATGCGCATGACGATCTGACCGTCACGGTCAAGAATCACCGTGACCGGTATCACTTCACCGAGATTTAATTGTTTGAGTGATTGCGTCGACGCTCCGAGCCAGATGGGCAATGCGATTCTCTTTTTTTCGAGGAACCGGTCAATTTTTGGCTGAGTTTCCGCAGTGTCTAAAGAGACCGCGAAAAACACGACTTTGTCGGTTGGAAATTTCAACGCAAGCTTGTCGAGCATCGGCAACTCTTCGCGGCAGGGAAGGCACCAGGTAGCCCAGAAGTTTAGCACCACGATTTTCCCACGATAAGAGGATAAGGATTCTGTGCCGCCGGTGCGGTTCTTAAAGGAAAGATCTGGGACCGGCGCGGTTTGTGACGCTACCAACGCACCGCAAGACAAGCTCAGCACAACCGCGAGCAGCATGGCAATCGCGTTTCGCTTGAATAGGACGAGTCCGAAATTTTTTCGCAAGAGGGCGAGCTGCACGCGATTAAAGACGACCTGCACGCCATTAAAAATGATGGGACACGACCGCGATGATGGTGTAATCAGCAAACGCGGCATCACCGTGCCTACCGTGAGCGATATCCGGGACGCTAGCGCGACGGTTGCGTTCGAGCGCCCAGGGCCCGTTGACGGAAATGGTGTCGTGGCGATAGCTGTACATGATTCCGGGATCAATGGAAATAATGTAGCCAGGCCGGCGGAAGCCGTTGCTGCTGCCGAAGGCGTCGCGAACTGGGATGCCCTCCATACGGCCGCCAAGGCTGAGGCTTAGATGGCGGATTTTTGGAACGCCATGTGAAAAACCGCCACGAAAAAGATATTGGTCGGTAACCGACATCACCGATTCGCCCGGCCGCGAGCGGAAAGTAGGCACACCATTGGTATCCGCAGGGTTGAAAAGCCACGAGCCCTGAAAGTACAGCATGGTTTTCAGCCAAATTTGTTTATAGGCCTGAGTGGCGAGGACAAAACCCCAGCGGCAATCGCCGGGTTGCAGAGACTGGTCGGCAACGGCCTCGACCGTTTGGCCGTTGAGCACTGCTGTGCCTTTGCCATCGCAAATCCCTGTAGGAATTTTTAACGAAGCGCTGATCGCGACGTTGCCGTTATTTTCGGTGGGCGGCCGGAAGATCCACGATTGCACACCCACCTGCATGTCACCGATGCCGCCAATATAAAAGACTCCTTTGGGTGGATAGATCTGATTGCGCGAACCGTAAAGGAAGGGCACATCCGCGATGACACTCCAGCGGCGGGTAAGTTGATAGTTGATGCCAACATCCCACAGGTTCTGGTGATTCAGAACTTGATTACGCAAAATCTCTCGTTGTTTTTGCTCATCGGTGCCGACGAAGTGGCGAAAAGAACTGAAATTGCGGTAACCGACATTGACGGTAAGCCGGCGCAGCCATGCGGGTTCGTGCGTGGAAGAAGATTCGTAAAGTGAACCGCCACCACAGAGTTCATCCATCGCTCCCTGGTTCGTGCGTGCAGCGATGCATCCCTGGGCATGGGCGGGAAGGAAGGGGCCGCTGATAAGCAGCGCCGCGAGCAACAACAAAGTCATGCGTATGGAAAGGGCATAGCGAAAATTCATGGTTAGACCTCAAGGAGCAGATTCAAGACAGATTCAACAACACCCCAGCGATGGTGGAATTTAAGCGCGGATGGCCAGGCGTGGCAATAATGCAAATGCACTATGAGGGAGTTTTATGGCTAGAAACCGGGGGCGCCGCTCGAGGCCGGGCGCATTTCGGGGGCGTTGACGCCAAAGCGGAGATGCGCGAACCAGGTTTGTCCTAATGACATGAATCCGGTATAGAGATAGCCCCACACAAATAAGAGCAGAAAGGGAACGGTGGCGTAATTTTCATTTGAAATTGCGTAGATGACCGTAAGTCCAAAGTAAACGCCAAGGAAAATTTCCGCGTACGGCATCCATCCGACCTTATTGCGATAAGACTTCTTGGCAAATGTTCCTTGTTTGCCCTCGATATTGAACTTCGGGGTGCGCGCGAATTCGGTCTTCTTACCTACTATTGCTTCGATGACGGCTTGAGCGTTTCTTACGGAAATGCCGATTCCGGTGGCCATAACGAAAGGCATGTAGAGAAAGGTTCGCCGCCAGGTTTTCGGATGCAGCTCGCGTTGCGATACCAGGTAAAAACTGGAAATCGAACAAGTGGAAGCCAAAAAGAGAGGCAGATCGATTACCAGCATTTGAAACCAACCCTGATAAAACCGGACGATCATGGCGGGTAGGAGCATAGTGGAAAGCAAAACCATCAGCGGGTAGCTAATGTTGGCGGTCAGATGGAAAAACGCTTCAGCCTTAACGTAGAAAGGCGCGTTCGAGGCGAATACTTTTGGCAAAATTTTCTTCGCGGTTTGCATCAATCCCTTGGCCCAGCGCGCTTGCTGCGCCTTGAAGCCGTTCATTTCGACGGGCAATTCGGAAGCGCACTCGATGTCGGGCAAATACAGAAACTTCCAGCCTTTCAGTTGCGCGCGGTAAGAGAGATCGGTGTCTTCGGTGAGGGTGTCATGCTGCCAGCCGCCCGCTTCGTCAATCGCGTTCCGACGCCAAACTCCGGCGGTACCGTTGAAATTAAAAAACGTTCCGCGACGGGAGCGGGCGCCATGTTCTATTACGAAGTGTCCATCGAGCAAAATTGTTTCCACGTTGGTGAGCAGGGAATAGTCGGAATTGAGATACGTCCAACGGGTTTGCACCATGCCGATTTTTTCGCCGCCATTGGGGTCCACAAAGTAGGGAATCGTGCGTCGCAGGAAATCCGCGGCTGGCAGGAAATCCGCGTCGAAAATCGCGACGAATTCTCCACGCGAGGTTTTCAGGCCGTTTTCCAGCGCGCCGGCCTTGTATCCTTCGCGGTTGGTGCGATGAATATAGGTTATCGGCATGCCAGCGGCGGCGTGGCGTTCCACACAGCCGCGGGCCACGTCCCGGGTCTCATCGGTGGAATCGTCCAGCACCTGCACATCGAGAAGCTCCGCGGGGTAATCGAATTTCGCAACCGCTTCGACAAGTCGCTCGATTACATAGCGCTCGTTAAAAATCGGCAGCTGCACGGTAACCCGAGGCCACTCCGTTACCCGCGCAGGTTTTGGCGGGACATTCTTGCGATATGCAAAATAATCGTAGACCAACCAATAGCGATGCAATCCATAGATGGCCAGAACAAAAAGCACAATGAAATAGGGAATCATCATGGCCATATCAAAACTATTGGCATGATAAATTCCCCTGAAAGTAGGATCCGTAACTTTATGCCAATAATTGCTCAGGGAACTTTTTTGAGCGAGGTGAAAAAAAATGAGGGATGCCAATAGCACGGTGAGCGTCTCTCCGATTGCTCTGCACTACTTTTAAAGTGTAATCGAGGCTTGCGTCGCCGTACTCGGAAATGCGACTGCAGTGCGGGCCCTTTTCTCGAGCGACATCGATTATAAGTCCCAGAGGCGTGGTGTCAATGCGACCGCGTTTCTGGAGTCAAAACAATTTTGCCAAACGCTCCGGGCTCCAGCACATCTTTGTGCGCGCGAGCAGCTTCGGCCAGGGGCAATTCCTTGCCCACCACGGGCCGCAGCGTGCCATTTTCCAATCCTGCGATAATTCCCGCATGGATTTCAGCGCGCTCGGTATCATCGATTCCCCAAATCGTAAACGCGCGAATCGACGCCCGCCGCGCCATGAGTTCCCTGGGGTTGATGGTGGTTTCGCCTCGATTCCCTATTACAATCAGGCGGCCGCGCCGGGCCAGCAACTTCAAGTCGCCTGGTAGATTAACGTTTGCCAGCATTTCTAGAATGATATCGACGCCGGACGCGGCTGCTTTAACTATTTCATCCTGATAACCGGGCTGCCGGTGATTGAAGACGGGACTCGCGCCCTCGCGCCGGATCAGTTCGAGCCCTTTTTCTGATCCCGCGGTTCCGAGCACCGTTAATCCCATGGCCCGCGCCATTTGTACCGCGGCAATTCCTACGCCGCCACTGGCGCCATGCACCAGCAAAGTTTCTCCAGCGCGGGCTTGTGCTTCGTGATGCAGCGCGTGATAGGCCGTGCCGTACGGTACGTGCACCGCGGCTCCTTGTGCGAAAGAAACTTTCTCCGGGAGTTTGTGAACTTGCGTTTCAAGGGCTAGCGCAAATTCCGCATATGCGCCGGTCAGCGTTTGCGCGGTGTACACGCGATCACCAACTTTTACTTTTTTGACGGCTTCTCCGACTGCTTCCACTACGCCGGCGGCATCTGAACCCGGGGTGTAGGGCAACGCGGGTTTTATCGCGTACGTGCCGGCACGCATGTACGTGTCATAGGGATTTGCGCCGGCGGCGTGAACGCGCACCAGCACTTCGCCAGCTTTTGGCTTGGGAGTTGGCAGCTCCTGTATCTTCAAAACTTCTGGCCCGCCGAACTCCTGAACTTGTATAGCTTTCATCTCCGCGCTCCTGGGAAATGGTTTTTGAAATGAAGTAATTTGCAGAAAGAGTTTTCAAAAATGATCATCAACGGGCGAGGTCGGATCTTTATGAAGCGCTCCCGAACTCCGCGCCCAAGCGGTGGTCTGCCAATTGTCTTTGGCTTTCTTTTCGGGAATCCATGGGGGCAACGGCTGCATCAAGTAGGAACCCAGCGCGTACAGATAGGGTTCATACATCCTGCGCAACGCGGATAATTCTTTATCGGCTTCTTCTCCTTCGCGCAATTTCATGCCTTCGCGAGCAAGAGTTTCTCGAAGGCGGCGCAAATCCTCGGGAGGCAAGCGGTTCGCGGGCAGCGCTTGCGGCGGAGTTTTAAAAACTTGCGAGAGGTCCACCGCCGCGTGGCGCGCGATGGCAAAGGTCAGCTCCGCTTGCCGCTCGCAACTACCCTCTATTCCTACTTTCAGCAGCGCGCAGGTATCCAATATCGAAGTGAGCGAGGCGATCCAGGATTGGTTGTCATGCTGGGAGCGAAAAAACGCCAACACGGGATAGGATAAATGGCTCTCCATTAATTCCGCAGACCACAATTCCCAGTCCTTTAACAATTCCCGCAGCGATATTTCGCCGTCGGGATGGGTGTGCCTGCGCAGAAGTTCCCCCGCGGTTGGTGGAGTGCCGGCGCGGGAGTCGAGCAGAGAAATATTGACCTCTCGCCGCGAAAAGGAACCGTAGATAAAGGGCAGGTAGCCAATCACCGCAGCAAGAAATCCGAAACCGAGTCCGGCTTCAAAAACTACCATCGCGCGCGCGAGGCTGGAGCGGGGCAACACATCTCCTAACCCGAGTGTAAAAAAAGTGGTTCCACTTAAATACAAATCCGTGGTGTAGCGACCTTGCTGCATTCCAGTGACACTGACGGAAGATCCCGCGCCGAACTGCAGCAGACCGAATCCGAAAATCAGTCCCACAGCCCAAACGCCAACCAGTATAAGCAAGGAAATTGGCCCATAAAACCCCAGTAGAGATTCACGAGTCTTCTTTGACGGAACCAGGCATGCTGCGAACTTCCACATGGTCCATGTGATCCGGTAAAAAAGGCGTGCGAAGCGGAAGCGCCTGGTCACGCGCCTGGGCAAAATGATGGATTCGAAAGCGTCCCAGATCACGCCAAGAATCAGCAGCACACCGGCGGTAAAAGCAATAGGGTACGGAATCATGTGGGCATTCTACTGTAACTGATGGAACGGTTGGCGCTGGATTTAAGAGGCGCGGCCAGCCGCGCGAAAATGCTGGCGACCGCGCAAATTGGGTCTTTTGTCGGAACGATCAGGAAACCAATTTGGCGTTTACGCTGATTTCCGCTTTGAAAAGCTTTGAGACCGGGCAACCCGTTTCAGCGGCTTTTACGGCAGCGTCAAATTTGCCTTTGTCCGCTCCCGGAATATTCGCAACGAGATCCAGGTGGCTTTTGGTAATGGAAAAGCCATCGCCTACCTTATCCAGCGTCACGGTTGCGGTAGTTTCCAGCTTTGTGGCGGTCATACCGGCATTGCCCAATTGCGCGGAGAGCGCCATGGTGAAACATCCGGCGTGCGCCGCCGCGAGCAATTCTTCGGGATTGGTTCCCGGACCATTTTCAAATCTGGTACCGAAGGAATATTGACTCTGCTTCAAAACTCCGCTGTCCGTGGTTAAGCTTCCTTTGCCGTCTTTCAAGCCGCCTTGCCATACCGCAGCTGCCTTGCGTTGCATGTTGGCTCTCCTTTAATCGTTGTCGTTGCATTGGATTCATACTGAGAGCGCGAAGATACATTCCGATTGCGCTGGCCGGAGCTTGGATCAGGGGATTCTCGCCGGCCAGACGGCGCGGATGTACACCGTATTGTCCACGAACCGATAATAAGCCAGCCAATCACCGGCCCGGAACCAACGATGACGACGAAACCTCTTTCCTGTCGATCGAACCGGATATATTTGGGGAAAAATTTCCAGCATTTCCACCCGTTGGAAAATTTCTTCCCGCGTTTTTTCTGGCAGAAGTAAAATCACATCGCGTACGGGGTCCGGCCAGACAATGCGTATTTTCACTTCTTCCGTTTCTTAGCCAAGGCTCGGGACATGCGCACGACTTCTTTATGCGAAGTAACACGTTCCTCGCGGATGGCCTTATCGGATTCCGCCATCATCTTTTGGAAGGCTGGATCATTCTCGATCTTTTCCAGGTCGTCCTGAACATCCGCAAAATGCTGGATGGCCGCGCGAACAATCATGCTGCGATTGCCGCCGCCTTCGGTTGCAAGATTGTCCAGCAATTTATTGGTCCGCTTATCCAATACAAATTGACGCCTCATGACCGGATCCTCCAAAAACAAATATATACCGCGAGGGAGCTGGTGTCACTACCATTCATGAGCGGTGGTGAATAACGCCTTGCGCCGCATGGCTACCATTTGTGAAAAATAAAAAACGAGCCCGCCGCGATGCACGCGAAGCCCGCGCCGTAGTTCCAGCGGAATTTTTCGCCCAGATACGTAATGGAGAAAATCGCGAAAACGACCAGCGTGATTACTTCCTGGATGGTCTTCAACTGCGCGGCGGAAAATTCATACGACCCTATCCGGTTGGCAGGGACTTGAAAGCAATATTCGAAGAAAGCGATGCCCCAGCTTGCGAGAATGACCTTCCACAGCGCGGAGTCCCGGTGTTTCAGGTGGCCGTACCACGCGATGGTCATGAAGACGTTTGAAATAGTGAGCAGAACGATGGTCAGCATGGCACGAAAGCTCCCCTCAAATTGCTTTTGAAAATGTGCAGTTCTTTGGACGCGGGAAGGTGGACTTTCGTTCCATTGGCGCAACAGGTCCCCGCGCACTACGCGGATATTTTAAACGTTAAGGGAAAGAGAAACGAGGCCTGATGGCGTTGGCGGAATGACCGGCGGCATCTTGGAGCGGTCGACGGGGCGGTAGAGGGTGTCGCGCTCCACGGGAATGCGTCCAGCGGCGCGGATCAGACGCTCGAGTTCGCTGCGCGAGGTGAACTCGGAAGTGGTGGCCCCGGCGTCGTGATAAATTTTTTCTTCCACGACGGTTCCGTCGATGTCGTTGGCGCCGAAGCGCAATGCAATTTGCGCAATCGCCGGCGAAAGCATGATCCAGTACGCTTTGATGTGCTCGAAATTGTCGAGCATCAGGCGTGATATGGCGATATTGCGCAGGTCATCGTAGCCGGTGGGCTTGGGAATATGGGCGAGCGCGGTATGATCCGGATGAAATGCCAGAGGAATGAAAGTTACAAATCCGTGGGTTTCGTCCTGCAATTCGCGCAATTTCACTAGGTGATCGATGCGTTCTTCCGCGGTTTCCACGTGTCCGTAGAGCATGGTGGCGTTTGAGCGCAGACCAATTTGATGTGCCTGGCGCGCAATATTCAGCCATTGCTGGCCGCTGGTCTTGTGGTCACAGATGATTTTGCGAACGCGCGGATGAAAAATTTCCGCGCCGCCGCCGGGCAAAGAATCGACGCCGGCGTCTTTCATCTTGAGCAGTACATCTTTTATGGAAAGTTTCGCGATACGCGAGAAGTAGCCCACCTCAACCATGGTGAACGCTTTCAAATGCACGTTTGGGCAGCGCTGCTTGAGGCCGCGAATCATTTCCAGGAAATAATCAAAAGAAAGATCGGGATGCAGCCCGCCAACAATGTGGAATTCCGTGGCGCCTTCGCGGACGCCTTGCTCGGCGCGCGAATAAATTTCTTCCAGTGCAAAATTGTACGCGCCGGGAGCATCGGGATCGCGACCGAAGGCACACAGTTTGCAATGCGCTACGCAAACATTAGTCGGATTGATGTGTCGATTTACGTTGAAATACGTGGTATTACCGTGGCGCTTTTCGCGCACATAATTCGCGAGCCATCCAACCGCCAGCAAGTCCGGCGAACGGTACATCGCAATGCCGTCTTCGGACGACAAACGCTCACCGGCCATCACCTTTTCGACGATGGGATTGAGAGCGAGGTCGGTAATGGTCAGTTCAGCCACTGCGTTTCACCTTGTGTCCGGGCGGTATGGCACCAAATCAATTATAAACTATTCGTGGGTTCGGCACTTTTGTCGTTCTATTCAAACTGTTCAAACGCGCCAAAGCGCCGCAGCGGCGCCCCAAAAGAGCAGGAACGACACACTAATATAGCCGTTCATCGCGAAAAACGCAGCGTCCAGCCTGCTTAGATCGTCCGCGCGTACCAGGGAATGCTCATAAGCAAGCAGGCTGGCAACGACGGCAATGCCTGCCCACGCAGGCCATGGCAGCTTGAAGCTGGCCGCCAGCCAGATGAGCAGGAGGATCACGGTCACGTGCATTATTCGCGAAATGAACAGGGCTTTTGCGACACCAAATTTTTTTGGAATCGAGAATAATTCCACGCTGCGGTCGTATTCCACGTCCTGGCAGGCATAGAGCACATCGAAGCCTCCCACCCACGCTGTCACGGCAGCGCACAGAATTAACATGCGCCAATCCAGCGAGCCGGTAATGGCGATCCATGCGGCAGCGGGTGAAATGCCAAGGGCAAAGCCCAGAAAAAGATGCGACCAATGCGTGAAGCGTTTGGTAAACGAAT
The DNA here is from genome assembly GCA_035602385.1 of Candidatus Dormiibacterota bacterium. Classification (GTDB taxonomy): domain Bacteria; phylum Acidobacteriota; class Terriglobia; order Acidiferrales; family UBA7541; genus Acidiferrum. The sequence goes on from DATNME010000083.1 coordinate 14,312, forward strand.
AGAAAAAGAGAATAGCCAGCGCCACTGGGGCGAGTTTTAGCGCAAGCGGATTCAGCTGCCAGGCGGCGATCAAAAAAATTGCGGCGGCGGCCAATGTAAAAATCCAGGCAAACGAAATGGAAAGCGCTCCAGTGGCCAGTGCGCGCTGTTTGGTACGTGGATTTTCGCGGTCATAACGCAAATCGACAATGCGGTTGATGGTCATGGCCGCGGACCGTGCCGAAACCATGGCGACGACGATCCAAAAAATCTGTAATAGAGAAGGCCAGGAATGATATGCGGCGCGAGCCGCCAACAGCGCGCCTGTAAGGGCGAAAGGCAGCGCAAACACGGAATGCTCGAACTTGATCATTTCGAGCACGGTGCGCACGCGCCGGAGCATTATGCTTTTGCTTCTTTGGCGGGCGCGGTTCCGGCCCAACGGTACATTTTCGCCTGCTCCAGCCCGATTTGCGCGAGCACGCGGCAAACATATTGGGTAACCAGATCGTCGATCGTTTTTGGCTGATGATAGAACGCCGGCACCACCGGCATAATTACCGCGCCAGCCTGCTGCGCCCGCAACATATTTTCCAAGTGGATGCGATTGAACGGAGTGTCGCGCACGCAAAGCACAAGTTTTCTGCTTTCTTTCAACATCACATCCGCGGCACGCGAAACAAGATCGTCGCTGAGGCCGCCTGCAATCGCTCCCAGCGTGCCCATAGAGCAGGGAATCACAATCATCGCGTCAACTTCGTAGCTGCCGGAGGCAATAGAAGCTCCGACGTCTTTGTTGGATAGCACGTCAATTTTCGTTGCGGTTTTGCCCAGCAACCGGGAGGGAAGCTGTTTCAGATCGCCCGAAGAAATTTGTAATTCCTCGGCAAAAAGGCGCTGGCCTGTTTCCGTGACGACCAGATGCACGCGGCCGACGCGCGGGTCCTCTTCGAGCAAAACCAGCGCCTTTTGCGCCAGTATCGCGCCGCTTGCCCCGGTCACGCCCACGGTGATGATTCGTGCTTTTTCGGTAGGCATTTTGTCGTGAAGTAATGATAACTCTCAAATTCCCACGGCACCAATGGTTCCGCTGCACGCTAAGAGCACCTTCAAGACGCCCCGTTGTTGTGCGTAGGCAATCGCTTTTGCCGCACCTTTCAACGCAAAAGTTTCGGTAATCAGCGGGATCGGATTCACTTTGCCGGAGCGGAGCAAAGCGAGTGCCTTGTCGAAAGGACCGCACCGCGAGCCGACTACAGTAATTTCGTTGACGACAATGAGCCAGGTTTCGATTGGAGCGGCCCCGTGGAATGTCGATTTCAACAATAATGTTCCGCGAGGCTCGGTCATCTGCTGCGCAAGGTGGAAACCGGTCGGGGATCCTGTTGCTTCGACGAAAAGGGGAAACACTTCCTTTATATGCCTCAAGTCGCTGGCGTCGCCGTGAACCTTTTTAGTTGTAACGCACGCTTTTCGCGCGATGGCAAGTTTTGCTTCGTGTTTTCCGTACATCACTACGTTGCGAATCCTGGTCCGCAACACCAACGCGATCAGCTGCGCCAGCTTTCCGTCGCCCAGAACCGCGGCCGAACTCATTTTTCGCACATCGACTTGTTGGAGGATCTGGCACGCGGCAGCAAGCGGCTCGGCAAACACAGCTTTTTCATCGGTCACCTGGTCTGGAACGATGTGCAGATTTTCGAGCGGAAGAGTGAGATATTCAGCGAACGCTCCATCGTGGTTGACGATTCCAAGCACGGTACGTCGTGCGCAATGGGTTTTCAATCCGCGTTTACAATACGCGCAGAGAGGCCGGTAACCATACGCGGAACAGGAGACGTTGATCTCTCCAACGACGCGGCGTCCTATCCATTTTTTCGCGGACGCTCCCGAGACTTCCGCAACTTCTCCGACAAATTCGTGCCCCGGTGTTCCATGGAAATTGTGATAGCCGCGCAGAATTTCAATGTCCGTGTTGCAAATTCCAGCAAGCCGTACCCGAATGAGCGCCCAACCCGGCCGCAGCTTCGGTGGGTTTTTCGCGACAGCCTGCAATTTACCTTTATTTATCTGGAATGCGAGCATGAATTTTATTTTCTTTGGAAACAATTCTCAACGCAGCGCCGCCACCAAACGAGCTACGAGCGCGCTTTCCTGTTCAGGGAAAACGGTGCGGAGATCGAGAATAAGGGCCTCGTCCGCGACGCGGGCAATGACCGGAGTTTCGTCGCCAGAAAGCCGGAGACGTTCTTCCAACTGAGCTGCGGAAAACTGTGAAGCTCGGATACGTATTAATTTTGTCGGCAGCGATTGCTCCGGGGTGGAGCCGCCGCCGGCCAGAGAGCTTCCATCAACGATTTCGCAATGCGCGTTGCCTGGGGCGATTTTGGTGCGCAACACCGCGAGGAAATTATCCGCGCGGCGCGCAATCTCCTCCAGTGGAATGCGGATCATGTGCAATGCGGGAATTTCTTCCCAAGCGCCGCGCAAAGCCGCCGAAAGTGTAACTTGCAAAGCGGCAATGGTAAGTTTATCCACCCGCAACGCGCGGTACAGCGGATGCTTGCGGATTCTGTCCACCAATTCTTTTTTGCCCGCGATGATTCCGGCTTGCGGGCCGCCAAGCAATTTATCGCCGCTAAAGAGCACCAGAGAAAACCCTGCTTCCAGGCTTTCTCGAACCGTGGGTTCAGCGATTCCATAGCTGGAAAGATCTGACAGCGAACCCGAACCAAGGTCTTCCACCACGGGAATTCCGGAACGCTGGCCTAGCGCGGAAAGTTCCGCAGCTGAAATTCTCTCTGTAAATCCGGTGATTTTAAAGTTGGATGGATGCACGCGCAAAAAAAGCTTGGTATTTCCGTTGACGGCGTTTTCGTAATCAGAGATTCGCGTGCGGTTGGTCGTTCCTACTTCGCGCAAAATCGCTCCGCTTTGTTCCATCACTTCGGGAATACGAAACCCTCCGCCAATTTCCACCAGTTCGCCGCGTGAAACAATCACTTCGCTATTTTTCGCGAGCGCCGCCAGCGTGAGAAGAACGGAGGCCGCGCAATTATTAACCACGATCGCAGATTGCGCTCCGGTGAGCCGGGTGATCAGTTTTTCGATACGAACGTCGCGTTTGCCGCGCGAGCCAGAGGCCAGATCGTATTCCAGATTGCTGTACTGCGCGCAGCTTCGAAGGAATTCTTCGGCAATACCGAGGTGTAATGGGGCGCGCCCGAGGTTGGTGTGAAGAATTACGCCGGTGGCATTGATCACCGGCCGCAGAGAGGAATAAAAAAGTTGTTCGACTTGAGCAAGAATGGAGTCGACGAGGTTTTCCGGCTCGGCCGCCAGATCCTGCCCAGCTATGGCGCGCGCGCGAAGATCGGATAAAACGGAGCGGGTTATTCCGAGAAGATGCTCGCGCTGGATGATCGAGCCGAGCGCCGCAAGTTTGGGATGAAGCAATAGTTCGTCGACGCCCGGGATTCTGCGTAACAGGTCGTTTGGCGGCGACGATGTTCTGGATGCGCGCACCCCGTCATTTCAGCATAGTGTCCATGCGGCGGGCAATGTTACGTTGGGGGAATGCGACGAGCACGAGGGCCTGGAAGTCGGCCGATGGGGCGGTGCTGGATGCGCGGCTAGATTCAGCGCGGAGGTTGACGATGTCTCAGCAGGCTCATAGCATGGGATAGCGAGGGGCTGCCCGTTCATGGCTACGGTTGACGAAGAACTGGGACAAATGGAGAAGGACATCCGCCAGCTCAAGATCGAGTACGACCAATTTTTTGGCGGAGGGAGAAAACGTCCGCCCACAGAAATCGAATGGCGCATCGATATGCTGGTGAAGCGGTATTCCGAGCGCGGCGGCGAAATGAAGTTCGGGCAGCGATTCCGGTTTAACAACCTCACCCAGACATACGCAAAATATAAGGATATTTTCCGCAAGCGCATGGCGCAGCGCGAAGAGGGCAAGGTCCAACGGCATTACGGGGCGGCCGCGAAGGCCATCGAAGCCGAGCGCGCGGAAAAAGAAGCGGCGCGCAAGGCCGCCAGCAAGGAATCCGAGGAAACGACTCACTTCCGCGTAGTCTGTTCGGAACCGGAGCGAGAGACGGAAAAAGTCGAGCAACTGTACGAAGCGTTCATGGAAGCCAAAAAGCAGATGGGCGAAACTACCGGCAAGCTGACGCGCTCAGGCTTCAACGAATTTGTGCGCAAGAAAACCAAGGATCTGCAGAAGCAAAAAAATTGCCACGAAGTGGAGTACGTAGTGGAAGTGACTGAAGGAAAAGTGAAACTGAAGGCTTTGGTAAAAGCTTGAGGCGAAGTTCTTCTTAAAATAGTAGTTTTTCCCCGCCGGCAGCAAAAAGATTCCCACAGGGCCTGCTTCCCGAAAAATCGCGGCGCGCATACACTGGTGTGCTTTCCCTGGTGCGGAGGATACATGGGTGTTACGCGGGCGCTGATCAGTGTTTTTGACAAGACCGGCATGGTGGAATTTGCCAAACGGTTGTCGGCTTTGCGGATTGAGATTTTGTCTACCGGTGGCACGTCGAAACTGTTGCGCGAAGCCGGTCTCGCGGTTAAAGACGTATCCGAATTCACGGGATGGCCGGAAATGCTCGGCGGACGCGTGAAGACACTGCACCCGAAGGTGCATGGGGGGCTGCTGTTCCGGAGGAGCCACGTTGAGGATGAGAAGCAGGCGGCGGCACATGGAATCGCGCCGATCGATCTGGTGGTGGTGAATCTTTATCCGTTTGAGGCGACTGCCGCGAAGACCGGTCTGACGGCGGAAGAGCTGATCGAAAATATTGATATTGGCGGGCCGACGATGCTGCGTTCCGCAGCGAAAAATTTCGAAAGCGTGACGGTGGTGACGGATCCTGAAGACTATAACCGCGTGGCAGAAGAACTCGAGGGCGCGGGAGACACCACGCTGGCGACCCGATTGGAACTGGCGCGGAAAGTTTTTGCAACCACTTCGCTTTACGATGGAATGATTACTACGGAACTGGAACGCCTTGCTGTGGCAAGCGGTCACGTTGAACTGACGGCGAAAACGCCGCTGCCCGAACGCGTACACATCGCGCTGCGGCGGAAACAAGAACTGCGTTACGGGGAGAACCCGCATCAGGCGGCGGCGCTGTATGTCCCGGCGGGTCGCGCGGCGCGAGGACTGGCGGCAGCAAAACAATTGCAGGGAAAAGAGCTTTCCTACAACAACCTGGTGGATTTGGAAGCGGCGCGAAGTTTAGCGGCGGAATTCACGCAGCCCGCGGCGGTAATCATTAAGCATAACAATCCATGCGGTACGGCGGAGCAGGCGACATTGTTGGAAGCTTACTTGAAGGCGTACGCTTGCGACCCTACCTCGGCGTTCGGGGGCGTGCTCGCGTTCAATAAAATTGTGGATGCCGCGACGGCGGAGGAAGTGGCGAAATTGTTTGTGGAGTGCATCGCCGCGCCAGGATTTGACGAAAGAGCGAAAGCAATTTTTGCCAGCAAGAAAAATTTGCGGCTTCTAGAACTTCCAGCGGAAGGATTGGAACAAGAAAAAGAATTACAACTGAAACGCATTTTGGGCGGCATGCTGGTGCAGCAGCCGGATTTGGGCGGATTAAAAGAATCGGAACTGAAGGTGGTCACCAAGCGCGCGCCGTCGGCTGCGGAAATGGCGACGATGAAATTTGCGTGGAAGGTTGGAAAGCATGTGAAGTCGAATGCGATTGTGTTTGCCAGGGATGGCGCGACGCTGGGGGTCGGTGCAGGCCAGATGAGCAGGGTGGATTCGGTGAAACTCGCGGTGATGAAAGCGCAGACGTCGCTGCAGGGAAGCGTGGTGGCGTCGGACGCGTTTTTCCCCTTTCCGGATGGCGTGGAGGAAGCGGCGAAAGCCGGAGCGACGGCATTCATTCAGCCAGGCGGATCGATGAGGGATGGCGACGTGATCGCGGCGGCCGATCGACTAGGCCTTGCAATGGTGTTCACCGGGCTAAGGCACTTTCTGCACTGAGTGACAAATTCGCTTCCGGCCGCTTTCCTTGAATTCGATGTGCAGCGGCCGCACGTGGAGTTCTCGAGATGTTCAGCCTGACGAGGCCGGGGCGAGATGTAATTCTGAAATTTATCTCTGAACAAAGAGATCAGCAATTCTCGTATCCCGAGGTGGGATGTTCGCGCGGAGAGCCGGCGAATCGATATAGCGCTGATCACAATCGCGCGAAGCTGGGGCAGGGCCTTGAAACCTTTGAACGGGCAAAGGCTGCAGTTCGCGCGTGGAAAATGTTCGACATGCCCTGGACTGAACTGTGCTGGCCGGATGTTCCGATTGAAGCGGGGGCGACCGTTGCGGTGGCCGTTTCACATCTGGGATTTTGGTCCTTGAATGCCTGCCGCGTTGTCTACGTGATTGAGGAGCACGGAAAACTGGAGAGGTACGGCTTCGCTTACGGCACGTTGCCGCAGCATGGAGAAATTGGAGAAGAGCGCTTCACCGTGGAATACGATCGGGAGAGTGAACAGGCATGGTACGACGTTTACGCAATTTCGCGCCCCGGCCCGTTCGCGCGTCTGGCGTATCCATACACGCGATCATTACAAAAACAATTTGCGAGAGATTCAATGGCCGCGATGGAGAAGTTTTGCCAGCATGGGTAGCACAGCCAAATTCCAGCGATGATGGCTGTGTTCTCGATGGGCGCTTAAGCGTCTTCTTCGAGGGGTTTGCCGATTTCCCAGTGATGCCCGAAGGGATCGACGACGCGGCCCACCCGCCACCCGTAATCCTGGTCTTCTACCAGCCTGATGACTTTGGCTCCGGCTTTTACCGCGCGATCAAAAACCGCATCGGGATCATTCACGGTCAGCACCATGCGCGCGGTGGCTCCGCCGATTGATTCGGGGCTGAAGTTAAAATGTTGCGGAGATTCGTCAGCGACCCAGAAATCGGTTTCTCCCACCGAAAGCCGGGCGACAACTTCGCCTGTTTCGCTTTCAATGCGGAATAACTCGGACGCGTCGAACGCCGCTTTGTAAAACTCCACTGCCCTTGCGCCCTTTCGCACCGACAGCATAGGAGACACGGAAGTTTTTATGGCGTTTAGTTTTTTGGAATCATTGAGCATCGGAAGTTGCCACCAGAAGCAATCTCTACCAGCGAGACATTATAGTCAAGATTGTTTGCGACGGCCCTGAGAGGTCCGGTCAGAAATCAGGTCGACGTTGCTGATCACCCGGAGTACCGCGGCAAGGTCGATGCCGGCGGCTATTTCTGCGAGGGCCGGGTGTTTCGAATCCAGGCTTCTGCCGCGACAAGGTGCAGGACAAAGCCTGTCCAGAAAGCTGCGCCAAAAAACTGGTAAGGAGTAAAGCCGGTTAAGCGGCTGGTTGCGAAGAATAGCCCTACAATCGGGCGGACGGTGGCGACTGCAAGTCCGATGGCAAAAGCGCGAATCATCCACTCACGATGCAACGCGATTTCGCGCTTGCGGATATGCCAAAAGCCTTTGCCAAGGGCGAACAGAAAAAAGATACCAAAGAGCACGGTGGCGGCTGCCTGGGTGCGCCCACCGATAGCCGGCATAGCGAAACTCATCACCAATGCCGAAACTCCGATGATTAGCCCGCAAACCACAACGATGCGGCCGCTCACGCGGTGCCATCGCGGATGGCGAGCGCGAATCGTGGAGCTAAGCTGCAACGGACCGAGCAACATGAAGGGTACGCCTGGAATTATGTGAATCAACGTTAGCGCGGGATAGTGGGCGAACACATCATTGATGGCAGCTAAATGCGCAAGCCTCGGATTGGTCGTCGCGCCAGGAGCACGATAACCATTGGTCACGATAGGGATGAGCAGGACTATCCTCCGGAGGGCAACGGCAAGGCCGATTACAGCCAGAAAAATAGTTGCAATCCACGCTGCGCGACGAAGACGGGAAACAGACGCCACACTATTCCTACGCACAGGCTGCCGAATTTATTTCGACCGTCGCTGGTGTCGGGGGTTGGGGAGTGCGCGTACTAAGCTGGCTAAAATGTCAAAGGACAGCGGATTTTCACATGTACTCGGGCCTTGATGATAGAATAGATATCTCGTATTGGGCCAGCCCTCCTGGGAGTCAAATGGAAAATAAATCCAAGTCAAGCAAAACGGGAACCGTTGAAAAGATTATTAAGTTTCCCCATCCCGAGGAGCCCGAAAAGGCGCAAATCGCCGTGGAAGGGGCGGATGATCTCTACAAAGAGATTCGGATTGAGAACACGTTTGAGAATGAAAAGGGCGAGAAGGTGAAGCTGAAGGCTGGCGCGCACGTGGATGTAACCGTGGAAGCGGACAACAAGGAAACCGTGCCGGTTCGTGGAAAGAAGTTAAGCTGAGCTCGATTTGTGATCGATTGCGGGTGCGGTTAATGCCAACCAAAACAAAAAGGGCGCTTCAAGTTAAATTGAAGCGCCCTTTGTAATGCTCGATAAACTTTCTGCGCTCACTTCTTTACGCCGCGCCCAATGCCCTTCGCTGCTGAAAACATTCCCGGCAAAATACCGGGCGCCCCTGAGTAGGCCGGAAGGGAACAGTGGTTTCTTTTCCGCACTGGGAACAACTGGTTTTGGTTTCTGACCGCATTGGGGAAGCGCGGGCCCCGCCTCCGCCGCCTTCCGCGCGTTTAGCTTTGCAGCCTTTGCAGCGTTTTGGCTCGTTCTTAAATCCTTTGTCGGCGAAAAACATTTGTTCGCCGGCGGTAAAAATGAACTCCGCATTGCAATCCGAACACTTCAGTACCCTGTCGTGGTATTCCATGAGCCGCTCTCCCCTGGTCCCATGCGGTGCAGAGAAAGCCGGCTCGCTCGGTTCTTGTGCGACCAACAACTTGGGGAAACAACTCCGGCAATGCCGGACCTTCCCAAAAGGCCTACAAGCTCAAGCAAAAACAATTACCCGCGATTCCCTGACGTACGGGGCCTAGATCTCGGAAGTGCGACGCAAGCCGCGGTTGCAAACGGAAGGCCGGCCTCCTGGAGACCGGCCCGAATCCCAGCTTATTCCGTTTCTCGCCGCATCTTCTTGCGCAGTCGCTTCCGCGAAAGCGCTTCTTTCGTCCGGCGCTTCTCGCCGGGTTTCATATAGAAGCTATGCTTCTTTATTTCCTTGATGATGTCTTCCTGTTGCACCTTGCGCTTGAAACGGCGCAGTGCATTTTCCAGAGATTCACTCTCTTGGATAATAACTTCGGCCACTTGTAATTCACCCCCAATCCGGTTCGGATTGGTTTCTTGCGGCGCCTCTCGCAGGCTTATCAAACCGGCCTGCTTGGAGCTCCTGTTCCCAGGCCGCTCCCAACTGCGGTGCGGGCACCGCCCCTGTTTACAAGTATCTCATGCCTCTGACGTCGCAGCCACGCCCGTGCGATTGCTCCGCGACAATTCCTTGCGCGCCCGGCTGTTCATCGCCGTTGCGCCCCTTTTCGCACATCCATTCGATAGCGTTTCGATAGCGTTCAGAAAGGTTGTGCATCTTCTAATCAATTTTTGATGTTCCGTCAAGTAGTCTTTTCTAAAGGTCCAGGCCCGACCCGTTTTAGTAACTCCAACGCAACCTCCGTATCTCGATAGTAATAGACACTGCCGGCCTGCACGCGCGGGTCCCTATTGCATCTTTTTCCGCGCATGCTGTTACAATCTCCCCGCCAGAAAATTTCGCGATCCTCCGAGGCGCTCTCATGTCCGATATGCGCGATGCGATTGGCGTACTGCTTGCCGGTGGTCAAGGCGAACGTCTTTGGCCGTTAACACGCGATCGCGCCAAACCTGCCGTCCCATTCGGAGGGCTGTATCGAATCATCGATATCACGCTCTCGAATTGTGTAAATTCCGATCTTCGTCGCGTGTTTGTTCTTACGCAGTACAAAGCCCTCAGTCTCAATCGCCATATCCGCGCGGGTTGGTCCCCGATTGCTGGTCTCGGCGACTACATCGAGGTTCTTCCACCGCAGATGCGCGTTTCGCAGCAGTGGTATCAAGGCACGGCCGACGCCGTTTATCAAAACATTTATTCCATCGGCAGCGAACGGTCTAAATTCGTTTTTATTTTGTCCGGCGATCACATTTACAAAATGAACTACGCCAAAATGTTGCAACAACATGTGGATTCCGCTGCTGACGTCACCGTGGCCACCATACAGATTCCCGTGGCCCAGGCCGCTCTGCAGTTCGGGGTGATTGAAACCGATAAAGACTGGCGCATCGCTGGCTTCGAGGAAAAGCCCGCGTCACCCAAGGAATCGCCGCACCATCCCGGGCATTGCAATGCTTCCATGGGGATTTATATTTTCAATACTCATCTGATGATTCCCATTTTGCTTGCCGACTCCGAAGATCCGAAATCGCAGCATGATTTTGGCAGAGACATCCTGCCGCGCATCATCAGCAAGCATCGCGTCTTTGCGTATAATTTTGTGGATGAAAACAGCCAGGAAACTTTGTATTGGCGCGACGTCGGCACCATCGATGCGTACTACGAAGCGAACATGGATCTGGTAAGCGTTTCTCCAATTTTCAATCTCTATGATGATCGCTGGCCATTGCGCACCTGGCTGCATCAGTATCCACCGGCGAAATTTGTTTTTGCCGATCCCGGCAGAACTGGATCCGCGGTCGATTCCATCGTTGCCGCAGGTTCAGTGGTTTCCGGCGGGAGCGTCACGCGGTCTCTGCTGGGCTGCAATGTGCGGGTAAACAGCTATTGCGAAGTTTCAGATTCCATCATCTACAATCACGTGAGGGTTGGACGCCACTCGCGGATTAGGCGCGCGATTATCGACCGCCACGTCAGTCTGCCGGAGCATACCGAGATCGGTTACAACCTGGAAGACGACAAACGGCGATTTCATGTAACGGAGTCGGGCATCGTGGTGGTTGTGCGCCAAGAATCGCTTATCGAAGAACCCGAGACCGTTTAGTATATTTTCGCTATAGCCGACCCTCAGAGCACCCCTACACAGAACACCCTATAGATTTATATTCTGAGCGTTGGTACGCTGCCGTACGAAGGGTGCTCTCCAGCTTCTTGGCTGTCACCTATTTCCGAGGCGACAGTTGGCCAAGTCCATTCTTATCGTCGATGACAGTAGTACGGTGCGTGCCGCGACGCGCGATTTTGTGGAAGGACAGCTTGGGCTGGTGGTGTGTGGCGAGGCGACAGATGGTTTCGATGCCATTGAGAAAACATGCGAGCTCAAGCCTGATTTGGTAATCCTCGATTTCCAGATGCCGCGAATGAACGGGATGCGTGCCGCGCGGGAAATCCGCGATCTTTTTGCCCGCGTCCCGATCATTCTGTTCACTATGTTTGCGGATGCCGTTTCCCTGGCGGACGCCTCAGAAGCGGGTATCGACGCGGTGGTGAGCAAAACAAATCTACCCGCGTTGAGGCAGCACATTGAATTTTTGTTGTGAGAAAACTCTGATAGGTTGGGCTTAGTGCTTAATTCGCGGGGCCGCTCGCGCTTTGCGTGACGCATGCCTTTATGGTTGCAACGAGGTTGTTCCCCACATCCATCTTATCGAGCAACCGGAACGCTCCGAGACTCTTCGCCAAATTTTTGGCATCGTCATCCACCCAGACGGAAATGGCCACGATGCACGATTCGTGATTCAACAATTCTCTTATTTTTTCCGTCGGAATATTGCTCTCGTTCGGCATGTAGAGGTCGGTAACGACCACATCGGGCCGCAGTTGCTGTTTCATTTCGATTGCTTGCGCAAAATCGCTGGCTTCGCCAACGAGTTCAATTTCCGGATGATTCTCCAGGACACGCCGGATTGCTCGCCGGATCAGTTCGGTATCATCGGCTAGAAGCACTTTGATGAGCATTTTGCTTCCTCGAAACGACCTCGAAACGATTTCCTAAGTTTATACGATACCCGCCATTTGTAAATGGGTACGCCAGCCCACAAAAATTCTTGGTGCCGTTCCCGCCGCAAGGCGCTGTGCGGAAAAACAAGTAGCTAGTTACCGCAAGCGTTTAGTTGCTGTAACTAGCTAGTCTTTTCAGAACAATCATACATCTATCGTTGCTTAAGCCATTCGCCGAATGGCGTGATAAACCACCAACAGAACCACCGCGCCCACCACAGCTACGAGTATGCTGTACAAATTCAGCCCGGTTACGCCTGGCGCTCCGAAGGTGTTGAAAAGCCATCCTCCGACCACGGCGCCGACGATTCCCAGCACGATATCCAGCAGAACGCCTTCTCCGGTCTTGTTGACGATTTTGCTGCCTATGAATCCTGCTACCAAACCCAAAACAATCCAGGCTAGAAATGACATTTGACGGTCTCCTTAAGTGTGTAGTTTAGGGGGTAACTTTTGCACGAACGATCGCAACGGCATCGTTGTGTTTCAGTGAAGGGCCTAACCGCGTATCTGGATGCGCTGTCTAGACAACTTTGATGGACCCGCGTCAATTCCTCGACAGCCCGGGCCATGCTAGTCGTAACAGGAAGGCTGGTCTGTGCAATTGCGTACAGCGCCTTCACACGTGCAAGAGCTCCGCAGGCAACCCCACGAAACGCAATGCGGTCTTAGGCTAGAATAAATATATGTACCGCCTTGTTACATGCGCGTTAGCAATTATCCTGATGGTCCCGGCGTGCGCCCCTGCAAATGGGCAGTCTGGCGCCCAGTCGCGGACCCCCGACGTGGAGGAACCGCGTACGTCCAAATCCATGCGCCACGATCTCCCCAACTTCGGGCATCCGACGACCACTCTTTATCGTGGAGGCCAACCCTCGAAAGAAGGCTTTCGCCGGCTCGCTAAAATGGGCATCGATATCGTCGTCGACTTGCGCGGTAACCGCGATGGCGAGCGCAAGCTGGTTACCAGCCTCGGTATGCGTTACGTGCCGATGCGGTGGTGGTGTTCGCGGCCCCACGATGAAACTTTTGCGCAATTTCTTACACTCATTCGGGACAATCCAGGAAAGAAGATTTTTGTGCACTGCAAGATCGGTGATGACCGAACTGGAATGATGATCGCTTCGTATCGCATGGCTGACGAAGGATGGTCCGCGGAAAAAGCGGAAAAAGAAATGGAGAATTTCGGTTTTAATTTCGCTCACCGTCGGCTGATTTGTCCCGGCCTATTGAGGTATGAAAAAAAATTTCCTCGCCGCTTCAAGACCAGTCCCGCTTTCAAAAATCTGCGATAGAAACACTTTTTGTGGCATCGCTATCTTCCCCGGAGCGTCTTTCAAATGTCAGGCGCGTAGTATTTCTGCTAGACTTCTGCGGAATCTACTAGCCCATGCGTGCGCAACCTATTCTGCTCAGTGCGGCGCTATTCCTCGCTCTATTTGGCCTGAGCTGCCTTTTTGTCCCCGCCACGTTGCTGGCGCGAGTGGGCACCATGCCGCAATGGCCAGCGCTCACGGGAGTGCAACTCCTTGGCTCAATATTTTTGGGATTTGCTGCGCTGAACTGGTTCTCGCGGCGGACACCAGCGGGCGGAATTTATAGCCGTCCTCTGGTGGTTGGCAACTTCATGCATTTTGGATGCGGCGCCATGGTATGTGCGAAGTCCTTGATGCGTCCGCATGACAGCCTGTGGTTAACGTTTTTAACCCTTACAATTATCTACGCTGTTTTTGCGATTGCTTTCGGAGCATTGCTCTTTGGTAAGCAAAGTTCCAAGACCGATAAACAATGAAATCCTAATCACACGGGTGTACAATGCCGCGCCAGGATCCCCCTGAGCGGGCCCAAACGGAACCGCTCTTCACTCCTGGATTGGATCTGACCATGCGTGCAAGTAAATTCGAGTTCGAACAGCGCTTCTGGATTTTTGGCGCTATTTTTGGGCTGGGCTTTGCCCTCACCTTTTTCGATCACACTTATTTTGTATTTGGACTTTTGCATCTGCTTGCACCCACGGTCGATCCAGACAGTCCCCGAGCCCTCTTCATTCTGCGCCTGATTTTTGGCGCCGGCGCAGCGCTGATTCTCGGTGCAGCTCTTTTTCGAACGTGGGCCACTGCATATCTGCGAACCGAAGTAGTACATGACGCCAGCCAGCATTCCGAAGCTTTGGTTGCCGATGGCCCCTACCGTTATGTTCGTAATCCTTTATATCTAGCTAACATTCCCATGGCTGCCGGAATCGGGGTGATGGCCAGCCGTCTTGGGTGGATCTTCATGGTGGTGGTGACGTGGATTTTTGTTTATCGGCTGATCCTTCGCGAGGAAGCGGGTCTAAGGGAGACCCAGGGCGAGTCTTACCGGCGCTATTTGAGCGCTGTTCCCCGGCTATGGCCCGCGCTGACGCTCCGGGTACCTTCTGGTGGAGGGAAGCCGCGGTGGGGACAGGCAATTGCCGGAGAAATGATTTTCTGGCTGTTCGGCGTGGCGGTTCTTTGTTTCGCGATCACCTTAAATATTAAGATCACCGGAATTGTTTTGGCTTGCAGTTTCGCGTTTTACTTCATCGTTGTGCCTCGCCTGGTAAGGCGGACTGGACCAGTCGGCTCCAGCGCTCCGCCCTCTGCCTGATTCGGGGGAGTCTTACGCGACTCCAAAGGATCCATGGCAGGAACGTAGTCTGGATAGCCTGGGGGCTCCTTTAAACCTATAAGATTTACCGCGTTTGCCGTATCGACCGCCTTTTCGCCCTTCGTTATGATTGGCGTTTTCTACATTTATTGGCTGGTGGCGCATGCGCAGGAATTCTAGAAATTCCAATAGACCGAATAAAAAAGTCAGGTACGCGGTTGTGGGCCTCGGTTATATCTCGCAAATCGCGGTGTTACCGGCTTTTGCTCACGCTCGAGAAAATTCAGAATTACCCGCATTGATTTCCGGCGATCCTAAAAAGCTCAAGGTGCTTTCCCGGAAATGAAGCAGCCACGAACATCGCAAGCGGGAGGGGGATTGTTCCTGGGTAATGCGAACTTCGAGGGCACTATGAAGATACCGATTAGTGGCGCGCAATCAACTGAGTTTCTAAGAAGCTCTCGTACGCCAGTGCCAGACCTTCGCGCAGGGGGATGCGGGGGGCCCATCCGATTTTACGGAGACGGCTGATATCAAGAAGCTTTCTCGGCGTCCCATCCGGTTTGGAATGATCGTATAAAATGCGGTTCTTGAAACCGACCACCTCGGCAACGAGCTCGGATAGTTCCCGTATGGTTAAATCGTCGCCGCAACCAATGTTAACCATTGGCCAGGTATAATCGCCGCTGATTATATTCGTTAAGTTCGTGTCGTCCAGGTTCATTAAAAATATGCAAGCATCGGCGGCATCGTCACTATAGAGAAATTCGCGACGCGGTTGACCCGTTCCCCAAATAACGACCTGATCCGCGCCGCTCGTTTTGGCTTCGTGCATTTTTCGGATTAGCGCCGGCACCACATGAGAGTAATTTGGATCGTAATTGTCGTTAGGACCATAAAGATTGGTGGGCATTCCCGCTAGGAATCGCGTTCCATACTGCCGGTTATATGCGCTGCACATCTCGATGGCAGCAATCTTCGCAATGGCGTATGGACGATTCGTCGATTCTAAAGGGCCGCTTAGTAAGGCCTCTTCCCTGATAGGTTGAGGTGCATGCTTAGGGTACACGCAGCTTGAACCCAGGAAAAAAAGGCGGGCAACGCCACTTTCGTAGGCTGCGTGGATGACATTGATACCGATTTGAAGGTTTTCGTGGATGAACTGCGCCGGAAAAGTATCGTTCGCCAAAATTCCGCCGACCTTGGCAGCCGCCGCGAAAACGTATTGAGGACGCTCTTCTGCGAAAAATCTCCGGACGTGCTCATGATTTGTCAGATTAAGCTCGGCGTGGGTCTTCAATATAAGGTTTTCGAATCCGAGCGCTCGCAAACGTCTCACAAGAGCGGACCCAACAAGTCCACGGTGACCGGCGACATAAATTTTAGAATCGTGTTTCATCGCTAGTCGTGATACTGGTGAACCTTGAAGCCGTTATCCTTAACCAAGCGGTCTCGCTCAGCCGCTTTTAAGTCCGCAGCGACCATTTCCTTGACCAGATCACTGAAACTTGTTTTGGCCTTCCAGCCTAGTTTTTCCCGGGCCTTCGCCGCCTCGCCCAGCAACGTATCGACCTCGGTCGGCCGAAAATATTTAGCGTCGACACTCACGACGCATCTGCCTTCGCTATATCCTTTTTCGTCCGCGCCCTGCCCACGCCACTCGATCTCCATGCCCATTTCCCGAGCCGCTAATTCCACAAACTCTCTTACAGAGTGCTGTTCACCGGTGGCTATCACAAAATCCTCCGGTTCTTCCTGCTGCAGCATCAACCATTGCATTTCGACGTAGTCTCTCGCGTGACCCCAATCACGTTTGGCATTTAAATTACCGAGGTACAGACAGTTTTCGATACCCATTTTGATGCGTGCGAGACCGCGTGTGATTTTTCGAGTCACAAACGTTTCTCCGCGAACCGGAGATTCGTGGTTAAACAAAATGCCGTTGCAGGCATAAACGCCATGCGCCTCCCGGTAGTTAACGGTGATCCAGTGAGCGTACAGTTTCGCCACGGCGTACGGCGAGCGAGGATAAAACGGTGTTTTTTCGGTCTGAGGAATTTCCAGTGCCTTGCCATAAAGTTCTGACGTAGAGGCCTGGTAAAAACGAGTCCGCCGGGTCAGCCCCAGGGTACGCATGGCCTCCAGCAACCTGAGCGTTCCGAGCGCGTCGGTGTCCGCGGTATACTCCGGCTGTTCGAATGAAACTCCCACGTGGCTCTGTGCCGCTAAATTATAAATCTCGTCCGGCTGCACTTGCTGCGTAACGCGGATCACGCTATTTGAATCGGTCATATCACAATAGTGCAGAAGCAAACTCGGGTGCGGAACATGCGGATCTTCGTAGAGATGATCTATGCGCGCAGTGTTCAACTGCGAAGCGCGGCGCTTCGTGCCATGTACTTCGTAACCTTTTTTCAGCAGAAACTCCGCCAGGTAAGATCCATCCTGGCCGGTGATACCGGTGATGAGCGCCTTTTTCATGGTTAATTGGGGGAACCTAATCCTACCCAGAATACATCAGGGGAAGTCTCATTCACCAACGAAACCAGTTCTTTTTCCTCGGCATTCGTAAGAGCACGAAAGGGGGAGTGTATGTGCCCGCAATCACAATTCCATACTTTTCGTGGAACGCCCGAGCGAGTCTTTCTGCCACCCCTGGGGCTCCTCCAAGAAGAAATGGCGTAAATTTCTCGACGAATGGCGACACGCAATACGGTTTGATCTACTAGTACACTCTTTATCGGCAACATGAGAACGCCTTGCGACGAAGCCGTGTTGCAATCAGCAGCTGCGGGAGTTCCATGTGTGCCGCATGCAAGAACGTGGATACTCATCGCCACCATTCTCGGTTCCAGCATGGCTTTCATCGATAGTACCGTCGTCAATGTTGCGCTACCTTCCCTCCAAGCCAGTTTTCGCGGAACAGTGGTGGATCTCCAATGGGTTGTTGAGTCTTACGGATTGTTTCTTGCCGCGCTGATTCTAGTTGGCGGCTCTTTCGGCGACCGCTTTGGCCGCCGTTTGATCTTCGTGGTAGGCGTGTCGATTTTCGCCGTGGCTTCCGCTGGTTGCGGCTTTGCCTTGACCATTCATCAGTTGATCATCGCGAGGAGCATTCAAGGTGTCGGAGCTGCACTTCTCGTGCCTGGCAGTCTTGCCATCATTAGTGCGTATTTCGATGAGCAGAGTCGTGGCGTGGCGATCGGTACCTGGTCAGGTTTCACCGCGATCACTACTGCCGTTGGGCCCGTTTTTGGCGGCTGGCTGGTTGAGCACGCCTCCTGGCGATGGGTATTTTTCATTAATCTTCCACTTGCGGCGGCCGTGGTGGCGATCTCCGTGTGGCGGATTCCGGAAAGCCGCAGCGCCAAGGGTGGGCGCGTGGACTGGTTAGGAGCGATTCTGGCCACCGCCGCACTTGGGGGTTTGGTTGCTGGTTTCGTCGAATCGCTCGAGCTAGGTTGGAGAAATCCTCTGGTTTTCGGGAGTTTGATCGCTGGCGGCAGTTGCCTTATTGCATTCCTATTTGTCGAGTCTGCCGCCGCCGAGCCGACGCTCCCGCTCACGCTGTTCAAATCCCGCAGCTTCAGTGGCGCGAATCTGCTCACACTTTTTCTATACTCCGCTATTGGGATTTTCTTTTTCTTGTTTCCCATGAACCTGATCCAAGTCCAGGGATACTCCACCACGGCAACGGGTGCTGCTGTCCTTCCCATGATTCTACTTATGTTCGTGCTCTCTCGCTGGTCTGGCGGACTCGTCGCTCGCTATGGCGCAAGGGGTCCGCTGATCATTGGTCCGCTCATCGCCGGGCTGGGCTTCGTTCTGTTCGCTGTGCCCTCTATCGGAGGTAGTTATTGGAAAGAGTTCTTCCCGGCCGTGGTTGTTCTCGGCTTAGGTATGGCGGTCACTGTAGCTCCTCTCACCACCGTGGTTATGAGTTCGGTAGGTAAAGACCGAGTGGGCACGGCTTCTGGAATCAACAACGCTGTGGCGCGCGTAGCGGGCGTACTTGCTATCGCAGTCCTTGGGATTGTGATGGTGAAGGCGTTTGGTTCTCGACTGAACAGCAATCTCGCGCACTCCTCGGTGCCGGCGAGTGTTTTGCAGGAGCTTCAGACTAACGAAATCAAACTCGCCGGCTTGCAGGCTCCAGCGAATCTTAGCTCCCTTACCAAAACTTCCATCGACCAATCCATTAGGGAAGCATTTGTATTTGGATTCCGAATTATCATGTTAATTTGCGGCGGACTGTCTCTGGGAAGTGCTGCGGTGGCGTGGCTGTTGATTCGGAGGGTTCGCGATCCATGAAACAGCTATAGTGGCCGCCTGTGGACTCAAAATATTTTCATAAGTGTATACAGCCTAGTCCTGGGCTTCGTACACCCACAACTCAGCCCCTTGGTTCGCGCGCCCAGGCACAGCTAAATACAGGCGGTCGCGCTTTTCATACCAGACCCCCGTCCGCGCGCCCGTAGTGGTCGGAATTTTTGCCATGGATTCATAGTGGTCCGGATCAGTTTGTTGGAACACGCTAATGAAACCTTCTCCACCTAATACATAAATGCGCTTCCGGCCAGAATCGTAATAGAGGTCATCCATATCGCCGGCGGAGGGGAGGTTCGCTACTATTTTTCCGCTGGTGGTGTCGATCGCTACAAAACGCGCTGGTTTGCGGGTACCGATGAATAACCGATGATCGGCCTCGTCCAGCGCCATGGGAAAGTTCGCTTTCAAATTAGACAAGGGCCAAGCAGAGACTTTCTTGGTTTTGCGGTCAATGACGGAAATCTTCGCCTTGTCCGCTACGTTGACGTAGATGTTTGGACCAGTTTGTTCCAACTGAAACGATTCTGGATGCGCATCGAGCTTTGCCGCATCATCCAGGCGTTTGTCCGTGGCGGCATCGATGACGCCGATACCAGATTCGGTGTCCTCGCCATATCCGACGTACACGCGTTTTGCGCCCGCATCGTACCGGAGATTGTCGGTGTTCGCGCCAAAATCCAGAGTTGCGGCAAGAGCGAAAGTCTTGCCGTCGTACACCCGCACCTTTCCGTCGCCGGCGTTGGCGACGAAAATTTTATTGATGTCGCCTCCGACGTAGAGTACGCCCTGGGGCTCATCCAACCCTTTAATGGTGTGAACGACTTTGCCGGCGAAGGTATTGACGACCTCCACGCTGTCGTTTCCCAGCGCGGAACCGATCACCAATCTGCGTTTCGGATCGACGGAGAAATGGTCAATGCGGCCAACTACATTGGGGAGGGGAATCGCCTGCACGATCCGCAGTGGGGCACTCTCTCTCGCAGCATTATCTTGTGCAATACAAACAATGGGCGTCAGACCTGCGAGTAACACGGCAAGCCGAAATCGCGATGCGCTCTTCATTTGTTTCTGTCTCCTTTTCGAAATCTTGTTTTTAAGGCTGCGGCTCGAAGACGAGGATCGCTGCATCCTCCTTGTCATTAGCCGAGGATGATACGTAATACCTGTTGAGCTCTGGGACCCAAATTGAAGTTTGCGAGCTCGGTCGCGTAGGAACTTTCGCGATTAACTCATAATGGTCGGCGTCTCCCTGCTGATAGACGAAGACGAAGCCGGCGTCAACATCTCTGCCTCCCGAGGCATAGATACGCTTATGCGCGGCGTCATACCAGAGGTCGTCTATACCACTGACACCCTCGAGCTGAGTAATTTGTTTGCCCAATTCCGTGTCGAAAACAACCAACAAAGGCGGAGTGCGAGTGCCGCCGAAAAGGCGGTGATGGGTCTCGTCGAACGCCAAAGCGGTAATAAATGGAGCGCCGGTGAGAGGCCAGCTTCCAATCTGTTCGCGCTTCATTCGATCAACCACACCCGCCTTGGCAACTCCTCTAAGCGTGACGAAATTTCGGGGCCCCGATTTCTCGATCTTGATGCCGCCGGGGCGAACCTCTGTTTTGATATCTCCAATATGTTTATTGCTGTGCGTGTCGACGATAGCGAGCGCACCGGGCTCTGGAGTTGAAACACCAACTGCCACGTAAAGATATTTGGTTGCGGGGTCGTAACCCACGTGATTCGGATTTATGCCCAGCGACAAGTTGGCGATAAGTGTGAAATTTTCTCCGCTGTAAATTTTGCAGGTGCCATCATCGCCATTGGCCACGAACAATTTGTTGAAGTCCGGGGAATAGAAAACACCCTGCGGCTTGCTCTGGCCCGGAATGCTATGGACTCGCTTGCCGGCCTTGAGATCGATAACTTCCAGGGTGTTGTTATCCAGCGCGGCGGCGAACAGCCGCTGGCCTTTCACGTCAACTCCGAGATGATCCATCCGTCCTTTGACATTGGACATCGGAATAGTCTGGACAAGACGCAGGGGTTCTTTATTCTGCGCGCGCATCCTCGGCGCAGGTGCGATAGAAAACACAACTGCAGTCAAACAAATCCACAGGGTCTTCGTCATGATAATCACCTCGCAACGCAGCGCACGAGATCAGTTCTTTTTTTTACACCATCTGCAGGTGCGAAAACCGTTCAATACGTGCATCTTATGCGAGTCTAGCCGCGCTCGGTGACTAAATTTTCGGTTAATAACTTTTCATGAAGAGCCTACAATTGCGAGTCCTGGTAGCCGCAGTAAGTTCGACGATTTGCGTGTGGTCGCCAATTAGGTGGACGATACACTTTGGGCGAGTTTCTCAGGAGAAAGTCATGAAAAAGATGGCGTTAATTTTGTTTATCGTTGGTTGTCCTGTCTTTTTCGGCGTATCTGTTCTCGCCCAGGACGTTCCCGCCGACTATCAGGACGTTCTGAAGTCACTCGACCGCAAAGGGGACTTCAAAGCTGGCGTTCTCAAGGTCAATATCCCACGCACTGATCTGAAGATGACCATCCAGGGATTTTCAACACCGACTCCGTTTGGTTTCGGGGGCTGGGTCGCATTGACCAAAGGAGATGGGGGCTTAGACGTGATGATGGGCGACCTGGTTCTGCTGCAGGACGAAGTGAACCCGGTTCTTTCCGCCCTGCTCGACAACGGAATTGACGTCACGGCGCTGCACAACCATTTTTTCTGGGACGATCCTCACGTCTTCTACATGCACGTCCATGGCATGGGAAAAGCGGCCGACCTGGCGCGGCGCGTAAAACCAGCGCTGGATTTGATCGGCAAGGTGAAGCCGCAACCGGCAACCTCTGGAAGCGCCGGAGGGACGCCAATGGACGCCGCAAAGCTCGCAAAAATCGTTGGCCACGAAGGCGAACAGTCGGGTGCGGTCTACAAAATCACCGTCGGACGTGATGATTTAGGAATGAAGGAACATGGTGCGGTGATCAATGCCCGCATGGGATTGAATACTTGGGCCGCGTTTGTCGGTACCCAGGAAGATGCAGCGATTGCAGGCGATGCGGCGATGCTCGAAAGCGAGGTAACGCCGGTCTTGAAAGCGCTGCGAAAGAACGATCTGGACGTTGTCGCCATCCATCACCACATGACCGGAGATCGCCCGGTCGTGATCTTTCTCCATTATTGGGGACGAGGTCCCGCTGAAAAACTTGCTACCGGTTTCAAGGCTGCTCTCGATGAGTTGGGCAAGGGCGGTCCCACGCACTGAACCGGCCTGTATTTTTTCCACTTGGCACCGTCGGCTTCGAAAGCTGGAGAATTGTTTAAGAGATTATGTAGATGACCAATCTATAGCGTTCGCATCGAACCTCAACGGAGGTCGACGACCCAATTGATACCGATAGCCCTCAAAACCATGACCCGTGACGGATGGTTGCTGTTCGTCACTCGCTTTGCGCGCTTGTTTGCGTATGGCTCGCTCTCCGTCATATTGGTTTTCTACCTGATCGGGTTAGGTCTGACGGAGGTGCAAAGCGGCCTGGTGCTCACGCTCACGCTTGCAGGTGATGTGGTGGTTTCTCTCTTCCTGACGACCAGGGCGGACCGCATCGGGCGCCGGCGGATGCTGATCATCGGCGCTGTTTTGATGGCTGCCGCCGGTTTGGCGTTTGCATCCACGCACAATTTATTGTTCCTGATCATTGCGGGCACTATCGGCGTCATCAGTCCCAGCGGCAATGAAGTCGGACCTTTCCTCTCGATTGAGCAGGCAGCGCTGTCCCATATTGTGCCGGCAAGTGCGCGGACGGAAGTGTTCGCGTGGTACACCATGGCGGGTTCGTTGGCGACGGCGCTTGGAGCGTTGTTCGGCGGTTTCGTCACGCAAGCGCTGCAACACGCTTCGATGACCCCCGTTGCAAGCTATCGTGCTGTGGTCCTGGTGTACGCAGCGCTGGGGATCTTGCTGGCATTTATCTTCACGCGATTGTCCACTTCAGTGGAGGTAGGCGGCGCTGCGGACGACGGGATCGCTTCCACCGCAAAGATCTTCGGAATTACCCGCTCCCGAAGTATTGTGCTGAAACTTTCCGGCCTGTTCGCCCTGGATTCCTTTGCCGGCGGATTCGTGGTGCAAAGCTTCGCCGCGTATTGGTTCTATCTCCGCTTTGGCGTGGAACCCGCCACGCTGGGAGCCATTTTTTTCTGGGCAAATGTCTTTGCGGGATTTTCTGCTCTGGTTGCTTCGCGCATTGCGGCGCGCGTCGGTCTCGTCCGCACCATGGTCTTCACGCACCTGCCTTCGAATATCCTGTTGATTCTTGTGCCGCTGATGCCGAATCTCTCGCTGGCGGTGCTGGTGCTGCTTCTTC
>DATNME010000084.1:0-8276 GCA_035602385.1 Candidatus Dormiibacterota bacterium
AACGCAGCATGGCGGCGGGATTCGCGGGAATCGACAATCCACTTTATTATTTGGATCGCACCCTGATGCTTTTTGGGGATGCAAAATCATTCGTAGGATCTATCGTCCGCGAACTTGGTGGCGGAGGAGCGCACGGTTAGAACGGAATTTTCCGCTCAGGAAAGATATTTCAAGGAAGCATCGATTAATTTTCTTGTACCTGCATAAGGTTCGCCCTTCCCTTCCCATTCCATCGAGCAAAAGCCCCTGAAGTTGCTCGCTTTCAAGATGCCAAAAGTTTTTTCCAGATCGACCTGGAAGACTTTGCCGTCCTCACTGACCTCGGAATCTTTGACATGGCAAATGCTGTAAGCGTGTTTAAACATCGCGGCGACAGCGGAATAGTTGAACTCAGCGTTGCCCGACATCATGGAATTGCAAAAATCCGGAAGGGCATGCAGCCAGGGACTGGCAACTTTCTCCACAACTTTCACGATGAAAAATGCATCCTCACTTTGCAGATCGTCGTTTTCAAGATTAACTACGACATTCTTTTCTTCCGCATGCCGAACTAGTTCCTTAAGCGAAGCCGCGGCGAGGTCCACGTCCGGTGAAGCGTTTTTTACGCGGGGCATGGAGGTGCGAATGCTTGGTGAACCCAGAACAACCGCAACATCGAGCCACTTGAGACCGTTTTCGATGGCCCGTTTGCGGCCAGCAGGATCCGGATCGCAATAGCTATCGGAATTGTCGACAGGAATATTCACGACCGAGACGCCGGCCTTCTCGATGGCTTCGCGAAATTCCTTAAGATAGCGAATGGCGGTGGAAGAAAAGTGAACGGAAAGCGGCTCAACGCCGGGCACCCCGAACTCGCCGCGAACGCGTGAGGCAAAATCGCGGAGATCCATGCCAGGAACGGAATTATTGCGGCCATCGTTGGTGGAGCTGACGATTTGCGCTCGAAAAGGCCACGAGGCGACCGCCAGGCGGTCCCGCGGCGCGACGGGGAACTTTATATTTGGGGTGGCGGGCACAGTTAAAGATGCAAACGACAAGTTCCTGGGAGCAATATGCGGCAGTGCGACGGCAACGCTGGCTGACTTCAAAATAAATTGGCGGCGTGAAAATAAATTCATGGTTTTCCTTCTTACCTCTTTCAGGGTTTCTGCGCGAGGGCGATGTTAACGCATCTTGCGCCGCTTCCGGTTCTTCTTTTTGTTTCTTGTCTGACTATTGCGGGGATTTTCCCAGTTTCTCGACCGCGCAAGAGCTTCTTGCCATTGCGCGCGAAGTTCGCGAACCCGCGCATCAGGCATCTTCGGCTCAAAAATCTTATCGATTTTCCACTGTGCGGCAACTTCTTGTGAACTTTTCCAAAAACCGACGGCCAGCCCGCCGAGATAAGCCGCACCGAGCGCAGTTGTTTCCGTCACCGCAGGACGCACGACCGGCATCCCCAGAATGTCTGCCTGGAATTGCATCAGCAATTCGCTGCGGGTCATGCCGCCATCGACGCGCAATTCTTTCAATCTTTTGCCCGTGTCACTTTGCATGGCGTCGAGCAAATCCGCTACTTGAAAGGCGACACCCTCCAGTGCAGCGCGCGCGACATGGCCTGCGCCAGAATCGCGCGTTATGCCAATGAGCAAGCCACGCGCGTAAGGATCCCAGTGCGGAGCGCCGAGGCCGGCAAATGCTGGAATGAGAAAAAGACCGCCATTATCCTTAACCGTTGCAGCTAGTTCATCCACATGCGCCGCAGATTGCGCAATCTTCAAACCATCGCGCAACCATTGCACTACCGCTCCGCCGATGAACACGCTTCCTTCCAACGCATATTCGAGCTTACGTCCAATTTTCCACGCAACGGTCGTAAGCAGCTGATTGCTTGACGCGACCGCTTTGCTCCCGGTGTTTTGCAATAAAAAGCAGCCGGTGCCGTAAGTGCTTTTTGTTCCGCCCGGGGCAATGCACATTTGACCAAATAAAGCGGCTTGCTGATCTCCGGCAATGCCACCGATCGGAATTTTTGTGAGGCCTAACGTCGTGGTGACTTCGCCATAAACTTCGCTCGAAGACCGCACTTCAGGAAGCATGCTGGCGGGAACACGGAATAGTTTGAGCAACTCTGGTTCCCATTCGCCAGTGTGAATGTCAAACAACAAAGTTCGCGATGCATTGCTCACGTCAGTAATGTGTCTGCTGCGGCTCGTGAGATTCCATACTAGCCAGGTATCAACGGTTCCAAATGCGAGCCGGCCTTCTTCCGCTTTTCTTCGAGCGCCTGGGACGTGATCCAGTATCCAAGCCACTTTCGTTGCTGAAAAGTAGGAGTCAAGCAAGAGCCCAGTTCGCCTTTGAATCATTTTAAGCGCGCCGGCGCGGCGAATCTTGTCGCACATTCCAGCGGTGCGGCGATCTTGCCAAACAATTGCGTTGTAAACCACGTCCCCTGTTTCGCGATCCCAGACAATGGTGGTCTCGCGCTGATTCGTGATCCCGATCGCGGCGATGTCGCTAGGGCGCACTTTCGCTACGCCTAATGCCTCGGTAGCGACACTCATTTGTGAAGACCAAATCTCTTGTGGATCGTGTTCGACCCAACCCGCTTGAGGATAAATCTGGCGGATCTCCTTTTGCGCCAGGCCGTGAATACGACCGTCGTGATCGAACACCAGCGCTCGCACGCTTGTTGTGCCAGCATCTAAAGCAAGTATGTAGCTCATGGAATCTGGGAGTCCCGATTTACAAAAATATTGGCGTCAAATGTTGATAACTCGCAAAAGCACGCCTGCCAAGGCTCCGCCGATCAGCGGTCCCACGACGGGAATCCCGGCATATCCCCAGTCGGAATCCCCTTTTCCGGCGATAGGCAAAATGCTATGCGCGATGCGTGGACCAAGGTCGCGAGCTGGATTCAGGGCGTAACCCGTAGTTCCGCCGAGCGATAAACCGATGCCCCAGATCAAACTTCCAACCAAATAAGGACCAACGCCGGAAGCGATGCCTGCCCCGGCTGAAGCTTTCGAAAAAATTGCGCCAACCACAAAAACCAGAACGAACGTCGCAATAATTTCGCTCACGATATTGGGCAGAACACTCCTTATCGCGGGATGAGTACTGAAACAGGCGAGCTTAAACTTGTGATCGGGCGTTTCTTTCCAGTGGGGGAAAAAATGAATCCATACCACGGTGGCTCCCAGAATCGCTCCAAGCATTTGGGCGGAGATATAAGGCAACACCCGGGAGAAATCAGCCGTGCGAATTGCAAAGCCAAGCGTCACCGCTGGATTTAGGTGCGCATCGCTGCTTCCGCAAGCGGTGGCCACGAAGACACCAGCCATTACGGCGAAGGCCCACCCTGCGGTGATGACCATCCATCCGCCATTGTGCGCCTTGGATTTATTTAAGAGCACGCCCGCGACAACTCCGTTTCCCAGAATGATCAAAATGAGGGTGCCCATGAATTCGCCCAGGAAGGGTGAAGTCATTTTTGTCAGCTCCTTGTCGCTGCTGCGAGTCGGTGTAGAGAAGTACGTGGTCTGAATAATGCAGAAAACCAAACCCGCAGGCAAGCGTAAAGCGACCGATGCGCAAGATTTACCCTGGTTTGCGTTCGAATCACCTTCGCACGCGCGCCATGGTGCCTACGGCTTTCCAGACGAAACCATCCTCACTGCGCTCTCTCCCGGCAATCTATTTCCTGGCTGGCCGGCCCCATAAGAAAATGCGCAATTGTGCTGTTGTCACTTTTTGTTTGTCGAATTTGGCATCATTTCCATCGCCCAAATCGCCGCTGGACGCATGTACATCGAAGCCCGGTAATTTCCAGTAATGTCCCATGCTTCCGGCGTTCGGAACCAATAACCCTTGGTTTCGTAAGTGGTGTGGTAAATTCCCCAAATCGTTTTGTACGCCTGGTCGCGCATATCCTCGCTTAGCATTAACGCAGCAACGCCCATGGTTGTGCCCGTCCAGACTTCACGCACCTGTTGATTATCCTTGAGGAAGATTAGCGTTCCGTCTGGAGCCATGCCATTGACCGCGCCCATGCTGCCATCCGCAAATTTCATGACGTTGAAATCGAAGATTTTCTTCAGCGAACTCATTTGCATTTCGTGGGGCACGAGGTCGCCAAGACCGGTCATGTTCGCGTACCATTGTCCCGCCAGTTGATCCGCCTGAATGTTATTTTTGTAGGGGCTTTGCGTGTCATAGCTGAAGTATTCCCCGTTCCAAAGTTTTTTTATGTAGCTGGCCTGGCTTTTGGCAAACAACACGTGAAATTGCGAAGCGGCGGTGTTATCCCCCAACTGCTTGCCGATTTCTTCGGCAGCGCGCAACGCTGCCAGCCACAAACCACCTGAGTAAGCGCTTTCGCCGCGGACAACCCACTCATCGTAGGTCTGGTCAGGGTAGCCTTGATTTTCCGGGATACCATCACCGTCCGTATCGTATTTTTGCAGGTACGTGAGCGATTCTTTCACCGCGGGCCATGCGTAACGGAGGAATTCTTTATCTTTGGATCCGGTAAGCACAAAATCCCGATAAACCATGAGCACGAATTTAGTGTTCAAATCTTTCCATCCATTGGTATCTTGCCAACTGAATTGGTTGATCTGTTTGAAGGGGTCTTCTTCGGGCACGCCTAAATCGTGCGGAACCGCGCCTTTGGCTTTGCGAATTCTGAAATTCGGAGAGTTGGTTTGCTGCGATTTCCATATCCACACCATTCTCTCCGTGGACTCCTGCGGAACGGTATCCGCGAATTCGCGCATCACGCCTTTTTCAACTTCCGGCCAGAATTTGAGCAATGGCATGGAGCCGTAAAACCGAACGTCCAGCGTTTCGTAATACGGGTAGTCATAACATTCCATGAACGAATACACCGGAGGGGCTTTTGGATCCGTGCCGACCGGCCGTCCCCAGAAAGAGCCACCATCGGCGAGAACATACATTTCATTGAATAACATGCCGCGATACCACAGCGGTTTGGTTTCGTCGTTGATATAGGGCGCTTGCCATGCGTTGATGGCGTCGCTCCACGAGGAAGCATTTTTTAAGCCGTCACGGGCAATTGCCCATGAATTAACCCCGCTGGTTCCATAAAAATCCGTATAGCGGCGATGCCACTTACGGCCGGCGCCGAACTCCACCACGGGAAGATCCCACGAGAGAACCATCGGTATGGTGCGTTTTTCTCCAGGCCCCAACGTAAATCGCACGGCGATAGCGCCAGCTAGTGCTTCTCCGCTGCTGGTCCATTTTTCAGCGTTGTTCGCAAGTGACCCATCCTTGCTAAAAGGTTGCCAAATTTCCGAGCCGTTGCCATTAGGATCAAAAGTCGCCTGATAGCTGACTTCAACGCCAGGGCTTTCGAGCGCTGCAATCGTCATTTGCCCATCCCAACCTTCGGTTACTGGCCCCAGGTGATTGCGGTCAAAAACGACACCTTTCATAGTGCCGGCGGCCGTGGATTCTTGTTCGATATGATTGAAATTTCCGGCGTTGATTCCGCCACCTAAATCGCGACGAAAGTTTCGGAATAGCCCGAGCATGTTCTCCCAGGAGAGCAGGATGGAAACTGTGACGCGCTTCGAACTCGGATTTTCCGCGTGCCAACGGTAGACAGCGACTGGATAACTCGTTTCTTTATAATTGTCGGGAAGAATGGGCGAAAATTGCTCGACCGTAACGTGCGCGGGAAATTTGTCCCAGCGATAGTCGAACCACGATTTAGGGTAAAGGGCGGCATAGTTGCCCGCACCGACAGGATAATCCCACTGCCAGGCCGCCAATTGGCCATTCTGTGGATGCGTGGCAGAAAGGACGCGGGCCACACCCTGTGCATCCCCTTCGGATTTTTGAAACATAGCAAACTGGTTGCCGTAAACCGTCTGATATTTATGGACCCCGCCCTGCATGTGCCAGCGCGCAAAATCGCCGCGGTAAGTTCGCGAGAAGGATCCGGCACCGAATCCACCCACCGGGGCGCCTTGCCAGATCCCGTCATCGATATGCTGAGATTCCAGCCCCGTTTTCTTTGTTCCGGGATGATCCATTGGTGCGCCAATCGGGCGCTTCCAGGCCGCCTTTGGTATATCGTCTGCGGCTTGAGAAAAAGGTGCCGAAAAACACGAAACTAAAAGGAGTGTAGTTACAAGTGGTGCTGGACGCATGAAAACCCTCCAAAGTGGGCGTGCGGTATAGAATTCGAGCATGGGGGATGCAAAACGGGCCTAAAAGCACTATAGTAGAAGAACGATATTCTGTAAACGAATATCAGGCAAGGGCTACTTTTTGGCTGGCCGGTTAATCTCGCAGTTATCTGTATTCTTGCAGAATTTCAGTTAGAGGCCACCCTCAAAAGGCTGGAACGGTCTTGGCATGGCGGGATTGTAAATGCATTTACTTATGGAATAGCGGTGGTTGGAATTTCGAGTGGGGCTGCAAATCAGAAATGACGCAAATCAATAGAAAGAAAAAACTGTCCCCCCGCCGGGAAAAAGTAACGTTGAAAACCATTGCCGAACACCTCGGCTTAACTCCCGGAACAGTCTCTGCTGCGTTGAACAATTCGGCAGCCTCGCGTTCCATTCCTGAGCACACCAAAAATCGTATTGCGGAAGCAGCCAGACATTTAAATTACAAGCCGAATTATTTTGCGCGCTCTCTTCGCCTGAAGCGTACCTATACGATAGGAGTGATCGCGGAGGAAATCGGCGACGCTTACGGCTCGATGGTTATCAGCGGCATCGAGCAATATTTGCGCGCCAATGATTATTTTTTCCTTACGGTTATCCACCGTCATGACCCTAAATTGCTGCAAACTTATTCTCAAATGCTGGTTTCTCGCGGGGTGGAAGGCTTCATCACCGTGGATACCTCCATCGCGGAAAAGCCCGCGCTCCCCACTGTCGCGGTGGCAGGTCATCTTGCGGTTGAAGGTGTCACCAATATCGTCCTCGATCACAAACGGGCCGCGCTTCTCGCGCTGAATCACTTGAAAAAGTTGGGACACAAGAAAATTGCGTTCTTGAAGGGACAGACACTCAGTTCGGACTCCGCAGTGCGTTGGCAGTCCATCTGCGACGTAGCCAAGGAATTGGGAATTGAAATAGATCCAGAACTCACGGTGCAAATCGAAGGTGTCGAGTCCACTCCTATTTTGGGGTACCCGTTTGCGAAACAATTGCTTGCGAGAAAGCGGCCTTTCACCGCCCTTTTCGCGTACAACGATATTTCAGCAATTGGATCCGTGCAGGCGTTTCACGATGCGGGGTTACGCGTGCCCGAAGATATCTCGGTGATCGGATTTGACGACATTCCGGCGGCAAATTACGCCAATCCAGCACTGACGACGGTGCGTCAGCCGTTGTTGAAGATGGGGCAGATAGCCGCGCAAACCGTGGTCAATCTAATCGAAAATCGCATGGAATTTGTACCGGAAATTGCCGTGGATCCCGAACTTGTGGTGCGCGCTTCGACAGCTCCTCCTCGGAATCTTTGAGTGAACCTAGCGCTAATCTTCGCGCTTATTCTTCGTTTAAGGTTTAGCTGGCGCGGACAAACCCTTGGTATTTGCCGGCCGTATTCGGGTTGACGGTACGATGCCCGAGCCTTCAAGCACGGAGTAAAATTGATTGATCGCTAAGTCCGTGAGCGTTTCCATCGCTCCTGAAGGCCAACGGATCTCAACCCGGTCAATTTTCTTGGCAGCGCCTACGCCGAAATGCAATCGCGTGTCGCTCTGCGACAAATAGCTTCCTCCGCTGTGCACTTCATCCGTCTGGGTCATCCCCCCGGCTACGAGTTTGATCCGGGCGCCAATCGCCATGCGATTGCTTTTGGTCCCGGCAAGATCGAAGCTGACCCAGTTACGACCGGGAATACCGTGGTTTTTTAGAATCATTGGGGCGCCATCGAGATCGCCGATGACCACGCTAATAGTGCCGTCGTTGAAGAGATCGCCAACCGCGAGCCCTCGCGAGACACGGCGTTGTTGCAGCGCCGGCCCGGCCAGATCGCTTGCATCGCAAAATGTGCCGTCCTTCTCATTGAGATGAAAAAGTTTCGGTTGCCGATAACCGCCGCCCGATGGCAGCGAATCCACTTGGGGATAGACATGGCCGCTTACGGCTATCAAGTCGAGCCAACCATCATT
The DNA here is from genome assembly GCA_035602385.1 of Candidatus Dormiibacterota bacterium. GTDB lineage: Bacteria > Acidobacteriota > Terriglobia > Acidiferrales > UBA7541 > Acidiferrum. Next base: position 8,147 of record DATNME010000084.1, read on the forward strand.
ATCAAAGTCCGCGAATGCCGTGCCCCACTTCACCCAAGGCAGCGAAGGTAGCGCGACCCCGGATTGATACGAGGCATTCGTAAAACTCCAATTCCCGTCGTTGCGATAGAGATCGTCGTATTCGTCTAGA
>DATNME010000085.1:0-2094 GCA_035602385.1 Candidatus Dormiibacterota bacterium
GCCGCGGGCTTCGCTTTCAGCCGCGCCGTCGGGATTATTGGAAAAGTCTCGAGCGTCCTAAACCCTCTCATGAACGATCCCTCATTTGCGTTTGAACCTGGTGGGTTTGTCGGGTCGGTGGAGGGTGTGCCGGGGCTTACCAACTTTTTAGGCGCTCCACTTCCCAATGGTTTTATTCCGTCCAGCAAATCTCTCGCATGGAATTCGTTTCAGGGCAGCGACGAAGTCTATCTGACCCGCGGGATACATGCCTTGAAGTTCGGAGTTATGGTCGAGCGGATGCAGGACAACCAGTTAACCAGCAGCAATGCCAACGGATCGTACCGCTTCAATTCCTTGCAGAGTTTTCTAACCAATGTTCCGCAATCATTTGCGGGAAATGAGTCCGTCTCTTCACCCGTTTTTGGAATGCGTCAGACTCTGTTCGGCGCTTATGTCCAGGATGATATCCGGCTGCAAAAAAACCTGACGTTTAACGCCGGATTGCGCTATGAAATGATAACCGTGCCAACCGAGGCGCATAATCTGCTTCCGAATCTACACCATATTTCCGACGCAACCGCGGTTGTGGGACCGCCCCTTTTCAGGAATCCCACGCTTCGAAATTTCGAGCCGCGCTTGGGGTTCGCGTGGAATCCGGGCGGCGGCAAGACACTGCTCCGCGGGGGATTTGGAGTATTTGATGTGCTGCCGCTTCCGTACGAATTTACGATTACCATCCAGCATTCGCAGCCGTTCGTAAACGAGATATTCGCGAATGTTCTTTCTCCGGGTGATTTTCAGATATGCGGCGCCCAAACAGGCGGCTGCCAAACAAGCGCGTTTGAAAAATTTAAGAACGCGCCGGGCGCTTCGCGTTCCAATTACATTGAGTACAATCCCAAGCGCAATTACGTCATGCAATGGAATCTAAGCGTCGCGCGGGAGCTGGCGTCGTCACTGTCCGTTACTCTTGGCTACGTAGGCTCGCGGGGAGTTCATCAGCCCTATCGCGTCGATAATATTGCCATGGTTCTTCCTACCCTTACGACGGCAGGCTACCTGTGGCCCTGCGGACCTGATGGCACCCCCGGTACCACCTGTGCTCGAGGATTTTCACCCAGTGGCACGCAAACCAATCCCATTCCTACTTCAACTCTCAACCCGAATTTTGGCCGGATCACCGGATCTTTCTGGCAGGCTGATTCCTTTTATGATGCGTTGCAGGCGAACGTTACGAAACGCATAAGCCACGGCTTCCAGTTCAGCGGAGCCTACACCTGGGGCAAGAGCATCGACACGCTCTCTTCCACGGAAGCTAACGACGCTTTTCCAAACGGATTGTTCAACCAGCTCTTTTTCGATCAGAGGACTACGCGAGGGCTCTCGGATTTCAACGTCGCGCAGACGTTCGTGCTTAGCTTGACCTGGGAAGTGCCTGGCCCGAAGACAGAGTCTGCGCTTCCGAAAATGGCTCTCAGCGGCTGGCAGTTAGTCGGACTTTACAAGGTAAGCACCGGTCAGCCTTTTACGCCGATATTTGGTGGCGATCCTCGCGGAATGAAACTCGAAGAGACTGGCGAGCTGCCGAGCCGTTTGACCGGTCCGAGCTGCGAGACGCTCACGAATCCCGGGAACCCAAACCACTACATCAAAACTCAATGTCTGGCTCTTCCGACGGCGCCGAGTTCTTTTTCCGCCCAGTGCGTGCCATTTGTCGGAGCCGCCGCGCCTGTACCCAGCGGCACTGTCTATTGCTCTAACCTCGCCGGGAATCTTGGCCGCAACACGCTCGTGGGTCCGGGACTCGCGAAACTGGACTTCTCGGTTTTCAAGAACAACTATGTAAAACGAATTTCGGAAAGCTTCAACGCTCAGTTCAGAGCGGAGTTTTTCAACATACTGAACCGCGCGAACTTTGCTTCGCCGACCGACAACCTTCAGGCGTTTGATCAAAGCGGGCAGCCCATCTCGAGCGCGGGCCTCATCACATCGACACAGACGACGTCTCGCCAGATTCAGTTTGCGCTAAAGCTGATCTGGTAAATTGGCACTTGCACGTGTTCATCGACGCGTTCTATTCGGGCACACCATAATTCCATATTTGCGCGGGTT
>DATNME010000086.1:0-116608 GCA_035602385.1 Candidatus Dormiibacterota bacterium
CACGGTGGACGGCAGTTCTTGAATGACGTACCACTTCGACGCGTTAAACGTGGGTTGCGAGACCGTCGCACCATCTTCGGAAACATTCTTGGCGGACATCATCCGCCACCCAGACTGCAGCTCGGTCATATTGCCTAAGTCCGCTGCTGAGGCCAAGCCAGCAAAAAGACTCATAGCGAAGAGAAAAGGCAACGCGAATGCTATCGAAAACTTTCTTTTCATTTCTTTTCCTCGCAGAATCACGCAAAAGCGAAATGTTTCGAAGCATTCTATGATGACTGACGCCCGAGTTCAATCGTTGTCTGATCCAAGGGTGGCCCTAGACGAACGCGCAAACGCGCAGTGCGCAATTCTCCGCGGGTAAAAGTCCACTGGGGAACGCTCTGGCTTCCTATTATTCCTTTCTCTCAGTCATATCCCGGATATAACATCTGTGTTAGAAGGTCTAAACGAAGCATTGTTCTCGTTCGGAGGAACGCGAAATGAGTGGTGCGTCGCAGTTTGGCGGGCCGACAGAGAGCAATTACAGAGCTGGAGCTGCTCTATCGCATAGTTCCGGTGCTCATCGATGAAGCGTTTTTTCTGCCGAAAGAATCGTCTCCGCTAAATCGCGCATGAATTCCGCGGCTCTCGCGCCATCTGCCACGCGATGATCGGTGGAAAGAGTCAAGGTGAGCATCGGCTGGATTCCGGGCTGGCCTTTCACCGGTACTACACGGTCGACAATCGCGCCGACCGCTAAAACTGCAGATTGCGGCGGCGTAATGATTGCTGTAAAGGCGTCCACTTTATACATTCCGAGATTGCTGATCGTGAATGAGCCGCCAGTGATGTCGGCGGGGCGCAAGCGCGCTGCTCGCGCTCGCTCGGTCAGTTCGTGCCGCAGGGCGGATATTTCCGCGAGCTCAAGCTTATTTGCTTTGTGAATCACGGCACCGACGACGCCATCCTTATTTGCCATAGCCACGCTGATGTTGATATCGGTGTTGAGGCGTATTCCTTCAGTGGTCCAGCTGGCGTTCATTCGAGGATGCTTCGCCAAAGCCCGCGCCACAAGGGCAATCAACAGATCCGTGATGGTTAGCTTATTGTTTTCGGACGGCGAAATGGTTGAGGCCAAACGCTGACGCGCCTGTACCAACTCACTGGCATCGACTTCGCGAACAATAAAAAAGTGAGGCACGCTGGTCCAGCTTTGCGTGGTCCGTTCGGCCATGAGCCGCGCGGTCTGGCTGAGCGCTTCGGTTTCCGGGGTATCTGCGGAATTCTTTTTCTGCACAAAAGCCTGCACATCTTCCGCGGTGATGGTGCCTTCCGGGCCGGAACCGGAAACGAGATTTACATCCACGCCAAGTTCCTTCGCCAAGCGTCGAGCTTTCGGCGAAAGTCGCGCAGTTGAACTGGAAGCTTCCGAAGAAGGCGTAGTCTTTGTGGAAAGTTCTGACGTGTTGACAGGTGCGCTGGTGGCGCGCGCCGCGGGAGCAGCGGGTGCGGCTTGCGCGGGGACTTGCTCGCCCGGCGCCACGATCCACGCAATCGTTTGTCCTACGGGGACCTCGTCGCCCACTTGCGCGGTAATACCAGCGAGAATGCCATCCTCAAGAGCTTCGACTTCGACGACGGCCTTGTCGGTTTCAATTTCCAAAAGCGCATCGCCTTTGGTCACGCGGTCGCCTTCTTGTTTTCGCCATGCCAAAAGTTTTCCGGTTTCCTGCGCCATTTCGAGAGCAGGCATTACGACGCTGACGGCCATATAGTTTTATCGCGGCCAGAAAACGCTGGGCTAATCCGCGGCTCCTGTTCGTGACTTTTTGGCGCTGGCTGCAACCATCTCCGCTACGTGCTTACTGGGTTCCGATTCATTTTCTCTGGTGGTGGAGAGAGGTCCGTCGACGGTGAAATAATGCGCTCCCGCTACCATTAATTTTTCCGCAGGGAATCGCGTGATCACTTCATGACCTGTTTCTGTCACCACGATTTCTTCTTCAATACGCGCGGCGCTCCATCCATCTTTGGAGGGCCAAAAAGTTTCCAAAGCAAAAACCATTCCCGGCTTGATTTCATGCGAGTGCTCAAGAGAAACCATGCGGCTGATTACCGGTTTTTCCCAGATGGCAAGTCCGATTCCGTGACCAAATTGCAGAGCAAACGCCGCTTCCTCATCTGGAAAACCAAATTCCTGCGCCTTGGGCCAAACGGCGGCAATTTCCGCGGTCGTTCGGCCAGGCCGAACCAAGGAGATTGCCGCATCCAGATAATCGCGGCAGCGTTTGTACGCATCGATCATGGAATGCGAGGCGTAACCAATGGAAAAGCAGCGGTAATAACAGGTGCGGTATCCCATGTAGGAATGAAGAATGTCGTAGTAGACAGGATCGCCGGGGCGAAGCACGCGATCGGAGAAAACATGCGGGTGGGGACTGCAACGCTCGCCGGATATGGCGTTCACGGCTTCGACGTATTCTGACCCCATATCGTAGAGCACTTTACTTGCGAGGCCGACCGCCTGATTTTCGCTCATGCCGGGTTTCATGGCGCGGTACAGCTCATCGTAAGCGGCGTCCACCATCATCGCGGAGTGGTTCAATAACGAGATTTCATCCTGCGTTTTGATCACGCGCGCGTCAGACATCAGTTGCTGGCCATCAACGACGGTGATGCCTTCGCGCTGTAAGGCAAAAAGTATCGGAGGCTCGACAACGTCAATTCCCAAAGGCTGCTTGTGCAGCCCGCGGAGCTCCAGTTCAATCTTGATTTTTCGCGCTACGTTTTCGGCTCGGCCCATTTCAGGAGACATCGCTCCTCTCAGGAGAGGAATTCCGGGCCGAGAACGTTCGCCAAGCCACGGGCAATTTTGCTGGTGATGGCGTGCCGCCGAACCAAAGTCCCATAAAATCGGTTCGTCATTTTGTGGGAGCAATGTGAAGCGGCTAATTTTGTCCTGGGCCCACGAACCGATGTGCGTGGAAGTGATGTAACGCACATTATTCATGTCAAAGCAGAGCAAAGCCCCCATTTCAGATTTGGCGAGCAGCGCCTTGGCGCGCGCCAGGCGTTCTGTGCGCAGGCGGTCAAAATCGATGCGATTTTCCCAATCCACCGCCATCGGGCCATACGTCTTGAGTGCCACGGATGAGCCTCCTCTTTACACTTAATTTTTGCCGCAAAGCGTCCTGGCTGTTTTGAAAACCGTGTCTTCCGTGGGTACGGTCACATCTTCCAATGGCGGTGAGAAGGGAATGGGAACATGCATCGCGCCCATTCGTTTTACTGGAGCTTCCAAGTCGAAAAACGCTCCCTCGGCTATCACCGACGCGATTTCCGCCGTTACGCCGTAGCGGCCGTAACCTTCATCAATCACAATGGCGCGTGAAGTTTTCTTTACGGATTCGATCAGTGTGTTCTCATCCAGAGGCCAAGTGGTACGGGGATCGATAACTTCCGCGCTGATGCCAATTTTTTCCAGAAGCGCCGCCGCTCCTAAGGCCACTTGCACCATGCTGCTGGTGGCTACCAGCGTGATGTCATCCCCGTCGCGCTTTATGTCCGCGACCCCGAACGGAATTGTATAGTCTTCCGCGGGCACGGGGCCTTTCAATTTGTACATCATCTTGTCTTCAAAAAAGATCACCGGATTCTCATCGCGAATCGCGCTTTTCAGTAAGCCTTTGGCGTCGTAAGGAGTCGATGGCAGCACCACTTTCAACCCGGGAACGTGGCTGAACCAGGCGTGCAGCGATTGTGAATGCTGTGCCGCGGACCGGCGCGTTGCCCCGAGCGTGGTGCGCAGCACCATGGGTACTTTCCATTTCCCGCCGGACATGTAATGAACCTTGGCGGCTTGATTCACCATCTGGTCCATAGTCAACGTAAGAAAGTCTCCGAACATGATGTCGATCACCGGACGCGTTCCAGTCATTGCCGCGCCCACGCCGATGCCCGTAAAGCCGGCTTCGGAAATGGGCGTGTCGATCACCCGATCTGCGCCGAACTCTTCCACCAATCCTGACAACACCTTAAAAGGCGTGCCGGCTTCGGCGACATCTTCTCCCAGGATGCAGACATTGGGATCGCGGCGCATTTCTTCCGCGAGCGCCTCGTTCACTGCCTGCGCAAACGTCAGTTCACGTGTGGCAGGTTCAGGCATATACATCCTGCTCTACTTTGTCAGGTGAGGGGTAGGGAGAGGCGATCGCAAACTCCACTGCTGCTTTCATCTCCTGCCGAACCTCTTGTTGAATTCGATCCATGGCAGCCGCGTCGGTCAGTCCTTGGTTGCTTAACCAATCCGCAAAATTTTTCAACGGATCGCGCTCGGTCTTCCACTGAAGTTCTTCTTGCTTTGAACGATAATACTCGCGATTGATATCGCCTACGTGGTGTCCGGTATAGCGATAGGTGTTGCAAATCAGAAAAGATGGACCTTCGCCGGAGCGAGCGCGATCGGCCATCCTTTTCGCGACGGCGTATACCGCGCGTACGTCCTGGCCGTCCACCTCCTCTGAGGGAACCCCGAAGGCGGTTCCGCGTTGCAATAAATCTCCTGCCAGCGTTTCGCTGCAATGCGTGTATTCGGTGTAAAGATTATTCTCGCAAACATAAATAACCGGTAGCTTCCACAGAGCCGCGAGATTCATTACTTCATAGACGACGCCCTGTCCCAGTGCGCCTTCTCCGAAAAAACAAACAGCGACTTGGCCCTTACCCGCGCGTTTTGCAGAGAAAGCCGCTCCCGTCGCGATTCCCGCGCTCCCTGCCACGATGGCGTTAGCACCGAGATTTCCGGTGGCCGGGTCGGCAATGTGCATCGACCCGCCTTTGCCCTTGCAGTAGCCCGCCTCTTTTCCCAGTAATTCCGCAAACATGCGATCCGGGGAAGCTCCCTTTGCAACGCAATGTCCGTGACCGCGGTGTGTGCTGGTGATGTAATCATCCGCGCGTAGCGCCTCGCACACGCCGACCGCGACGGCTTCCTCGCCGACATAGAGATGGGCCAACCCCGGCATTAGAGCGCGGGTGTAAAGCTCATTCACTTGCTCTTCAAACAAGCGAATCATCACCATGCGCCTATACATCCGCAAATACTGTTCCACGTCTTGTTGGGAATCCTGCTTCATGCGGTCGGTGGTGGTGGTCATCGCTTCACTCCGGACATTTGCGCCAATACATCGAACACCACGGCAAAATCCTCTTCCACCAGACCCATCCCGCGGGCGGCGGTCAGAAATTCGTTGGCGACCGCTGTAGTGGGCATAGGAATATTCAATTGCCGCCCCAAATCGAGTGCGAGAAGCATGTCCTTCTGCATCATGTTGACGTTGAACCAGGCTTCGTCAGGAAGTTTCAGGACAAAAGGGCCGCGATATTGAATCATCGGCGAACCAATCGCGCTGTGAGCCAGGACGTCCACGGCAACTTCGCGTTTGATGCCACTTTTTTCGGCGAGCAAAACTCCTTCTGAAAATGCCAGCATTTGCACCGCGAGGCTGAGGTTCGAGGCGATTTTCAGAGTTAGCGCGAGGCCATTATCACCCACGTAAGTCACCTTGGGGCCGATGTCGAGCAAGATAGGTTTCACGCGTTCAAAAGTCCCTAAGCGTCCCGCAACCATTACCGACAATTTTCCCTGTTGCAGGGTGATCACGCTGCCGGAGACCGGACTGTCCAACATGTCCGCGCCTTTGGCGCGAACTTTCGCTGCAACTTCACGCGAATACGCGGGCGCGACGGTGCTTATATCGACGAGAATTTTTCCAGCGCTTAATCCCGCAACTAATCCGTCGGAGCCATCCACAATCGCGGCCAGTGCCGCGGAGTTGGTCACCATGGAAAAAGTAATGTCGGCTTCCGAAGCAACAGCGCGAGGCGAATCCGCCCACTTCATGCCCTTCTTGATCAAGCGCTCCGCTTTGGCGCGCGTGCGATTGTGTCCAATGACGGTGTGGCCCTTCTCCATTAACCGAAGGACTAATTCGCTGCCCATGACGCCGAGGCCCACAAATCCGAGATTGGCCATCCGTTTTTTGCTCCTGTTTCTTTCGTCTTTAGGTTGAGGCGAGCCTGTGCTTATCGATTTGAATTACGCGAATCTTCCCGGACCTGCCCCAAATGAGCCTTCATAGCCTCTCGCGCACCCCGTGAATCACGATGTTCGATCGCATGCAAAATGCGCTTGTGATGATACTGCCCACGTTCCGGCCCGCCATCGACTCGAAAAATTCCTATCCTTTGTTCACGGAGGATGCCAACTATGGAATCGATCAAGGAAAGTATCAATGGGTTAGCGGCGGCTTCCGCGAGGGACAAGTGGAAGTCCAAGTCGGCTTCAATATAAGCGTCTGGATCTTGCCGCGCCGCGTCCATCACGCTGATTGCTTCGCGCATGGCCGCCAAATCTTCTTCCTGCGCGCGCGCCGCTGCCAGCGATGCTATCTCCGGTTCCAGAATTTCGCGGACTTCAACTAGAAAGGTAAAACCATCGGGGTGCCCGTTTTTTACCATGCGATCCAGCGACTGACGAATTCCATGGGATGTTCCGTCAGTTATGAATGTTCCGCGACCAGGAAATGCTTCGACAATACCTTTTTCGCGCAACGCCTTAACAGCTTCGCGCACGGCGGTGCGACTTACCCCAAACTGCTCGGCCAATTCGCGTTCGGCAGGGAGCTGGTCACCAACCTTTAAGTCGCCTTTCTGTACCGATTCCTCGATTTGAAGGACGATTTGCTCGTAAAGGCGAGAATTCTGGATAGTTTTATACATTCAGCAGCTCCTGCAAGCCCAATATTGGTATAAAGGTCATACCACCATATCTTTCGCCAGTCAAGCTCCTTATTTAATCCACACCGTCTTAATGTTGCTAAATTCCCGGATCCCGTAGATTCCAAGTTCGCGTCCGTGACCAGACCGTTTAACGCCGCCGAACGGCACCCGAGGGTCGGAGGCCACCATCTGGTTAATAAAGACCATTCCTGCCTGCAATTCATCAATAAATCGCGTGCGCTCTTTCTCATCGTTCGTCCAAGCGCTCGCTCCCAAACCAAATCGGCTGTTATTCGCCAGTTGAATTGCTTGCTCGATGCCCCGTACCCGAAACAGTGAAGCGACTGGGCCAAATAATTCCTCGCAGCCAGCGGGCGAGTTCTGCGGAACATCGGTAAGAACGGTCGCCGGATAATAGAATCCCGGGCCCGCCGCAGGCTTTCCGCCAGTAAGTACTCGCGCGCCGGCGGCGACGGATTTTTCCACGTCCGCATGGAGAGATTTCACGGCATCCGCAGTCGCCAGCGGCCCCAATTCTGTTTTTTCGTCCATGGGATCGCCCATTTTCAGGGCCCGCATCTTGTTTACAAAGGCGGCTTCGAATTTGTCCGCAATGCTCTCGTCTACGATAAAACGTTTCGCAGCGATGCAGGATTGCCCATTGTTGGATGTACGCGCTTTGACAGCAATTGTTACCGCTTCCTCAAGATTAGCGCTGGGCATGACGATGAGCGGGTCGTTTCCTCCCAGCTCCAATACTACTTTTTTAATCCTTTTCGCGGCAGAAACTCCAACTTGTACACCGGCCCCATCACTTCCCGTCAAAGTTGCCGCCATCACGCGAGGATCGTCGAGAATTCTGTCCACCTGGTCGGACCCGATGAGCAGGGTTTGAAATACGCCTTCCGGAAATCCTGCTTGGAGCAAGATCTCTTCAATCTTTAGAGCGCACTGCGGCACGTTGGAAGCGTGTTTCAACAAACCGACGTTTCCGGCCATCAATCCGGGGGCTATGAAACGGAATACCTGCCAAAACGGATAGTTCCACGGCATAATCACCAGGATTATTCCGAGGGGCTGATAGCGGACTGAGCTTCTGGTCGCTGTGGTTTGAATCACTTCTTCGGCAAGGAATCTTTCTGCATTTTCCGCGTAATAACGGCACGCCCATGCGCACTTAACAGCTTCGTCGACCGCGGAGCGGAAAGTCTTTCCCATTTCCAGAGTCATCAGCCGGGCGAGAGCTTCTTTTTCCGTTTCCAGAATGTCCGCGGCCTTATTCATCATGCGAGCGCGTTCCGCGAAGGTCGTATCGCGGTGGCGGACGAAGGCATCAGTAGCGAGACGCAATTTTGCTTCTATCTGCGCCGGTGACAGCGGCTCAAAGGTGCGCAGAATCTCGCCGTTGGCGGGATTAGTGGTAGCGATGGCCATGTTTTTCCTGCCTCCGGGCCATGGATAAAGCGTATAGCTCGACCTGTGGTCCACAGACCATACCATAAATATCGCTTCAAGCAATCGAAAATTATGCTTGACACTATCATTTATACGGTGGTAGTACCATCAGACCATAAGTTCTTTAAGCTTCAGCGGGGTCAGATGACAGGGGGTGTCAGGATGACTTACTTAGCCGTTTCCCATCGTGTTCGCGGGTTTAGCTTCCCAGCCGCCTTGGTTTTTCTCGCTACGGCAATTCTTTGTGCGTTGGTGGCTTGTTCGCCGCTGGCTGCACAAACTTCGGCGGGGCGCATTCTGGGAAGTGTCCACGATCAATCTGACGCGGCGGTAGCCAACGCCTCGGTAGTAATTACCGATGTGCAGCGCGGTGTTTCACGCACCCTGACGACCGATGAATCAGGAGAGTACTTAGCGCCGGATTTGACCCCTGGCACGTACAAAGTTCACGTTGAAGCCAAGGGATTCAACAGCGTCGAGCAGACCGGCATCCTGCTGGAAGTCGCAAAAGACGCGCGTGTTGATTTTGTGCTGAAACCCGGGGATTCCTCGCAGGTGGTTACCGTGAATTTTGATGTTCCGATGGTGGATAGCACGTCCTCTGCGCTGGGTGGAACGCTGAGTAACCGCGAAATCAACGATCTTCCGCTGAACGGCCGTAACTATGAGAATTTACTGCAACTGCGCCCGGGAGTCGTACGCTATCCGGGGGGAGGCTTTTCCACGACCAGTAGCAACGGCTTGCGCGCGGAAGACAATGCTTATTTCGTTGATGGATTATTCAACAGCGAACCGTTCTCCGGGCAGAGCATTATCAACGGCGCGGGTATCGCAGGGGATTCCGCGACAATACTACCCATCGATGCTATTCAGGAATTTAACGTCATCCAAAATCCCCCGGCGGAGTACGGATGGAAGCCCGGCACGATGGTGAACGTTGGATTGAAGTCCGGCACCAACGCGCTGCACGGCACGGCATACGGATTTTTTCGGACGACATCCTTGGACGCGCGCAACTATTACAACCCGGCCCCCTTTCAGAAAGCTCCACGCAACTTGAAACAGTTCGGCTCGACGCTCGGAGGGCCGATCGTTAAGGACAAACTATTTTTCTTCGGGACCTACGAGGGCCAGCGATATACGGTTGGCAATGTGGGACAGATCACGACGCCTGCCACAGTAACCCTCGCAACTCCACCTACAGTCAATTGCGCTTTTACGGGCGCGGCCGGTGGTGATTGCGCTAACAGCGCCGTCAATGCGATTGCGGACGTTCAGGCCGCTGGTCTCTCTGTGAGCGCGGCAAGTCTGAAAATTGCCGGGTGCACGTTGGGCCCGCCGATTTCATGTGACGGAACAGGAATCCCGCTGAACAATGGCACCAACCCGGCCGGAACCACGACCTTAAATTTCGGCCTGCCCAACAGCGTAAGCGTGGACGGTGCGCTCGGAAAAATCGACTACCAAGTCAATTCGCACAATTCCTTCAGCGGATTATATTTTTTCGGAAACAACAACGGCACGGTGCAGGATGCTCAACAGTTGCAAACCAAATGGCTCACGCAAATACACACTCGTGCGCAAGTTCTTGGTCTGAACTGGATTTGGACGCCCAACTCCTCATGGGTGAACGAAGCGCGCTTCGGCTATAACCGGCTCTACCAACCTACGTTTCCGAATGATCATACTGTCGCGGCGACGGCCTATGGACTTAACACCGGCGTCACCAATCCTCTTTACGGTGGGCTGCCCCGCATAAATGTGAAGAATTTTTTCAATTTTCCTCTTGGCGGTATCGGCGGATTTAATTGGCCGAAAGTACAAGGTCCAGACGACCGCTATCAGTTTGTTGATCATATTTCCCGCACTATCGGCAAGCACGGGTACAAATTCGGTGGCGAACTCCACCGCGACGGTTTCACGGGTGGCGCTTACGGTGGGACGCGAGGGCGGTTCAAATTTCTCGGTGGGACTGCGTTCACCAACGGTGGCATCTCGTCATCCCCGATTGAAGATTTCTTTGCGGGTCAGCCAGCAAATGGCAGCCTGCTGATAGGCGACCCCACGCGGCATATCCATAACTGGGGGTTTGCGCTTTTCGTCCAGGATGACTGGCGCGTAACCAGCCGGTTGACGCTGAATCTTGGTTTGAGGTACGAGCTTAGTATGGTAATCAAGGATTCTCGCAACCAACTCGCGAATTTCGATCCGCAAAGAGGTCTCATACAAGTCGGCAAAGGAATCAGCGGACCCTACAATATCGATCCCTATAATTTTGCGCCGCGCGCTGGCTTCGCGTGGGACATTTCCGGAAACAATAAGACCGTGATTCGCGGCGGTGCGGGCATTATCTACGAAACTTTGAATTGGGAATCGTTTCTGGCGCTCAATAACAATATTGGTCTGTCGACGATTCCCACCGCCGGTACTGCCAACGTCACCCCTGGAACTGGTGACATTGCTACGGGCCTTATTACTTTTTTTCCTCCAGACCTTAAATGGAACGCGACCGGCGGTGCAACCGTTTTTCCCAATACCCCCCTGGACTGTCGCGCAAATCCCTGCACGATTATGGGCATCACGCAAAATTTCAAAACGCCCCTGGTGTACACCTGGAACCTCAACATTCAACGAGCGCTTAATTCGAAAATAACTCTGGAAACCGCATACGTGGGTAACCACGGCTCGAAGCTTGCGGGCATCCACGACATCAACCAGCCGACCGTCGGCGCGGGTTGGGCTCCTTGCATCGCTTCAAATTACGATCCGAATCTTTGCACGGCGCCTACAGGGGATGAGCAGGGCGCTCGTCCCTTCAATGCAAAATTTCCATTTCTTGCCCAAATCTATCAGATGGGCAATGTCTATCGGTCAAACTACAATGGCCTGCAGCTCACTTTGAACGGGCGCGATTATCACGGGCTAAGCTTTCTGCTCGGCTACACCTATTCGCATGCACTCGATAACGTGGGCGCCAACTGGGATTTCGGCGCAGGCTCGGGGTTGCCCCAGGACAACTTACATCCTTATCGTGAATATGGCAGCAGTGATTTCGATATGCGCCATCGCTTCACTCTTTCCTTGACTTACAACATTCCCGGCATCAAGAACAGGACCCAGCTTTTGGACGGTTGGCAAGTGAATACCATCGTTAGTGTTTTTAGCGCGCAGCCCTGGGGTCCCATCGATACCAGTACGGACGTCAGCGGAACGGGAGAAGCGACCGATCGTTGGAACTTCTTCGGCAGGACTGCGGACTTCAAGCCAATGATTTCCTCGGGAATTCCTTTCTTTCCCACGGGGAGTCCTGCGTGCCTGGCGAAGGCTAAATCTCTGGATGGAGGCGGCGCAACTGGACCGAATCAGGCCTCGCTCGGTCTATTTGGCTGCTACGCCGTTGGAAATTCCATCATGTTGCCACCTGCGATTGGGACCTTCGGAACCATGGGGCGCAACACTTTCAGGGATCTTGGCTTCCGCAACGTGGATTTTTCCACCTCTAAGAATTTCCGTTTCGGCGAACGTCTTAACATGCAATTCCGCGCCGAATTTTTTAACATTTTCAATCATCCAAACTTTGCCAACCCTTTTGGCGGTCAGAATGGTTGGGGCAAGAACGACCCGTCCTCACCACCGTTCGGCTGTTCCTGCGCGACGCCAGATGTGGCTGCTTCCAATCCGGTCATCGGATCGGGCGGCAGCCGAGCCGTTCAACTGGGGCTGAAGCTCATTTTCTAATTGTTTCCAAAAATTCGAATTCGCACCAATTACAAAAGGTGATTCCATGCGTAGCTTACGATTCTTTTCCAGCCGTCTGATCCTGTTTGCAGCCGCATGTATTTTGACTGCGGGAGTGGTGCGGCCGAGTCACGCACAGGAACGCCGCGAACGAACGCTGGATGAAATCAAAACAGAAGCGATCAGCCGCGCGGAAACGGGCATGTATCCGATGATCGGGCTCGACCCAGGTGACGTTCGCGAAGCATTCAAGTCGATCAAAACGAGTGATAAGGACGAATGGGCGGCCGCGTTTATCGCCGTCGCGGATAAATATATGGTGGAAGGGAAGTCGCTGGCTTCGACTGATCCAGCGAAAGCCGACGCAGATTATGTCCGCGCCTGGAAGCTTTACTCTTTTGGACGCTGGCCGATTCCGTCTTCACCAGGAAAGCAACGAGCTTATAGCAAAGCGATTGATGCATTTCTGATTCACGCGCGTTCGTGGGATCCGCCGCTCGAGATCGTGCATATTCCTTTTGAAGGATCGGAAATCATCGGGTACTTACGTCTGCCGAAAAACGCCAAAGCTCCCGTGCCGCTGGTAATCGCGGTAAACGGATTGGACAGTCGAAAAGAGGATCTCACGGAATATTTTTCGGCCATTATCCCATTTGGTGTTGCCGTTCTGGCGGTAGACGGCCCCGGGACCGGGCAGTCACCCATTAAAGTGACGCCGACATCGGATCGCATGCTTTCGCGGGTGATTGATTACGCGCAAAGCCGCCCAGAGATAGACAAGAACCGGCTGGCGATGCACGGTGTAAGTTGGGGAGCATATTGGGCAACGAAGATGGCCATTGTGGAGCACGCACGGTTGAAAGGAGCCAGCGCACAATCCCCTCCTACCGATGCATTTTTTCAAAAAGAATTTCTTCACAATTCGCTTTTGGGCAATAGAGAATATCTTTTCGATCAAATCCCAGCGCTAATGGCAATTTTTGACGGCGTAAATACTGTGCAGGAGTTGGAGGCGGTGTTCCCCAAAATGTCGCTCGTCCAGCAAGGATTATTGGGTAAACCAATGGCGCCTATGCTGATACTCGCGGGCGTTCTTGACACCCAAGTGCCGATTTCCGATATCTATCTGCTGCTCAGCAAAGGTGATGTTCCGAAAGATGCGTGGATTAATCCGGCTGGTGGCCATTTGGGAAGGCAGAAAAAAGTGTGGCCCGATCCGGTAATTTTTAAGCAGGTAATCATACCGTGGTTGCTACGCACTCTAGAAGTGAAGCCGCTTTCGACAAACTGAGCTATTTCCAAGCGTTTTGATTTTTTCAAGCGAACGATTCCCCCTTTGCGAATGGGCGAGTCTTGGCTGAGAAAATATGATTTGGAAGAGCATGCGTACCCTCCGTTCATGAGTTAATCGACCGCCTCCCTATAAAAGCCTAGCAGCTCATTGACAAACGGAGACCATGCTGAGATAGACTCTAGGCGGTTAGCGGAATACGCATTCGCAAAAATCAGGATCGTAGTAAATTTTCATCACAGCTTCATGGGTGTGAAAAAGCGCCCTCACGCTTCTTCACGTAGCCCCGTCTGCCGAGTACGCAGTTCAGGTTTTAGTTGGAGCTTCCTGTGAGCACTATGCCAAACGTGGTTCGTTCCAGAACACTACCTGACGGGAAATCGGGAGAATTACTGTCAGTTACGCGCGAGCAGGCGAAGTGGGAATGGATGAGTATTTCCGTTCGCTCGCTGAATCCAGGTGAAACCTACCAGGCGACGACGAAGGGAGAAGAAGCCGCATTTGTAATTTTGGGGGGACGGTGCAGCGCGAACTGGGGAAACATGGCGCAATCCATCGGTGCGCGGAAAAATGTCTTTGATGGTTTTCCATACTGTTTATATCTGCCGACAGGAAATGCCGTGACTTTTGAGGCGGAGACGAATTGCGAAATTGCGGAATGCCGGGTTCCCTCCAAAGCGAAACTTGAACCACGACTGATCACGCCTCAAGATGTGACTACAGGACTGCGTGGCGGTGGAAACGCTTCGAGACAAATTGTGGATATCATCCGGCCTGAATTTCCGGCGGACAAATTGGTAGCCATCGAGGTATATACACCGGGCGGCAACTGGTCGAGTTATCCGCCGCATAAACACGATGTGCACAATCCACCGGCGGAAGTGGACTTGGACGAGATTTATTATTATCGAATTAAACGCCCCAGGGAAGGGTTTGCTCTCCAGAACATCTACTCGCCGGACCATTCAAACGACGTGATCATACGGGCCCAGGACGGAGACGCAGTGCTTGTGCGATCAGGATTCCACCCGGTGGTAGCTGGCCCCGGCTACGATGTCTACTATCTCAACTTTCTCGCGGGAACATCTCGCACGCTTGCAGTTACCGAAGACCCCAATCACGTGTGGCTAAAGTCCACTTGGAAAGAGACGGATCCGCGGCTGCCCCTGGTACGCTAGATCGCTACAGAGGTGGACTTCCGGCAAAGTGTCCTTTCGAGGCGGGACCCGATTCCTTCTGATAAGCGCTTAGAAGGAAACGGACGAGCGACTTGGCATCTTTTCCCAAACCTCCCGCATGCTAAATGAATAGAATGGCGTAATCTGCTCCAAGGAGAGGCCGTATGAAACGCCGAATGACAGTGGCTCAAGCGATCGTCTCTTATCTGCAAAACCAGTATTCGGAGCGCGACGGCAAAGAACAGCGTTTCGTTCAGGGTTGCTTTGGAATTTTTGGACATGGAAACGTTGCGGGAATGGGGGAGGCCCTCGAGCAGTGCACACAGCTGCGCTACTACCTTTCTCGGAATGAACAAGCCATGGTGCACACGGCTGCTGCCTTTGCAAAGGCGAGCTTCCGGCTACGAACGATGGCCTGCACAACCTCCATCGGACCCGGCGCGACCAATATGGTGACTGGAGCCGCATTAGCGACGGTGAACCGACTTCCCGTGCTGCTTCTGCCGGGGGACATTTTCGCGCGGCGAAATGTTGCGCCAGTTTTGCAGCAACTAGAATCAGCCACGTCGCAGGACATTTCTGTAAACGATTGCTTTAGGCCAGTGTCGCGCTACTGGGACCGAATTCAGCGGCCAGAGCAAATTTTGACATCTCTGCCTGAAGCGATGCGCGTCTTGACCTCCCCAGTCGAAACCGGTGCCGTGACACTCTGCCTCCCCCAAGACGTACAAGCCGAGGCGCATGATTTTCCTGAGGAATTTTTCCTCAAGCGGATCTGGATCATCCCGCGGAGTCGATGCGATCAGGGCCTTCTCAAGCTGGCTGGGGAGTGGATCAGGACGGCAAAAACCCCCCTGATCATCGCTGGGGGCGGCGTTCTTTACTCGGAAGCTTGTGAGGAACTAGCAAGATTTGCTGAAGCTACCGGAATTCCTGTGGGCGAAACGCAAGCGGGGAAGGGCGCACTTCCATTCGATCACGCACAAGAAGTGGGCGCGATGGGCGTAACTGGAACGCCCGGAGCAAACATCCTGGCACGAGAGGCGGATCTGGTGCTGGGAATAGGCACGCGCTACAGCGATTTCACCACCGCTTCCAAGACTGCTTTCCAAAATCCCAACGTCAAGTTTATCAACATCAATGTGGCGGAGTTTGACGCCTACAAGCACGCGGCGCTTCCTCTGACCGGTGACGCGCGGGTCACGCTGAGCGAACTCCAGAAGGAGGTTTTAGGCTACCGGGTCGAAAAAGGTTATAGCGCCAGGATTAAGGCATTCCGTGAAGACTGGGAGAAGAAAGTGGACCAAATTTATGGGCTTCGCAAGGAGCCTCCTATCAGCCAAGGAGAAATCATCGGCGTCGTGAACTCACTGAGCCGCGCCGGAGACGTGATGATCTGCGCGGCGGGGAGCTTGCCGGGGGATCTGCATAAATTGTGGCGTACCAAGCGACCGGGCGGGTACCACATGGAATACGGGTATTCCTGCATGGGATATGAGATTGCCGGAGGGCTAGGCGTCAAGATGGCCAAGCCAAACAGTGAAGTATATGTAATGGTGGGCGACGGCTCCTACCTGATGATGGCACAGGAGATTGTTACCTCACTGCAGGAAGGGTACAAACTGAATATCATACTCATCGACAACCATGGTTTTGCGAGTATCGGTGGACTCAGCCGGAGTTGCGGAAACGAAGGCATGGGCACAAATTACCGGAATCGCCGCGGCGAAAAGTACGATGGTGAGTTGTTAGAGGTGGACCTCGTGGCAAATGCGGCAAGCTTGGGGGCTTGGGCCGTCCGCGCGAGGACCCATGAAGAATTTATGGAAGCACTAAAAACTGCTCGAGAACAGACACGAACCAGCGTCGTAGTCGTGGAAACTGCTTACGACCACAGGGTCCCCGGTTATGAATCGTGGTGGGACGTTCCCATTGCGGAAGTTTCCGAGAGAGAGACGGTTCGGCTGGCGAGGAAGAAATATGAAGAGGCGCTCACAAAAGAACGTCTGTTCTTCTAACGTGGCCTTCGGAGTGGCTATAAAGTTTTTCGCAGTGCCTCGTTGAGGAAAGAGGGCCGGGTGGAACAAGGCGCAGGGCAGGTGCTGACTGCAAGATCGGACAAACCACATCTGCAGCGTGTCCTGGGCCTCTGGGACTTAATTTATTTTGGGGTTATTCTGACGTCGCCGATCGCGGCGGTTCCCCTATTTGGAGAATCGCAAGTGCTGTCGCACGGGCATACCGTGAGCACGCTCCTGCTGGCGATGGTGGCAATGTCGGTGACGGCGGTCAGTTTTGGGCGGATGGCGTTTGTGTACCCATCTACTGGCTCGGTTTATACCTACGTCAGCCGCGGATTGAATCCCCACCTGGGCTTCATCGTTGGCTGGGCGATGTTTTTGGAATATCTGTTTCAGCCAATACAGAACGCGTTATATGCGGCCCTGGCGATTCAGCGGATGGCACCCAAGATACCTTTTGCGCTGCTTGCCGCGATTGCGGTGGGGTTCATAACCATCCTCACGGTGCAAGGTATAAAGTTTACGGCGCGGACGAATGAAATACTTCTTGGGTTCATGGTCTTGATCACCGCGGCGTTTCTAGTGCAATCATTCCGCTATATCGTTCTGCACGAGAGCCTCGCGGGACTGTTCTCAATAAAACCCATTTACAATCCGGCGACATTTAACCTGCGAGCACTCGCCGCCGGAACGTCTCTGGCAGCGCTTGTCTTTATAGGATTCGACGGAGTGTCGATACTCGCTGAGGAAGTGAAGAATCCGAAGCGCAATGTTTTGCTTGCTTCGGTTCTGGTATGCGTTTTTACGGGTTTGTTTAGCGGTCTACAGGTTTATCTTGCCCAGCGAGTCTGGCCCGATTACACAACTTTGGAAAATCCTGAGACGGCGTTCATGGACGTTGCGCGCATGGCAAGCGGTCCACTTCTTTTCGCGGCATATGGAATTATGCTCCTCGTCTCCAGCGTCGCTTGCGGACTGGCTGGCCACGTCGGGGCAGCACGGCTTCTATACAGCATGGGACGGGACGATGTTCTACCCAAAAAAATATTCGGTTTTCTGGATCCGAAGCGAAGCAATCCAACTTACAACATCTGGATCGTGGGAGTCTTGGCATACATTGGTACCCTGACAATCCCGTGGGAGCGATCCGCGGAAATCGTCACTTTCGGGGCGTTACTTGCCTTCATGGGAGTGAATCTTGCGGCGTTGCGGCACTTCTGGTTTTCCAGAGAAGCAGCCGGCCAAAGAAATTTTTTCATCGACGCGTTGCTGCCAGGCTTCGGATTGATATTCTGCTTTCTACTACTGATCAGCCTGCAAACCTGGACGAAGTATGCGGGATTGGCGTGGCTGGCGCTTGGACTCGTTTACGCCGCCTACAAGACGCGATGGTTCCGAGTTCGTCCGAAGCTTTTTGATTTTAGTGAATCGTAGATAAAAAGGGACCGAGCTTCGGTCGCCCCCCTCGAGTTCAGGCCTTTGCCGCAGTCCCCAATTGCCCGACGACCCCCTTTAAATACTTCAGGCTCGCTGCCACGCTCTCCTTTGGAGGAATTTCCGTGGCGTCAAACTTCACGTCCTGCTCTACAACTGACCATCCAGAATAGCCATTTTTCAAAAGTTTGCGGAAGAACGCCGGAAAGTCGATGCTCCCTTGACCGATGACGGTGAAAACCAGGTGTTCGATGGCTTCCTCAAATGTCCATTTATTGCGACGCGCCTCCTCAAGAACCTTTGTGTTGCAATCCTTGATGTGCACGAGACGCAGTTTATTCTTATATTTCTCCGCCTCCTTCACGGAGTCGCCGAAGCCGTAGACGCAATGACCCGTGTCCAGACAGAGACCAACATTAGTATGCGACGTCGCGTCGAAAAAGCGCTCGCACTCTTCGGGCGTTTCCACGTAAGTGGCGACGTGTGGATGAAAGACAAGATCCAGCCCGAATTCGTCGGCGACTTTTTCCGCGTCCTCGACGATTTTGCCGACGTGTTTCCACTGCTCCGCGCTGAGAGTAGGACATCCGGCATCGTAAACTCTCCCTGAGAAAGTGTTGCGTTCCGTGGACTGGTCATCCGCCATTACCAGGAAAGGAGCCTTCAGGGTTGCTAGAAGATTGCCGACTTTACGGATCCGCTCGATAACGGCTTTTCCAGACCCTGGATCTGTCATTTTTACAGGGACGAAAGAACCAAGAAGCTTTAGATGACGCTTCTCGAGTTGCGGTTCAAGTATTTTTGGATCGGTAGGAAAAAAACCATACGGGCCCAATTCCGTTCCGGTGTAGCCAGCCGCCACCATTTCATCCAGCATTTTCTCGTAAGATTGCTCCCACGAGGGTCCGGGATAATCCAATACGCCCCAGCTATCCGGAGCACAGGCAAACAAAAAACGGTCATTGAGCGTACTCATGGTCTTCCCCTTTTTTCTAAAAATACATAAATGTCAAAATATATAAATACCGTTCACCGCCAGGGCTCGAATACCACCTTCATGGACTGCGGATCCATGGCTGTTTGCATGGCTGTTTCGACGTCCCGCAAGCCGAAGCGATGAGTCACAAATTGCGCGAGAGGGTAATGCTTCATGTACCGTGCCATCTGACGCATGCTGGGACCATATGCGGCAGGCTCTTCTCCACCAACACTAAGAATTCTGGCATTTTTGGCGCACAAGTGACGGTGAGGGCTCAAAGAAATTTCTCCGAGATCGGAGAAATTTCCTGCCTCCACAAGCAAGCCGCTAACCCGCAACATCTCTAGCCCTTCGGGTAAGGCTTGCGGCACACCTGCGCATTCAACGACCATGTCGGCTCCGCGGCCGTGCGTCAAATCCTTCACGATTTGCAGGCGTTCTGCCTGCGAGGTCGTGCCAGCGTCAATGATGTGGTCCGCACCAAGACGCTTCGCAAAATTCAGCCGATAGGTGGATAAATCAACGGCAATTATTGTCCCCGCTCCGAGCATGCGAGCTTTCATGAGAAAACACATTCCTAGCGGGCCGACACCGAGAACCACCACGGTGTCATCGAATCGAAAGGACTCATTGGGAAAAGCGGACATTTGCTTCGCGCGATCCAGTCCAACGGACACGGCAAAAATCTCCGTTAGCACGGCCACTTCCGAGGGTAGATCGTCCGGTACTTTCACCAGAAAACTTCCCGGCAAAATATACATGTACTCGGACCATCCCCCGAACAAGTGCGGAGGATTTTTTGCGCTCAGGTTGTTGCCGTAATCCGTGGTCTTCTCGCAGCAGTAGTACGGAAAATCGTGGCGGCAGTAATAGCATTCACCGCAGGAGACGTTTGCGCCGACAACCACGCGATCGCCAACCTGAAGGGGCAGCCCTTCGAAATCCCGGTATTTGCCGTCACCGCCGATGCCCGCGATGGTTCCGACGTTTTCGTGTCCCTGAATAATGGGGAACTCCAGCTTGCGGTCGCCATATTGCGTGGTGAAGCCTTGATAGGTGTGCTTGTCCGTGCCACAGATGCCAGACATTTCCATTTTGACGAGCACGCAGCCGGGTGCGGGTTCTGGGATCGGGAACTCGCGTAATTCGTATTGCCCGGGACGTACCAGAGTTGCAGCGACACACGATTCCTTGGCCATGAATTTCTTACCCTTTTTAGACGAGCTATCCAAAGGACGACGGCGAAAATCGGTCGAGGGACGGAGTCGAGATATTTCGGTCTCGCGGCTAGAAGTTAAATTTCGCCCCGAACTGACCGATTCTCCCAGGTTGGGCAGCGGTGACTTGACCAAAACTGCTGTTTAGAATGCCGCTCGGGGTCAAGAACTGCGCATGATTGAAAACATTGAAAAATTCCATGCGCAATTCGAGGTTCATGCGTTCAGTGATGCGCGTGTCTTTTTTGATTGCCATATCCCATTGATTCAACCCGGGTCCGTGGAAGAACCGCCGGTTTGCAGTGCCTTGCTTACCAAGATCCACTTGCGCAAAAGAGGTGGGGTCGAAATAAAAGCCGGTTATACATGGGTTCCCTGTACCTGTACCTGTACCTGGCAGACACGAGCGAGGATCCAAAATCTTTACCGGCTTGACTAGATTGGGTGTGTCCACGGTGAGGGGAATGGGGCCACCAGAAAAAGTGCCCAGCAGCGACCGATCATCATTTTCAACTAAAGTGATCGGAAGGCCGGTCGCAAGATGAGTAATCCCGCTGATGGTCCATCCACTTGTCAAACGCTTCGGACCTCCCAACTTGTCAAATGGCAGAATGTAGTTGTAACTCGCAACAAAGTTATGGGTGCTATCAAATGCCGAAAGGCCGCGGGTGATACGCGGATTAACAGGGTTAACCTGCTCGCCGTAACCCGAAGAACTGTCAATCGATTTGCTGAACGTATATCCGACAAGCAATTGGAGATTACCGCTCGTATGCCGCCAGTTTAATTGCGCGGAGTTATATGCGGAATTGCCGATCGTGGTGAAATAATGATTGCTCCCAAAGTTGATGCCGAAAGGTGCTCGGGTGCCCATAACTTGAGTGCCATCGGGACGAGTGTAGACATTGCTCTCCCCAAACGGGCCACAACCTTGTGCTTGTAACTGCAGGCACAGAGCTGGATTGCCTGGATTCGACTCCAAGGACGACAACAGCCGGTGTCCTTGTGTTCCCACGTAGCTCACAGTCAGGAGATCCGAGCCCGTGAACTGGCGCTGGATGGACAGTTCGTAGTTCTCCGAGTAGGGTAGCCGGTTTTTGTAGTAGAAACCTGGCGAGCTCCCTATGGTGCCGAATGCATTCAGGAAGTTGGCCAGCGTATCGTACGGCGGGAAGTTCGCGGGATTTTTGGCCGAGAAATTTTTCGGTGGAATTGGCGCCGGAAAAAGATTGGGAATCGACGCGCCGGTCGCACGGGTGGTAAAAGGAGCCGCGAACGTGGAGCTGATTTGGTTGGTATAGTTGCCGAAAGGAGCGTCACCAATTTCGTTGAAATTCGTCGCGCCCTCAAAAGCGGTATAGAACATTCCGTATCCCACACGAATACTCGTTGTTCCAGGCTTGCCCAGAATCTTGCCCATCTTACCTTCATGAGCTCCGAACGAATACGCCAGGCCCAAACGAGGTGCAATATTGTTCCAGCGCGTTGGGGCCAACGTGCTAGGAACATTTGGGTCGCCGGGGAAAACCCATCCGGTCGGCGCTCCCGGGAAAACGACGGACTGTTCCCCAGCAATCAGGGTCTGGATTTCATTGTATTTTTCATGCCAGGGAGCGCTGACGTCGTAGCGCAATCCGTAGTTGAACGTTAGGTTTGACTTGACCCGCCAGCTATCCTGTCCATAAAAACCTAAATAAAAATTTCTTCCATAGGAAGGGTAAGACTGCCCCTGCGTATAAATCGTTGGCGCACCTAGAAGAAAATCCACGAAGTCGCTTCCGGTTTCAGTTCCTTGAAATGCAAAATTTCCGTTTGCGACGTTGACCAGATTTTCCGTTAGTTGGTTGTAATGATATTGGACCCCAAATTTGAGGGTGTGAGTTCCAATGACCTTGCTGTAATTGTCCACAACTTGATAAATGTTTTCAATCAGATGGTTCGGCCGGCTGGGGACGCCGATCGTGAAGTTGTTGAAATCAATCTCGGGAATGCCTTCCACGCTGGGCGCTAGGACCGCGATGCCTGGACCGCGATTTGCTCCCGACGCAAATCCAAGATCAGTAAGCTTCTTACCTGTTCCACCGAGTGGTTGATTTAATGTTACGTCCAGCCGGAAGAAGCCCACACGAAATTCATTCACCGACGCGGAGCCGAAAGTTTTTGTATTGCCTAAATTGACGTTATGGGTTTGTCCTTTGCCGTCTACGTTAAAACCAGGGAAGAGTGGCTGCGGAGAGGCCCAATAAGGATCTTTACGGTCGAATCTGTCGTAATAGTAGTATCCAGACAGCATACCCCACCCTGTATTCGCATCCACTCGGCCGCTGAATTTGTTGTCGATCAGCTTTGTCTTACCTGCGCTGGTGGTAAACGTGTCGTTCGATATGTCCGTGGGCGTCGCAGGCGACAGAAAGTACGGCAGCAGATTAGAGGCGATTGGGGAGAAAGAAGTGGGAT
Organism: Candidatus Dormiibacterota bacterium; assembly: GCA_035602385.1. Lineage (GTDB taxonomy): Bacteria > Acidobacteriota > Terriglobia > Acidiferrales > UBA7541 > Acidiferrum. The sequence continues at coordinate 22,533 of DATNME010000086.1, forward strand.
TGAGTTTTAGATTTGGAAACACACACTTTGTCGTGCCGCCTGCTCCGCTGGCCGTACAACCGGGAACATAGTACGCCTCTCCCACGGTCACGGTGTTGCCGCCGAGTTGTCCACTAAGTTGCTTGGTCAGTTGCTGCGCCCAATCCGTTCCTTGGACCACGTGACCGGCAAGACTTGCGGCGACGGAAGAGAGGTCCCCTCCTTTGAAAGCGTCAGTGGGAACATTGGTAATCTGTTGTGTTACTCCGATGGTGGCTCGGCTCCCCTGATAGTCCGCGAAAAAAAAGATTCTGTCGTGCTTGATGGGACCGCCTAGAGTTCCACCGAACTGATTCTGCCGGTAAGTACCACGGTGACCCCGGTCAAAGAAATTGCCCGCGTTCAAAGAAGTGTCGCGCAGAAATTCAAAAACATTACCGTGCAGTCCATTGGTCCCAGACTTGGTGATGACGTTGATTTGACCGCCACTGTAATTTCCGTACTCCGCATCGAAGTTGTTCGTCAAAATGCGAAACTCTGCAATCGAATCCAGGTTGGGAATCGCGCCGGCGCCAGAAAACCCTGTTTCCTGCACGCTGATGCCGTTAAGTATGAATCCGTTCGCCGCTTCACGCTGGCCGTTAACCGAGTACGCTCCCGAGTTCAGCCCGCCGGAAACCTGCGGCAAAGCAAACCCAGCGGAAGTATAAGGTCCCGCGAACGCACCGGTGATCTGTGATTGTTGAGCGACCACTCCGGGCTGTAGCGTTAATAGATCCGTGTAGCTTCGTGTCGAGAGAGGCACACTCGTCATGCGGCTGCCTTCGATCACTTCGCCCATTTGCGTGCTGGTCGTCTCCACGTGCAGGGCTTCGCTGGTTACCTCCACTTTTTCCGAGCCCTGGCCCACTTGCAGGCTGGCGTCCACAGTTAACGCCGCGTCGACATCTAAAACCAGGCCGGTTTGGCGATAAGACTTGAACCCCGTCTGTTGCACGTCCACCGTGTACCTGCCCAGCGGAAGAGACTGGAAAGAATAGAACCCTTGCCCGTTGGTCGCCTGCGTGGTCGTGACACCCGTATCCACGTTTGTGGCGGTCACCGTCGCGCCCACGACCGCGGCACCGCTGGGATCAGTTATTGTTCCGGAGATACTAGCGGTCACGGCGGCCCATGCCGAAGGCAAAATAAGTAATGTCAAGGCCAGCAGCACCAGCAAAGCGCCGCCGGATGTTCTCGGATGAACGTTTACCTTGCGATCCGGAAATGTACAGGAAAGACTGCGTAGTCCCATGTCGATTCTCCCCTTTAACAAAAAATAGATGCACCCTGCCATAATCCTTGAAGAACGTTTCTCCAGGAATTTATCCAACTCGGGCTGCACCGCCCTTGCCCATTTTCCTCATCGCATAGTTGCGGCTCGACAACCGCAGAGAAGTGATGAATAGGGAAAACCACTTTTCCTTCTAAGCGCTTTTAATTTAGGAAGAGGCTTTTGTCAAGCGCTTTATCATATGTGTCCTGTCCTTTTCGAATAGCGGTTTGAAAAAATTGATTTTGATAAGCAAGTATTTAATTCCTTGCGTGAAAACGATTTAAACTCGAATGCTTTGATCTCCCCCCTCGCTTCTTTACGGCGTCGAACCGTGTAGTTTGAATCCGCATGACTCTCTCACACGGAGTTCCGGCAATAACTTGCGCAAAACTGCCGGTCCATTCTTTCCCGCGATGCGATCAAGCAAAAGCTCGCCAGCCTCAAATCCCAACTGATATTTCGGCAATTCCACGGTCGTGAGCCGGGGGCGAAAAATACCGAGCCACGGGTAATCGTCAAAACTGACCAAGCCAAAATCTTCGGGACAATGCAGGCCGATCTCCTCCGCGGCTTTGAGAAAACCAACGGTCATAAGGTAGTTCGCCACATACACCCCATCGGGCCGGCGGGAAAGCAGGAGGTGCCCCGCGCGATAACCCGACTCCGTGCGGTAATCCCCCTCGATCACCAGCGTAGGATCGTAGGTTAATCCGTGGGCCTTCAGCGCATCACGAAACCCCTTCCAGCGTGCCTTTCCGTTGCTGACTTTCATTGGGCCGCCAATCAAAGCGATTCGTTTCCTTCCGGCTCGTGCCAAGTGACAAACCGCTTCATAAGCGCCCTGGTAATCGTCGGTAATCACCGCGTCCTTTGAAATTTTGGGAAAGGTTCGCATCACCATCACGATGGGAATTTTCATTTCCCGGATCATTTGCAGCAGGGAAGGGCTGATGCCGCACGTGGCTTTGGTAAGAAGGATGCCATCAACCCTTTTGGAGAGCAGTAGTTCGATGGAGCTTTCCTCTTTAGCTTGATTGTCGTCGCTATTGCAGAGCAAAAGATTGTAGCCCCGCTTTTGGGCAGCGTCCTCTGCTCCTCGTACCACCATGGGAAAGAAAGGATTGGCAATGTCGGGGACGACCATTCCAATAGTGTGCGTTTTTTGCTTCGCGAGACTGCGCGCCAACAAGTTCGGCCGGTAGTTCAGTTTGCGAATAGCCGCCTCTACTCGCTCGCGCAGTTTATTTCCCACATGGCTTTTGTTGTTAACGACAGCGGAAACCGTAAATACCGACACTCGCGATTCGCGCGCTACATCGTAAATGCTCGCGGCCTTGGCGCCCTTCGCGAAATTCTTTTTTCGGTGTGGAGCCATGGCAGGGTCGTGAGTGTACCTTACCTTTCTCTCAAATCTCCACTATTATCCTCTAAGCGGTTAGGTATAAGATTCTGCGGAGGATTTTTCATGCGTAAGTTGGGAATAGGTATTCTCGGCGTCGGCGAAATGGGCAAACGGCACGCTGAAAACTTGCGCCGGTTGGTTCCCGAGGCGCGCCTGCTCGCTGTAGCGGACGTTTCGGCCCAGCGCGCGCGTCAAGTTGCCGACGAACTTGAAATTGAACATTCTTTCGCCAGCCTCGAAGATTTGTTGGCATTCAAGGAAATCAGCGCCGTGGTGATCGCAACTCCCGACAACTTTCATGCCCAGGGGATTCGCGCAGTGGCAGCAGCGGGCAAAGATATTCTTTGTGAGAAGCCTATTGCCACCAACCTGGCGGATGCCCAAGCCGCGCTGCAGGAGGTTAAGCGCTCACGCGTCCGGCTGCAGATTGGTTTTATGAGGCGCTACGATCCTGCTTATTCCGCGGCAATGAAGCGCATCGAAGCGGGGGAAATCGGGATTCCTGTTCTGTTTAAATCCGTTGGCCGCGATAAGGATGAACCACCGCTCGCAGCCTATCAATCAAACCTCAATGGCATGTTGTTTTATAACAATACCATCCATGATTTCGATCTGGCGCGCTGGCTCATGCAGGACGAAGTAACCGAGGTGCACTCTTATACCACCGTCGCGATCCGGCCAGAAGTCGCGAAGTATAGGGACGTGGTCGCAAGCGTTGTAAATCTTAAATATGCACGCGGAGCTATCGGTAACGTTGAATCCTACGTGCAAGCAAAGTATGCCTACGACGTCCGTACTGAGATCGTTGGTTCCACGGGATCGATCTTTGTCGGCAGCCTCCAGCAGATGCCGGCCACATTTCTCTCAACGCAGGGTAGCAACCAGATTCTTGCCGATCATTTCCTTACGCGGTTTTCCGACGCCTACGTCGCCGAGGTAAGGGACTTCGTTCGGACCATGTTGACCGATGATGCGCCCCGTGTGACCGGCGAAGATGGGCTGAAAGCGCTTGAAATTGCGGTGGCCGCTGAAAATTCTCACCTGAACTCCCGTCCGTACCGGGTTTCAAGTTAGGTGCTTCAACGTTGAGCAACCCAGAGGTGGAAATGGCCGGTTCAGTAATCCGCGCGACGTACAAAAGCCCGCTGCATGAAATGACGCAAACTACCCCTACCTGTTTGTGGAACGATTCTGCGTCCATAGAGGAACTCAAGTACTCCATCGAACACGGTGCAGTGGGTGCAACCTGCAATCCGGTTATCGTGCTGAGCGTATTCAAGAAGGAAATGGCCGCCTGGAAGGAACGAATTCAATCGCTGATTGATGAGTGGCCTACAGCGACCGAGGATCAAATCGCCTGGCGGCTGGTTCGCGAAATTTCGACAAAGAGCGCAGCCCTGCTTCTTCCTATTTTCGAAAGGCATCAAGGCCGCAATGGCAGGTTGTCAATTCAGACGGATCCACGATTATTTCGAGACGCGCGCGCCATGCAGGCGCAAGCCGCAGAGTTCAGCCGCCTCGCGCCTAACATGCTCGTGAAAATTCCTGCTACTCGCGCTGGGATTCCTGCGATTGAAGAGGCCACCTACCAAGGCATCAGCATAAATGCCACGGTCTGTTTCACCCTGCCGCAGTGCATTGCAGTCGCTGAAGCGGTAGAGCGAGGTTTACAGCGCAGGGAACGTGAGAGAAAAATAATCGCTGGCATGGGACCGGTCTGCACAATTATGGTGGGCCGCCTCGACGACTGGTTAAAACTTGTCGCGGAGAAGGAAAACTTAACGATCGATCCAGGCTACCTGGAGTGGGCCGGCGTAGCGGTGTTTAAAAAAACATATAGAATTTTTCGTGAGCGTGGATATCGTACCCGCCTCCTTTCGGCGGCGTTCCGGAATCATATGCATTGGAGTGAATTTATCGGAGGCGATGTGGTTATTTCTCCACCTTATTCCTGGCAGGTTCGTTTTAACGCCAGTGATATTAAGATTCAGTCGCGGATAGACGTGGCCGTCGAACCCAAGATTATTGCAGAGCTACTGAGAAAATTTGGAGATTTCCGGCGAGCCTACGAAGAAGACGGAATTCAGCCGAACGAATTCGATACCTATGGCGCAACCCGCCGGACGCTCCGGCAGTTCATTGCGGCATGCCATGATCTGGACGGTATCGTACGGGATATTCTCATTCCCAACCCCGACGCGCCGTAAAAGACGCGTCAGATTGGCCCGCGATACCGGCGCAGCCTCACGGCGCCGGCTAGGAATGCCGCCGTGATTGCCAATCCTATCCACAATCCCGGGCTGCTGAGAAGACTTGCCGAGTGGAAGTGCGGCGTTACTTCCATCGACACGCTCTCGGGCGAGAAGTCTAACCCTTGCGGGCCGCCACCGAAGTGGTCTTGAAGCAACTCGGCGAAACGCGAAGTGTTGAAGGCAATTTTCTCCACAATGCCGACGGCCAGCGGCGGTAGCGTGGCCCATAAAAATGGCACACGTCGCGCCCAAGCGGAAACCAGCAGCAGCCAACCATAGAAGGGCGCGTACCAGAGCCCGTGAATACCGACGAGGTGATAGAACAGCATCAGCGACATCCGCAAAAACAACACGTGGGCCCACAGAGGCGCGACCGGCAAACCGTTTCCGAGCAGCACTAGGGTGCTAAGCAGCAGCATGATCCCTTGGGTAACCACGGTGACTGCAAAAGTAATCAGCGGCAGAAACAAAATAGGAATGCTCGCCTTTGCGAGAACTACCGTCAAATCGGAAACTGGCAGCGACTTCCAGAACAGGATGCTGCGATCGCGCCGTTCGCCGTACAGCGCGTCCAGACAGTAGAAGATCGCAACGATGAGAGTGGCCCCCATGACCAACAGCGCAGCGTACGTGTACGGCTGCTGAATCAACTCCCACTCGTGCCCCGCATTACCGGCCAGTGCGGCACGCATCCGCCCCGGCAGATAAACCATGCTGACCAGGAATCCGAGCAGAGCCAGCGCGCCGGCCACGAGCGGCGCAATATAGATCGAACGGTTTTCCCAGAGTTCGCGTTGCACACACCACACGAAGCGATGAATCCATGGGATGTCTGAGAGAGCCTGCCACCCTCTGGGAGAATTGGGAATGGCCTGCGATTGGCTATTCATCGAGCCGCTCCTTGCGCCGGTCCGGCCTGATTACCAATGACGGCGACGAAAAGATCGGCAATGCCCGGCGTGCGGACCTCGCCAAGTTCCGCGAGTTGCTGGCGATCTACACCATCAAATAGCAGAACGCTACGACCCAGCAGTTCGCGTTCGTGGAACGGCTTGAGCACCCTCGCCGCGGCAACTTTTTCCGGATGGACCGTGACCTCCACATAGCGCGACTCCAATTCTTCCCTGGTGGACTCAAACGCAATGCGGCCGCGGTTGATAAACATGATATCCGTAAGGACGTGCTCGATCTCGTCCACCTGATGCGTCGCCATAATGATTGTGCGGCTGCGGTCAAAGTAATCGTTCAGGAGGGAATCGTAGAACTGTTTGCGATACAGGATGTCGAGGCCCAGCGTCGGTTCGTCGAGCACCAGCAATTTGGCGTCAATGGCCATGACCAGTGCAAGATGAAGTTGCGTCACCATGCCCTTCGACAGTTCGCGGACTTTCCTGTCGCGACCGATGGTGGTTTTTGTGAGAAAGTTTTCCGCCTTCGCGCGATCGAATCGCGGATGCACGCCTGCCACGTAATCGAGCGCCTGCGAAACTTTGATCCAGCGCGGCAATACCGCGACATCCGAAATGAAGCAGACGTCGCGCATCAATCTATCTCGCTCAGTGCCAGGATCGCGTCCCAGGACCTTGAGTTCTCCCTGATACGTGGTAAGACCGAGAATCGCGTTTAGCGCGGTGGTCTTGCCCGCTCCGTTCGGACCGATCAGCCCAAGGATGCGGCCTTCTTCAACACGTAAATTGATGCCGTCCAGTGCCACGGTTGTGCCAAAGGTTTTGCGAAGGCCGCGGGCTTCTATGCATGCCATGGTTCAGCGCTCCTCCTCGGAATTTTTCGATTTCGAACGGCGTTTCGCGGGGGCGGCAAGCAATTCCTCCGGCGTTAGGCCCAGCCGCTGAATGGTCGCCTGAACCCGCGGCCATTCCGCGGTGAGAAATTTTTGACGTTCGTCCCGCATCAGCAAACGTCGCGCGCCGTTGTTGATGAACATTCCGAGACCTCTTCTGGTCTCCACCAGACCTTCGTCCACCAGTTGTTGATAGCTCTTCAAGACCGTGAGTGGATTGATGCGGTATTCCGCGGCGACATTGCGCACCGAGGGCAGCGCGTCGCCTTCTTTGAGAACCCCGTCGAGTATCATGGCAGCGACGCGGTCTCGCACTTGGCGGTAAATCGGCTGATTGTCATTCCACTCACGATCCATTCTGTTTTCCAGAGAGCCCTTAGCAGACCTTAACAGAAATACTGCACGCTCTAGCTCTTCCTATGCAGCTCGAAGTGCGCGTGGATCGCCTTGTCGTTCATCATGAACGTCCAATCCTCGGTGTGATGGTTGGCGTCGATCAAGGTGAACACCGCATGGTGCATATGCTCCTCCGTGCTCCCGCTGATGTCCTTGAGCTCGAACTCGACCGTCTTGCCGTCCGCCAACACCTTACCGGTCATGCGCGGCCGGTTCCCCGCGTCGCAATAGTGAATCAGCGTGAGTTGGTCTCCCTCCACGTAAAGCATCGTGACCGGATGGTCGTACTTTGTCGCATCCAACGGCGTTCCTGCTTCCTGGAACTCGTGCACCAGGGCGTTTCCCCGTGAGGTTACCCGCAGCGAGAGGTGCATCGGCTTGCCGCCTGACATCTCCGGCATTTCCGCGACGCTGACCGGGCCTTCCCACTCTCCCGCCAGGCTTTTCATGGTGTCGAAAGAAACCTGCGCGCCGGACTTCGGCGCGGCGGCTTTTGCCGCGTCCATCTTGTGCGCGTCGGACTGCGCAACCGCTACGCTGGACAGCGATAATAGAGCAAACGGTGCGATAAATCGAAGGATCTTCATTTTCTTATTCTCCTTAAGTTTTTCTGGTTTCAAGTTTTTGTTCCCTCTAAGGCGCGCTCAAGCGCCTATGTGATATAGTTAAGTATAACACTACGTCAGTGTCAAGCTCTTTTTTGACTTAAATCGTGTCGAGCTGCTGGGGGGCGAACTACCTAAACTGTGGATAGCGCGGAGTACTGCTTCAAAATGTTCGACAGTTCCTCCGGCATAATTGGCTTGGTTATATAGTTATCCATCCCGGCATTGATGCAACGTTCTCTGTCTCCCACCATGGCGTGGGCGGTCATGGCGATGATAGGGATGTGGCGGCCAGTTTTGCGCTCTCGCTCGCGTATCGCCGCGGTAGCCTGCAGGCCGTCCATTACCGGCATTTGTACGTCCATGAAAACCAGATCAAATGATTGTTTGTCCAGTACTGCCAAGGCGACCTTGCCGTTCTCTGCCACGACTACTGCGTGTCCCCTCTTCTCCAATAAGCGCACTGCAAGCATCTGATTCACTGTGTTGTCTTCAACCAGCAGGATTTGCAGGCGCTCGCCGCTCTCTCGGAGTGAGTGACGTGTGACCAGTGGAACCTCGGCCTTTTCTTTTGTTTTCGTTCCTAAAGCGGTCAGGATAGCGTCCAGCAACTCTGCTTGGCGAACCGGCTTGGTTAAGTACGCGGCTACACCTAATTCCCGGCACCGCCTGGCGTCGCCGCGCTGGCCAGCGGAGCTCAACATCATTATCGTCACGGCCTTCCATTCGGGGTTGCGCTTTATACTCTCGGCTAGCGCAAAACCGTCCATCTCCGGCATTTGCGCGTCGAGCAGAATCAGCGGGAAAACCCTGCCCAGCCCAATTGCTTCTTGTAAAACGGTGATGGCCTTGGCCCCGCTGTCGACTCCCTGAGGCTTCGTGTGCCAGGTAGAGAGCATTTTCAACAGAATTTGCAAGTTCGTGGCGTTGTCATCCACTACCAACACACGCATGTCGCGGAGCGCCATGCGATCTCGCGGCACCACGGTTCTCGCGGGCGTTTTTTGCAAGCCAAAGTGCGCGGTGAAATGAAATCTACTGCCGTGCCCCACCTTGCTTTCCACCCAAATGCGTCCGTGCATAAATTCCACTAGTCGCGACGAAATTGTCAGGCCTAATCCAGTGCCACCGTAAGTGCGCGTCATCGATCCATCCGCTTGGGTAAATGCCTCGAAGATTGCAGCTTGTTTTTCGAGCGCGATTCCGATCCCGGTATCGATGATCGTAAAATGCAGTTGGATGTCGTCATTGGTTCGCGAGTCGACGCCCACGTGAACGATTACTTCCCCTTGCTGCGTGAATTTAATGGCGTTGCCGACCAAATTCACGATGATTTGTCTCAGCCTTCCGGGATCGCCCACGATAGCGTCGGGCACATCCGGCTGGAAGTCGTAAGCCAGCTCCAGGCCTTTTTGGTGCGCGCGCAAGCTTAACGTTTTCATGGTGTCGCCCAAAGTGTCGCCTAGGTTGAAATCGATGGCGTCGATTTCCAGCTTGCCGGCTTCTATCTTTGAGTAATCCAAAATATCGTTGATCAGCGATAGCAGGGAATCCGCGGACAGCTTCGCCATATTCAGGTATTCGCGCTGTTCAGCATCCAGCTCGGTATCCAAAACCAATTCGGTCATTCCCATGATGCCGTTCATCGGCGTGCGGATTTCATGGCTCATGTTCGCCAGAAATTCGCTCTTGGCGCGACTGGCGGCTTCCGCTGCCTCCTTGGCGTGTTGCATTGCCTCTTCTGCCTGTTTGCGAATCGAGATGTCCTGGTAAATCACGAGAGAACCAGCAGGCTGGTGGTTAACTACTAGACCCACGGTGTGAAGTTCGACGTCAACCAGCGTTCCATCTTTCCGCTGACGCCGTGTAACCAGGTGCAGCGGATTTTCCGCGGTTGCCAGTTCCGCAATGCTTTTCGGTCCTGCCGCGATGGCCAAAAACCCGTGGACGGACTTGCCTATCGCTTCCTGGCGAGCGTATTGGAATAAAGTTTCAAACGCGGAATTGCACAATTGGATGTGTTCGTTGGCATCAATCACCATAATCGCCAGAGGATTATTTTCAATGAGAGCGTTTAGATATGCGGTGCGCTCGACAACTCGCACCTCAAGTTGATCGTGCGCTTTTTGTATGGCCACATCTCTTAGCTGGATGCGATCGAGCATTCCATTGAACTGATCAAACAGGAACCCAATTTCATCTTCGCTTCGCTTGATGGCCCGAATGGAGTAATCTTCGTGCGCTGAAACGGATCGCGCGGTCTGCGCCAACTCACGAATTGGTTCTGAAATAGCTCCTTGCAACCGGTAAGAGAGTGCAAAGGCTACCGCCAGGCATCCGAGCAAGACCAGGATGTCTATTTCAGCGAACCGCACCGTTCGCTCTCTTAATGCTTCCAGATCGTTCTCGATGTAGATCGTGCCGATAACTTCCTGGTTCAGCACGATAGGCTGGAACAGCATGATCTTTCCGCCGGTCACGGCGACGCCATACGGTTGTACGGCGGGTGGAGAAAAATTGTTTTGGCCCGAATTCCGGCTATATTTCGCAAAAACTTTTCCCGCGGAATCGTATATGCAAGCGTTCACCACATGTTGTTTCGCGCGGAGCGCACCCAATATTTCAGCTGCGGAGTGCGGGTCTTGAAAGGCAATAGCGGCGCTGATGTTCGCTCCAATGATTTGCGCCGAAACGACAAGGTCTTCAGTCTTCGCGGCCAGAAAGGTGCTCCTGTCGTATAGCGTGAACACCACCGTCGCGGCTGCCAGCGCAACCGCGCAGGTGATCATCACAATTCCTTGGATCTTATGACGGATGGTTAAAGCGGAGTAGCGCATCTCAACCTTTCGGGTGCCCGTTGTCATGAACTATTCTTGCCAGTGCGAGTAGCCGCGAACTCACATTCAAATGTGCCCTCTGGACTGCGTCCACGTTAATCGCGAAACGTAACTTGTTGTCGTCGAGATAAAATTGCACCGTTCCTCCGCGCTCCGCGAAGTCTTCGCTTTCGCCGACTACCAGCACGCTCGATCCCGCCAAACTGCCAAGAATTAGCGGCAGCCGCTTATTTTCCTGTTCATCGACAAAAACCATCTGACAACCTCTAAGATTTGACGTTTCATTTTCCCGGCGCACCGCCACTTCCCGGCCACCGATCGTTTTGCCGCGAACAACTTCGTCGAGAATCGTGACCATGGAATCGTGGCCAAAAACGCAAATAACAATCGGGGACTTTTCAGTTTGAAAAGTATCCCCAGGCCATTCGATGAATTTTGCAAAGTTATAAAGAAATGCAGCCTCAACCTGATATTCAACCAGGGTGTGTTCTTGTCTCGCCGTAACTGGGAATGCAGTCGCTCCGGCGATTACTACGGTAAGGATTGCGCAGCATACTCGTCCGCCAATTCGGGCGTGCGGCAGCCTTTGCATTTCTCGCACTCGGGAGGCGCCCAATACAGGTTTGTAATTCAACAGGCTCGATCCTCGGGTCAGAAAACCCAAACCAACTTGGCGTAAACGCTGCGCTTGATCTGGCCCGAAAAATCGCTTTGCGCCTTACTGTTCGCTTCCAGGTGCTGATTTTTCAGAAGGTTTTGACCCACTACGTCTATCGCCACATGCGGCGACACCTGCCACGCTAGCCCGGTGTCCAGTCGGGTGTAGGCGGGCACCATTTGTGCTTGAAGTCGATCCACGAAATAGAGCGACGCGTTCCACTCAAAGCCTTTACGTATCACCACGTTTGATCGAAGTTGCGCCTGGTGCCGCGGACTGTTGCCTTCGCCGGCAGGTACTGCCGTCGGATCCTGGCTTGTGGCGCTGAGATGCAGGTGTATCTGTTCGAAGGTGTACCCCGGACTGAGCGTCCATCGGCCTGTCACTTTCCATTTCGCCGCTGCTTCAAACCCGTGCGTTTCGCCGTGCATGTTGTTCGCATAGAAGAACGGCACCTCCACGTGCAAAGGGGGAGGATCATTGTCCACGAAGGGAATGCCGGGTTCCAGGGTTTGCAGGTCGGTATATCTATTGTAGAAAGTTGCGAGATCTAGCGAAAAATTCGCCAAAATCCGGCTACGGTAGCCGGCCTCGAAGGCATCCAAGTGTTCGCTAATCGTTGTGGGGCTTCCTTGCGCGTTCAAAACCGTCGGTATCCCTCCTGGTCCTGGGAAGGCTCTGAAGTTGCTCTCCACACTTCGATCCAGCAGCGCAGGCGTACGTCGGGCTCTGGAATACGCTGCCCACAGGGTGTGATTCTTCGTCAGACTCCAAGCCACACGGATGCTGGGCTGGAATTCAAATCCACTGAAATCGTTATGCTCGAACTTTGCTCCTAAGGTCAGATAGACCGAATCGGGCTTGATGACAATCTCATCCTGCACAAAGGAGCTGATGAGATCGTGGCCAGCGGATTCCGGCACAAAGGAAGCAAAAAATGTTCCCCTCGTTCTATAGGAAAAATGGCGATACTCCGCGCCCCACACGACGTCGTGGCGCGAGCCCTTTTGGAAATGATGTTGGAAATTCACATCAATCGCCTTCACCGTTTCGTCATATATCAGAGTGTTCCGCTTATTTCCGTCAAAATAGATTTGCAGCTCGGTATCGGAATGAGGAGAAAAATTGTGGTTCCAGCGTCCCAGTAAATTTCCACCGGACGCCCTAGACCACGACTTAACCAGGGACGCGAATGGAGGCGTAAGAGTCGCCAGGTTGTTTATCTTGCCTTCTCCACCCTTGTAAATGTCGCCTTCCAGCGTCAAAAGGTTTTTCTTGGATATACTCGCATCCACGCGAAATCCGCTGTGCAACAAATCGGATTGGTCGTACCCGCTCAAACCGGAAACCGATGAAAAAGGCCCTTTGTCTAACCCCTTGGCAAAAATGCGGTAGGTCACGCTGTTACGGATTCGCCCTCCATATTGCGCCATGCCAAACGCCCGCTCATGCGTCCCTCCTCCAATTACTATCAGGGCGCCTTGTGTCTCCTTCGCTGGTTTTGTAATGATGTTGATCACTCCATTGACCGCATTTGCGCCCCAAACCGTGGCGCCTGGCCCGCGAATTACTTCGATGCGGTCCAAATCTTCTAAAGGCAGATCCTGTACGTCCCAATAAACCCCAGCGAATAGCGGTGAATAAACCGTTCGCCCGTCAATCAATACCAAAAGCTTGTTTGCGAATTCTTCGTTCAATCCGCGAGCGCTGATCGCCCAGCTGTGAGCGTTGATCTGCGCCACATCGAGCCCCGGAACCATGCGAAGTAGACCCGAGATATTTACCGCTCCTGAATTCCGGATATCCTCTTGTCTAATGACGAAAATCGCCGAAGCCACTTTGGACATCGGTTGCGGCTTCTTCGATACCGAGGTCACTTCGATGTTCATCAAATCTTCCAGACTTTTCTCGCTCATTTCTTTTAATGTTTGTTGGGCCGAAGCGGGGAACAACAACAACCCGAGAATTGGCCAGGCGAGAAAGTTGCGCTTGAGGATTTTGTAGCCAATCTCGCTATACCACGCGGGAGCGCGCGCTACACTTAGTTCAACCAATCCAGTTGGCATGCCCCTGCCTCCAGAGCCGCGGACACCGGCGCAACAAAGCACATAGCTGCGCAGGCATGGCGACCCAATTGAAATCTTTTGGAAAGGGAATTACCTTGAAACCATCAAGGCATTCGCGCCTTGATAGCTAATGCGTTGATTCGAGAGGGATGGAAGCATGCAGCAGCAAACTTCCACACTTCATTTCTATCACTGTTGCCGGAAGGAAGGTTAGACGAAAAGATCCGGCGTGTCCTATAGGCCATGCCGTTTAAATGGTCGAATCTATTTTTCCAGTACCAGCACAGCAAACGTTCCTGGCTTCATCTTGCCGCGTCGCTCGCCAGGCGCGGGCTCATTAAATTCCGCCGTGGGCAAGAATATTTTGTGGGTCTTCAAATCCAATCCCATGGTGCGCGCGCTTTTCTTCGTTACCACGTTTTCCACCACGGAAAATTTATCTGGCGAATCCTCATGAACCACCGTCAAGGTTCCCTCACCGTTGGATGCAAAGGCATAACCCGTGCCCGGATCGAATGCATTGGCGTCCACGCCTTCGCCAATCGCCGGTGTGGCAATCACTTTGCCTGAATCCGCGTCTATTATCGCCATCATTTTGTTGCCGCATCCCGCGAATAGCCGCCGATTTTTTACGTCTATCGCCAGGCCCGATGCCTCTTTGCAGGGCGCTTCGGGCCATCGGTGTAAGACTTTCAGGTTCTTCGCATCCAGTTGTACCAGTTCCGAAGTGTCCTCAATGTTCAAATAAATGTTCCCACGGCCGTCGGCTACCGCGAACTCCGGTCTTCCACCCAGAGCTATTGCCCCGATCACCTTTCCATCCGCGGCATTTATCGCCGTGGCATCCGATGACCCGCCATTAAACGTGAACAGCCGCTTGCTCGACTCTTCATAAAGAATCGCATCGGGATTTTTACCGGTTGGCACCGTGCCGATGGTCTTAAACGTCTTCAGATCAAAAATACTCACGTTATTCGACCGGCCATTGCTTGTGAATCCCCGGCCCAAGGCCGGAGCGACGGCAATTCCGTGAACTCCCTGGGTATCGGAGATTTCCCCCAGCGGCGCGTATGTGTCCGCATCGATAACCAGCACACGCGAACCGTGCGAAATATAAACTCGCCGTGCATCGCTATCCACCAGCACGTAATCCCATCCTTCGTCGCCGCCAAGAGCGAGAGTCTTGCTCAAGTGATATCCAGACGTCCCGGGTGCGGTTTGCGCTTGCAGCTGCGAACTTTCCACAAATAACGTCGCCAGACTCATTGCCATTAGGCCAAAAATATTCTTACGGGTCATATTTGCCTCGTTTAGCAGCATCGAAAAATTCTATGTGGTGTATCTGATGTATCCCTTCTCCCGCAAAAACTCAAGTTTATTCGAACGCTCTAGTGGTGAACCGCTAGTTAAAATTGTGCTGGCCCTTAACCAAACTTTCCACAGGAGTGCTCTTGTGGTTTTCTTCTGCTGCGCCTACACTCTCTCAAAAGTTTTTTCGCGTGCCCCTCTCCGTTGGTCGGAGGATTCAGCACAGCGAAGTGTCGGTGCCACAGGCATGTCGGGGATGGTCGTTCCATTTTAGGGGGAATAATGAAAAATGTTTTCTGTGCAATTTTTACGCTGGCGCTCATCCTGGTGTGCGCTCCCAGAAGCTGGAGCCAGGCGCAAATCACTACCGCTACGGTTGAAGGAGATGTGCTTGATGAACGCGGCGGCACCATTCCTGACGCCAGCGTCGAAATCAGAAATCTCGATACAAATTTTTCGCGCACCATAACCACTAACAGTGACGGCCATTTCACATTTCTTAATCTTGCCCCAGGGCGCTATACCATCACCGTCACCAAATCCGGCTTCGCCACCATCGTGCAGCAAAACATCGATCTGACCGTTGGCCAAGTGCTCTCCTTGCCGATTACGCAGAAAGTTTCCGCCGCCTCGGAGCAGATTGTGGTCACCGATGTCCCCATTGTCGAAGTCACGAAAACTGAAGCTTCCTCCACGCTTAACGAGCTTGCTGTCGAGAGCGTCCCGGTACTGGGTCGCAAGTTTGAAGACCTGCTCACCCTGACACCCGGCGTCAGCATTTCCCAGGGACCAGACGGCGACGAAATCAATATCAACGGGCAACGCGGCATATTCAACAACATCAGCCTCGACGGTGGTGATTACAACAACGGTTTCTTCGGCGAGCAACCCGGCGGCCAACGTGCAGCCGCTGATATAACCCTCGAAGCGGTAAAGGAATTTCAAATCATCTCTAGCGGCGCTAACGCCGAATACGGACGCACCGCGGGCGGCGTGGTCAACGTCATCACCAAGTCCGGCACCAATGATTACCACGGCAGCCTGTTCGAATATTTCCGCACCGAAGCTCTCACCGCTGCCACCTCCGACGGTAAGCCCCTCGATAATTTCCGCCGCAATCAATTCGGCGGGAGCTTTGGTGGTCATCTCATCAAGGACAAGCTTTTCTTCTTCGCTGCCAGCGAAGGCATCCGTGAAAATTTGACTAGGAAGAATCTAAGTGTGCCCCTCGGCACCGCGTGCAGCGTTTCCAATCCCATCTTCAATAACGGCAGCATCACTGACGCCGCAATAGCCGCCAGCCCTGACTGCCAACGCCTGGTTCTGTTGAATTTTTTTAAAACGAATTATAGTTCCGATGAAAGCAAGCCCGTAGCCCACCAGGTTCGCAACGCCGCCCTTTTCGGCCGCGTCGATTACAATCTGAACGCCAACAATCAGATTTTCGGCTCCTACAATTTTGATTGGTCGAAAAATCCGAACCAGACTTTTGACGTTCCCACTTACGGAACTTCCGCCAACGGCACCGAAGGCCCCTCGAAAATTCAGGCGTTGAATCTCAATTGGTTCACCACCCTCTCCAGCAGCATGCTCAACGAGGCGCACTTCACGTATGGCCGTGAAACCCGCCCTCGTAGCGCTGTTAATACCGCTACCGGCGCAATCCCGGATACCGCTATGGGCTTCGGCACCACGTTTCGCTTCGGCCAGCCCTTCTTTTTGGAGCCCACCGTCGACGAACTTTTCTATCGCACCGGCGTCCGCGACAATTTCTCGTTGATCAAAGGAAAGCATACCTTCAAAGTCGGCGGCGAGTGGCTGCACAGCCGCAACACCCAAGTCTTCCGCGGTTTCTTCACCGGCCGCTACATCTTCGACAGCGTCACCGGATTCTTACACTACGCGTCTCCCTCTACACTGGGCCCAGGTTTCGGCCCAGGCACCGTCGAATGCGCGGGTGGTACCTTCTCCGATATCTCGCTTCTCGTCCCAGACGCCAACCCTACCAATCCTAAGCATTGCGGCCCGGGTGGCCCGTCTCTTGTCGGCGGCCCGCTGTTGCTTTATCTTCAGCATGGACCGACCGGCCTTCCCGGAAGCACTACCCTTGACCAGTCCGGCTACGCAAACATTGCCAACGATGATTTTTCTCTATTCGTGCAAGACACCTGGAAGGTTACGCGCAATCTCACGTTGAATTACGGTCTTCGCTGGGATGCGCAGCACTTCCCGAATCCAGTCATTGCTCCAGCGAATACCGCTTATGGAGTCAATCTTACCGATCCCAACTTTCCGTCGACCGGCAAACTACCGAACCAGAACAAGGAATTTCAGCCGCGCCTTGGTTTTGCATGGGACATCACCGGGAAGGGAACCTCAGCTCTTCGCGCCAGCGTTGGTATTTTCAATGCCCGCCAGAACATGCTGACCCAGACCGGCCCGATTACCACCAACGGCGTGCAGCAGCAGGAAATCGCCGCGGGAACTTTCTTCAATACCGCGAATGCCTTTGCGGCTCCGCCTCCCCCCACCTACCCGGGTGTGGTGCCGACTCCGCCGTTGCGTTGCGGAGGCGGAAAACTTCCCTGTTCGCCGGGAGTCACGGTGTTCGACAAGAGCTACGCTAATCCGCGTATCTATGCGTTGGATATTGGTTACGAACAAAAAATTATCGGAGATCTTTCCGGTTATGTGGATTTCACATGGTCCAAAGGTGTTCATTTGACACGTTTTACAAACCCGAACGTTTCGCGAGCGACCGGTGCGGCCGCCGCGGCAACTTGTGCGAAAGCAGGTTTGGTTTTGGATCCCACAGGCGTGTGTATTCCGGCGACCGGTGGAGCGCAAACGGTAACCTATTTGAGCTCCATCCAAAACCCTGATTTTTCGACGGATTTTCCCGCGCCATTCTCGAATCTGGGTTCGATCACCGACACCGTAAGTTCGGCAAAATCGCTCTATCGGGGCCTCACCATTGGTGCCCGTAAACGTTTTAGCCATCGTTTCCTTTTCGACGCCAACTATGTCTACTCCGTCGATCGTGACGATGACTCGAACGAACGCGATCCCTTTAGCTTCCGCTACGCCAATCTCTTCAACCTCGCATCCGAGTACTCGTACAGCGACCGCGACGAACGGCACAAATTCAATTTCTATACCGTCGCCGATCTTCCCTGGGGCATCCAGGCCAACATCCGCATGCAGGCCCATTCCGCTCAACCGATGTCGGTCCTCAACCGCATCCAGGACGGTGTAACCATTCGGCGCAACACCTTGCGCAAAGACAACGCATTCTTTACGTTTGATTTCGGTGTCGAGCGCCCCTTCCATCTCGGCGAGCGTCTCCGCATCATCCCGAAGATTGAAGTCTTCAACACGTTCAACAATAAAAATAACGTGAACCCCTTGTCGTCTCCGCAGCTATTCGACTTCAACGGTTTTCTTCGCGTCGGAGTTGGCGATCCTCGGCAGGCCCAGCTCGCCATCCGCCTGGAATTCTAGCGAAAGGCCTCGTCGCTTCTCGCCGGCATTCACCAGGCGCAACTACAAGAAAAAGCCGGAGGCACAAGCCCTCCGGCTTTTTCTTTCTCATTCAATACTGCACCCTTGATTGCCCCGCGCTATTCCACCACAATATAAAGTTCACAGCCCTGTAGTTTGCTCTACTGCACCTGGGCCCAACGGAGCTACTGCAAAAAATGGATGATCAGACCACCCCTCCTCAGCGACGCGTTGCTTACTTCACCATGGAAATTGCTTTGCAGAACAATATGCCCAGCTACAGCGGAGGCTTGGGCGTTCTAGCCGGCGATACCATTCGCGCCGCCGCGGATCTTCGTGTTCCTTTGGTCGCCGTTTCGTTGCTTTATCGAAAAGGATTTTTTACCCAGCGCATCGCTGAAGATGGTTCGCAATCGGAAGAGCCAGTGGAATGGAAGATCGAACAATTCCTCTCCGAGGAAACCGCCCGCGTCACCATCTCTTTGGAGAATCGCCGTATCGAATTGCGCTGCTGGCGTTATCTCGTTCCTGGAGTCCGTGGCTACCAGGTTCCCGTCTATTTTCTCGACTCCGATTTGGATTCCAACGATCCCAGCGACCGCGAATTGACCGGCTCGCTTTACGGCGGCGATCCCTACTATCGCCTGCGTCAGGAAGTGATTCTGGGTATCGGCGGCGTACGAATGCTTCATGCTTTGGGCCACACCGAACTCACCCGGTACCACATGAACGAAGGCCACGCCGCTCTCCTCACCCTCGAACTTCTCGATCAGGAAGCCGCCAAAGCACGCCGCACCTCCATTCAAGGTGAGGACATCGCGAAAGTTCGCAGCAAGTGTGTATTCACCACCCACACCCCAGTGCCTGCGGGTCACGATAAATTCCCAATGGAGTACATGACCCGCCTCTTTCCCAACCAGGAAGGGTTTCTCAATTTGCAGGACGCTTCTTCAGCCGATTTGTTAAAACGCGTGCTGCAAGCTGAGCGTAGCTTTTCTAATTTGCAAGAGGCCGCGCGAAATGGCGCGTCCATCAACATGACTTACTTGGCCCTTAGTTTGAGCAATTACGTCAATGGCGTCGCCAAGTTACATGCCGAGACTTCGCGCAAAATGTTTCCTGGCGTCCCCATCGAGGCCATCACCAACGGCGTCCACGCCTCCACCTGGGCGGCTGCCCCGCTCCAGGAATTATTCGACCGTTACCTTCCGCACTGGCGCGAAGATAATTTCAGCCTGCGCGGCGCGCTCGCTCTTCCCCCTGAAGATCTTTGGTCTGCGCACCTTCTGGCCAAGGGCGACTTGCTCAAGGAAGTCCACAAAAAAACTGGGCTCAGTCTCGACCCTGAAGTCTTTACCATCGGCTTCGCGCGCCGCGCCACCGAATATAAACGCGCCGATCTCATCCTTATGGATCTCGACCGCCTGCGCAGAATCGCTAAGGATGTCGGCCCCTTTCAAATTATTTACGCCGGGAAAGCTCATCCAAAGGATGGAACTGGAAAAGATATTCTTCGCCACATTTACCGCGCCAAACGCGCGCTGAAAAAATCCGTTACCGTGGTGTTTCTCGATAATTACGATCTCGATCTCGGCGGCTTGATGACTTCCGGAAGCGATCTATGGCTCAACACGCCCATGTTCCCCTTGGAAGCTTCCGGTACCAGCGGCATGAAAGCCGCCGTCAACGGGGTGCCGAGCCTCAGCATACTGGATGGTTGGTGGGTGGAAGGGCACATCGAGGGCGTAACCGGTTGGTCCATCGGTCCGCTTCGCCAAACCGCGGAAAGTTCCGCGGATAATCCCGAAGATGCCGAATCGCTTTATTCGAAGTTAGAGGGTGCGATTTTGCCGATGTTTTATCACGATCGCAACCGCTACCTGAACGTAATGCAGCACGCCATTTCCATAAATGGTTCTTACTTCAACACCCACCGCATGGTCCAGCAATACGTAACCGAAGCTTATTTCCGCTAAGCCGGGCAGCAGGCGCAATCGCAGCGCCGTTAATGGCAAGAAGTTACGCCAAAAATCCTTGCGCGCGACAAACCTGCACGATGCCCAGCCGGTTGTCTGCTCCAATTTTATGCTTCATGCGATACAAATGGTTTTTGATGGTCTGCTCCGACAAACAAAAATGATTAGCCATCTCTTTATTCGTCATTCCTTGCGAAATGAAAGGAATCAGTTGCTGCTCTCTGCGCGTTAGTCCCAAAACTTGATGCACCCGGGCGGAAGGGAAGGTCGTCGCTTCCTTTTCAAAGTATTGAAATAGCACCGCGCATAACGCGTTCGGACAATAGACGTCGCCATGCTGCAAGGTCTTCACCGCTTCCAGCACTTCCTCCGCGGACGCATCACGCAGCAAATAACCGCTTACCCCGGCTCTCACGCTTTGCAAAAATTCCGTTTCGTCTCGTGTCATTCCCAACAAAAGAATTTTCGCTTCAGGCGTTGTGGTTCTTACTTTTCGAATCAATATCAAGTCTTCTGAAAGCTTGCCGCGAGACGCCAGCAGCAAAATCGTCACCTTCGCCGGAAGCAACTCTTCCGCGTGGAAAGCTCCAGTCCCGTTCCCCACAATCACTTCGATATCTCCCCGCTTGGCTAACATCCGCGCCAAAACTTCTTGCAGCAGCCGATTTTCCGCGGCTATGTAGATCCGTGTTTTCGGCTCGTCAACTGCCTTGCAATCTTTAGCTTCTTGAGGCAACGCCGCGTTTCCCTCGCGATTCAAGCGCGGTACGCGAGTATCCAAAGTTTGACTCTGTCTTACTGCAGTATTCACCGGGTCGAACCCCCTGTTTCGAAAGTCTTTGGCTGGCGCGTGAAGAACCTTGCAATTTCCACACCGTAGAGCCCAGTACTTTCATCCTCATCCGCACGCGCACAAAACACCCGACTTATTTGGTACGTCTCCCACCCGGCCTCATTCTCTTAGTCCCGATTTGGTCCCTATTCCGGCCCACGCTTCAAATCGGCACTGCCTCGCCCTGATCTTCTGTCTCTCTAGCAAAATTTTGATTACAAGATTTTGACAATTGCTCTCCGACTTATTTCCTCTCCCGCGTTTGACTTTTCCTCGCTCTCTTCATACCATTTTTAGTTCACCTTGAACGCGCCTGCGTCAGTGAAGTTGATCACGCACCGGTCAACATACTAAACGTGCCCGCGAACCGGTCACCATCCCGCATCGGAGGAAGTAATGCCCATTAAGGTCGGCATCAACGGCTTCGGCCGCATCGGAAGAAACATTGTCAGAACCGCTCTGGACGACAAAAACATCCAGTTCGTCGCTGTAAATGACATTACCGATGCCAAAACCCTCGCCCATTTGCTCAAGTACGATTCCGTGCTCGGAAACCTGCATCACACCATCAC
Organism: Candidatus Dormiibacterota bacterium; assembly: GCA_035602385.1. Taxonomy (GTDB): domain Bacteria; phylum Acidobacteriota; class Terriglobia; order Acidiferrales; family UBA7541; genus Acidiferrum. Next base: position 44,033 of record DATNME010000086.1, read on the forward strand.
CCACACCGAAGACTCCATCACCGTTGAAGGCAATACCATGAAGGTATTCAAGGTGAAAGACCCCGCTGAAATCGATTGGAACTCCGTGGGCGCGGACATCGTCGTGGAATCCACCGGGCTTTTTACCAAAGGTGCCGACGCCAAAAAGCATCTTCGAGGCTCGGTGAAAAAAGTAATTATCTCCGCGCCTGCCGACGGCCCCGACGCAACCTTCGTCCTCGGAGTCAACGACAAGGAATACGATCCCGCGAAACACAACGTCGTTTCCAACGCTTCCTGCACCACCAACTGCCTTGCTCCCGTCGCCAAAGTTTTGAACGACACTTTCGGCATTCACAGCGGCACTATGACCACCATCCATTCCTATACCAATGACCAGAAGCTGCTCGACCTCCCGCACAAGGATCTTCGTCGCGCCCGTGCCGCGGCAATAAACATGATTCCGAGTTCCACAGGCGCAGCCAAAGCGCTGCATCTCGTTATCCCCGCTCTCAAAGGGAAGCTGGACGGTTATGCCATGCGCGTGCCCACGCCCAATGTCAGCGTCGTGGATCTCACTGTCTTTGTCGATAAACCCGCCACCAAAGAAAGTGTGAACGCCGCTCTTAAAGCCGCCGCCGAAGGCCCGATGAAGGGCATTCTGGCCTACACCATCGAAGAATTGGTCTCCGCCGACTTTAAAGGCAATAGCAATTCCTCCATCGTCGATTCTGAATACACTAAAGTCGTCGGCGACCGCTGCGTGAAAGTTCTCGCCTGGTACGACAACGAGTGGGGCTACTCCTGCCGCTGCCGCGACCTTATCAAATTAATGGCCGCAAAATTCTAGCCACCAGGGCGGACGAAAATCCGCCCTGATTTTTTACCCGAACCCAAACACAAATCATGAACAAACTCACGATTAAAGATCTCGATCTCAAGGGCAAACGCGTTTTTATTCGCGTGGATTTCAACGTTCCCTTAAAAGACGGCGTCGTCACCGACGACACCCGCATTCGCGAAACTTTGCCCACCCTCAAACTCGCCATCGAAAAAGGTGGACGCTTGGTCCTTGCTTCGCACCTCGGTCGCCCCAAAGGCCGACCGGAAGCGAAATATTCGCTTAAGCCGGCCGCAAAAAAACTCGAAGAGCTGCTCGGGAAGCCAGTCGCGTTCGCCAACGATTGCGTCGGCCCTGACGCTGAAGCCAAAAGCAAGGCCTTGCGCGACGGCGACGTCCTGCTTCTTGAAAATGTCCGCTTTCATCCCGAAGAAGAAAAAAACGATGAAGCTTTTTCCAAACAGCTTGCCGCTCTGTGTGATGGTTTGTTCGTTTGCGATGCGTTCGGCTCCGCTCATCGCGCCCACGCCTCCGTCGTAGGCATTACCCGTTTTGTAAAGCAGTCCGCCGCCGGCCTGCTCATGGAAAGGGAATTGGCCTATATCGGCAAAGCTATCAGCAACCCCGCGCGGCCGTTTGTCGCCATTCTGGGCGGAGCAAAAGTCAGCGACAAAATCGAAGTGGTGGAAAATTTGATGAAGGTCGCTGACTCCATGCTTATCGGTGGCGGCATGGCCTACACTTTTCTGAAAGCGCAAGGCATCGCAATCGGCAAATCGCTGGTCGAAGAAGACAAGCTCGATCTCGCCAAAAAAATTCTTGCAGACGCAAAACAGCGTAACTTTAAATTTCTTTTGCCCACCGACCACGTCATTGCTCCGGAGTTCAAAGCCGACGCTCCCGCCACCACCGTTGACGTAAATTCCACTCCCGCCGATCAAATGGGACTCGACATTGGTCCAAAAACCATCGCCGCCTACGCCGCCGAAATTTCTAAATCCAAAACCATTGTCTGGAACGGGCCCATGGGTGTCTTCGAAATGCCCGCATTTGCCAAAGGCACACTCGAAGTTGCCAAAGCTGTCGCTGCGGCCACCACCGCCGGTGCCACTTCCATCGTGGGCGGCGGAGACTCTGTCGCCGCCGTTCATCAGTCCGGTGTAGCCGATAAAATCTCGCACATTTCCACCGGTGGCGGCGTTTCCCTGGAATTCTTGGGCGGCCGTAAACTTCCCGGCGTGGAAGCCCTGACCAACAAATAAGCCGATGATCTTATTGACGCCCCGAGCGTACTCCGCCCGTTGTCATCCCGAATCCCGCCGCTTCGGCGGGGTGAGGGATCTGCTTTTCGTTGTTTTTCCTTGTTTTTCCTTGCTTTTTGTTGTGGGTGCCCCACCCTTGGTGTTTAGGGGTGGGGGTTTTCCCATCCAATACCCTGGAGCGATCTAATGAGACGCCGCGTCATCGCTGGCAACTGGAAATTATTTAAATCGCAGTCGGAAACTCGCGCCTTTTTTTCCGCGTTCGCTCCACTCGTTGCGGACGCAAATCACTGTGACATCGTTGTCGCCCCACCCTTTACTTCCATTCCCGCCGCATTCGAAGCCGCAAAGTCCACGCAGATCGCCATCGCCGGCCAGGACGTTTTCTGGGAAAAAGAGGGAGCCTACACCGGAGAAATCTCCCCGCCTATGTTGGTCGACGCCGGCTGCCGTTACGCAATTATTGGACATTCGGAGCGCCGTCAGTTTTTCGGCGAAACCGACGAAACCGTTCTAAAGAAAACCAGAGCGGCGCTCGCCGCCGGCCTCACCCCCATCGTCTGCATCGGCGAAATGTTGACCGACAGGGAAGCTGGAAAGACCGAGCACATTTGCGGCACCCAATTCGCCGGCAGCGTCGGTTCGTTGACCCATGAACAATTCTCCCGTATTCTGATTGCCTACGAGCCAGTGTGGGCCATCGGGACCGGACGGACTGCAACGCCGGAAATCGCCACTGCGGTGCACTCATTTATCCGTAGATGCGCCGCCGAGAAATTTTCGGACGGTCACGCCGCCGCCTTGCGCATTCTCTACGGCGGCAGCGTCAAACCCGATAACATCCGCGGTTTGATGGCTCAGGAAGAACTGGACGGCGCGCTGGTTGGCGGTGCAAGCCTCGACGCTAAATCGTTTGCAAGCATCGTAAGAGATTGGTCGTAACCGGGAATCGCACGCGGGTGCATCAAGGAATCAGGAGAGTATAGATGCCAGGTTGGATGAAGTGGACAGTTTCTTTGTTGATAGGGTTGGCGATTATCGTCATCGGCTTCAAATATTCCGGTATTTTGTTGCGAATCTTTTTTGTCATGAATTGCTTTGTCTTGATCATTGTGGTGCTGCTGCAGAGTGGTAAGGCAGCCGATCTTGCCGGAGCATTCGGCGGCGCCGGTAGCCAAACCGCCTTCGGTCCTCGCGGAGCAGCCACGATCCTTTCGCAAGCTACTACTTGGTGCGCCATCATGTTTATGATCTGCGCCATGGCGCTCGTCCTGCGCATCGATCGCGCGGAATCGCAAACCGGTGGCTCGGTCCTGCAACAATACTCCAAGCCCGCTCCTAAGACCCCTCCTAAGCCCACTCCTACGAACGCCCCGGCCACGCCGACTGGAAATACTCCGGCCGTGCCGCAATCAAATGCGCCGCAGCCCGCTCCCGCAACTCCACCCAAGAAGTAATATTTTGCGCGCTCTTCTGTCTCCTTCTGGTTTGACAAACAGAAATGCGCCACTTACTATAAAAACTCAACGCGGTCGTGGCGGAACTGGCAGACGCACTAGCTTGAGGTGCTAGCGCCGCAAGGCGTGGAGGTTCGAGTCCTCTCGACCGCACCAATCTTCAATTTCCAATCTGAAGCTCCACTGCCTTGGGTACGATGGCGCTCTAACCCAACGCAGTCCGCGTACAACTGCTTGTGAATTTGCCCCCGCAAAATACGTGTCGTGGATTGTTCTGTCTTCTGGCTTTGCAAAATCAATTCACCACTCGTCGAAGCGCAAATTTTCATTTCACGGTACAATTAGAGGCTTATGATTGCTGTTAATAACATCACCATGCGTTTCGGTCCGCGCGTCCTGTTTGAAGACGTTACCTGCACCTTTATGGCAGGACGCCGCTACGCCGTTACCGGCCCCAATGGCGCTGGCAAGTCCACTTTTATGAAGATTTTAACCGGCGAAATTGAGCCCACCAAAGGCTCCATCACCCGCCCGAAAAAGATGGGGGTTCTTCGCCAGGATCAGTTTGCGTTCGATGCCTTCCGCGTAATCGACACCGTTATTATGGGCAACGGCCCGCTATGGAAAGCTCTTGAAGAGCGCGACGCCCTCTACGCAAAGCCTCACGATGAATTAACCGACAGCGACGGTATGCGGCTCGGGGAACTTGAAGGAATCGTTGGCGAAGAAGGCGGTTACACCGCCGAAGCTGACGCCGCCATCCTTCTCGATGGACTTGGAGTCGAATCGGATCTTCATGAACGCAAAATGGGCGAACTACAGGGCGGCCAGAAAGTGCGCGTCCTATTGGCGCAAGCGCTTTTTGGTAATCCCACCGCGCTTCTGCTCGACGAACCCACCAACAACCTCGACCTTGATTCCGTTCATTGGCTCAAGGAATATCTTTGCGAATACCAGGGCGTACTGCTGGTCATTTCCCACGACCGCCATTTTCTAAACAGCGTTTGCACTCATACCGCGGACATCGACTATGAAACCATCATCATGTACGTCGGCGGATACGACGAGATGGTTGTCGCGAAAACGCAAATCCGCTCGCGCATTGAAGCGGACAACGCCGTCCGGGAAAAGAAAATTGCGCAACTGAATGATTTTATCGCGCGTTTCTCCGCCGGAACCCGGTCCGCGCAAGCTACTTCGCGCAAAAAAGAAGTCGAGCGTCTGCAAACCGCGGAACTGGCGCGTTCTAACATTCAACGCCCGTATATTCGCTTCAACATCAATCGTCCTTCCGGGCGGTTGCCCCTCGAAGCAAAAAAACTTGTGAAGTCTTATGATGGCCTGAAGGTAATTCAGCATTTTTCCGCCAGCATAACTCGCGGAGAAAAAATTGCCCTCACTGGCCGCAACGGTTCCGGCAAAACTACCTTATTGCGCTCTCTGATTCGCAATGCCAACGAGTTCATTACCGACGCGGACAGGCAATTTCCCATTGATAGTGGCAACGTGGTCTGGGGTCATGAAGTTTCTGTCGGATATTTTCCGCAGGACTTTACCTATACCATCGATAAAAGCAAAGGCGTCACCGCCATCGAATGGTTGTGGCAGTTCGATCCCCAATCCTCACAAGAGGAATTACGCGGGCTGATGGGCCAAATGCTTTTCAGTGGTGAAGACGCTCTCAAACCCACCAGCGCGCTTTCCGGCGGAGAGTGCGCGCGATTAATTTTCTGCAAACTCATGTTGCAGAAACCAAATTTTCTGGTGCTCGACGAGCCCACCAACAACCTCGACTTGGAATCTATCAACGCGGTGAATATCGCGCTGCAGAAATACGAAGGCACCGTGTTGCTGGTTACTCACGACGAAGATGTTCTTGATGAAGTTGCTACCAGAATCTGGCATTTCAAGGCGGGGAAAATCGAGGATTTCAAGGGTCCGTATTCTGAATATTTAATTCACGCGCAACAGCAAGCCGCCGCTGAATTAAATAATCCGAAAAGTAAGCAGACCGCCGCGAAGCGCGCATAGAATTATCGTTTTTGAATTGAAAGGTGTATCGTAAACACGGATCTGTTCTCGCGATACGGTAACAAAATTTGTTTAACAAAATTTTGCGCAACACAATTTTCAGCAAACCGGCAATCTAAAAGTTTTCGGCAAGAGGTTTATCATGCCAACTCCCGTCGTAACCGACGATATCGAAATCATAATTGAAAACACAGGGGGCGGTGGGGGAGGCGGAATCCGTCCGCCCCTCCGCGGGGATGGCGATGGCGACGATTCCGGAAAAAAACGTCCGTCGGGCGGCTCTTCGCTGAATCGCTACAAAACTGGAATTTCGCTGGGCATTCTTTCCATCTTGATGTTTTTTATGGCGCTGGTCAGCGCGTTTTTGGTTCGCAAAGGCACCAGCAATGATTGGATCCCGGTGCATTTGCCGCTGCTGATATGGATCAACACCGCTGTTCTGCTGGCCAGTAGCGCAACATTGGAAATCGCGCGGCAGCGATTGGCGCAGTCGGACAACGCCGGTTTCCGGAAAATATGGACGGTGACCACCGCGCTCGGGATTCTTTTTCTGCTGGGACAAATTTTTGTGTGGAAGCAGCTCGCGGCGCAAGGAATTTTTATCGCCAGCAATCCCGCCAGCAGTTTTTTTTACGTTTTCACCGGAGCGCATGGCCTTCATCTGTTGGGCGGCGTTGGAGCGCTGATTTTTGTCGCCATGCGCAAAGCTGAAGCGCGCGGTGTTTCTCTGTCCATGGCCGCTGAAGTCACCGGCTACTACTGGCATTTCATGGATGGCCTGTGGGTATTTTTGCTGATGATTCTTTTCCTTGGTAAGTAATTTTCAGTCTGGGTAAGAAATTTTCGTCGCACCATTTTTAACAACACGTTTTCTGAAAATCCGCGATCGCCTCCACCACGCGAAGAATCTGTTCGCTTTTTAATTCCGGATACATTGGTAGTGAGAGCACTTCCTGCGCAGCTTTTTCCGCGTGCGGAAAATCTCCGGGTTTGTATCCCAGCGAGGCATAGAGCGGCTGGAGGTGTAGCGGCACAGGATAGTAGACGGCGCTGGCAACCTTGCGCCCGGCAAGAAATTTCTGCAAAGCGTCGCGGCGTTCCACGCGAATGGTGTACTGGTGATAGACGTGTTCATAGCCGTCGGGAGTGGCTGGTGTCATCACCCCTGGGACCTCGCGCAACGCTTGCGTGTATTCGGCCGCATGTTTCTGGCGTGTTTTTTGCCAAGCGGACAGATAACGCAATTTCACGCGTAAAACCGCGGCTTGAATTTCATCCAATCGCGAATTCCAACCTGGCTCGCTGCTTACATATTTGAAAGTTTGGCCATGGTTGCGAAGAACACGCAGGCGTTCGTTCATCTCCGCTGAATTTGTCACCGCCATTCCCGCATCGCCGTAGGCGCCAAGATTTTTCGTTGGATAAAAACTGATGCAACCTGCATCGCCGAGCGATCCGGTCGGACGCCCTTTATAAGTTGCGCCGATAGCCTGGGCGTTGTCTTCAACAACCGCCACTTTGCTTTCGCGAGCGATTGCGTTAACGGCATCCATGTCCGCTGCCAGGCCATATAGATGTACGGCGACAACGGCGCGCGTTTTTGAAGTAATACGCGAGGCAAGCTGTTGCGGATCGATGTTGTACGTGTCGGGACGAATGTCCGCAAAGACCGGCTTCGCTCCCAACGCACTAACCGCGCTGCCGGTGGCGACAAATGTGAAAGGCGGCAAAATTACTTCATCGTCGGCGCGTACTCCGCAAACGCGCAGCGCCAGAATCAGCGCGTCCGTCCCGGACGCCACGCCAACGCCATGCGAGACGCCGCACAGCGCGGCGATTTCGCTTTCTAAGGCAGCCCCCTGGGTGCCCAAAACAAATTGCTGGGAGGCAACGACCGCGGCTATTGCCGCTTGAATTTCCGCGCCGATTTCCGCGTATTGCGCCGCCAGGTCCATTTGCGGGATGGCGGTTATTGTCGGCGTGGAGGGTTCTTGTTCGGTCATGGATTTAGCTTCGATTGGTAAGTATACAGTCCGAGGCAAACCGCGAGGGGTGCCTCCGGAAAAAGGCCTTCTAGCGCGAAACAAAGGATTTGCAAATTTTGAGGTGGGCCCACCCCCCCTCCCTCGAGAAATGCCCATTAAAGCACTTGTAAGTAGTTGATTTAATAGTAGTTGCTTATTTATATATGATAAACCGCAATTTGAAAGTGTATCAAAATAAAGGGTTTTAAGGTCTTTGTTTAGATACACTTTTGAAGTGTTGATTGTAAAGGGTTTGGGCCGGGAGTGAGTTACTAGCGCGTGAGGGGCCTTATAAAGGATGCAGAATAGAGGCACGGACTTCCGTCGCAATCTACTCCGCAACAGCACAAGCAGTATAACTTACAAGTTAGCTAATTTTCAAGATAATTCCGCGAAATCTATTTCCGCGAAAGGTTTGGAACCCTCGATAAATAATTTTTAAAAATACTATGCAACATGTCTGGATGGATTCGAAGGCGCAAAAGGCGGGAACGGTCTCGGCAAGATCCGCGACACCCTAAACCGGGATTGCCGGGAACAAGGATTGAGCAAGTTTTGTCGGGTCCGGCGGCAGAGTGAGGCACCGCCGAATTAGTTGCTCCTAGTGACGCGACGAGATATATGAAATACAGTATATCCTCGCAAAAATTCCTAAAATCATAACTAAATTAAGGTCTACGTTAGATTGCGACCACATCTTAGGTCCATGATAATGGACTGCTTAGGAACGAATAATTATTTTCATGGAGTGGAGTTCGGAGTGCTTTCTTAGCATTAAATTGAGCTTGGGCGTTGTTTAATTTTGAAAAATCGGGGGAATTGATGCAAGAGCATTTTCGGCTTTTTCTGGCCAGCCTGGTGATCACTGTAGTCATGTTAGGGTTCGCGACGATGTCATCGGCGCAAACGAGTAAGGGAACGATTGTGGGCACGGTTCTTGATGCAAGTGGCGCGGCGGTTGCCGGCGCCGAAATTACGGCCGAGGCAAAAGTCGAAGGTGAGACCCGAACGACAGCCAGCGGAAGTTTTGGCGAGTATCGCATCACCGCTGTTCTGCCCGGAATCTATCAAATAAAAGTGAAGGCCAAGGGGTTTGCCGATCTTGTTGTAGATAATGTCACCGTAGTGGCCTCCGTGGAGACACCGGTCGAACTGCGGCTGCAGCTGGGTGCCGGCTCGGAAAGCGTTCTGGTCGAGGCTAACGGAAGCCAAGTTCAAACAGACAGCGCGGAATTGAGTCACAATATTTCATCTGTCGAAATTCAACAACTTCCGATTAATAGCCTAAACCCAATTTCCTTGGTCCTGACGGAACCTGGGGTCGTCCGGGTAAGCCAGAGAGATTCCTTCACGAACGGTGTGGATTTTGCCGTAGATGGATTACGGCCACGCTCAAACAACTTTTTGATCGATGGGTTCGACAACAATGACAACGGTATTCAAGGTCAGGCGATCCAACCCCAAAACCTAGAAGCCATCAGCGAAGTAGTGATCCAAACAAATTCTTATTCCGCGCAATTTGGACGTGGCGGCGCTTCGGTCACCAACGTAATTTATCGCAGTGGTACCAACAATTGGCACGGAGCGGCATATTACCGCTACAGTGGTTCGGCGTTTAATGCTCTTACCCCTGAGCTAGCTCGAGCCGGAAATACAAGAGTGCCCGTTACGGTGGAGAACATACCGGGATTCCGCGTAGGTGGGCCAATTGTCAAAAATAAACTTTTTGTCTTCGGATCTTCACAGTGGGATCGCCTTCGGGGCGCGGAATCAGGCAATCAATTGACTGTACCCACTGCAGCCGGAGTAGCTACCTTGCAGTCTCTCGGGCCCAATTCGAATGTGCAACTTTTGCTGAGTTCCCTGGCGGGACTTGTGGCTACTGTCCCGTCGACCTTCTTCGATGTCTCTGTCGGTGCTCGGGATGGTTGCGGCCCGAAGGGGTCGGATTGTTTAGTCCAGTTCGGCACAACGTCCCGGAGACCAAACCAAATCAGTAATTCCTATGAGTATGATGTACGGGGTGATTACGTACCCTCGCAAAAAAATACTATTTCTGCCCGCTGGCTTTCCTCGCATAGCGCGCTTACTCCGGACTTGTTTGCTAACCCAGGCGCACTTCCTGGACTGGATACCTTCCAAGCCGGTCCGTCCCGTAGTTTGGGTCTGTTTTGGACTCATGTGATCAATGACCACATGGTGAACGAACTCCGGTTTACGGCTCAGACGCTAAACTTTGGGTTTGATCCCACGGCAGAAGCTTTGCGAAATCCCCTATTTAACCTCCCCAGCGTTAGCATATCGGGTTTGTCCGGGCTTGCTTTTGGGGGCTTGGTAACTGGGTTTCCTCAGGACCGGAACCATCAGGTCTACCAATATCAGGATGGATTTTCGGTGACGAAGGGGCATCACAGCTTTTTAGTCGGTGCAGACATCGCGCATCTACGCATCAGGGATGCGGTACCCTTTAACTCTCGCGGTTCGTTGGCATACAACGCCTCTACCACACCAAACCTCACTGGCTTGGCAAACTTCATCGACGATTTCAGTGGCGCCGGTGGCACCGCGACGAAACAGTCCGGAATTCCGGAGGTCAGGTTCTCTCAGGTCCAACAGGCATATTACTTTCAAGACGAATGGAAGCTTCGTCCAAATTTCACGCTGAATTACGGCCTGCGTTACGAAGTGCAAGGAGTTCCTTTTAACGTGCTTCCTTTCCCGGCGGTGAACGAACGTACCGCGCTCACCGATCCTTTGACGTTGAGACTTTCGGTCAAGCAAGATAGAAACAATTTCGGGCCACGCCTCGGTTTCGCCTACACACCGCACTTTTTGAAGGGGATGTTGGGCGAAAACAAGACGGTCTTTCGGGCTGGGGCGGGGGTGTTCTATGACGTTCTCTTCACCAATATTTTGGACAACAATGCCGCCTCGACGCCAAACGTTACCGGCGGCACGGTCACTTCCAGCACAGGACGTGGAGTACCGAAGTTCTCAACGGTCATTCCAGGAATCACTCCTGGTCTGTCGCCGCTGGATAACGTCACCACGGTTGTTTCTAGCTTGCACAATCCGAAGACCATTCAGTGGAATGCAAACGTCGAACGCGAACTTCCGGGAAGCTGGCTCGCTACCGTCGCGTATGTGGGGACGCGTGGCGAGAACTTGTTCCTGAATCACGAACTCAATCCTGGCGTGAATGGGGTGCGACTTAACCCAGACCGCGGTAGCATTTTTGCCCGCACAAACAATGGCGATTCGATCTATCACGCCTTACAGCTCAAAGCGGAGCATCGCTTCACCAAGAGCTTGTTCTTCCGTGGAGCCTATACTTTTTCAAAGTCGCTCGACAATGGTTCCGAGGTTTTCGTCACTTCCGGTGGGAGTACTAGAAATCAAGATCAATTTACATTCCGTGGAGACCGCGGACCCTCCGCTTTTGACCGAAGGCATAGAGCCGTTCTTACCTGGGTTTACGAAATTGCAGGTGTTCGGGGAGACTCCGGACTTAGACACGCTTTGAACTATGCGACAAGCGGGTGGCAGTTTTCAGGCAGCGCCGCGTTCGAGTCAGGAGCACCGGAAACGCTTTTCTTTGGTGGATTTGACGCCAACGGTGACCTGTCCGGATTCAACGACCGTCCGTCCCTGGGCAATCCGGCGGTTCCTATTAATTTCACTTCGGTGTGTCAGGACCCAACCAAAACTTGTAACACGGGCCTCGGATACAGCGTTGACGGAGTCACGTTTACGGATTTCTTCTCGTCCTTTGGTACTGATCCAGTCACAGGAAAGTTTACAGCGACTAAGAATGACTTCCACTATTACATCATTCAGAACCAAAATGGCAAGATCGGTAGAAACACTTTTAATAATCCAGGCCGCCAGGACTGGGCTATGGGCGTGCAACGTGAGTTTAAGCTCCCTGCTGGGCGCTTGGAACAGCAAGCGCTTTTAATCCGGCTTGAGGCCTATAACCCATTTAATCACCCCAACCTTGGGGGTGGCGAAAACGGTGTGCCCAGCGTAAGTGGCGATCTCTTGTCGGGGACGAACTTCATGAACAAGAGTATTACCAGCGTTGGGGGCCGAACAGTAAAATTCTTCCTCCGGTATAGCTTCTAGTCCAGAAAGCGAGTTAAATTCCTAAGCCTAGAGGCCCTCGCAAACGGAGCCTCTTTTTTTTCAGGGCAGGTCGGGAGGCATCGAGATTAACCAAACGCACTTGTGCGTGAAACGTTCATTTAACTCGTTAGATTCGCCCATACGGGTTCACACCTGATGGACTGCCGTATCTTTTTGATGGAAGGTGCGTATTTGACAGGGAATCTAAGCGGGTGGAAACAGCACATCGTGGCGTTTGCGGGGGGACTTGGGGCGCCCGGGTTGTTTCTGATCTCGTTTCTGGATTCGTCGGTACTCACATTTCCGGTGATCAATGATCTTTTGCTGATTGAATTGTCGATACAGCGTCCCGCGCGCATGCCGTTATACGCGTTGATGGCGTCGTTGGGTTCGGTGCTCGGGTGTGTGGTGCTTTATTTTATTGCGCGCAAAGGTGGCGAAGCTTTTTTTCAAAAAAAGGCGGGCGCACGGGCTGAAGTAATTCGCAGCTGGGTGGAGCGAAATGGGTTTGGCGGAATGCTGGTGGCCGCGCTGTTGCCGCCACCAACGCCGTTCAAGATCTTTGTGTTTGCCGCGGGAGTGTTCGAGGTGCCACTGATCAGTTTTGCCGGAGCGATTACGCTGGCGCGACTGTTCCGTTATTTTGGTGTCGGGTATTTGGCGGTGCGGTATGGAGCCGACGCGCTGCCGTATCTGGCAACGCATAAGATGCAGGTGGCAGTGATCGCCCTGGTGCTGGTGGCAGCGAGTTATGGTTTGTCGCGGCTGGTGATGCGCAAGGACAAGACGAAAAGTTCGATGCAGAAAAACAGTTAAACATTTGTTGGGGGCGCCAACCATCCTGGCGTCACATAGAAATTGTTCCAAGAATTATTTTGTGGAACCGTCCCAGGCCAACTCTTCCTGCCGCACTTTTCCCATGGGGTCCAGATCCACAACCGCCATGACAAGTGGAGTATTCGAATAACGATCCGCAACCACTTCCCGCAAAGTTACACGCGTGCCGCCAAATTCATTTTTTTCGACGGTAGCTTTAGGGAATCTAGCGTGTTGCAAAAATTGTTTTGCGGTATGCGTATTGCGAGCGATGGTCAGCGCAGCGGATTCTTCCGGCTTGTAATAGGTGTGATCGGTCGCGATTTTCACCGCTCCACCGGGGGCGGCAGCAACATCCAGAAGGTGCCAGGCGCTTTCCGTCTCGACAGCGCCGAGCCAGCGAAAGGGAGACGGCGAGACCGGCAGAGCGGCCGCAGCGCGCGGCAGATTTCCCGAGTAGGAGCGCGAGAGTAACGTCGATACGGCTTCAGCGTGCGTGAGCATCCGGAGAGAAATGTAAAGAGCGACGATGAGCAGCGAGGCGGCCGCCTCGCGACGGCCTCGAATGGCTTTGGATTTTACGCCAATCTCGTCGGTAACCAGGCCGAAGAGCAGCGGCAAAATAAGACCGGCAAGCAAAATAAAAATAATCCAAATGTCTACGAGGGGTAGCCAATCAGCTGCAAAGCGCCTCGCGGCGAAGGGCCACAACAGTGCCGCGCCGGCGCTCTGGCACACGTCGAGGAGCAAATGTAGCGCGGCAGCGCAAGCCGTCGCTGCAAAAATTACGGAGCGTGAAGTGTGCTTTACGCCGCGGCGTTTTTCGATTAACAGGCAGCAAATTCCAGAAATTAAAATAATTGCGCCAGCGGAGAGTAATGAATGTCCCCAGGTGTGGTTTATTCGCAGAAAAGCGGCGGGAGAAAATTGCGCGCTCAAGGTGTCTAAGTCGGCGGCAATGCCGGCGAGCACGATACCGGCCATCGCAATTTGTGAAACGCGAGGGAAAAAAACTTTTGCCATCGCGTAAGACGCTAAAGCATGCGTAAAGAATTCCACGGCTAGGACTTCGCTGGAACGTCCCGGGGAACAAGCAATTTCAATGCGCGCGGAACGATTTTGAATTCGACTGGGAGGCGCGCCAAGGCTTCGCCATCGATTTGCGCGTAGACGGGATTTTTGTCGAGCGGCTCGAGTACCAGGGTATCCGCCTTCCAGAAATGTACGCCTTCCGCTTCGCGAAGATTGCCGAACCACAAAGTGGGGAGATAGCTCAAATATTTAAAGCCACTTTGCGTGGTGAGCGCCATCACTTCAAATTGATCTTCGAAAAGGTCGGCGCCGGTAGTAATTTTGAACGGGCCGCCGTAATTTTTTGTTCTGCCAACGATGATCAACGAAGCGTCAATATTTCGTTCGCCTGCCACGACACGGAAATGAGGAAAATCATAACGAAAAACTTCGCGGACGCCTTGCCACCAATAGGCGAGTATGCCGAACTTGGCTTTCAGGTCCAGATCGATGGAGTAGACGATCATGCCGTCGGGTCCGGCGCCGGCAACGCTGAGAAAATAACGCCGACGCTCCGGCTGTTCGAGCGGGGTCGCTAAGCCCAGCGCAATTTCCTTTACTTCGCCATTCACCAGGCGCTCGGCGGCGCGTTGAATATTCCACGGGATGCCGAGCTCTTTCGCCAGAATATTTGCCGTTCCACCAGGAAGAAGCGCGAGCGGGACACGATGTCCATTACGCTGCGCGGCGAGGCCATTGACGATTTCGTTCAACGTGCCGTCGCCGCCGCAAGCGATCACCAGTTGGCGGCCTTCAGTTGCAGCCTGTTGCGCGATTTCGGTAGCGTGGCCGGGGGCAGTCGTCTCCGCGAGCTCCGCTTCGATACCGTGCGCGGCAAAAAGTTTTCGCGCCACGTCCAGCTCAGCTTTGCGGGAGCCGCCGCCACCACCGGCATTTGGGTTATGAATCAGCAGTGCGTTTCGAAGCTCAACATTCATCGGGTTCCTGTTCGTGCGACTACTACTTCATTCTATATAATGTGAGGCTGATTGCTTGTATTCATCTGAACAGAGTTTCAATCCTTGCCGGTTTAGGGATTTTTGAGGGTTGCGTGGCGAAAACATCCGGAACAGAGAAAATCGAAAAGCTGCGCGAAACCATACGTGAGCACGAATTCCGCTATTACGTGCTGGATGATCCCCGGATTTCGGATGCAGCCTACGACCGCCTGATGAATGAGCTCAAGGAACTGGAAGCGGCGCATCCGGAATTGATTACGCCGGATTCGCCCACGGTGCGCGTGGGCGGAGCTCCGCGCGAAGGATTTCAAACCGTGCGGCACGCGCGGCCGATGCTGAGCCTGGACAATGCTTTCTCGTTTGACGAACTGCGCAACTTTGACCGCCGCGTGCGCGAAGGCATCGGGCGAAAAGAGATAGCGTATATTGCGGAGCACAAATTCGACGGGTTGAGCATTTCGTTGCAATACGAGGACGGGAAACTGGTCCGAGGCGTTACGCGGGGCGATGGCACCACCGGCGAAGACGTAACGCCCAATGTGAAGACTATTCGCTCGCTGCCGCTGCGCGTGGATGCCGGCGCGCTGAAGAAGGCGCGGTTGACTGGCGATTTTGAGGTGCGCGGCGAAATTATGATGACGCGCAAATCGTTCGAACTGCTGAATCGCCAGCAGGAAGCGAGCGGCGGCAAAATTTTTGTCAATCCCCGCAATGCCGCGGCTGGCGCAGTGCGATTGCTGGATTCTTCGATCACTGCACAACGACGGCTAGAATTTTTTGCTTATTTTCTTTATGTGAACGGCAGAGCCGCGTTTGCGAAACATTCCGAATCGCTGCAAGCGCTAAAATTATTGCGGTTTCGCGCGTCGGATGACTGGAAGCTTTGCGACGGAATTGAAGAAGTGATTTCGTATTGCGAAGCCTGGGACAGCAAGCGCGAGAAGTTGCCGTACGAAATCGACGGCGTGGTCATCAAGGTTAACGACATTCCGATTCAGAACGAGTTGGGATACACCGCGAAATCGCCGCGATGGGCGATTGCGTATAAATATCCCGCGCGCCAGGAAACCACGGTGGTAAACGATATTCGCGTGCAGGTTGGCCGAACCGGAGCATTGACCCCCGTGGCGATTCTGGAGCCGGTGCAGGTGGGAGGCGTTACGGTAAGCCGCTCGACGCTGCACAACATGGACGAAGTGGCGCGGCTCGGGGTGCAAATTGGCGACACGGTGCTGATCGAGCGCGCCGGCGAAGTGATTCCTCACGTATTGAAAGTGGTGAAAGAAGGGAAGAACCGCAAACCTTTTCGAGTTCCACTCACGTGCCCGGAATGCGGCAGCAGAATTCACAAGGATGAAGATCAGGTAGCGTACCGCTGCGTGAACCCAACGTGCCCGGCTAAGCGCAGGGAGTCGCTGCTGCATTTTGCGGGGCGGCACGCCATGAACATTGATGGCTTGGGCGACAAAATTGTCGATCAGTTGGTGGAAAAAGGCTTGGTAAAAGATGTGGCGGACCTGTATTCGCTGAAGCTGGAACAAATTTCTGGGCTTGAGAGGATGGCGGAAAAATCCGCGCAAAATCTTCTGGATGAAATTGAAGCCAGCAAAAACAGTTCACTGGCCAGACTGATTTTTGCTTTGGGGATGCAATTTATCGGCGAACGCACCGGTCAGTTGCTTGCGGAGCATTTTTCTTCGCTGGAGGAGTTGGCTGCGGCGAGCGAGGAGCAACTGGTGCAAGTACCGGAGGTTGGGCCAAAGGTTGCGGCCAGCATCGCGGAATTTTTCGCGCAAGCGGCGAACAGGCAGCTCATAAAAAAATTGCATAAAGCTGGAGTTCGGCCCACGGCGGAAAAGCGCGAGATTAAAAGTGACAAGCTGGCAGGGAAGTCCTTTGTGTTTACCGGCAGCCTCGCAAATCGCAGCCGCGAAGAAGCCGGCGAAATCGTAGTGCAACACGGCGGCAAAGTGTCGAGCTCGGTCAGCAAGAAAACGGATTACGTCGTGGTCGGCGCAGATCCAGGATCAAAACATGACAAGGCCAAGGAACTAGGCGTGACTGTGCTCACGGAAAAGGAGTTCGAGAAATTAGTCGATTCGGATTAACGCCCTGGGCTGACTGCTAATCGAATTCATAGAACTCTTCGTCTGGCATCGAGCCCACGCTCTCGTCGGGGTATTTGTAGAAGCCATCCAAGGCGACATGTTTCCCCGATAGAAATCGCGCCTTCATGAAACCCTGGACGACGACGCGCAGAGCGCCTTCTGACCTGGGCTGTACAATGATCGAAATCGTAGCCGGACGAGACTCAACCGTTAGGTGCTCGCTCGGCGGAGCGTTGAGGTGCTTGAGTTCCTCGAATCCCAGCTTCCGGAGTCTCTCGCCCCGCTCATCAACAATCTTCCGGAACGTCGCTAGGGATTTTGGAAATGTACGCATCGTAGAACCATCTGATCGCGGAACAGTCCGTCTATGCACCACAGCGTGGACTCACATTGGACCCGCTACAAAGTGAATTCTATCGCATCGCGCTGCATCGCAATTGATTTATAATGGAAAGCGGCGGGCGGGCCGGGTGATCGCTGGCTTGGTTATCGCAAGATGGCCGGGCGGGAGGAAAGTCCGGACACCGTCCTGGAACGACAGGAAAGGGCGACGCGCCTGGTAACGCCAGGGGACGCAATGGGGAGCACAGGCTAAAGCCTGTGCCACTCGGAGCGTCACGGAAAGTACCACAGAAACTTAAACCGCCGGCGAAGCGCAGCTCGGTGATATCGCGCAGGAAAACCTGCGAGACATCTTCGTAACGCACGCAGCGCAGGTAAGGGTGAAAAGGTGGGGTAAGAGCCCACCGCTCGTGTGGCAACACACGAGGCACGGAAAACCCCGCGTGGTGCAAGACCAAATAGGAGGGGAGAGCCGGCCCGGCTCGCTGAGCTGCTTTTGTGAAAACGAAAGCAACTCCGCTTTACGGATACGCGAGTATTCGTAATTCGATAACCCTCGGGTAGGTTGCTGGAGCCGTGCCGCGAGGTACGGCCTAGAGGAATGATCGCCGCTTCGCGCTGGCCGCTGCTTGGCTGACGCGAAGGCACAAAATCCGGCTTACAGGTCCGTCCGCCAATTTTCAATAATAGTTTTGGCCAAATTGTGCCACTACTGTCAACGGTCTCCGTTTTAATTCGCCAATATTCCAATGAAGCCGCCGAAAGCGCGAGTGCGACTCTATCTGCCAAGTGTCTCAGATGGCTTGCGGATGCATATCCCGCAACCTGAGCAGCGAGCCAATTTTGCCCGGCCGACGACCCCGTCGTTGTCCCCCTAACCGAGCGAGACGCAGAACCCTGCTAACAAGCCTTAGGAAATGGTCGTTGTTAGTAATTCGACGGTCGGCACCAGCGAGTGAGAAGAAGTGAGAGGGTGGAATGAACGAAGCATTGAGCGTTCACAGGCTGCACTTCGCGTTTACGGTGACGTTCCACTACATCTTTCCCCAATTGACGATGGGGCTTGCGCTCCTGCTTGTCTATCTGAAGACAAAAGCGCTGCGGACCGGCGACGAACATTGGAACCGGGCAGCTCGATTCTGGGCGCGAATCTTCGGGATCAATTTTGCTCTCGGCGTGGTGACGGGGATTCCGATGGAGTTTCAGTTCGGAACGAACTGGGCAGTGTTTTCGAAAACGGCGGGCGGTGTGATTGGACAGACGCTGGCGATGGAAGGCGTGTTTTCGTTTTTTCTCGAGTCGAGCTTCTTGGGATTGTTTTTATTTGGTGAGAAGAAACTGGGGCGCATTGGGCATTGGTGGGCCGCGTTTTTCGTTTGGTTAGGGTCGTGGCTCTCGGGCTTTTTCATTGTGGCAACGGACGCCTGGATGCAGCATCCCGTAGGATACCGGCTGGGCCCGAATGGCGAGATTGAGCTGGCGAGTTTCTGGGGATTGCTGCTGAACAAATGGGCCCTTTGGCAATATGTGCACACGATGCTGGGCGCGGTGCAGACGGGATGTTTCGTGATGGCAGCGGTTGGGGCGTTTTATTTGCTGACGAGCCGGCATGAAGCCTATGGCCGGACATTTGTAAGGAGCGGCGTCCTGGTGGGAGTGGTTGCCGCAGTGTTGCAACTGTTTCCGAGTGGCGACGCGCAGGGAAAAATGATCGCGCAAAATCAACCGACCACGCTGGCGGCGATGGAGGGGCTGTTTTCGACCCAGGACGGTGCGCCGTTAGCGATCCTCGGGCAGCCCGACGTGAAAAAACGGATGTTGGACAATCCGCTTGTGGTGCCGAACATGTTGAGTTTTCTCACCTACCGGAAGTGGAAAGCAAATGTCCGCGGGCTAGAAGCTTTTCCGGAGAATGAATGGCCCGACCAAATAGCGCTTCTGTACTTCAGCTATCACGTAATGGTCGGGTTGGGAACAATCTTCATTGCGGTATTGGTAGTGGCCGCATTTATGCTCTGGATGGGAAAACTTTATAAGTCGCGATGGATGCTGTGGGTATTGATGCTCAGCGTGCCCTTGCCATACATCGCGAACACGGCGGGGTGGATGACGGCAGAGTTGGGAAGGCAGCCGTGGCTTATCTATGGATTGATGCGGACGGCGCAGGGCGTTTCGCCCCGCGTGGGAGCGGGCAACGCGTGGTTCACGTTGATTGGATTCATGGGCATGTATTCAGTTCTGGCGATGTTGTGGCTCTTGCTGGTGTACCGGGAAATTGAACAGGGGCCTGGGCCGGACGACGAAGAATCGCGGGAAATCGTGGGAGTCGCCGTCGCCGCAGATTGATATAACGAGGACAAGATGGGAACAATCTGGTTTTGCCTGGTAGCGCTCATGATCGCCATCTATGTTTTGCTGGATGGGTTTGACTTGGGAGCGGGCGCGATTCATCTGCTGGTGGCAAAAACGGATACTGAGCGGCGGCAAGTCCTGGCGAGCATCGGGCCGGTGTGGGATGGGAATGAAGTATGGCTTTTGGCGGCGGGCGGGACGCTGTATTTTGCATTTCCTGCGTTGTATGCCAGCGGGTTTAGTGGATTCTATCTGCCCTTGATGATGGTGCTGTGGTTGTTGATTTTGCGGGGAAGTTCGATTGAATTTCGCAACCACATCAAGAGTGCGGTGTGGCGTCCGTTATGGGATTTTTTATTTTCTGCGTCGAGCCTGCTGCTCGCTGTATTTCTCGGCGCGGCGCTGGCGAATGTCGTGCGTGGCGTGCCACTTGATTCTAGTGGGTATTTCTTCGAGCCCCTGTGGACGGATTTCCGGCTGGGGGAAGAGACGGGAATCCTGGACTGGTACACGATCTTGGTTGGCGTGCTGACGTTGCTGGCGCTGATGATGCACGGCGCGCTGTGGGTTCAATTGAAAACGCGGGGACCGGTAAACGAGCGCGCGCGAAATTTCTGCTGGCGTGTTTGGTGGGGCGTGGTTGCGCTAACCGCTATTGTGACAGGCGCGTCTTTTCAGGTGCAGCCACAAATTAAGGAGAATTTTGTGACTTGGCCTTTCGGAATTGTATTACCGCTGCTTGCGGTGACTGGACTTGCCGGCGTCGCGGTTGAACTTGGAAAACGCGCGGAGCGAAGGGCGTTTTTTGCCTCGTGCCTGTATCTTGTGGGGATGTTAACGAGCGTGGTGTTCGGCGTCTATCCGATGGTGTTGCCGGC
The DNA here is from genome assembly GCA_035602385.1 of Candidatus Dormiibacterota bacterium. Taxonomy (GTDB): domain Bacteria; phylum Acidobacteriota; class Terriglobia; order Acidiferrales; family UBA7541; genus Acidiferrum. Next base: position 64,278 of record DATNME010000086.1, read on the forward strand.
ACGCAATCCTCTGTATTCGCTGACCGTTGATGGTGCCAAGGCAGGGGCGTATGGGTTGAAGGTCGGAATCATTTGGTGGAGTGCCGGGATGATTCTCGCGGCGGGTTACTTTACGTTTGTTTACCGTTCGTTCGCGGGGAAAGTGGAAGTGGATCCTGATTCTAATGGGCACGATTAGGCTAAACATGCGGAACGATAGAAGTACCCCACTGAGATCGTCCAAATGGCTGGCTGGAGTCACGAGCGAGTTGCCAGCATCATCGATGCTTCGTCAATTCTTTTCGACGTTTTATGCGGCAGAGCGATGCGACGCCACTGCCACCCACTTGGGGTTCTTCTTGACGAACGTATCGGTGAAAATAATTTTCGCGGTAAGCGTCTAGCCCTCTCTTGCGGCGCGTTTTCTGGCAAACTGGGGGGCCATGTCCACGACGCAAGAGCCTTTGGCAGCGGGGCACGCCGCGTTTTCTTATCCCGGATTTCGCCTGTATCAAGTCGCGCGTTTCTGCATCGTGCTTTCCAGCGAAATGCAATCGGTAGCAGTTGGCTGGCAAGTTTATGAGATGACGCGGCGCCCGTTGTACCTGGGACTTGTGGGCCTGGCGCAGTTTCTTCCCGGCGTCCTATTATTTCTGCTTGCAGGACACGCAGCAGACCGCTTCAATCGCCGCAAGTTGCTGTCGCTTTGCTATGCGGGTTACGCGGTTTGTTCCGCGTTGCTACTGTACGTCACCTTTCATCGGGGCCATTCCGTCGCGCCAATTTTTGCAATCCTGATCTTACTCGGCGTTGTACGCTGCTTCAGCGGACCCACCAGTCGAGCGTTAATTCCGCAGCTTGTCCCCGAACACACATTTCAAAACGCAGTGGCGTGGGGTTCAACGGTTTTTCGCGGCGCAACGATACTCGGCCCCGCAGTGGGCGGCCTTGCGTATGTTTTTTTCCGCGGCGCAGCCGGCGTTTATTTGTTGGCGCTGATTGCAGCCGTGCTGGCGCTATTCATGACCCTGCAAATCAATAGCGAGTCAAAGCCTCGCAAACGCGAACCACTTGATCTAAAGACCGCGCTTGCGGGACTGCGCTACATTTGGAAGAAAAAAATAATTCTCGGCTCCATTTCGCTGGATCTTTTTGCAGTGTTCCTGGGCGGGGCCGTGGCGTTGCTTCCGGTTTACGCGCGCGAGATTTTGCATACCGGTCCATGGGGGCTGGGTTTGCTTCGCAGCGCGCCCGGCGTGGGCGCGGGCGCCATGGCGCTGCTTCTTGCGTATAAGCCGCTGCGCAAACGTGTAGGGGCAACGATGCTATGGTGCGTGGCGGCATTTGGAATATTCACCGTGGTCTTCGGACTTTCGCACAGCCTCCCGCTATCGCTCGCAGCGCTTTTCCTGGTGGGCGCAGCCGATATGGTCAGCGTGGTAATTCGCGGGACGCTTATTCAAGTGCAAACTCCGGACGAAATGCGCGGGCGCGTGAACTCCGTGGAAATGGTGTTTATTGGGGCATCCAACGAACTTGGCGAATTCGAATCCGGCATGGCCGCGCATTTTTTCGGGACAGTCCCAGCGGTGGTGCTGGGCGGGATCGGAACTCTGCTGGTGACCGTATTGTGGGCCTGGACTTTTCCTGATTTGCGCCGCGCCGATACGCTCGCAAAGACAGACGATTGAATTTCCGCGAACATTTAACGTGCCCGTGCCCCAGGTTTTTCAGCCGTGCGGAGCAAAATCTGCCGTATGATGCTGCCATGCGCGTTCTTCTTGTCGAAGATGATCCCCGTATTGCCCGCCTGGTTGCGAAAGGTCTGCGCGAACAATCTTACGCCGTGGACGTGGCCGTCACCGGCGAAGACGCGCTGTATCAGGCGGACATCAACACCTACGATGTAATCCTGCTGGATGTGATGATTCCTGAGCCAAACGGTTTTCAAGTCTGCCGAAAAATTCGCGCTTCCGGAAAGCGCATGCCCATTTTGATGCTCACCGCGCGCGACGCGGTGGACGATCGCATCACCGGACTCGATCATGGCGCCGATGATTACCTCACCAAGCCGTTCGAGTTTCGCGAACTTCTCGCGCGGCTTCGCGCGCTGCTGCGGCGTTCCGTAGAATTGCGTCCACCGCAAATCACGGTTGGAGACATGGTTTTGGACACTGCCGCGCAATCTGTATCCCGCGCTGGCAAGGCCATTCCGCTCACCGCGAAGGAGTACGCGTTGCTGGAATTTTTAGCGCGCAATGCGGGCCGCGTGGTCGGGCGCGCCGAGATTGCCGAACATGTGTGGGATGAAACCTTTGATCCCTTTTCAAATCTTATTGAAGTTTACGTGAACCGTGTTCGCCGCAAAATCGATTCCGGTTCACGCAAACCATTGCTGCAGACACGACGCGGATCCGGTTACGTTCTGGGTAGCGCTGAAGAATCGCTAGAAACGCAGCCAGGGCCGTCGCCCGCGGCTAAATCCGACCGCGCGAAAACGCCGGGTTCTTTCACAAAAAGGTCCGATGCTTGATTCCGTTCGTTTTCGTCTCACCCTCTGGTACACCGCTGCTCTCGCCCTCATTGTCTGCGTGCTTTGCGTAGTTTCCTACTTTGGGTATTGGCGAAACACTCTGGAGCGCGCGGACGGCAATTTGGCCGAACTCTCCGATGCTTTCGTCACCACGTTTCAGGCCGAGCTAGGCGGGCACACCGACCTCAATTCGATTAAGGAGGCGGCTCGTGTGGCCATACTTGAACACCGTTTTAGCGACCACATTTTTGCCGTGCTGGATTCCTCAAACAATATTGTGATCAGCAGTGCTGATTTTCCCACGGCGCCTGCCCCCGACAACGAGGAGCCTTCGGTTGCGGAAGTCTTCCACTCCCCCTCATTCCAAACGTTTAAGGAAGTTGCCAATTCTGGCGATCGTTTGTACCGCAACGTCACTGGTGGCGCCAAGGCGGGCTATCGCGGCTTTGCGCGGCATATTTTTATAAACGGTCAAAAATGGACGGTCATCACTTTACGGTCACTCCACGCGCAAAAGGAGATGCTCGAAGATGTAGTTAGCACTTTCGCCTGGATTATTCCCATCGGTTTGTTGCTGGCCAGCGCCGGTGGATATTTCCTTGCCCGAAAAAGTTTGGCCCCAGTGGCGGGCATGGCCTCCCAGGCCGGACGAATCGGCGCCGAAAATTTGCACGAGCGTCTTAACGTTCAGAATCCTCGAGACGAGCTGGGTCGCCTGGCGCTCTCCTTCAACAGTTTGCTTGACCGCCTGGATCAATCGTTCGAACGTCAGCGCCGCTTTATGGCCGACGCGTCCCACGAGCTTCGCACCCCCGTGGCAATTCTGCGCGGCGAAGCGGAAGTGGCCTTGTCACGCCCAAACCGTCCCCCGGACGAATATCGCGAATCGCTTGCGGTGTTACGCGAGGAGGCGCAGCGGCTTACGCAGATTGTTGACGACCTGTTTACCTTGGCGCGCGCGGATGCCGGGCAATATCCACTGACGCCGCGCGATTTTTATTTGGAAGAGTTGGTGGCCGATTGTCTGCGCACCACTCGCACGTTGGCGCTCGCCAAGCACATTACCATCTCCGGGGATTGTTCCGAGGAGCTGCCTATTTGCGCCGATGAAGGGCTGATCCGCCGCATGCTCTTAAATCTGCTGGATAACGCCATCAAATATACGCCGCCAAGTGGGACCGTTTCGGTTTCCTGCACTCAGTCCAAAAATGAATATTGCTTGAGCGTTTCCGACAGCGGCCTCGGAATTCCTGAAGATTTGCAGGATCGTATTTTTGAACGATTTTTCCGCGTGGACGAAGCGCGCTCCCGTGGTGAAAATAATAACGGCATGGGCGCTGGCCTCGGCCTATCCATCGCGCGATGGATTGCAGAAGCGCACCATGGCCGGCTGGAGCTCACCCGTTCGGGTCCAACCGGTACTACCTTTACCGCCCGCCTTCCTGTTACGATTTCTACCGCTTCCGGGCACCCCGCGGAATATACCCCGGTCGTTAATCCCTGATTTATCTCCGAAACGCTAGGCTGCACGCTAGAGTTTCAAGCGAGCGACGCATGAAACCGATCAATGAAAGAGTTGTTTTGAAAATACATCGTGATTTGCTTTTAACAATATGGACGATTGTGGCGCTGTTGGGCTTGTCTTCCACCGCACGCGGACAGCAGCCAGATGCGCCTACGCCGCAGCCTGACGCCGTGATTACGTCGCCGGCATCAGCCCCAGTCGTTGTGTCGCAGGGCGCACAGCCCTCCACGCAAGGGGTCACTCCGGTGGTGCTGACGCTGCAAGACGCTCTAAACCGTGCGCGCGGCAATAACGTTATGTTCCAAACGGCGGTGACCGACGCGAATGTGACGAAGCAGGACCGCTATCAAGCTGCGGCGGGAATGCTGCCCTCGGTTACTTATATCAATCAGGGGATTTATTCGCAGAGTCACGGGTTCGGACCTAATGAACTCCCGCTTTTCATTGCCAATAACGGCCCCCACGAATACGTCAGCCAAGCCGATATTCATGAGGTTTTCGATTTAGCGGCATTGTCAACTTTTCGCAAGACCATGGCTCTCGCCGCGGCTGCTCGCGCCAAGTCGGAAGTCGCCTCGCGTGGCCTGGTGGTCACCGTTGTGCAGAATTACTACGCCGTGGCGGCAGCCCAACACAAGCTTGAAAGTGCCCAGCGAAACGCTTCCGAAGGGGATCAATTTTTCAACACTACCAAAGCTTTGGAACAGGGCGGGGAAGTAGCGCACTCGGACGTCATCAAAGCAGAATTGCAAGGACAGGAACGCCACCGGCAACTTCAAGAAGCGCAACTTGGGCTTTTAAACGCCCGGCTAAATCTTGCCGTGCTGGTTTTTAAGGATTTTAACGACAACTTTGTAATAGCGGATGACTTGCACGCGAGCCCCCCGCTTCCTCCGCTCGAAGAGGTGCAGCAGCGCGCCACACGCGATAACCCGGATCTGCGCGTCGCCACGGAATCGCTCAAAGCTGCCAAGCGTGACGTAAACACCGCGTGGTTCGGATATTTTCCCTCACTCACCGCCGATTATCTTTACGGGATTGACGCGCCGCGTTTTGCGCTGCGGAGCGGCGGACTTAACAATCTGGGAAGCGCGTTTACCGTCGGAGTTCTTACGCCGATTTGGAATTGGGGCATCACGCAAAGCAAAGTCAAACAAGCGGGGTACCGGCGCAATTTGTCGCAATTGCAATTTTCGCTGGCCCAGCGCACCTTGCTTTCGCAGATTCGTTCTGTTTACGCAGAAGCGGAAACCGCGCTAAATGAATTGACCGGGTTGCAAAGGTCGGCGGAACTTTCCGCTGAAAGCCTGCGTCTCATCACGCTGCGATATAAGGATGGCGAATCCACGGTCTTAGAGGTTGTCGACGCGCAGAATACTTTTGCGCTGGCCAACGCGGCGTACCAGGACGGCGCAGTGCGCTACCGCGTGGCTCTTGCAAATTTGCAAACACTCACAGGAGTGCTTACGACTCCATGAAGACGGTTATGATTAAAAAATCGCAACAAGTAATTTCGCGGCTCAGCCACTTGGGATGCGGAGCCATTTTGCTACTCGCCTGCGGCTGCAGCAAAACTGCACCCGAACCAGAACCCGTCGTGTCGGTGCAGGTGGAGCCCGCCAAGCGCGGTCCAATCACCGAGACTATCAGCGCTGAAGCGGTGGTGTTCCCCGTGCAACAGTCTGTGATTGCGCCGAAAATTACTTCGACGGTTCGCACTTTCTACGTGCAACGCGGCAGCCGCGTGAAAAAAGGCCAGGAACTTGTCCAGTTGGAGAACGCAGATCTCACCGCAGCCGCGGAACAGAGCAAGGGCGATTTCGAACAAGCGCAAGCCAGTTATGCGGCAACCACTGGAGCAACTATTCCAGAACAGGTGCAAAAAGCGGAACTTGACGCGGCGGCAGCGAAATCAAACTACGACGCGCAAAAAAAGGTTTACGAAGCCCGCAAAACCTTGTTTGAGCAAGGCGCCATTCCTCGCAAGGATTTGGATGCTGCGAACGTAGCGCTCTCCCAGGCCAACAGTCAGAATGAACAAGCGCAAAAGCAGCTTCAGGATTTGCAGAGAATAGGCAAGCAGTTGGCATTGAAAACGGCTGACGCCCAGCTGACCAGCGCGAACGCAAAATATCTGGGGGCCAGGGCAGCCCTCAGCTATTCCATAATCCGCAGCCCGATCAACGGTGTAGTTACCGATCGGCCTTTGTTTCCCGGAGAGGCCGCCACTGCTAATCAGCCGATTCTCACGGTGATGGATCTTTCCAGAGTAATTGCCAAGGCCCACATTCCAGGCGCGCAAGCGGCGCTCATCAAAGTGGGTAACCCCGCGGAAATCAAGATTCCAAACGTGGATGAGCCAGTCAAGGCCAAGGTGACTTTGGTAAGTCCTGCGCTCGACCCGGGCAGCACCACCATCGAAGTTTGGGTCGAAACCGCCAAGCCCCCGGCCGAGTTAAAGCCGGGAATGACCGTGGAAGTGATTATCACCAGTAAAACCGCGAAGGATGCGCTCCTCGTCCCTGCTTCCGCGGTATTCAAATCTGACACAGGCGAAATAGTTCTCGTGGCTGGCAGCGACGAAAAGGCACATCAAACGCCCGTGCAGACCGGAATTCGCAACAAGGAAGACGTGCAGATTTTGAGTGGAATCAAAGAAGGGGACCAAGTAATCACGTCCGGCGGCTATGCCTTGCCGGACAAAACGCCGATCAAGATTGAAGCGCCTGCCAAAGATGAAAAAGCCGGCGACGCGGGCGGCAAAGCCGACGCAGCAGATGAAGCTAAACCCGACGCCAAAGGCGCTAAACCCAACGACACGAAAGCTCCCGCGAAAGATGCCACGGGCGGAAAAGCGGACAACAAGCCTGCCGAGAAAGACGAGAAATAGATCAGCATGGATCCCCAGTCCGAGCACAAGCCCATCAAACCGACGTTGCCTCCGGCAAAACCGGATACCACGCCGTGGTTCCATCAATTATCACGCCCGATATTATTTCTAATTGTCACGCTCACCCTGGTGGGCGGCTACCTTTCATTCCAGATTCCAGTTTCCGTTTTTCCCAACACCGATTTTCCGCGCATCGTTGTTGGCGTTGACAACGGCGTCATGCCCATCGACCAGATGCTGGTGACCATCACGCGTCCACTGGAAGAGTCCGTGAACAGCGTGCCGGGCCTGGCCAGGGTGCAATCCATCACCAGTCGAGGCTCGGCGGAAATCGATCTTTTCTTCGACTGGAACAGCGACATGGTTCTGACGCTACAGCGTGTCGACGCCGTCGTCGCGCGTATGCAGTCGATATTGCCAGCCACCGCGAAAGTCGACACGCATCGGCTTACCTTCGCTGCTTTTCCGATTCTCGGCTATAGCCTTACCTCCGACAACATTTCACAAAGCAAGCTCTGGGAAATCGCCACCTATGACATGAAGCCGCGAATCAACCGGTTGAACGGCGTCGCCGCGGTCATTGTGCAAGGTGGCCGCGTACCGGAATTCCAAATTACTCCCGATCCTGCGCGGTTGCAGACCGCTGGCGTCACGATACAAGACATTCTTGATGCCGTTCGCCGCACCAATTTAATTGATTCACCCGGGCTGATCGAAACCAATCATCAACTGGTGCTGGGCCTCATTAGCGGCCAGGTTCACGATCCTGATGAAATCGGCAAGATTGTGATCAAGGCTTCTCCCGCTGGTGTCCCGATTAGAATCGGCGACGTGGCCGCCGTCGGACCCTCGGTCGCGCCGAAGTACACCATTGTCACTGCGAACGGAAAACCGGCCGTGCTGCTCAACATTAATCGCCAACCGGAAAGCAACACTTTGGATGTAGCCAACGAAGTTCGCATGCAAATTGCTCAACTTTTACCTTCGTTGCCTCCCGGCGTGCACGTGGAACCGTTTTACGACCAGTCCACCATTGTTCACGAATCGATTGCCAGCGTTCGCGACGCGGTGCTGCTCGGATTGGTCCTCTCGTCCATCATTCTGGTGCTGTTTCTGCGCGACTGGGGTACATCGCTGGTCGCCGGGTTGGTGATTCCTTCTACTTTGCTGATTACCTTTATCGTGCTGAAGGTTACCGGACAAAGCTTTAACCTGATGACCCTTGGCGGCCTGGCAGCGGCGGTCGGACTGGTGATTGACGACGCCATCGTCGTGCTCGAAAACATTGTGCTTCACCGCGACGCGGGACAAGGTCGTCTGGAAGCCATCGAGAGCGCGCTGCGCGAGATGACCATTCCGCTGATCGGCTCGACCATCACTCCGATCGTTGTCTTTCTCCCGCTCATTTCCATTACCGGTGTTACCGGCAGCTTCTTTCGCGCGCTAGCCGTCACCATGACGGTTTCACTTTTCACTTCCTTGCTTCTCGCTCTTTCCTGGACCCCCACGCTTAGCCAGTATTTTGTGAGAAGGAAAGATACCGCGACAGCCACCCACGGTGATGCCACCGATCCTGCCGCGCTTCTGGCTGCCGAGGAAGCTCACCTCTCCGGATTCTTCGGCAAAATCATAGCCTTCTATGCGCGCACCATGGAAGCTGTTCTAAAACGCCCTATTATTCTGGTGATCAGTTCCGTACTCATCGTCGCGCTGTCTTTCGTTTGCTACAAATTTTTGGGTACGGACCTCCTCCCCGCCATGGACGAAGGAGGCTTCATTCTTGATTACTTCACGCCGCCTGGGAGTTCGCTAGCCGAAACCGACGCGATTCTGCAACGCATCGAAAAAATTATCAAAGAAACGCCAGAAGTGGAAAGCACTTCGCGCCGCACTGGCCTGCAACTCGGCATCGCCACTGTAACCGAGGCCAATATAGGCGATTTCACCGTCAAACTTAAGAGCAATCGTAAGCGAAGCATTGACGAAATTATCGCCGATATTCGAACGGACATCGAACACAGCGAGCCGGCTACCAAAATCGAATTCATTCAGGTCCTGCAAGATATGATTGGTGACCTCACCAGCCAACCCCAACCAATCGTGATTAAATTGTTTTCGCAGGATCCCAAAATCCTCGCGGACAACGCGCCTAAGGTGGCCGACGCAATATCAAAGATTCATGGCGTCGTTGATGTTTTGAATGGTATCGAAAATACCATCAGCGGCCCGGCAGTAACGTTTCAGGTGAATTCCTCCGTGGCTGCGCGTTCCGGTTTCACTCCCGAGGAAATTGCTATCGATGCCGCCGCCATTTTTGACGGCGAGCCTTCCACCACGCCCGTAATAGTTAACGATCGCGCCTACACCATTCGCATTCGTTTCCCGGATCAGACTCGCGCTTCGCTGGACCGCATGGCCAACACGTTGCTTATCAGCGCCTCGGGGAAAACCGCCACCCTCGGTTCTTTGGCTACGATCACTTCCGAGCCCGGACAGACCGAAGTACGCCGCGAAAATTTGCAGCGTTTGATCTCTGTCACGGGCCGGTTCGAAGGTGTGGACCTCGGCACCGGCATTGCTGAAGTGCAAAAAACCATTCAAAACTTGCACTTGCCAGCCTCAATTCGCGTCGAATATGGCGGCACCTACCAGGAGCAGACCAAATCGTTTCAGGACTTGCTCGGCGTACTCCTGCTGGCATTGGTTCTTCTTTTCGTGGTTTTGCTTTTCGAGTTCCGCACCTTTTCCGCGCCCGCAGCCATTCTGGCTTCTTCTTTGCTCTCTACCTGTGGCGGCTTTATTGCTCTCTTGGTGACGCGCACAAACTTTAACGTTGCTTCCTTCATGGGCACCATCATGGTCATCGGCATCGTGGCGAAAAACGGTATTTTGCTGCTCGACGCGGAGCACCGCTTCCGCCAAATGGGTTTTTCGGCTGAGGACTCCATGATTCAAGCCGGTCGTCGCCGCTTGCGTCCTATCGTTATGACCGCGCTTGCTACAATTTTCGGCATGCTTCCGCTGGCGCTGGCGCTTGGCGCGGGGTCGCAAATGCTGCAGCCTCTGGCCATAACCGTAATCGGCGGCCTGATCAGCTCGATGGTGTTATCGCTGGTTTTCACTCCGGCCATCAACTACTATCTGCAACGCAAAAAGCCGGCGCGGACCTACACCACTCCAGGGCCAAGGACTGGCACAGCTCTCAACCTGCAATAACAATCTCAAAATGGAAATGGCTGCTAATTAGCAGCCATTTCCGTTGCATCTTGGTGTGAGCTCGTCAGTTCCGCGCGACTGCGCTCAATTTTTCGCAGGTGGTGTCGTGGGTGTGGCAATCATGCCGCTCTCCGTCTTTGCTTTTGCCGCATCGCTCTTTAGCGAGGTAATGACCGCGGGAGGAAGTTTGTCGGCATTTTTTAGCAGCACCGTCACCTGCCAAATTTGCGCTTCGTTCAGTTGGCCATCGAATCCCGGCATACCCGTCATGCGAATTCCATTTTTAACCTTCCAGTACGTTTCCCAGGCTGCGTCGTCCGTCACGCCCATGCCCACGAAAAGCTGCGGCGGTTTGGGCGCCATTCCCGCGGCAATCGCCGTTTTCGCAGCATCCGGCAGCCCATGGCAAACGGCGCAATTTTGCTTGTAAACAGTCACGCCCTCCAAATAATTCTTCTCGTCTGCTGGAACTTGCGGCTCCGGATGCGGCAGCTTGTTCAGATAAGCCTTCAGTGCCAACTTCGCCATGGTGCGTTCGAAGGGCATATTCGGAGCAGTCACAGCCACCGGCGCAGTCCCCGTCGCAAAATAGAAGTACACCCCTGCTGCCACCAGCAAAATCCCCAGTACAATTCCCAGCACCAGCCCTCTGAACATTTGGTTTCCTCCGCGCGCATTTTACCACCGTGCCAGCTTATCGCCCAACGTAACCTTTGCTCTCTTAATTTCGTCTTACTTAATGACATAGACGAATGCTAGCCAGCGGTGCGCCGTTTGCCACCTTCGCCGAGCGTCCTTAGGGCCTAAACCGCGAAGCCATTTGTAAGTCAACAGGAGCCCAGTAAATGAGTCAGCTTGATGCGGTCGATGTGCCCCAAAGTGGCACCCGACCCGAAGACATTTCAGCAAGCCGCCCCAGTGCCCGCAAGAAGCATTCATGGGTCTGGGTTATAGCGCTCATCGTTATTGTTCTTGGTGCAGTGTGGTATTACCGCAGCACTCACAACAATTCCCAGCAAAGTGGTTCAGCAGGCACACCTGCGGCAGGCAAAGGTCCCGCTGGAGGCCCCGGAAGCGCGGGATACGCCGTCCCCGTGGTTGTAGCCACTGCCCAGCGCGGCAATTTGCCCGTTTATTTCAATGGCCTGGGCACTGTAACCGCCTTCAATACCGTCACCGTTCGTAGTCGCATCGACGGCCAACTCATCAGAGTTGATTTCACCGAAGGGCAATTCGTTCGCGAAGGCCAGTTGCTCGCCGAGATCGATCCCCGTCCTTATCAAGTGCAACTCTCGCAGGCAGAAGGCCTGCTCGCCAAGGACATGGCGCTGCGCAAAGACGCCGAAGTTAACTTCCAGCGATTCCAATTGCTATTCAACGCCGGCGTTATTCCCCAGCAACAGTTGGACACCCAGCGCTCGCTCGTCGGCCAATTCGACGGCGCCATTCGAGGCGACGAAGCTCAAATAAACAACGCGAAGCTGCAGCTAATCTATTGCCGCATTACCGCTCCCATCAGCGGACGCGTCGGCTTGCGACTTGTCGACGCCGGCAATATGGTTCACGCCGCCGACCCCAATGGTTTGGTCGTGATTACGCAATTGCAGCCGATTTCCGTCATTTTCAGTCTTCCGCAAGATCAATTGCCGCAAGTGTATTCCAAGCTGCATGCCGCTCAGCAATTGACCGTCGATGCTTATGACCGCGACGATAAAGTGAAAATCGCCACGGGCAAGCTCGCCACCATCGACAACCAGATTGATCCCACCACCGGCACGTACAAACTGAAGTCCATATTCACGAACGAGAATAATATTTTGTTTCCCAACCAGTTTGTCAATGCCCACCTCCTGGTCGACACGAAAAAAGATGTGGTAACCATGCCGACTCCCGCTTTGCAGCGCGGCCCTCAAGGCACCTATGTCTACGTCGCCGGGAATGACGGCACCGCGAAAATTCGCACTGTCACCGTCGCGGAAACGGTAGGCAACACCGTCGGCATCAGCGAAGGTCTGCAGCCCGGCGAAGTCGTGGTCATCGAGGGCCAGGACAAATTGCAGGACGGCACCAAAATTAAGGCCACTCCCGCGTCGGCTTCACCTTCAGCTGCCGCAAATGCCGCCGCTGCACCCAACTCCAACAAAAATTTTGCCGGCTCTCAGGTCGGAGGCAACTAGCAATGAACCCTTCGCGGCCGTTTATTCTGCGGCCTGTGGCCACCACTTTGCTGATGTTCGGCGTGCTGCTGGCCGGATATGTGGCGTATCGCCAGTTGCCCGTTTCTGCTCTCCCTCAGGTTGATTACCCCACGATACAAATTCAAACTTTTTACCCGGGAGCAAGTCCCGACGTGATGGCTTCCTCGGTCACCGCTCCCCTCGAGCGCGACTTCGGCCAGATCCCTGGTCTGCTTCAAATGACTTCAACGAGTTCGTTTGGAAGCTCGCAGATCACCTTGCAGTTCAATCTCGATCTCAACATCGATATCGCGGAACAGGAAGTTCAAGCGTCCATCAATGCCGCTTCCAACCTGTTGCCCCGTGACCTTCCCAATCCGCCCATCTACAGCAAAGTCAACCCAGCGGATGCTCCCATTCTCACGCTGGCGCTCACTTCCAATACTTTGCCGCTTACGCGGGTGGAAGATTTGGCCGATACCACTCTCGCGCAGAAAATTTCGCAACTCTCTGGCGTTGGCCTGGTCAGCATCAGCGGCGGTCAGCGGCCTGCTGTTCGCATTCAAGCCAATCCCACCGCGCTCGCTTCCTACGATCTCAGCCTCGAAGACCTGCGCACCGCGCTCAGCCAGGCCAATGTCGATCAAGCCAAAGGCACATTCGATGGGCTGCATCAGGCTTACACCATCGGCGCAAACGACCAACTGGTCTCCAGCGAAGGGTATCGATCGCTGATCGTCGCCTATAAAAAAGGCGCCGCGATTCACCTCACCGATGTCGCCACGGTGATCGACGGCGCGGAAAACACGAAACAAGCCGCCTGGGCCAACAAGAATCCAGCGGTCATCCTTAATATTCAACGCCAACCTGGCGCGAATATTATCGGCGTGGTTGACCGCGTCAAAAAACTCCTCCCGCAGCTGCAATCCGCGCTTCCTGCTTCCATTCACGTAACCATTTTGACCGATCGCACCACCACCATTCGCGCCTCCGTCAAGGACGTGCAATTTTCCCTGATGTTGACGATTATCCTCGTCGTTATGGTGATTTTTTTGTTCTTGCGCAGTGTGCGAGCCACCGTGATCCCAAGCATCGCCGTGCCGCTCTCTATCGTTGGAACTTTCGGTGTGATGTATCTGCTTGGCTACAGCTTAAACAATCTGTCGCTGATGGCGCTCACCATCTCGACCGGCTTCGTTGTGGATGACGCCATCGTCATGGTTGAAAACATTTCGCGTTACATTGAAGAAGGCGAATCCCCGTTGCAAGCCGCGCTGAAAGGCTCCGAGCAGATCGGTTTCACCATTGTCTCGCTCACCGTTTCGCTGATCGCGGTTCTCATTCCATTGCTTTTCATGGGCGACATCGTCGGCCGTCTGTTCCGCGAATTTGCCATTACCCTGGCCGTAACCATTCTGGTTTCCGCCGTTGTCTCACTCACGCTTACGCCGATGATGGCCGCCAAGCTTCTTCGTCATCAAAAAGAGGAAGAACAGAGCTGGTTCTATCGCACCTCTGAACGGGGCTTCAAATCCGTAATTGCTTTCTACGGTCGTACGCTGGAAACCGTTCTGCGCTTTCGCGGCATCACGCTGGCGATTACTGTCGCCACCTTCGTCGCTACCATTCTTCTTTTTCTCTATATCCCCAAGGGCTTTTTTCCCGTGCAGGATACTGGAGTGATCCTCGGCGTATCCGAAGCTCCGCAAAATGTCTCATTTGCCGCCATGGCTCAACGCCAGCAGCAGCTTGCCGATGTGATTCTCAAAGACCCAGCCGTCGAGTCGCTTTCTTCCTTCATTGGCATTGATGGAACCAACGTGACCCTGAACAGTGGGCGGCTTCAAATTAATTTGAAGCCGCTCTCCGTGCGAAAAATTGACTCAGGGGAAATAATTCGGCGTTTGCAACCGGAGCTTGGAAAAATAGATGGCGTTACGTTGTTCATGCAGCCCGTCCAGGACCTCACCGTTGAAGACCGCGTCAGCCGCACGCAATTTCAGTACAGTCTCGAAGATGTCGACGCTAAAGAGTTGGCTTATTGGGTGCCGCGCTTCGTTGATAAGTTGAAAAGCCTTCCCGAATTGCGCGATGTAGCCACGGACCAAATGAACCAGGGGCTCTTGGCTACGCTCACCATTGACCGCGACACTGCCGCGCGCCTGGGAATTCTGCCCGCCGACATCGATAACACCCTTTACGACGCGTTTGGCCAGCGCCAGGTCTCCACCATTTTCACGCAACTCAATCAGTATCACGTGGTGATGGAAGTCGATCCTCAGTTTCAGCAGAATCCCGAGTCACTAAAAAATATTTACGTTCGTTCTTCCAACGGCCAGCAAATTCCGTTGAGCGCCTTCACCCGTTTTGAGCCTGGCGTCACCCCGCTGGTGATCAGTCACCAGGGACAATTTCCCGTGGTGACCCTTTCTTTCAATTTGGCGCCCGGCGTTTCCCTCGGAAACGCCACCAAAGCGATCGACGCCGCGCGCGCTGATTTGGGCATGCCCCCCAGTGTGCAAGCTACTTTTCAAGGCACCGCCGCGGCGTTTCTAAAATCATTGTCCAACGAACCCATTCTCATTTTGGCCGCGCTCATCGTCGTCTACATCGTGCTCGGCGTTTTGTATGAAAGCTACATTCACCCCGTCACGATTCTTTCCACGCTTCCTTCCGCCGGCGTGGGCGCGATTCTTGCCCTGCTTTTGTTCCACACCGAATTCAGCGTCATCGCGCTCATCGGAATCATCCTGCTGATCGGAATCGTTAAGAAAAACGCCATTATGATGATCGATTTTGCGCTGGAGGCCGAGCGCAAGGAAGGGAAGTCGCCGCGCGATGCCATCTATGAAGCGTGCTTGTTGCGCTTCCGGCCCATCATGATGACCACCATGGCCGCGCTGCTTGGCGGCTTGCCGTTGGCACTCGGAACGGGCGTTGGTTCCGAGTTGCGGCGTCCTCTGGGAATCACGATCGTCGGCGGCTTGATTTTCAGCCAGGTCCTTACTCTTTACACCACGCCGGTCGTATACCTCGCGTTTGACTGGCTTGCTCGCCGCTTCGCGCTAAATATCGGCAACCGTGCGGATGAAACCGCTCCGCAACCCGCGGGGGATTAGCGCATGAATTTCTCGTCCAATTTTTCCGCGCCCTTTATTCGCCGCCCGGTCGCTACTTCCCTAATCACTATCGCAATTTTTTTGTCCGGGGTGGTCGCGTTCCGGTATTTGCCCGTCGCTCCTCTGCCGCAGGTCGACTTTCCGACCATCGCTGTCGGCGCCAATTTGCCAGGCGCCAGCCCGGAGACGATGGCCTCCGCCGTTGCCACGCCGCTTGAGCGTCAGTTCGGGCGCATCGCCGGTGTTACGCAGATGACTTCTTCCAGTGGACTGGGTTCCACCAATATCATTCTTCAGTTTGATCTCAATCGCGACATCAATGCCGCCGCGCGCGATGTCCAGGCGGCTATCAACGCGGCGCGCAGCCAACTTCCCTCCGATCTTCCTGGCCAGCCCGGTTATCGCAAAGTTAATCCTGCCGACGCTCCGATCCTGCTTCTTGCGTTAACTTCCGAAAATATTCCGCCGGCACAGATTTATGACGCCGCCGATTCCATTTTGGCGCAAAAATTGGCGCAGGTTGAAGGTGTAGGACAGGTATTTGTTTGGGGCAGTTCGAGCCCAGCCGTTCGTGTCGAAGTAAATCCCACGCAACTGAACAGCTACGGCGTTAGCCTGGAAAGTATTCGCAAGTCTCTAAATTCCGCAAATTCCAATCAGGCGAAAGGCTCGCTTTCGGATCCGTCGCGAACCTGGACAATCGCTGCCACCGATCAACTGTTCAAAGCTTACGAATACCAGCCGCTGATCATTGCCGGCCACCAGGGCGCGCAACTTCGTCTGCGCGACGTCGCCGAAGTTATTGACTCGGTCGCGGATACCCGCAACCTCGGCCTTTCCGGCGGCCAACGCGCCGTAATCATAGCGATATTCCGCCAACCCGGCGCCAACATGATCGAAACGGCCGACCGCGTTACCGCCACTCTTCCGTGGCTGCGCGCCTCGATTTCTCCCTCGCTGCATCTCGGCGTAATCATCGATCGCACCACGACCATTCGCGCCTCCGTCCACGATGTGGAAATCACCCTGCTCATTTCCATCGCTCTGGTAATCCTGGTGGTGTTCGCCTTTTTGCGTAATGTTCGTGCCACCATCATTCCCAGCATCGCTGTTCCTCTTTCGCTCATCGGCACTTTCGGCGTGATGTATCTTTTGCATTACAGCGTGGACAATCTTTCGCTGATGGCTCTCACCATTTGCACCGGTTTCGTGGTGGATGACGCTATCGTGGTCATAGAAAACATTACGCGCCACATGGAATCCGGCATGCCCCCGTATAAGGCGGCGATGAAGGGCGCCAGCGAAATAGGCTTCACCGTTCTCTCCATGAGCGTTTCACTCATCGCCGTTTTCATTCCCATCTTGTTGATGAGTGGCATCGTCGGCCGCTTGTTCCGCGAATTTGCCGTGGTTCTCAGCGTGGCCATAGTCGTCTCGCTGCTTATTTCTCTTTCAACCACGCCGATGTTGTGCGCCCGTTTTCTCAAACACGATTCCCAAAAACACGGCCGGCTTTACCGCGGTTTCGAAAATGCATTCGACCGTCTGCTTCGCGTGTACGATGTTTCGCTCGGCTGGGTGCTGCGGCACCAGTTCCTGATTCTGCTGGTCACCATTGGAACCGTTTGCGTAAATGGCTATCTTTTTTGGGTTACGCCAAAAGGATTTTTTCCGCAACAGGACACTGGCCGGATTACTGGCCTCATTCAAGGCGATCAGGACTTGTCTTTCACCGCCATGTCGCAAAAAATGCGTGAATTTACCGATGTAGTCCTCAAAGATCCCGCCATCGACACGGTTACTTCTTTTACCGGCGGCGGGAGCGGTGGCAGCACCGCGCGCCTGTTCGCGCAACTTAAGCCGCTTGAGGTGCGCAAGATCAGCGCTGACGAAGTAATCGGGCGCATCCGCAAGAACAGCGCCAAAATTCCCGGCGCATCCTTATATATGCAATCCGTGCAGGATCTCAGCATCGGCGGCCGCTTTGGCGGCGCGCAATATCAGTACACCTTGCAGGCCGATAATCTGGCGGACTTGACGCACTGGGCGCCCATTCTTAAAGAGCGCATGAGCAAAATTCCCGATCTGCGTGACGTCAACTCTGACCAGCAAATGCACGGGTTGGAAACTTCACTGGTCATCGATCGCGAAACTGCCGCGCGACTCGAAGTTTCTGTTCTCGACATCGACAACACCCTTGGCGACGCATTTGGCCAGCGCCAGGTTTCCAACATCTATAAAGGTCTCAACCAATATCACGTCATCCTCGAGGTCGCGCCGGATGCGCAAAAAGATCCCAGCGCTCTGCGATCCATTTATGTTCCATCCAAATCCGGCCAACTTATCCCGCTCAGCTCTTTTGCGCACTACGAGCCGTCAAATACCGCGCTTTCCGTGAATCATCAGGGAATATTTCCGGCCATCACCCTTTCGTTCAATCTCGCTCCCGGCGCATCCTTGGGTCCCGCTCTCGAACACATTCAAGCCGCGCAGCGCGAATTGCATATCCCCTCCTCAGTTCACACCATGTCCTCCGGCACCGCTCAGGCTTATCAGGATTCGCAATCCTCGGAATTGGTCTTGGTGCTCACCGCCCTTGCCGCCGTCTATATCGTTCTCGGCATTCTTTACGAAAGCTACATTCATCCCATCACCATTCTTTCCACGATTCCATCCGCAGGAATCGGCGCGCTGCTCGCCATTCGTTTCGCGAAATCTGATCTCAACTTGATTGCCCTCATCGGCATCATTCTTTTAATTGGCATCGTGAAAAAGAACGCCATCTTGATGATTGATTTTGCGGTGCAAACCGAACGCGAGGAAGGGAAGTCGCCGGTCGAAGCCATTTACAAAGCGTGCATCCTGCGCTTTCGCCCCATCATGATGACCACCATGGCTGCGCTTCTCGGCGCCCTGCCTCTCGCGGTCAGCATCGGCGTAGGCTCTGAACTCCGCCGCCCGCTTGGCATCACCATCGTAGGCGGTCTGATCCTCAGCCAACTGCTTACGCTCTACACCACACCAGTGGTTTATATTTATTTGGATCGCTTGCAGACTTGGCTGCGCAACGCCTGGGCCAGCCGCTTTCATCACGCACGGCCAGCTCCCGCGCACTCCGACTGACGATCATCCGCCGGCGGGGACGAAACTCCCAATCAGCCACCCGGTCAGAAATACCAGCAATCCTCCGACAATAACTTGAAACGCCGCGCGCAAAAACGGTGTATCCATATATTTGTACCGGATGTAGCTGATCACTCCCAACTCAATCGCCACCACAACTACCGCGACGCCTGTAGCCGTATGAAAATCCTGAATCAAAAATGGCAACGTGTGACCGATTCCTCCCGCAGACGTCATTAGACCCGTGATTGCCCCTCGCGCCCATGGCGAACCTCGCCCCGTCAGTGACCCATCATCGGATTGTGATTCCGCGAATCCCATTGATATTCCGGCGCCGACCGAAGCTGCCAGCCCCACCAGAAATGCGTCCCAACTTTTGTGCGTGGCAAATGCCGCGGCAAACAGCGGCGCAAGCGTCGAGATGGATCCGTCCATCAATCCCAGTAATCCCGGTTGCACCACCTGCAACAAAAATAATTTCCGGTGTGATTCGTCCTCGCTCGCCCGGGCATTCTCGTTCAAATGCTTTTCTTCCAACTCCCCGGCCGTCCGCGTATGCTTTCTTTCCTCATCTGCCAACTTGTTTAACAATTCCCGTGTCGACGCGTCCGTAGTTCTGCTGGCCGCGCGCATATAAAACCGGCTGGCCTCCATCTCCATCAATTCAGCTTGTTTTCGCGCTACCTTTACTCCCAGTGGCCGCACCAGCCATACCGGGCGCCTCGCCAAAAAGCCCTTCACATTTTCGCGCCGTATCAGCGGAATATAATCCCCAAACCTTTGCCGGAACATCGCGAACAACCTGTCGCGGTGCACCACTTCTTCGGCGCGCATCTCTTCAAACATCTGTGCCGTGGAGGGATATTCCTCGCGAAGCGCATCCGCGAATTCGCCGTAAATCCGCCCGTCCTCTTCCTCGGAAGCAATCGCCAGCGCCAGAATTTCTTTTTCCGTCAGTTGCTGAAATTCCTTCAACATGCTCTTAATCTCCACATTTACTCAACCGAGAGAATGGCATAAATCCCGAGTGCAAGCCAATCCCCACACCCTTCTGATGCCACGAGTTGGCAGTCGGTCGTTGGAATTTCGCGACGTACCTGCTCGAAGCAATTGTATTTTCTTATATTTTCTACGAGGATGGTTTTATGGACTTATACATCATTCGTCATGGTATCGCCATCGATCGCGAGGATCCGAAGTGTCCGCCGGACCCGGAACGCTATCTCACCGATGATGGCATCGAAAAAACCAGGGAAGTCGCGAAACGCTTCGCCGCTCTCGGTGTCTCTCCGGATCTATTTGTTTCCAGCCCTTACGTTCGCGCCATGCAAACCGCCGAGATTTTTGCCAGCGCGCTCGATTATCCAAAGCATAAAATTCGTCGCAACGAACTTCTTCTCCCCGGCAGCGAACCCTCCGTTTTCTTTCGTGAATTGGCCAAAGACAAGCATTCCTCGACCGTGCTGCTCTTCGGTCACGCTCCGCATCTCGATGAACTGCTCGCCACCGCTATCGGCTCCAAGCATCCCGTCACTACTCTAAAAAAAGCTGGCGTCGCTTGCCTGGAATTAAAACGCATTTCGCCTCCCAGTGCGCAACTTATCTGGCTGGCTACGCCCAGACTTCTCCGCAAAGCCGCGAAATAATTTCGCAATCAACGCTTTCGATTAAGTGGGAATCCGTCAGTCCGATGCCGCGGCTGACGCCCTCTCTGGCTCATCTTTACGCGCCGGCAGCGTGAACAAATTGTCCTTCTTCGGAACGCTTTTTACGATCAGCGGGCGGTCCAACTGGCTTTCCAATAAATGTTTTCCCGCCGCCAGTTGTACCGCTGCGTCTTCGGTGTCTTCAAGATTAGGCGCGTTCACGATCAACGCTTCCGCGGATTTTTCCACTTTCAGTCCCACGCAACTAGTTACGCCGCATTTACGCAGCGCGCGCGCCAGCCGCAGCACCCCCGCCAGCCCGCGCACTTTTTCTTGTTGCGGCGTCGACAATCTTCCAAAGTCTTTGTCCTTGGCGCGTGGTTCCGAGCCGCGTGCATAACGGATCGCCGCTAGAACTACTTCCCATTCTTCGCCGGCCCACCCCGGCGGCAACGTCATTTTCTTTAGAAATTTCCGCGCCGCTTTACGCGATGATTCGCCATCGTCCGGCGCCGACTGCCCATATAACCGCGAAGCAGCCAGAAACAGCTTTCGCATTTCCGCTTCCGCAAAAACCGCGCCCGTTTTCGATCGTGCCACCGATTCAAACAGTCTCCGCGCGATTCTTGCGTCCAGCGTGGCGTTTTTCGAACGCCTGCCCATGGCGCGCGCCGTGGCTCGCAGAAGCGCCGAAGTCGCAGCCTCAAGTTTTTTTCCGTGTGGCAGGCCATCGCGCCATTCTCGCCACAAGCTCGTTTTTCCCAGCGTCAACCGCCGGTACGTCTGCATCCGCTCGTGGCGTTCTTTTTGCAACAGCGCTTCCCACGCTTTACGTGACTCGCTCTGTTCCTCTTCTGCCGTTTGCTTCACCCGCTCCGCAAGCACATCCAGGTCATGGATTTCTCCAAGTAAATACTGCACTCGTTTGAGATTTTCTCCCCAGGCGGCGGAATGCTCCGGCAAAAGATTTTCCGTGGCATAACGAAAGTGCTTCAATCCGATTCGCAACTTGTGCCACGCTTTGGGCTTTTCTCCGCGCAGCGCCCGCGCGTGCCGCTCTTTGGCTTCTTCGTATCGCTCCAGCGCGATGCACTCCGCCGCGGGGCTTCCAGCCCGTATCAGCCGCGTTCTGCGCTGCAAAACTCGTTCCAGTTTTTTCCACGCCTTAGCGTCAAATTTTGCAGCGTCCTTCAGCGCTGCTTCGCGCAGTTCGGTCTCCTCTTTGTCGAATACCGCCTCTAGTTTTGCCCGGATAGCATCGTTTTTGTGCCCAAGCGTTTTCACCCATTCTTTCATCACCTGCAAGTCGCGCAGCGCACCCAGGCTCCGAAAAAGTTTGCGCCCGATTTTTTGCATCTCACCCCAACCGGCGTCCGGATCCACCTCTTCCATCACTTCCGCAACAGACCGGCACCGGCGCACCGCTACGCGCACGTCGTGCACCGTGTCAGGATTGACATCCTCGCGCAAGTGCCCAAGTTCCTTCACCACACGAGACATCCAGTGGTTTATTCCGCTGTCCTCGTTTTTTCCGCTGCCTGCGGAAATTGTCGTCACGCTCGCCATCATGTCCTCAACTTATGTGAATTGCGTATTCGCCAGACCTACCGTGCAGCTTCCGGCCCCTTTTAAGAACCTATAGGGTATTCCTGCGCCCCATCTCAGTCCACCCTCGGAACCACTTTTAAAAGATTTCCACAGGCCCACTTCAGAAGATTTCCACAGCCCGTAAATGAATCCTCGAAAGCCTCACCCGTCCGCCAACTTATCTCCTGCCTTGAGTGCGCGCCGTCCCCATGTTATTTTCATTACTGCACTGTACACGCCCCGGAGTGGCGGAACTGGCAGACGCAGCAGACTCAAAATCTGCCGGAGCTATGCTTCGTGTGGGTTCGACTCCCTCCTCCGGGACCATTTATTAGATGATCGATACTATTCTTAGTTGGTGCAACCCAGATGCTCAACTCGCTCTCGCCTGTGGAAGGCTTTCCCGCGAATGACCGCAAACCCTGGTAGTTCTGAATCCCCAGCAAATCGCCGGCGCAGTCAGCGTGTGCTCTTGCGGCTCCCCATCAAAGTCACTCTCCGCGGGCCTGGCATTGTCACCGCGTCGGAAGAGACCGTGACCCAAGTTGTGAACGCCCATGGCGCGCTAATTTATTTGAAGCTGAAGGTCAGTGCCGGCCAGTTTGTTGCCATCAAAAATACTTCTACCGATGAAGAGCATGTCGCGCGCGTTGTGCGCACCAAGCTTCTCGACGGCGAAATGTCCGAAGTTGCGTTGGAATTCATGACCCCTGCGCCCAAGTTTTGGCGCATCTCTTTTCCTCCCTCGGACTGGGAAAGCCAGCCCGAAGAACCCGCCCCCGGACAGAAATCCGGATAAAAATTCGCAGGATATTGCCGCAGAGTTACTTGCCGCCACGCTGCGCGATCAACTCCATCGCAGCGGCGCTTACAAATTTTTTGTTATGAAACCTCATGCCCCAGCTCAGGGGCGTTACATCGCGATACTCATGCATGAAGTCTTCCCCGTAACCAGGATGAAGTTGTTTGCGCAAAGATGCCCGCGCATTTGGATCGGCGCCATGATCGAGCAATAGCTGCGCGAATGGCGCCACCTGCGGTAGCCCATTGTGGTTCATCCAAAAATTTGGCTGCGATACCACGGTCGCAAACAGCGCTGTGTGGCCGCCGAATCCTTCCGCATCCACCGACGCTTTAGCGTTCACGTTCATGCCACGCTCGATCAGCCAGCGCGCAATTTCCATTTCGTCATAATCCACGCTCATGTGCAAAAGAGTCGCGCCTGCCAGGGGCGTCCCATGTGTCGCCATCACTTCGTCTCCACAACCCCATTCCGGAGGATATATTTCCTCATGCGAAAAAGTTCGGCTGAGCAGTCCGGCATCTTGTCGAAGATGCTTCTCAAGCAGGTCGATTCGTCCACGATGCACTGCCATCGGCGGCGTGTCCGGAAGTTCTAAACCGTGCTGGACATATAATTCCAGAATCTGGTGCTTGGCCGGCGGGTTCCGGCTGTCTGTCTCCAGAACAACCGATACAGGCGCAACGCTTTTGCCGTGTTCGTCAATTACCTTCGCGCCCATTTCCAGCATCAGTTTAGTCCCCGGAACGTTCAGCGTGTATGCGGGTCCACTCAACGCGTCCGCCTCCATCCGCGGGCTGCCCATCATCGTGTGCAAACTGCGAGCAGTTTCTATCTGGCCTTGCAGCGCTGCGCGCCCAAGCGCGTACATGTGGTCTTTGGCGCCGAGCTTATGCAGAAGTGAAATAATCTCGGCGCGGCCCAGGTTCGCCGCGTAGCTCATCGGCGGCCCCCAGTTGCATTTCTCCGTTCCGCGCGCCATTTCTTTTATGAGTTCTGGATGTTTGAGGACCATCTTGCGGATCATTTCCTGGTCGTCACGCCAGATTGCGTCCACTAGATTGCAGGCCCGCGCCAGGCGAGGCCAGCTCGCTACGCCGTAGCTGCGGGCCAGCACCAGCTGCGCGTCTGCAAGCTTGGCGTCTGCGCCGGAGATTTTTTTTGGATGATATTTCTGAAGATCCGCAGCCGCGTTAGGATCGCCCCTGCGAAAATCGCTCAGCAACTCTTTCGCTTGACGCTTTAATTGGTCGGGATTAGGACGAACAGGAAGGTGACGATCGGGCATAACGATCCTCCTTTTAAATTACCCGGGCGTCCGCTGCTTCGGGCTAAAGGAGGTTCGTGAGAACCGTTTGATGAATAATGCAATTCAGGTGGACTCGGTCCTGCCCGCGGACGGGAGGCGTCCTGCACGCCTCGGCCTATAATACTTCAAACCCGGGCCGGTTGCTCGCACCCCCATCGCAAAGCAACTGCGAAGCGGCGATATTCGTATCGAAAAAGAGTCTTGTATCGGTTATTGAATCGTTTTAATATTGGCTTCATTACAGCCGCCGATTTCGTATGGCTTTCAGGAGAACCATGCTGCCCAAGTTTCCTACTTTCCCTGCAGCTCTCGCGTTAGTATGCGCGCCTGCAGTGCTATCAGCGCAAACACAACCCGCCGACTTCGCCCTCGACTCCAACTGGCGCCTGCAATCCTCTTGTGAAATCAAATCCACTGGTCAGCAAATTTCCACCGTTGGTTTTCCCGCAAATTCATGGCACGCCGCCGTAGTCCCCGGAACCGTCGTCGGCTCTCTGGTAACCGACAAAACCTATAAAGATCCTTTTTTCGCCACCAACTTGAAATCTCTGCCGGGAATGAATTACTCCACCGAACCTGGCAAAGATTTTGCGTTTTTCGCACTGCAGGACATGCCCAAGGGCAGTCCCTTCCTGTGCTCCTGGTGGTATCGCACCGAATTTTCTCTTCCCGCGGAATTCAATTCTGAAACCCGCTGGCTGCATTTTCTTGGCATAAATTACCGCGCCAACATTTGGTTAAACGGAACTCTAGTCGCCAATGAACACGACGTAGCCGGTCCGCATCGCATGTTCGAATTCAACGTCAGCAAATTACTGCATCCTGGTAAAAATGCTCTTGCCGTCGAAGTCTTCGCCCCGCAAAAAGATGATCCGGCGTTAACTTGGGTTGACTGGGCCCCTACCCCCGCCGACAAAGACATGGGCATCTGGCGTGAAGTATTTCTGAGCAGGACTTCCGACGTTGCAGTGCGCAACGCCTTCGTAAGTTCAAAATTGGATTCGGAATATAAAACCGCCGCGCTCACCGTCAGCGTCGACCTTCGCAACGCCGCGGACCACGATGTTTCCGGAGTCCTGCAATTCGAATTCGATAGCGCGAAAATTAGCCAGCCCGTAACCATCCCCGCCAACCAACTCAAAACAGCCCGCTTCACTCCTGACCAATTTAAGGAATTGCAATTGGCGCATCCCAAGTTTTGGTGGCCTTATCAGGTGGGCGAACCGTATCTCTATACCGCGAAAATTTCTTTCCGCGTCGGTGGCAAAAGTTCCGGTGACACAGTTTCCGATTCTTCCACCGTTACCTTTGGCGTTCGTGAAGTCACCTCCCAGCTTACCGACCAGGGCAATCGCCTCTTCAAAATCAATGGCCGCAATATCTTGATTCGCGGTGCGGCCTGGGCGCCGGATCTTTTTCTTCGATGGTCCTCCCCCCGCCTCGACGCCGATCTCGCTTATGTGAAGGATATGAATATGAACACCATTCGGCTTGAAGGCCGAATGGATCGCGAAGAATTCTTTGATAAAACCGATCGCCTGGGCATTCTGGTTATGCCCGGATGGACTTGCTGCGATTCCTGGGAAAGGTGGGACGTCTGGACACCGGAAACCCGCAACATTGCCGCCGCTTCCATGACCGATCAAGCCAACCGCCTCCGCAATCACCCCAGCGTTTTTGTATTTCTCTATGGCAGTGATGGCCCTCCTCCTGCCGACATCGAAACCATGTATCTCAATATTCTTAAAGCGCGTGAATGGCCAAATCCGTCCGTCTCCTCAGCCTCTGCGGAAACCACTAAAGTCACCGGAAAGTCCGGCGTTAAAATGACCGGCCCATACGAGTACGTTCCCCCGGTCTATTGGCTTACCGATAAGGAAGCCGGCGGCGCGCACGGCTACAATACCGAAACCAGTCCCGGGCCCGCGATTCCCACCATCGAAAGTCTCAAGAAATTTATTCCCGCCGATCACCTCTGGCCCATCGACGATGTTTGGAACTATCACGCCGGCCTCGAGCGCTTCACTACCATTAACGTTTTTCTGCAAGCTTTGAACGAACGATACGGCACCGCTACTTCACTGGAAGATTTCGAGCGGAAATCTCAAGCCGCTACTTATGACGGTCAACGCGCCATGTTCGAAGCCTACGGACGCAATAAATACACTTCCACCGGCGTCATTCAATGGATGCTCAACAACGGCTGGCCTTCGCTGATCTGGCACCTTTACGATTATTATCTGGTGCCCGCCGGCGGCTACTTCGGCACGAAAAAAGCCAACGAAATTGTGCACGTGCAATATTCTTACGACGATAATTCCGTTGCGGTGGTCAACGGCCGGTACGAGCCAATAAAAAACGTCAAAGTAACCGCAAAAATTTACGACATAAACGCGAAAGAAAAAGCTGCAAAAGACGCCACGATTGATTTGCCCTCCGACGGCAGCGTCAAAGCCTTCGATTTACCAACGCCCGAAAATCTTTCCACCACATATTTCTTGAAACTCCAGCTCCATGACGCCACAGGAAAACTGATCAGCGACAACTTCTATTGGCTCTCGCGCAAACCCGATACTCTCGACTGGAAAAATAAGCAAGACACCGTTTACACCCCGCAAGCGCAATTCGGCGACCTAAAAGGTTTAAATTCCTTGCCGCAAATTAAATTGCAAATTTCTGCTTCCGCAAAAACCACGCAAAATACCGGCGTCGTCTCGGTTTCCATAAAAAATCAAACCCAAAGTCTGGCCTTCATGGTTCATCCGCGTCTCGCGCACGGTTCAAATCTCGACGACGTCACGCCGATCTTCTGGGAGGACAATTATTTCTCGCTTCTTCCCGGCGAACAACGCACCGTCACCGCCACCTACAATTTGCAATCGCTAAACGGCGAAAAAGTTTCGCTCGTAGTGGATGGGTTTAACGTAGCCCCCGTTCCCGTCCCGGTCGCCCACTGAATTCTGCTTGATCAAAGAACCGAGCCCGCACCAAGGGCTGCGGATCACCGTGTGAAAACGCGAGATTCCGGCTCTAACGATGTAACGCGCAGAATGCAATCGTCGATATAGGTTATTCGCAAGTACATGCCCCCGTGAATCGATCCACCGTGAGCTGAAGGTCGATTGAAGCAGGTTGTCGCTATGTGGTCGGAATATCTAAATGTATGGCCCGAAATT
This sequence comes from Candidatus Dormiibacterota bacterium, assembly GCA_035602385.1. GTDB lineage: Bacteria > Acidobacteriota > Terriglobia > Acidiferrales > UBA7541 > Acidiferrum. The sequence goes on from DATNME010000086.1 coordinate 91,360, forward strand.
ACGAACGACTCGTCCTTGCGCCCTTCATAATACATGGGGTGAAAATGTTCCACGATGCCCTCGACGACCTCACACTCGCCAGAGGTTAACGCTTTTACGTGGTCGCGGCGCAAGACATACGAATCTATAAATACGTAGGCAGCTGTGAGAAGCGCAAACCCAGCCAGGTAGTAACCGACATTCTTGATCACTATGTGAACCCACTTCAATTTTTCCATCAGTATTCCGAGGCAGCCAGCTATGAACAGGGCTGCGGGAGCTTCTACAGCCTTCCAATCAAAATGCTCCGCCGCGATATCGAAAATGATCTTAGATTCCATTGGTTAGCTCCAGCTATAAGGTAGCCTCATTTGTCATTCACCACCGAATTCTCAGAAGGCACCTCAAGCCGCAAAATACAATCGTCGATGAACTTTACCCGCAGCAACATGCCATTGTGAATGGGTCCTCCGTGTGGCTGGGTTTGATCGAAGCAATTGGTGGTTCCAAGTTCGTCGTAGTCAGAGTACAAAAATATGTGCCCCGAAATAGTGAATGATTCTTTCGAGCTTCCGTCATCTGGCATGGGGTGCAGATTCTCGACAACGCCTTGCACAAATTCATAGCGCCTATTTGCCAGAACCTTTATGTGATTTTGCCGAGAAAGGTACCAGTGGCCGGTGTAGTAGCCAGCAGCAACGACCGCACATAGAATCATGAAATAGCCCCATTTTTCTGAGACTGCATGACGCCATTTGATTTTCTTCAAAAAAATGATTAGAAAGCCGAAAAAAAAAGCACCACCGTAAGCCCATATTGGCTGCCAGGGGAATGGCTTCGTCGCAACGTCGAAAATGATTCCAGATTCCATCGTCTACCCCGCGTCTGTTCCTCACATCTGTTTTGCCGCCGCGAATTGAACAGATAAGAAGTGTACAAACTGTTGACATCGTTTTGACAAGCATTTTCTGCGAACTCCCTATTCTTCACTTGCTCAAGAATTCAGCGAGAATGGGGGCAAACACTTTTATGCGCAGGATAAAGTTTTTAGTTCGGGGATTATTTTGCTTTTCAATTTTGGCTTTGGCCACAGTCCACGCCGCAACCAACAGTTTTAAACAAACGAATTTAGTTTCCGACACCAGCGGCATGGCTCCCGTAACCGACCCGGGTCTCGTCAATCCTTGGGGAGTGGCGTTTTTCCCAGGGAACCCATTTTGGGTGGCTGACAATAATAGCGGCCTCTCCACTTTGTACAGCAAAACAGGAATGATTCAGCCTGCTCCCTTTACGATCCCACCGCCTGCTGGCAGTTCAAATCCATCCACGCCCACCGGAATCGTTGCCAACGCCGGCGGCGACTTCAATGTCAACGGTCAATCCAGCCTATTCATTTTTGATACCGAAGATGGCACCATTTCCGGTTGGTATGGCGTCGGTTCATCCGCATTTCTTGCGGTGGATAATTCTGCAATTGGCGCTGTCTACAAGGGGCTCGCCCTTATTTCCAATTCATCTGGCAATTTTCTTTTGGCTACCAATTTCAATTCCGGGAATATCGACATTTTCGACAGCACCTTTCACTCCACCACGCTTCCCGGAACTTTTCACGATCCCAATCTGCCCTCTGGATATGCGCCCTTCGGAATTCATCTGGTTAACAATCAGCTGGTCGTCACCTACGCTTTGCAGGACGCCGCAAAACACGATCCCGTTCACCAGGCTGGTGCCGGCTTCGTCGACTTGTTCGATCTCAACGGCAATCTCGTCCGGCGAATCGCGTCCCACGGAAATTTGAATGCTCCGTGGGGAGCCGCCATTGCCCCAGCGGGATTTGGATCTTTTGCGGGAGATTTGCTGATCGGCAATTTCGGCGACGGCACCATCAGCGTTTTTGACTTTACCGCCGACACGTTCATCGATCAGCTGAAAGACAACACTGGCGCGGTCATCACCAATGCTTCCCTCTGGGAACTACTTTTTGATCCTTCCGGCAGAACCGGCGATCCCAATACTCTGTACATCACCGCCGGTCTTGCCAACGAAAAGCATGGCTTGTTCGCTGCACTTTCCGCTAACACGACTCCGCCACCTCCCGCACCGGACTTCACCATTTCTACTATGCCGGCGTCATTGACGATTTCTGCTGGCCAGCCCGCTACTTTTACTATCACGGCCGGTGGCGTCAATGGATTCAGCTCCGCCGTAACCTTATCCTGTTCGGGACAACCGGCCGGAACCAGCTGCAAATTCATGCCTCCCACTCTTTCCCCAGCAAGCGGCGCAACTGCAACTTCGACGCTAACCATAGCCACCTCTTCCAATCCATATGGCCGAGGGGCGATGGTTCACGCTGGGAACCTACTGTTTTCTATTCCGCTGTTTTCTCTTGTTGGTTTGCTCTGCGCCCGTACAGAATCCGCCACTGCGAATAAACGAAACAGAAAGCAGCGCCACTTCGCAGGCACGGTCGGTCTTCTGCTGATGTTCTCAGGTTTGCTCGCCGTGGCTGGATGTGGCGGGTACAACTCTGGCGGCGGCACCGGCGGCACACCGCGAGGCACCAGCACCGTAGTAATCACCGGAACCTCCGGATCTACCATGCACTCGTCCTCGGTCACCTTAACCGTGAACTAGCCGAAACTGCCGATATCGACTCAGACTGGGGTTCACCGGCCGGTGGGCCCTTTTTTCGGCCGAACACGAAACAGACGCGGCGTACTTGCTCTTTTGTGTTCTCGCGGACGCAACCCTTGCTTTCATGCTTACATCCTATGCGGTAGTATTGGGCGACACGGGAAAATCCACATCCACGCGAGTGGGGCCGGGAGAATTAGCCATGAATGCGTTCGTAAAATTTATCGCTGCCGCAATTTTCAGCTGCGTAATTTCCACGGTGGTTTTTGCCGATACCTTGGAACTCAAGGACGGTCGAATTTTGCAAGGCAAGTATCTCGGAGGAACCCAAGCTGTTCTTCGCTTTGAAATGAATGGCGAAGTGCAAACCTTCCACACCGCCGATGTCGTCGCGATAACTTTTACCGGCAGAAACATGGATAGCGGCAGAAACAGGGATAGCGGCAGAAATATGGAAAATGCGGAACGCTCTGCTCCCACAACTTATCCGCGAGAAACGTCTCGTAACGATACCTATCACAACGACCCATCGCGCAACGATACGACATCTTCGCTGGAGCCGGGAGGGCAGGTGACGCTGCCTGCTAATCAACCGATTCTTGTCCGCATGATTGATGGAGTGGATTCTTCCGTCAACCACGTCGGAGATATTTTTCACGCCAGTCTGGAAACCGATTTGAGCGTCAACAATTTTGTTGTGGCGCGCAAGGGAAGTGACGTGTACGGCCGTTTGGAATCCGTGAAAGACGCCGGCCATCTTTCCGGCAGCTCGGAGTTGCAATTGGAATTGACACGCATTGTTATCGACGGCAAGGAATTTCCCCTGGTGAGCAGCGATTACAATTTGCAGGGAAAAGGGCGCGGCAGCGACACCGCTAAAAAAGTAGGAGGCGGCGCGGTCGTTGGCGCGATTATCGGAGCGATTGCCGGCGGCGGGAAAGGCGCAGCAATTGGCGCAGGCGTGGGCTCCGCGGCTGGAGCTGGAGTGCAGATCGTTACCAAGGGACAGCAGGTGAAAGTTCCCAGTGAAACTGTGCTGGAATTTCGCTTGCAGCAACCCGTCTCGGTCACCTCGACCACGCGGCGGGATACTTCTCGCTACTAATTTTGTTAAGTTCACCGCTTCTCGCTAGGTTCCATAGTTTTTTGCGGTTTTCACGGGGCGGATTCTCTCGAGGCCGCCCCGTTTTTTCAATTTTGGGCAATCTTTTTTTGCCGTTTATTCTTACGCAGCAGACCCCCGAGAAACCCCCTTGCTAGTTCCGCTGTTAGTGACTAAGATACCCCCTCTAGTGAGGAGAGCATCGTGCCCAAGGAAAAACCGCAAGTTAACATCGGCGAAGTAATCAGAACTTATCGCGCGCAGCGCGGACTTTCACAAGGCGACATCGAACGGCGGACCGGGTTGTTGCGCTGCTATTTATCGCGCGTGGAAAATGGTCACACCGTGCCTTCGCTGGAAACGCTGGCGAAAATTGCCGAAGCCATGGATATTTCCCTGGCCGATTTTTTTCCAGGAACGGAAACGCCGCGCGACAAAGAAACGCAGAAAATGCTGGGCGAATTGTCGCAAGACGAGATTCGCTTTCTGGGCGAAATCAAAAAATACAGCACCACGCTTTCCGAGGGCGATAAACGGCTGGTGCTGGCGATGATCCGCAAAATGGCGACGCTGTTGCCGCCGCCCGCTCCGTCCAAAAAGATCATGGTGCGGCGTCCGACGGCATAACGAAAAAGCGAAGTACATAACCCAAAACCAAACCAGCTAACTATTTTCCCCGCGAATCAAACGGATCGCGTCGGGAAGAGTTCCTTCTTTATCTGTGGAAGATTTCTCTCCGTTTAAATCCAGACTTTCGCTGTCGCCTTCGCCGGGAGCGAGGAACAAGTTGGTTTCGACGGCGTGCTGCTTGGTGTACAAGTCAAAATAGCGGCCACTCAAGGCGTAAAGCGTTTCATGGGTGCCGCGCTCAATGATGCGGCCGCCTTCGATGACCAGAATTTGATCGGCGCGGCGAATGGTTGAGAGACGATGGGCAATCACAAAAGTGGTGCGTCCGCGCATTAAGTAACGCAAGCCTTCCTGGATGAGAGCTTCCGATTCGGAATCGAGACTGGAAGTGGCCTCATCGAGGATCAGGATACGCGGATCGGCGAGGATTGCGCGCGCGATGGAAACGCGTTGTTTTTGCCCGCCAGAAAGTTTCACGCCGCGTTCACCAACGATGGTGTCGTAGCCGTTTTCAAAGCTTTCGGCAAATTCATCGACGCGCGCGATGTGGCAGGCGGCCATAATTTCTTCTTCGGTAGCTTGCGGACGCGCGAATGCGACGTTTTCGCGGATGCTGCCGTCAAAGAGGAATGTTTCCTGCAACACCACGCCCAGCTGGGTGCGATAAGTATTCAGGATTACTTGAGAGAGATCTTGTCCATCGACAAGAACGCGGCCGGAAGTTGGAACGTAAAAAGCGGCGAGCAAACCGATGATGGTGGATTTTCCAGACCCTGATGGGCCGACCAGCGCGGTGACGGTGTCCGGCTGAGCGACAAAGCTTACGTTGTGGAGAACTTCTTTGCGCTCTTCGTAGGCGAAACTGACGTTGTCCATAACAATTTCGCCGCGGATGCGGCCGAGTTTCACGGTGCGCCCTTCCGATTCGTCTTCGGGTTTTTCGTTGAGAATTTCGCGGGTGCGTTCGAGGCCGGTAAGCGCTTCGGTAATTTGCGTTCCGATGTTGACGATTTGAATGACGGGAATAATCAAAAGGCCGAGAAAAATTGTGTAGGTAAGAAATGTTCCCAGGCTCATGGTACCGGCGAGAATCTGGCGCGCGCCGAGAAACATAACCGCGGCGCTAACGATACCCATCAGCGAAGCGGCGGACAGACTCATCAGGGAAGTAGCGGTCAGTGTTTTGAGTACATTGTCCAGAAGGCGCTGCACGCCGCCGGCAAAAATTTTCTCTTCACGTTCTTCCGCGTGATAGCCCTTGACGACACGCACGCCGCCGAGCGACTCCGTCAACCTGCCGGTAACTTCAGCGGTGATTTTTGGACGGGCGCGGAAGATGGGACGAATGGTGTTGAACGCTTTATTCAGAGCAACGCCAAAAATCAATAAGACCAGGAAGGCCACGCTGGTCATAAACGGGCTGATGCGCAGCAAAATAATCAGAGCAAGCAGGGAAGTCATCAGGCCGCCGGCAAATTCCACCAGACCGGTTCCGATCAAATTTCGCACGCCTTCGACGTCGCTCATGATGCGGGAGACGAGGACGCCGGTTTTGTTGGCGTCGTAAAACGAGATGGGGAGACGGCCAATGTGCGCTTGAACCTGTTTGCGAAGGTCGGTGATCATGCGTTGCGCGGATTTGGAGAGGAGTTGCGTGAGGGTAAAGGAGGTGAGCCCTTGGATGATGGTGGCGGCGACGACGGCAAGAACGATGGGCGTGAGGAGATGGGTTTGCCTTTTGCCGATTACATCGTCGACAAGATATTTGGTGGAGGCGGGAAGAATTAGGCCGGAGAGCCGGTTGATGGCCATAAGGCCGAGGCCGAGGATAAGCAGTCCGCGGCGGGGATGGATTAAGGCCCAAACATCGGGAAGGGCTTTCCAGGCGCTTTTAAGTTTTTTGGAGCGGGACGGGAGTGCATCGGTCGCGGCTGGCGTCTTTGTCTTTGGGGGTTGGGTCATTGAGTTGGGCGTAATCCTATAGTACCCGGTTGGATGCGCGTGCGGGTTAGTAGTGTAGAGAGGGTACCCCCGGGGTGTCAGAGATGTATCAAAGGAAACGAGTTGTTGGCGAGCATTTTGTAGATGTATCAAAGCAAAGCAGTTGTTTGGTGAAGGATGTGGAGATGTATCAAAACAAGAGGTTGCGGAATTTGGGCTCGGAACTATGCCAGAACCGGTGAAATGGTGGCGATGGAATCTTCGCAACAGGAGTAAATGGGAGGGGATGACGCGACTTTCACGCACCATGGTAGCACAGCCTTATTGACAAATCAATTAAATAATTACTTGGTAATCATTCGAATGGCTGGCTTGGACTCAGGCTGGTAGAGGCTCGAGCTGTCGTTTCCGATTAAAACCGCAAAGGATGTGAACTAAGGTGCAAAGCCAATGGACTGCCAAAGCGCGGCCGAGTCGTAAATCCTGCCGTCTTTGATTACGAGCTTGACGTTACGGATGAAGGTCATATTTTCGAGGGGATTCCCATCAACGATAATCAGGTCGGCCCGCTTACCCGGTTCAATGGTGCCGAGTTCATTGTCGAGCTTCATCACTCGGGCGGGAACAATGGTTGCGCTCTGAATGGCTTCCATGGGTGTGAAACCCGCCTTCACGAGTAACTCGAGCTCGCGATGTAATTCGTAGCCGGGAATCCTAGCGTCTGATCCGGCGACAATGATGACTCCAGCTTTGTGAAGCGCGCCAACGAGTTGTACCTGTTTGTCGAAAGCTCGCTGCCACACCTCAGCACTGGCGGGAGGCAAGACAAAAGCCTTCAGCGGACCGGAGAGTTCCGCGGGCATCTTGGCAATTCCAGGTTGAAACTTTCGCGCCCAAGCGCTGTCCGAATAAGAGTAACGGTCCCAGGTGACCAGCGTTGGGTCCAGCACGATTTTGTGTTCAGCGAAGAATTGGAGCGCGTCTTTGGATTGGACTGACGACAGATCCACCTGCAAAGCCAGCAAGTCCCTTTTATCGAGGCGGGGGATTTCCGCGGGAGGAGCAGTTCCTTCAGGCACAAATGCAGGAAGCACACTCTCGGTGTGCTCGAGCCCGTCCATTCCGGCTTCGATGGCCTGAAACGGAGTGATAGCGTAGGAGAAATCCGGGATCGAATTCTCATGTTTGTGGCGCCTCTGCCCGGCATCTTTCCACACTCTTTGAAAAATCGCTAGGCGAGTGATTTGCGATTGTGGATTCGAAGTTTCCGATTACCCGACTTCCAAGACTTAGTCCCACACCAAGACGGCGGTGGCGACTCTTTTTGCTGTGGTATGTTGTTACCCAAATGAATCACTTCGGGCCTTTCACTCTTGTCGTGATAGACCTTAAGCATATTTAAGCCTGTAATCAGCCGTTGCACAAAGATTCGGAACTAAAATCGACCGCACCAATCTGGCAGTCCAAGGAATCCATGCTCACTTCCAACCAAAGCGGCGAGGATGGCAGCGGCCTGCCGCAAAAAGGCCGAGGCTACGCGATTGCTGCTGGAATACTCGGATGGACATTGGATGCGTTCGACTTTTTCGTGGTCGTATTTATGGTCGATACGCTGGCGTCGCATTTCCATGTGGGCAAGAGTGAAATTGTTCTGACCATCGGCGCGACGTTGTTTACCCGGCCCGCGGGCGCGCTGCTGTTTGGAATGCTGGCCGACCGTTACGGCCGCCGGAAGCCCCTGATGGCGGTGGTCGCATACTTCTCGCTGATTGAGATTTTGAGTGGATTAGCTCCCAGCTATTCGATTTTTTTCGCGTTGCGTTTGCTCTACGGCATCGGCATGGGCGGCTTCTGGGGAGTCGGCGCGTCACTTACTTTAGACAGCGCTCCCACGCGATGGCGCGGACTTCTTTCCGGCCTGTTGCAAGGCGGATATCCACTGGGGTACCTCTTTGCCGCGGTGGCCGCGAGACTCGTTTTGCCGGCGTGGGGCTGGCGGGCGATGTTCTGGGTTGGATTAATCCCCGGCGCAATCACGATGCTGGTGGCCTATAAATCTCCCGAATCGGAAGCGTGGAAGCAGCACCTGGTACCGAGCATGGGTGGAATCACGAGGGTAGTCTGGGAGCATCGCAAGAATTTTGCTTACCTGGTGCTGGCATTAACGTTGATGGTTTTTTTGTCGCATGGCACACAGGATCTGTATCCAGATTTTCTCAAGACCGCTCATCACGTTACGCCAAATACCGTGGCGTACCTGGCGATGTTTTACAACGTTGGGGCGATTCTCGGTACCGTGTCGGGTGGACATACTTCGGAGCGATTCGGACGGCGGTTCAGCATTATTTGTTCGTTGAGTTTGTGCGCGCTGGTGATCCCGTTCTGGGCGTTTGGGCACTCGCTGGCAGTGCTGGCGATTGGCGCGTTTCTGATGCAAGTCGGAGTGCAGGGAGCCTGGGGAGTTATTCCCGCGCATTTGAATGAACTATCACCGGATGCGGTGCGCAGTCTTTTTCCAGGATTTGTTTATCAGCTTGGAGTGCTGTTCGGTTCGCCCACTAACACGATTGAGTACGCGCTGCGCGATCGCATCGGGTACCAGTGGGCGCTTACGATTTTCGAGGGACTGACGATTTTGGGATTGGTAATTGTTTTTGCTTTGGGGCCCGAGCGGAAGGGGAGAAATTTTTTCAAGAAGGCTGTAGAGACGGAAGCTCGGGAAGTTGCGTGACGCTCTTGAAGTCGCGTGATACGTGATAGATGTTGGCGCTTATCGGACAAGTGCCCTCAATGCCCTGTAACGCACTCTATCGGGGGCTAGCGCAAGTTAGTCCAAACGCGGCAACCAACCCGGCAAACTGATGCACGTTCTTACGTGGCAGCGCAGTGGCGCGCCTAATGTTTCGCCCATGCCCAGCCCGTTATTCGCCAACCGGCCTTGCTTTTTTGCAGCGTAATGGTAAGCATTGAGCCAGTCTCCTGAACCAGCCTCCCGTTCTTTTTGAACTTGTAATTGGCGGGAACGACGACATAGGCACGATCGCCTGTGACATCGACATGCAGAGGGGCGCCGAGGGTTACGAGCCCAGCGGTGATCCCATTCTTTTTGGCGTCGGCGTCGTAGTCATCCGTCCATTTTGCGCAAGCGCCCGCACTGTGCCACTCATAGGGAGGAAATTCGTCTATGATGGACGCTTGATCGGCGCAAGTTGCTGCGACCGCCTTTACGTCGCCCTTGTTGAAGCTGTTTACGAATTCATGAACTGTGGTCATTACGTTGGACTTTTCAGTTGCAGCAGCCGGCAGCGTTGCCAAAACGGCCAAGGCGAGTGCGAAACGAGAGTTTAAGCAGATGCCGTTGCTGCTTTCCCGGTCGCGCGGTTGATGGCGAGCAGTTCGTAAACGAATAAAAGCGATTGAACATCACGAGTCTCCTAGTTCGCTGGTTTTTGTTGATGGTGATGTTGCGGCGATTAACACGGGCGTCGGGTAACCTTAGCTAGTCATGAGCTAGTGATACGATGCTGAACGCTTTGCCGGCCCCAGCAGCGCACGGCCGGGGAAAACATCTGGCACGATCTTGCCTTGGTCGACAACAACGGTTCCTGCTACCACCAAATAACGCACACCCACACTCGGCTCCATGGGCTTATCGAAAGTAGCACGGTCGCTGATAGTTGCAGCGTCGAACACAACGATGTCGGCGTCCGCGCCCTCCTGCAATCTGCCTTTTTGCCGTGCCGCCGGAGTTGAACGCTCCAGCATCTCGGCCGGCAGGAGACTCATTTTTCGCAGAGCATCCATCAGCGTGATCGTTCCCTTTTCGCGAACGTATTGGGTGAGCACGCGCGAAAAGGTTCCGGCGTTACGGGGATGGCCTTCGAGGCCATCGCTGGCGATCATCACCAGGGGGTGAGCAATCACTTTGTCGATTCGCTCCTGCGTATTGTTGAAGATCACCACCCAGTGAGTCGTGCTGGAATTATGCAGTTCGTCGAAACGTTCCTTGGTGAAGCGCTCGCCGGTTTCGGGAAGCATGAGGTCGCCGTAGCCGATGCCAAGTTTGTCCTGCCAGCCGGGGTTGAAAAGCGCGGAGTTTACGGCAGTCATGCCTGCGATGTAAGGGTATGCCTCGGTGGTCACATCCAGGCCGCGGGCGCGCGCTCCTTCGACCATGGAGAGACACTCGAAAACGTCGCGCAGGCAAGTGCTGTTGATGTGGACAATGTGCAGGGAAGCGCCGGTGATGGCAGCCGCTGCAATCACTTCGCTGATCTGCCCAACGGTGGGGCCGGGCTCAACCCGGCCGGAACTGCGCGCGTGGGTATAGACCGGCACCCTGCGCCCGGCGGCGAGGCGGAACATGTCAATCACCTCCAGCCGAGTTGCTCCGGGCGTGTACTCAATCCCCATCCCAACGGCCAAGCCGCCAGCGTCAAGCTCCGCGCGCAGGCGCTCGCGCATGCCCTCGATTTGTTCGGGCGTGGCGGGCTGATCGGTTGCAGGTCCGCTCTTAGGGAGGATGGCCCCGGCCGGCAGCGGCGCGCCGAACGAGACAGCTCGCGCCGCCACATAGCTGGCCGCAGTGCCGTAGTGAATCAGCGAATGGCCTTCTTTAGCTTTCAAAAACTGAGCGACGTTGGGCGCACCGATTTCCAACTCCAGCGCCATGGTGACTCCATCAAGCGCCTTGACGCGCTGGCTGTTGAGATCCTGGCCGTGCTGGTGCAGGTCAATGAATCCGGGAGCGACCACCAACCCGCTGGCATGGAGCACACGGTGTCCGCTCAGCGTCTCGGACGAAATGCGGAGGATCTTTCCGTCGCGGATGCCAACGTTGCGGACGGCATCCAGGCCGGTCTCGGGATCCATGACACGTCCGCCTTCGAGCACGAGATCATACTGCTGTGCGGACTGGGCGGACACGATGGTGGTTGAAAACGACAGAAAGAAGAGGGAGAAAATCAGATTGCGCATGGGTGCTCCGTGAGCAGCGATGATAGCAGGCGATGATAGCAGGCGATGATAGCAGGATGAGGGTCCATTTGCGGCTTGCCGCCGATTGCGGGCGGATGACGGGCCAGCAGGAAGTAATCCTCAGGTCCTGGCTGATGAGATTCAAAAATCGTAACGCAATGCGAATTGCATGATCCGCGGGTTGGTAAGCATTCCGGCATAGTTGCCGAAACTACTGATACTGCCCATCCCGAGCGCGCCAGAAAGTAATCCGGACTGGACATCAAACCGCACACTGTTGGTGACGTTGAAAACTTCCCAACGGAATTGCAGCCCTTGTTTTTCAGACCAGGGCATGGCCCAGCGCTTTGCGAGACCAAGGTCCACTCCAAAGAAACCGTCGCCGCGAATATTGTTCCGTTGGCCCGCTTGCCCTGCGTACGCATAGTCAAATGCGGCGATGGCCGAGGGTCCGTTGGAAAAGAGATTCGGCACATGCTTCGGGTTGTTGAAGTAAACGCCAGTTTGCACGGTAGCAATCTGGTTAGCGTTGCCCTCCAGTTCAAAATTGGTGGGATAGTTACTCGTACCGTTATCGACGCTGATCGGAAAGCCGGAGGTCCAGCGGAACAGCCCAGAGAGTTGCCAGCCCCCGATGAGCGCGTCTGTCAAACGGTTTGAATCCCGGCCCAGCAAGCGGCCACGCCCGAAGGGCAGCTCAAAAATCCAGTCGGAGTTAAATTGGTGTGTGACGTCGAAAGAGGAGACGCCACGCTGCGTCGCTGGATTCCAGGTTGCTCATACCTCTTGAAGCCGTCTTTTTCAGCGTTCAGCGTATACGTGCCGGGTGGCAGCGCCAGGAATTCAAACTCGCCGGAAGAGGAGCTGGTGGCGCCGCGTTTAATCCCCTGGGCGGTGTTTACGACGGATATTTTCGCGCCCTCTATCGAGGCCCCACTTTTGTCGAGAGCCACGCCATGAAGAGAAGTAGTGCCCGCCTGAGGCAAAGCGGGCGTTGCAGGCAACCAGCGTCAAAATCGTGCCAGTAAAAACGCAGCGCCAATTCGTCAAGTTCATGAGAGCCCCTCGCGCAAAACCGTGTTACGAAAGAACGTTGACGCACCATCAATGATTTCGGCAAGACTAGGAGGAGTCACGCTCCCATGTCAATTAAAATAGTTAGAAATGGTAGGGAGTTAGCCGCTTCGCGGGGTGTTGAATGGACGTGCGAGGTATGGTCAGATTAGCCTCGGCTTTTGCGCGCTTGCGGGCGCGGAAGAATGGTTTCCTGGAGAATGCCGAATGAAACCGCTGGCGCTGATCTTTGTGCTTGCCGCAAGCGTCGGCACTTTGTTCGCCCAGTCAAAGGCACCCGCGCTCATGCCCGGTTTGGGCCAGCATCACCACGCGATTTCCACGAAGAGCTCTGAGGCGCAGCGTTTTTTCGACCAAGGGCTGACGCTGGTTTTCGCTTTTAACCACGAAGAGGCCGCTCGGTCATTCCGGCGGGCGGCGGAGCTCGATCCTCAGTCGGCGATGGCTTATTGGGGTATCGCATTGGCGTTAGGGCCATGCATCAATCTGGATGTAGATCCGCCTCACGAGAAGGCCGCGCATGAAGCCGTTAGGAAGGCGATGTCGCTCTCGCCCGGCGCGACCGAAAGCGAGCGCGCGTACATTCAAGCGCTAGCGAAGCGTTACTCAGTCGAACCCGGCGTCGATTTCAGAAAACTTGATGTGGACTATGCCCAGGCGATGCGCGAGCTATCTGAGCGTTACCCAGACGACCTCGACGCGGTCACACTCTATGCGGAGAGCCTGATGGATCTCCACCCCTGGAAACTTTGGGGCCTCGATGGCCGACCTACTTCAGGTACTGAGGCGATTATTGTCGCGCTGGAATCAGTCTTGCGCCGCGATCCGAATCACCTTGGCGCGAATCACTACTACGTCCATACCGTGGAAGCATCCCCGCATCCCGAGTGGGCGTTAGCCAGCGCCAAGCGTCTGGAAACTCTCGCGCCGGCGGCAGGCCATGTGGTTCACATGCCTGCGCACACCTACTTCCGTGTTGGCGACTACTGGGCAGCCGCGCGCAGCAATGCGCTGGCGGTTGAGATCGACCGTGTTTATCTGCGGGAGAGCGGCACGACCGGCAGCATGTACGACATTTTATACTACGCTCACAATCTTCAATTTCTTGCCGCTGCGTATAGCATGGCGGGCAGATTTACAGATGCAAAGCGGGCTGCGGATGAACTGGCCGAACACATCGGCACGATGCGCTTGGACGACATGTCCATGGTTGAACCCTACGTGCCCACTCCTATTTTCGTTCTTCTGCGGTTTCATCGCTGGGATGAAGTGCTGAAGTTACCGCCGCCGGACTCGAAGCTGGCGATGACCACCGCGTTCTGGCATTTCGCCCGTGGATGCGCAGCTGCGGCAAAGGGCCAGTTGGGGATGGCGGAAATGGAACGGCAGACTCTGGAAATAACGCGCAAAAAAATGCCTGCGGATACGGAGTTCAGCATGTATTCGAACAAAGCGCAGACATTTCTGGAACTAGCTGGAAATATATTGGATGCTCGTATCGCCACGGCGCACGCCAACCGCGAACGTGCGATCGAGTATTGGAGGCATGCGGTTCAGATCCAGGACAGGCTTTACTACGGTGAGCCGCCTGAATGGTTTTATCCGGTACGGGAGTCACTCGGCGGCGCGCTGCTACTGAACGGCCAGGCTAAGCAGGCCGAAGCAGTTTTCCGCGCCGATTTAGAACAATACCCTCGAAATCCCCGTTCGCTGTTTGGGCTTGTGAAAAGTTTGGAAGCCCAGAACAAGAGCTCCGACGCGGAATGGGTGCGGAAGGAATTTGAGGCCGCGTGGAAGAACTCGGACGTGACACTGGAACTCGGAGATTTGTAGGCTGCCGTTATTGACTGCACTTCACTTCGGCTTAGAGTTCACGTCAACTGTGATCACGAAGCCGTTTGTCCCTTTAAACTCAAAAGCCTTGCTGCTCACTCGGTACGCCTCGATCTCAGTCGGCATGACGATGAACCCATCATTGCCGGTTGCACCCTCGTACGGGAGGTTCTTGACGACGACTGGTTCGGAGGTTATCCCTTGCGCTTTGCTTAGCACAATCTCCGCAGTCTTCCCTCCATCCAATCGGGCCTCGGCGCGATCTTTCGTATGTTTCCACTCCACCACCGAGTCGCTTTCCACGACTGACGATTTCCATGTTCCAGGGAAAAGCACCGGCACGATGACAGCCATGGCATCGCGCTGTTCTTTTGTTACCGACGGATCGAACCTTAGCACTTTCCAATCGTAGTGGTCATTGGAGGGAGTGAAGTTGGGACCCAAATCTCCCGTCATCCAAAACTTTGCGCCGTCCAGCGGGGTCTTGCCGAAGCTCCCACGGTTGACTTTTACCGCTCGATTGAAGCGGCAGAAGCGCTCCGTCCCATGTCCGCCGTGCATGTCATGCGCTGAAGGGGAATGATTGATGCTGAACTGGCACGGACAGAATACTGGGCAGCTGCATGACTCAATCACTGTCGCATTCATCGCCCAGTCGGGCGCGGGCGATTGGCCCAAGCTAATCGCCGCGAGCGCGGCCATGAGCACGAGTGCAAGTCTCAACATGGGACCTACCTCCGATTGCGGGAATCTTACGCTTCCAGGCAGGCTCTGACAAGCGGCGGTATCACGGGGGCATGTCGGCACTGTGCCCGAGTGATGGAGGAACTCGGAAGTAATCCACATGGCTGACTAACGTACTGACCGGACCAGTAAGAATCAAGTTCCAATTTCCGGATTACCAGGCAAGTACAGGCATTTAGTGTTGGCGCAATTCAATTACCGGTCACTTCGGAAATATTCCGATCGTCTCCAGCCAAGTCTCCACCAACTGAGGCCATGCCGTAATCGGAAGCTCCGTGCGCCGCAGACCGAACGCATGCCCGCCCTGCGCATACAAATGCATCTCCACGGGAACCCCGGCGTTTTTCAAGGCAATGTAGTAAACCAGCGAATGGTTTATATCGTCCACGGGGTCATCCTCCGCTTGGAGCAAAAACGTAGGCGGCGTCTGGCGGGTGATATGCGTATGAATATCCGGATTCAACTCAAACTTTTTATCGTCAATCCACAGATGCCCCGGATAAAGAGTCACTGCAAAATCCGGGCGGCAGCTTTCTTTGTCGGCCGCATCCACAGCCGGGTACAAACGCTTTTTAAAATGCGTGCTTATCGCCGCCACCAGATGCCCGCCTGCCGAAAACCCAAGTACTCCGATCTTGTGAGGATCGATATGCCACTCCGCGGAGTGAAAGCGCACCAACCCTAGCGTCCTCTGCGCGTCTTGCAACGCCGTTGGTGATTTCGGAATGATGTGGCACTGACATCGCTCGTCCCAATGCGGTCCGGAATCCGGCACGCGGTACTTCAAGAGCACACACGTGATTCCCTTGGAGGTTAGCCAGTCGCAGACCTCCGTGCCTTCCAGATCGATGGCGAGAACCTGATAGCCTCCACCAGGAAACACCACCACCGCAGCTCCCGGGTTCTTTCCCTTCGGCGCATAGACCGTCATCGTAGGCCGCGAAACGTGGCTCACAATAAACCCATCGCCTGCCGGTGCCATCGTTGCGTCTTCCTCCGGCCCCGCGACAGCGTGCGCATCAGGCACCGCGCCCGGCCATATCGGAACTTGCGTATGTCCCGGCGATGGCTGCCAGCCAGGCGTTTGCGCGCTCACACCGCCGAACGCGAATACAGCACAGAGAGCAAAGAGCAAAGGCTTCATCACAATCCCCGCAGCTCAATATAACCCGTTACTGCCGGAGGCCAGTCCCGATTAACGCGCAAACCGTCAATGTGGCTTTGAAGTTTTGATTATCTAACTGATCGGGAGTTAGCCGGATGCTCTCTTGGTTTAGCGGTTGTTTGGGTTGTCCAAGGTCCCACTGTGGACGGAGGCGGGGTCGGCTAGAAAACTTGCTACGGTCGGCCCGAGCGAGAGACAAGTGAAACTCTGATGTCCACAGGGAGAGGTTATATTCACGACGGGGGCGTTGATCGCAGCGGCGAAGTCCAGCGCGGGTTGCGGGTTGACCACGTGATCTTGTACGGAAACGACGATGAGTAATTTTGCGCGTACTCTTTTTGCAGCTTGTTGCAGCGTCAGGCCAAGTTCACCAGGTATGTCGAGCGCAATGATGGCTTGACGCTGGCGAATTTGATCACTCGCAGTTCCGGCATCGCCCTTCGCATTTTTCCTAATTTCTGCCAGGAACGCGTCGAAATCCTTAGGACTGGTGTGGGTTACGCGATAAGAGGGAGAGGTAGCGTTCATTGAGCCGATTTCCTCAGAAAGTGCAAAGCCACGTCCGAGTGGACCTGTAGGGTTGCCGTTATTCCATGCGGGGTCGAGCTCGATGGCATCTATTTGGGTGGTCCAATACAACTTGTCGAAAGAAGTGGACTGTGGCGAACCGGACAATGGAATGCCGACGTCCATGAAATCGGGGTACGTGACGACCCATTCGAATGCTTGCATTGCTCCCATGGAAACTCCTATTACGGCGTGTAGATGCGATAGGTGAAGCACATCGGTACAGAGCCGATATTCCGCTTCCACCATGTCGCGTATTGTGAATTGGGGGAATTTCATGAGTGGTTGTTTCTTACTGTTCGAGGGCGAGCTCGATACGCCGTTGCCGATTGCGTCGACGAGGATCACGAAATAACTATTGGTATCGACCACGTTCGCCGGCCCGACGAACTGGAGAAAATCCTGGGACTTGCCGCCAATCCAAGTGGGCCAGAGCACGGCATTGGATCTGGTGGCGTTTAGCCTGCCCAAGGTGCGATAGCCCAGGCGAAATTCATGAATCACAGCGCCGTCGTGCAGTTTGAAGTCGCCGAAGTCGGCGAATTGTTGAGTTCCGTCGACAGAGGAAACCTGGGAATAGGCTGGTGTGCATTGGCATTGGCACGCAACACAGACAAATAGAACAAAGAGTGCGAGGCGGTATTTATTTTTCATGTTTCGGATTGTACAGCACGGTTAACAATGGCAACCGCCGAATCAAGCGGGCCTGGTGTAGAGTTGGCACCATGGCTTTCGAACATAGCAAGGCGACGATTATCAGTATGGCGGTGATCGCATCTGGAATTGCGACGTTACTGCACGAAGGTGTCGGCCACGGCGTTATCGCATGGTTGCGTGGGGATATTCCGACAGAGCTGACGAGCAATCACTTGTCATCGCTGCGTCCTGATCGTTGGGTAGACGCCGGAGGAACACTTGTAAACCTGGCGGCGGGTACCGCCTCGTTGCTGATTTCCCGAAGGGCGGGAGACCGGGCAAATATCCGCTATTTTTTCTGGATTCTCGCTGCGCTCAACCTGCTTCCGGGGGCGGGCTACTTCTTGTTCTCGGGAATCTTAGGACTAGGCGATTGGTATGAGGTGATTGCCGGCTTACCGCATCAAGCCGCCCTACGCATCGGCATGACTGTGTTCGGTGCCGCGTTATATGTGATGGTCGTACGACTGCTCGCGATTTCTGTGCGACCGTTTGCGCCAGACAGGCGGACGTACAACACTGCCGGCAGGGTACCGTATTACGCCGCGTGCCTCTTCAGTTGTGCCGCCGGAGCGCTGGATCCGCTGGGAATAAAGTTGCTGTTCTTGTCTACCATTCCGGCGGCATTCGGAGGCTCATCGGGCTTACTGTGGGCCGATGTGCTTATACCGAGTGCAGCGCCAGAAGTGAAACTCGTGGTGCAGCCAGCGCGTGCTTGGTGGATTGCTGCCGTGGTTTTCGGAGTATGCTACGTGGTGTTTCTGGGGCGGGGCATCAAAATCGGGTAATGGTATCGTTTCGCGTGGTGAGTTCGTCCGAGCGTGCAGCTGTTCAGGATGGATTGGTATGTCGCCGCGACTAAGTCAGGAAACGGAGCGTAGAATCGCGCTGCTCTTCGCTCCGGGTGAGAGAGCCGAAGTGGCTGAAATGCTAGTCGACGAGTGCGGAAATAATTTGCCTTTTTGTGAAAAGCGGGATGAGTTCGAGTTGGAGCGCATTCGATTTTCAGCACTGAAACTGAGCGGCGGGAACATCGACAGATTAAAGGATGCAATTAAGTTGGCCAACATGGATTGGCGAGACCTACTGGTAGCCGCGGGATTCGCCAATGACACAACTGCTCACCAGAGGTGGATTCCCAACCGTAGTGGCGACTGATACTTTGAACGCGCAGTTTATCTGTATCTGTAGTGCTCGAGATAGAAGAGGGCTCCGAAGGCGAGAAACACGGCGGCAGCGGGAAATGCCAGGAGCCGCAGGCTTCGCACAGGCTGACGCCAGTCGGCGGTACCGAGGAAGAGCAGGCCAACAGGTACTAACGCCAAAACTGAAAGTTGAAAGATGTGTGCCGCAGCGCCCTCGTCGGGTTCAGGCGGTTGAGTTGGGTGAGTGAAGCCGCTGAGCACGGTGCACAGGGCAATCAGGGATAAGAGGATTAAGACTCTCCAGGTAACGCGGTTGATGGATTGAGCTTCCATGGCTTTAACCTCCAAGTACTTTATAGTGCAAAGTACACTGCGGTGTCAAGATATCGCTGGGTGCAACATCTAGCATGCGAGGTCTCGGCAGTTTTCTTCTTCGTCCGCGGCGAGTTTGGCAAATCTTGTTGAAGAACAACGGAGGGCGCGGGGGTCACTTCAGATGGGAAAGGTAGTACGGGGAGGACAGGGTGAAGATGCGGTCATTACCGCGGACGAGGAGCATCCATTCGAGGATGCGGCCGCGCTGATTGTGGAGAAAATATTCGTACCAATGGCATTCGACCAGCTCTGGAATGACGACGACGATGCGGCGGTCTGGGTGTTTGCTGGAAAGTTCAAGGATGAATTGCATTATGGGAACGAGAACGAAGCGATAGGGCGAAGGCAGGAAGGTTAGTTTCGGTGGTTCGAGTCCCGCGTTGCGGAAAGGCGCTTCGACGTAGCGCTGCCAATCCTCAGTGAGCAACTCGGCGTGTTCATGCGCTTCCACGTGAAGCGCAATAATTTCTTGGGAGATGTGGGAAGCAAATTCCAAGGCTTGCTTGGAGACGCAACTCCAGCGATCGAAGGGGACGACGGCGATGGGCGCGGACCGCGCGGTGGCAGGCTGTGCGGGCGAGTTGCAGGCGGTGGCGACGGTCACGTTGTGATAATGGCGGCGGACGCGGCGAAAAAAGAAAATCACCAAAGGAATAAAAATAACGGTTAGCCATGCGCCCTCGGCAAATTTGGCGACCAGCACGACAACCACGGTGATGCCGGTGACGGTTGCGCCCAGTCCGTTTACGAACGCGCTCTTGGTCCAGCCGGGGCCGCGGTGTTTGCGCCAGTGAACGACCATACCGAATTGCGAAAGCGTGAATGCGAGAAAAGCGCCAACGGCGTATAGAGGAATAAGACGATCGGTGATGCCGCCGAATAAGATTAAGAGCGTGCAGGTGAGCACCGCGAGCACAACAATGCCGTAGGTGTAAACCAGGCGGCGGCCGCGAGAGGCGAAGGCGTGCGGCAAATAATTATTTTGCGCGATAGCGCGGCAGAGGCGTGGAAAATCGGCGAAGGCGGTGTTCGCGGACAGGGAAAGTACCAGAAGAATGGAGCCGATGGTCAGGTAATAGAAGATTCCTCTGCCAAAAACGGCCGCAAGCAGCATGGATAGAACGCTCTGATACCCGGGCTTGCCGGGTTCGGTGGCGGCGATGCCATAGACGTTCACCAGATAGGAAATTCCCGCGAGCAATATTGCCAGCACAAAAATAATTACGGTGAGGGTGCGCTGAGCGTTTTTAACGGCCGGTTCACGGAAGGCCTTCACACCGTTGCTAACGGCTTCGACGCCGGTGAGCGCGGTGCATCCGCTGGCAAAGACCTTTAGCAGGAGCCACAGGGAGACAGCTTCGGTGGCTGGCGATGGAACCGGGATGGGCGAAACGGGAACGGGATGTCCGCCGCTGGCGATGACGCGAATCACACCCGCGATGATGGTGATGAGTAGAGTGCCCACAAAAAGATAAGTGGGAAACATGAAGGCGAAGCCAGCTTCGCGGACGCCACGCAGGTTGAAGATGGTAATGATTACGAGGATCGCAACGCACAACGAAACCGTGTGCGGCTGCACGGCGGGAACCGCGGAGACAAGGGCGCCAACTCCGGCGGAGATGCCGACGGCGGCGGTGAGAATGTAGTCGGTGAGCAGGGCAGCGGCGGCGAGCAATCCGGCGGACGCGCCAAGATTGGCGCGCGCGACGGTGTAAGAGCCTCCGCCGCTTGGATAGGCTGCGATGGTTTGGCGGTAAGAGAAATAAACGATGATTAACAGAGCGATGATGGCGGTGATAACCGGGACGATATAGTGCACGCCGAGGATGCCGAGAGGAATAAGCAGGCTGAGGGCTGCTTCGGGGCCGTATGCGGCGGAACTAAGTCCATCGAGACCGAAAATGGGGATGCCAGCGAGTGGCCCAATCTGCTCGGCGCGCTCGTCACTGGTCTTGAGGGGCTTGCCAACAATCAAATCGAGAATGTTCATTTATGCGCGGCCAGCGAAATTAGTCCGGAGTTCCATTTGCAACGAGTCGGGACAGAAAGTCAACCGAAGGGGCGCGCGGCGGCGGCGGTGAAGATCGCGGCGGCGAGAGAAGAGTAAAACCGCCGGCACCGGCACAAATCATCGGAGTGCAAATCGCCGTCTGGCCTCAGGGCTCAATTCGAGCGGCGGCGATTGTGTTTTATCTGGCGTAATCGCCAAGAAGCAAAAAGTGTGCATTCGGGAACAGATTATGCGGTTGTGCTCGGCGAGAATTGAGTTGAGCGGCGTCCTTGGGAACGCGGCATCCGCACCGATGTTGCTGATCGACGAGGAAACCGAATGCACTATGGAAATTTTCAGTATGCGAGAATCTCGAAAGTTTTAATCAAGTTCTTCATTCCCGTGGCCATAGGCGTGTGGATGCTGGTGGCGTTCAAGCCAGACGCGCACGCTGTGCCGAGCTATTCGCGCCAGACGGGGCTGCCTTGCGCGACGTGCCACTACGCTCCACCGGAGCTAACGGCGTTTGGAAGAAAATTCAAATTGGATGGGTATGTATTCACAACCAAAGCGCAAGTAACCGACGATAAAAAAGACCATAACGCAGCCTTGCGGCTGCTTGAAGTTTTTCCATTGTCGGTGGTATTTGACACTTCTTACACCGCGACAAAATCACCGCAGCCCGGCACGCAAAATGGGAACTTCCAATTTCCGCAGGACGCGTCTCTGTTTTTGGCTGGAGCGTGGGGGAGTCACGTGGGTAGTTTTGTCCAGGTAACGTACACCGGCGTGACAAACCATTTCAGTTGGGACAATACGGATGTGCGCTATGCAAATGGCGAACGCAAATTGTGGGGCAAACCGTTTACGTACGGCGTGACATTCAATAATAATCCGACGGTTGAGGATCTTTGGAACAGCACGCCGGCGTGGGGATTTCCGTTCACGGCGTCGAATGTTTCTCCGACACCTATGGCGAAAGCGCTTATTAACGGCGCGCTCGGCCAGGATGTCGCGGGACTTGGCTTTTACACGATGTGGAACGAACATTTGTATGTGGGCGGCACGGTTTACCGTTCGCAGCATATTGGCGGAGCTCAGCCGAATCCTGGAACAGGGTTTGGACTTAACATTCGGGGATTTGCCCCTTATTGGCGGGTAGCGTGGCAAACGTCGACCAAAAATAATGGTTTGGAAGTTGGAACTTATGGAATACATGCGAAGACATCTCCATTCGCGGTTACCGGGCCGACGGACAGCCGCACGGACTGGGCCGTAGATTTTCAATATGACCGCACGATTCCGCAATTCAAGAACGATGTTTTGTCATTTCGCGGGACCTACATTCGAGAGAATTCCACGCTGAACGCAACTTTCGGTCTTCCTACGCCGGGCGCTTCACAGTTGCGTCATCACCTCAATACCGCGCAAGCGAACGTTGAATACCATTTCGGAACCAAGTTCTCCGGAACGGTGGGCTTGTTTAGCGTGACGGGAACTCCAGACAACTTGCTCTATGCACCAGCCGCGGTGTTCGGCAGCGCTAATGGAGATCCCCGCAGCAATGGATACATCCTGAATTTTTCATGGTGGCCGGAGCAAAACATCGATCTTGCGGTGCAATATACGGGTTATCGACGATTTAACGGAGCGCAGACGAACTACGATGGCGCGGGGCGGAACGCGGGAAGCAATAACGCGGTGTTTTTGCTCGGACGATTCGTATTTTGACAAACAACAATAAGAATTCAGGGCGAAGAAAAATGGAGACATATGCGGACATCTGTTTTTAGAGCGGCAGTGACTGCGATTTTAATTTGCGGGGCGGCACTAATGATGGGTGAGGCGGCTGCCGCGGCGAATGATGCGGCAAAGACATACGCAAAAAATTGTGTTTTATGTCATGCAGCGGATGGAAGTGGGAGTTCGCCATCGGGCAAGGCGCTGGGAGCCAAAGACCTGGCATCTGACGAGGTACAGAAAAAATCCGATGAAGAGTTGATCGAAGTGGTGACCAAGGGAAAAGGCAAGATGCCGGCCTTTGGGAAAAAGATAAGTCCCGAGGAAATAAAAGGCCTGGTGGCGTATATCCGCGCACTGCCTAAGAAGAAGTAGAACCTCTCGGCGTACTGATTAAAAATAGTCTTTTTATAATCGCGTAACGCACAGCGGGAGATTGCGTGGATCACTGCGCCGGAGAATCGGAGCGAGCGAACGAAAATGTTGCGGCTACGGATTCGTCGCAGAATAGGCGGTCTTTTCTTGGCGTGTTGCTTGGGGTTGGCTCGGTGTTTGTGGGCGGGCTGCTTTCGGTACCATTAATCCGCTTCGCGCTTTTTCCACTGATACGGCGCACCACGGAATCGAAGAGTTCCCCCGTTGGCGCGGTCAACGAATTTTCGTCGCTGCGCGAGCCGGTCTTGCGCACGATACAGATCGAGCAAGTGGATGGCTGGCGCAAGACGGTATCGGAAAAAGCGGTATACATCACGAAAGACGCGCAGGGCCAGCTTAGCGTACTTACCTCGATTTGCCCGCATTTAGGCTGCACAGTTCCCTGGAACAAGGAAAAAAATAAGTTTGTATGCCCGTGCCACGGCGCAACGTTCACCGCGGACGGAGAACGCGTGAGTGGACCCTCGCAGCGGGGAATGGACGCGTTGGAAACCTCGGTTGAGGATGGGCAATTGATGGTGCGGTTCCAGTATTTCCGGCAACTGGTGTCGAACAAAGAAGTAATCGGCTGAGGAAAGGTTTTGTTCGAATGGATGCCAAGCACGGCAAGGAAAATGATGTTTACGCGCCGCGAGAGAAAGGAATTTGGGGATGGTTGAACCGGCGAACCGGTTTGGACAACCTGCTGCGGACAGCTCTTTATGAGCCGATACCGGGGGGCGCGCGATTCGCTTATGTATTCGGATCGGGATTGTTGTTCATTTTTATCTCACAGGTGATCTCCGGGGTTTTTCTGGCGTTGTACTACGTTCCGTCGGCGGACCACGCGCATACGACGGTGGCGTACATCACTAAAGCGATTACAGCGGGATCTTTTTTACGTAGCTTGCACGCTTATGGCTCAAGCGCAATGGTCGTGGTGCTTTTGCTGCATTTATCGCAGACCTATATTTACGGGGCGTACAAGGGGCGTCGCGAACTGCTGTGGATTTCGGGGTGCGTGCTTTTCGCGCTGGTGCTGGGAATGGCGTTTACGGGTTACCTGCTGCCGTGGGATCAGCGCGCGTATTTTGCGACAGCGGTTGGAACGAATGCGGCCAGCGAAATCCCGGTGATTGGCGAGAGCCTGAAACGCATGATGCGTGGCGGCACGGAAATGGGGACGCTGACCATTTCACGATTTTTCGTTGCGCACGTTTTTCTGATACCGGCGTGCATTTTTGCCTTGGTAGCTTCGCATATATTTTTATTTCGTAAAGCCGGCGCGGCGGGACCGGCAACTCCATTCAAGCCGGAGCAAAAGACTGAACTTTTTTATCCCAGGCAGGTGCTAATGGATCTTTCGCTGACGGCGCTGCTGATTATAGGTCTCGGATTGCTTTGTTTTTTTGTGCCGATGCAACTGGGGCCGCCCGCCAACCCAGCTGACGCGCAATACATTCCGCGGCCGGAGTGGTACTACCTGCCAATTTTTCAGTGGCTAAAATATTGGCACGGAGCGGCTGCAGTTGTCGGCGTGCTTGTGATTCCGAGTGCGCTCGCCGGCGCGGTGGTGGCGCTGCCTTTTTTTGATCGGAGCATCGAGCGGCGGCCGTGGAAGCGGCCAATCGCGATGTCTGCGTATGGATTTTTGGTTCTGGTGCTGCTGGGACTGGGATTGCGCAGCGAATACCTGGATCGTCATGATGCGGGCGTGGTGCAGCAATTAGCGAAACAAAAGACGGACGAAGAAGAGTACATGCGCAAACCGTTTGAGCCGGAACTATCGTCGGCTTCGCTGGCGGCTGCGAATGTGACGCTATCCGACCCCGAGGCAGCAAAAGGAAAGACGATATTTGAAGGACAATCCTGCAACGCCTGTCATGGGGACGGGGGAGTAGGGACAGCGGCGGGCCCGGCGCTTATTGGAATCGCAAGCAAATTCAATCCGACACAGCTGGCGGAACTTTTTAGCCATCCGACGGCGAAGATGAAGGCAGGCGGGATGCCTGCCGTGGATCTGCCGCCGGATGATTTGAAGGCACTGATCGCGTACGTGGAGAGTCTGAAGTAGCTATTGAAGTCTTAGGTCCCAGCTTATCCGGGCCGGTTCAGACGGTCGATGCAACACCATCTGGTATAAAGCCGTTTTCAAAGGTGGTGTTTATGAAACAAGGGAGACGATTTGGGCTTTCGGCGGAGCAGAAACTCGACGTGTGGCGTCGTTGGAAAGCAGGGCA
>DATNME010000087.1:0-15059 GCA_035602385.1 Candidatus Dormiibacterota bacterium
GATGCAGGCGTCACCATACTATTGCCAGAAACGGTGCTGGTGGATCCTGAGGTAGTCGCGGGCGAGGACACCATTCTCGAGCCGTGCGTGCAACTCTTGGGAAAAACGGAAATTGGCGCGCGTTGTACCATCCGCACCGGAAGCGTTTTGCAGGACGCGATTCTTGGTGACGACGTGATGGTTGAGGCCCACTGTGTGGTGCGAGAAAGCAAACTCGATTCGGGAGCGAAGATTGGGCCATTCGCGCGGTTGCGCCCTCTCACGCATTTGAAGGCCGGCGCGCAAATTGGCAATTTCGTGGAAGTTAAGAAAAGCACCATTGGCGAAGGCACCAAGGCGATGCATTTATCGTATTTGGGCGACACAAAAATCGGGAAAAAATCGAATATTGGCGCCGGAACAATTACTTGCAACTATGATGGGTTTCACAAGTATCCGACGCAAATTGGCAACAAGGTTTTTATTGGAAGCGATTCCACGTTGGTGGCGCCCATGCGCATTGGAGATGGTGCATATGTGGCCGCGGGTTCCACCATCACCGAGAATGTTGCCGCTGACGCCCTCGGTATCGCGCGCGGCCGCCAAGCCAACAAAGCTGGGTGGGCTTCGAAGAAACGGCGCCAATTGACCCAGGGGAATAAACCGGAAAAAGCAAAATCCAAGAAAAAACGCTAGAGAAACCTGCCTAATCGGCGCAAGAAGTCCAAAAACGGCCGCGTGTGTTAAAATAAAGCTTCCCACAAACCACGAGGGAGCCGCCGCCGCATGAAATTTGGAGTGGTAGTCTTTCCAGGATCCAATTGCGACCACGACGCGTTTTACGCCATCGGAAACATCCTCAAAAAACCGGTCGAATTCATCTGGCACCAGTCGGAAAATTTGGCGAACTGTGACGCGATCATTCTGCCCGGCGGATTTTCTTATGGTGATTACCTGCGGACCGGAGCTATCGCCCGTTTCTCTCCGGTGATCAAGGCGGTGGAGAAATTCGCCCACGGCGGCGGTTTGGTCCTGGGTGTATGTAATGGCTTTCAAATTTTGTGTGAAGCGGGATTGCTTCCCGGCGCCATGATGCGTAACAGCGGCCTGCGGTTTATCTGCAGGCACGTGCACATACGCGTGGAACAGACCGACACGCCATTCACCAGCGCCGCGCGAAAAAATCAAATCCTCAAACTGCCGATCGCGCATTCTGATGGCAACTACAATTTGGACGAAAATACCGTTGCGGATTTGGAAAAAAATCGCCAGATTATTTTCCGGTATACCACGCCAGACGGCTCCGATGACGCCGCGGGAAATCCCAATGGCGCGATGCACAATATCGCCGGAGTCTGCAATCGCGAGCGCAATGTTGTTGGATTGATGCCGCACCCGGAGCGCGCCGTCGAATCTGCCGTCGGTTCCGCCGACGGCTTGGTGATTTTGCGTTCGATGGTGGAGGCCTTGGCCGGGGCCGCGAAGGCCACCGCTTAAAAAGTTTGACTGCAAAGTATGGCTACTGCTATCACCGAAATTAAAGTTACCCCGGAAATCGCGGCCGAGCACGGCCTGTCCGCCGATGAATACGCGCGAGTAAAGCAGATTCTCGGCCGCGAACCGAACATCACCGAGTTGGGAATTTTCAGCGTGATGTGGAGCGAGCACTGCTCGTATAAATCCAGCAAAGTGCATCTCAAGCGGCTTCCGACGCGCGGAAGAGTTGTGGTACAGGGCCCAGGCGAAAACGCCGGCGTGGTGGACATTGGCGGCGGCCTGGTGGCGTGCTTCAAAATCGAATCGCACAATCATCCCAGCTACGTGGAACCGTTTCAGGGCGCCACTACCGGCGTCGGCGGCATCCTGCGCGATATTTTCACAATGGGCGCGCGCCCTATTGCGATTCTTGATTCGCTTCGCTTCGGTGAACTCGTGGCCAGCAAAACTACGACGGAAGAAGACGCCGCCAAGAACCGCCGCGTGCTCGACGGCGTGGTTCGCGGGATCGGACATTACGGGAATTGCTTTGGTGTCCCAACCGTCGGCGGCGAGGTTGGCTTCGAACCCTGCTATTCGCAGAACCCGCTGGTCAATGCGCTGGCGCTGGGCATCGCCAGAAAAGAAGATATTTTTCTGGCCAAGGCGAAGGGCATCGGCAATCCCGTAATTTATGTGGGCGCAAAGACGGGTCGCGACGGCATTCACGGCGCGTCACTGCTGGCTTCCGCGGAATTCACGGAAGAGTCGCAGCAGAAGCGGCCTAACGTCCAGGTCGGCGATCCCTTTGTCGAAAAACTTTTGCTCGAAGCATGTCTGGAAGCCATGCGCACCGGCGCGATCGTGGCTATTCAAGATATGGGCGCCGCCGGCCTGACTTGTTCGACGACGGAAATGGCTTCGCGCGGCGGCACTGGAATTGAAATTGATCTCGCAAAAATTCCGCAACGTGAAACTGGCATGACCCCTTACGAAATAATGCTCAGCGAGTCCCAAGAACGCATGCTGCTGGTCGCGGAAAAAGACCGCGAGAGCGAAGTCCTGGATGTTTTCAAAAAGTGGGGACTGGACGCGGTGGTTGCCGGCTCGGTAAACGACGGCGGCGTGGTCTGTATAAAAAATCACGGGAGGGTTGCCGCGGAAATTCCCGCGCATCCGCTCGCGGAAGAAGGGCCCGTCTATCAACGCCCTATTGGTCAGCCTGGGCTGAAAAAAGAGACAGCGGCGAATTGGTTTGCATTTACTCCCGAAGGCGCTGACCTTACCCAGAATTTTTTGAAGCTCCTTGCTTCCCCGGCCATCGCTTCCAAACGCTGGATCACAGAACAATATGACACCAGCGTGCGAACAAATACTTTGGCGGGGCCCGGTGCATCAGACGCAGCGGTAGTCCGCGTTAAAGAATCGTTGGATTCGGAATCTGGGGTAATGCGCGCACTAGCCCTGGCCACCGACGGAAATGGACGCTGGTGCCAACTGAATCCGCGTGTTGGCGCGATGCACGCTGTGGCGGAAGCCGCGCGAAATGTGGCTTGCAGTGGCGCGAAGCCAATCGCCGCAACCAATTGCTTGAATTTTGGCAGCCCGGAAAAACCGGAAGTCATGTGGCAATTCAGCCAAACGATTGACGGGCTTGGCGAGGCATGCCTCGCTCTCGGCACGCCGATTACCGGAGGCAATGTAAGTTTCTACAATGAAACTTTGGGCCGGTCGATTTATCCGACTCCGGTCATTGGCATTCTTGGTTTGCTGGAAGATTCGTCGAAGGTAATGAAACTGGCTTTTCGTAGTGATGGCGACGACATTTTTCTGCTCGATGGCCCCCTTGCCGGCAATCGCTCCGAGCACGGCGGCGCTATGGTGCCGGCTTCCGACCCCGCGCGCGAATTTTCTTCTTCAGAATATTCCAAAACTATTTCAGGAATTGTCGCGGGCCAGCCCCCAGCCATCGATCTTGCCGCGGAAAAACGTTTGCAGGATTGCCTGGTTGCTCTCGCTTCAGAAAGCGTGCTAGCGTCCGCGCATGATATCAGCGACGGGGGCTTTGCCGTTACGCTGGCGGAATCCTGCTTCGCATCGAATGAATTGAGTGCGCAGGTCAATCTGGATGAAGCTGGTCCTGCTGAAGAAGTGCTTTTTGGCGAGCGAGGCGCTCGCGCAATTGTCTCCGCCAAACAGACGTCTATTGCCCGCTTGCAAGAAATTGCGAGACAATACGGGGTGGCCGCGACTCGCATCGGACGGGTGACCTCTGCAGGTACTCTTCGCATCCAATTAAATGGGAGTTCCGTGATCGATTCTCCGCTAGCAACGCTACACGATACATGGGCGCATTCTCTCGAACGGATGTTAAAAGTTTCATGAACCAGAAAATTGCTTACGCGGACGACCATTTCCACGACGAGTGCGGCGTGTTCGGTGTTTTTGGCCATCCCGAAGCCGCCAATCTCACGTATCTCGGTTTGTATGCGCTACAGCATCGCGGACAGGAATCCGCCGGCATCGTAGCCAGCGATGGTCATGATTTAAATTTGCATCGCGCGATGGGCGATGTAGAAGAAATTTTTCAGCCCAGCGTATTGGCTAAGCTGCCCGGTAATTTGGCGATTGGTCACACGCGTTACTCCACCGCCGGCGATAAAGCGTTGCTCAACGCGCAGCCCATCATGATCGATTGCAACAAAGGCAAAGTCGCTCTCGGTCACAATGGCAACCTCACCAACGCAGCGGAATGGCGCCGCAAGCTCGAGCACCGCGGCTCGATTTTCCAGACCAACAGCGACACCGAAGTAATCGTCCATCTTATCGCCCGCTCTCAGGCCCGAAATCTTTCAGGCGCGCTCGGTGATGCGCTCAATCAAGTGGAAGGCGCGTACTCGCTGGTCATGCTCACGCAAGACGAACTGTACGCGGTTCGCGATCCACGCGGCTTCCGTCCACTGGTGCTTGGCAAGCTACCCGCCACGGAAAAATCGCCGGAAGCCTGGCTGGTCGCTTCCGAGACCTGCGCGTTCGATCTTCTCAACGCGCAATACGTTCGCGAAATCGAACCAGGTGAAATGGTGCGCATCTCCAGAAGCGGAATTGAGTCCATTCGCTTCGCACCACCAAAGCCGCATCAATTCTGCATTTTCGAACATGTTTATTTTTCGCGCCCGGACAGCACAATTTTCGGCCGTTCCGTTAACCACAGCCGCGAAGCGCTGGGCCGGCTGCTGGCGCGTGAACATCCCGTTGAAGCCGATTTGGTCGTTCCGGTTCCCGACTCCGGCGTGCCTGCCGCCGTGGGCTATGCGCTTGAATCCGGCATCCCTTTCCGCATGGGAATGATTCGCAATCACTACATCGGTCGCACCTTTATTGAACCTTCCCAGGCGATTCGCAGTTTCGGCGTCAAGCTGAAGCTCAACCCGGTCCGCGAACTGATCGATGGCAAGCGCGTTATTCTTGTTGACGATTCCATCGTGCGTGGAACTACCAGCCGGAAAATTGTGGCGATGATGCGCGAAGCAGGCGCCAAAGAAATACACATGCGCATCAGTTGTCCTCCTACGATTTCTCCGTGCTACTACGGCGTGGATACGCCCACTCGCGAGGAATTAATTGCGGCAATGAATAGCGCTGAAGAAGTCCGCAAATATCTGGAAGCGGATTCACTGGGTTATTTGTCGCTGCCCGCTCTGCGCCAGGCGGTGAATGACACCGAAGGAAATTTCTGCACTTCGTGCTACACGGGAAATTACCCCACCGATCTCGTGCAACTGGAGGTAGGCCATTCCGTGGTGAATACCAGGTCGAATGAACCAGCTAATAAATCCGCGGAAGCTTCGCCTGTGACGGTGGAACGTGAAGGCTGAAGCCAAGAAAAAAGAAGTCGAAGAAAAAGAATTGCCCATGGACGTGCGCGTCCGGCGAGAAATCATTGCGTGGTTTTGGGTGGCGCTGGCGTTCCTGCTTATTAACGGGACGCTCGGTCAGGCACGCGTAATTCCTTCCAGCTCCATGGAAAATACTCTGCTCATCGGCGATCACCTGATTATGAGCCGCGTGGGATACGACGCAGGCATTCCGTTTACGAACTGGCATGTCTCGTTGTGGCGCAATCCGAAACGCCAGCAAATCGTCATTTTCAAACCGCCGCTTGGTCCGGACGCTCCAGACTACGTCAAGCGCGTGATCGGTTTGCCGGGCGAGACTGTGGACATCCGTGGCGGCGCGGTGTGGATTAACGGGCAAAAGCTAAACGAAAACTACACCATCGGGCCCTCCGAGTTGGAGCGAATCGAAATGCCCTATCACATTCCCGACAACTGCTACTTCGTGATGGGTGATAATCGCGGAAATTCTTCGGATAGCCGCGACTGGGGCTGCATGCCGCGCGAGAATTTGCTGGGCACCCCGGTAATGATCTACATGTCTCTGGACGCCAATCCCGACGCATGGAACTCTGGAAATATTCCCGCCAGGTTCATGGCTTACGCGAATGGCATCATTCATCCCAGCACCATTCGCTGGCGACGATTATTCCATTTCTTTTAATTTTATTTGCGCTGAGATTCTCTTCAGCAACAATCACTGTACCTGGGCCGTGCCATAGCCCGAATTGATTTCAAGGCCAACGGACTCCCTATGAAATATGCCGACGCCGGCGTGGACATTGCCGTAGCGGATGACGCGAAGCAGCGCATCCGCCATCTTGCGATGCGCACGTTTACTCCAGGAGTGCTTGGCGGCATCGGCGGGTTTGGCGCGCTTTTCGCCCTCGACAAGAAGAAATGGAAAGATCCCATCCTGGTATCCAGCGCGGATGGTGTTGGCACCAAACTGAAAATTGCTATGGCCATGGGCGTTCACTCCACCGTTGGCGCGGATTTAGTCAATCACTGCATCAACGACATTTTGGTGCAAGGAGCGCAACCGCTTTTTTTCCTCGATTATCTGGCGATGGGCAAGCTCGATGCGAATGTGGTTGAGCAGCTCGTCGACGGCATGAGCCGCGCCTGCCGCAAAGCCGCTTGCGCCTTGATCGGCGGCGAAACCGCCGAAATGCCCGGCTCGTATCCGCCAGGTGAATATGACCTCGCGGGATTTATTGTCGGCGCAGTCGAGCGCAAACAGCTTCTGAGTGGCAAGAACGTCGCGGCGGGCGACACCATTTTTGCCTTGCCCTCCGCCGGACTGCATACCAACGGCTATTCGTTGGCGCGCAAACTCGTTTTTGAAATGGCGCAGCTCAAGCCCGACACTTACGTCGCTGAAGTGGGAAATAAAATCGGCGCGGAGCTGCTGAAGCCGCATCTTTGTTATGCCTCCGCGCTGAAAAATATTGTTGCGCGTGGCTGGGTTTCCGCGCTCGCGCACATCACCGGCGGAGGCATTCCCGGAAATTTGCCGCGCGTTCTTCCAACCGGCGTAAAAGCCAACATTGATTTGGAATCCTGGCCCGTTCCCCCGATTTTCAAATATCTTGCCAAACTTGGCAAAATCGATTCGGATGAACTGCTGCAATCATTCAACATGGGAGTGGGCATGATTCTGATGGTGCCGCCCGCTCACGTCAGGCTTGTGGAAGCCGACCTCAAACGCCGCCGGGAAAAATATTTCCGCATCGGCCGTATCGAACGGGGCGATTCCGGCAAGGCCCGCATCGTCTATTCGGGCGCGCTGCATCTCTAGCAACTCCTGACGTTTCTGGTCATTCGCCTCGAGCATACCCCGGCCGGCGCGCCGGCGCTCGCCGGCCGCTTTCGCGGGATAATTTCCGCAACCATCTCAATTCCACTTTGCACTGCTCGATCTTCAGCGTCACGATCCACACCGCTTCGTGATACCGATGCCCCACTTCCTTCATGATCGCCCGCAGAGTTTCCTCTTCCCGAACCAACTCCTCCTCCATATATTTTCGCCGGCGTTGGATCTGCTTCTCAAAAACTCCTGGCCGCGCCTGCCACGAAAGCGCCATCCACGTCAGAAACGCCGGCCTCTCCCGCTGCGTGGTCCAATCCATGCGTTCCAGCGCCTCGGCCAAAGCCGAGCGTCCCGCCGCTGTCGTTTGGTAAACGCTTCGCTCCGGTCCAGCAGCCGGTTCCTCAGACTGTCTCGCCCGAATGAGTCCACCTCGCAAAAGTTTTTCCAATGAATAGTAAATCTGCGGACGGGAAATCCCTGCCCAATCCCGCGCCTGCCGTCGTTCCAGTTCCAGATTGGCCTGGTAACCGTGCATGGCGTGTTCCGCCAACAGGCTAAGTAGCACCAAGTCCGGTATTGTCAAATCCGATCGCTTTCGGCTGTCGCTCATGATTTCCCTTTTTCTTCTGCCCATTCCAAACTTACCTTTTGCGCTTCTGTGCCTCCAATCTCTTCTTACTCCAATACCACCATTGGCATTGCTCCACCGGCAGACGCGCATTCCGCGCCTGCGCCACCGCCGCGCGAAAAACATCCAAAACACAAATGTCCTGATGTTGTGCCGTCCTTTGGCCTAGCTTTTTATATAGCTTCGCAGGGTTTTGCCGCCTCAACTCCGCCACGGTTCTGATGCCCAGCATTTCGAAATCACGCAACATTGCCGGTCCTACCGAAATCAGATCGCTAAGACAACGCTTCTTAAGTGCCACCGGATGCCTCCTTGACTTCGCCTTACAGCCTATCTACACTCTACTAGTCTAGATTAGACTAGATGCTGGTGCAAGGAGAAGATTCTGCCTGGCTGTGCTTTTTCTGCTTCGTCCCAGTGCATGCAAATCCATCGAGGAAAAGAAAATCATGAACGTCAAAAGAATCACCCCGGTTTTGCTCGTCAAAGAAATCGAGCCGGTCGTACTTTTCTGGGTAGATCGTCTCGGATTCACCAAGGCCTTCGAGGTCCCGGAAGGCGATAAAATTGCCTTTGTCGCTTTTCAAAAGGGCCCCACCGAAGTGATGTACCAAACCTTTGCTAGCGTCGAGCGGGATGCCCCTCCCGTGGTTTCAGCTCACGCGCAAAAAGGCCCCACCTTTCTTTACATTGAAGTAGACGACCTCAACGCCGTGCTCGTCGCTACGAAAGATTTAAATAAAGTCATGCCAGAACGCACTGCGCCTTACGGCATGCGGGAGTTCACCGTGCAGGATCCCGGCGGGCATTTCGTCACTTTTGCCCAGGCCGTAGCAGTACCCAAGTAAATAGTTCGCCCGCAAGGAAACAGCCGGGATGAGGTTGTACGATTCATGACCAGGTGGCACACTTATTCGCGTCCGCTCCATGTCTCCCTCGCAAATATTGAACTGCACTCAGCCTTCCGCTTCCCGCCACCAGTTTGGTCCATGTCCGCGCGTGTGCTAACGTTTTTGAGTTATGAAGAAGCGCATAGGCGTGCTCCTCAGTGGGCGCGGCTCAAATTTTGCGGCCCTCGCGGACAGCATTTCGCAAGGGCGCATTCCCGGCGCCGAAATTGCCGTGGTGATCAGCAATCGCGAAGGCGCGCCCGGTATTGATCGCGCCAATGCTCGCGGCCTGGCTACACGCGTCATCCCTTCCAAGGGTTTGGAGCGCGAAGTCTATGATCGCCAACTCGTTGACGTATTGAATGAGCACAAAGTCGACCTGGTTTGCCTGGCGGGATACATGCGGTTGATTTCTCCTTATTTTGTGGCCGCGTTTCCGCGGCGTATCCTGAATATCCATCCGTCGTTGTTGCCGTCGTTTCCCGGGCTGGAGTCGCAGCGTCAGGCGCTGGATTACGGTGTAAAGTTCGCCGGCTGCACCGTGCATTTTGTGGATGAAAATCTCGATGCGGGACCGATCGTGCTACAGGCTACCGTCCCGGTGGAAGATTCCGATACGGAAGCCACACTTTCAGCAAGAATTCTTAAAGAAGAGCACCGCATTTATTCCGAGGCGGTAAGAATCGTCCTGGAAGGCCGATTCACTATAGTGGGACGGCGCGTTTTGCACGCTGGACAAAAAAACTAATGACGCCACAGACATTTTTGCCCGTCGATGAACAGCTCGCATACCTGAGAAAGGGCGCTGCTGAAATCATTCGCGAAGAAGAGTTGAAGGCCAAGCTGGAACAATCCCGGAAAACGGGAAAGCCATTGCGCGTAAAGTTAGGCGTGGATCCGACCGCGCCGGATATTCACCTCGGTCACACCGTGGTGATCCGCAAACTCAAACATTTTCAGGAGATGGGCCACACCGCGGTTTTTCTGATTGGGGATTTCACCGCCATGGTCGGCGACCCTACCGGACAATCCGAAACGCGCCCGCCGCTCACGCGCGAACAAGTGAATGCCAACGCGAAAACCTACCTGGAACAGGTGTTCAAAATTCTCGACCGCGAAAAAACCGAAATTCGCTACAACAGCGAATGGCTCGATAAATTATCCAGCTACGACATTGTTCGCTTGTGCGCGAAATATCGCGTGGCCCGCATGCTCGAGCGCGAGGATTTTCACACCCGCCTGACCAATCAGCAGCCTATCTCCATGCACGAGCTTCTATATCCCCTGCTCGTCGCCTACGATTCCGTGGTGCTGGAAGCGGACGTCGAACTCGGCGCCACCGAACAGAAATTCAATTTGCTGATGGGCCGCGAAATTCAGCGCGAATACGGAAAAGAAACGCAGGTCGCTCTGACCATGCCGATTCTGGTGGGTCTTGATGGCTCGCGCAAAATGTCCAAAAGTCTTGGCAATTACGTTGGCATAACCGAATCGCCGGAAGAAATGTTTGGAAAAATGATGTCGATTCCCGACGAGTTGATGTGGTCTTACTACGAACTGGTCACCGACCGCACCCCGCAAGAAATTGCTGCGCTAAAAAAGGAAGTGACTGGCGGCTCTTTGCACCCCATGGATGCAAAGATGCATCTCGCCAAAGAAGTAGTCGCGGGATTTCATGGGGGAGAAGTCGGAAACAAAGCTGCGGAAAATTTTCAGCGCGTTTTTCGTGATCGCCAGGCACCGGCGGAAGCTCCAATACACAAAATCTCCAGGGGGCCGGCAAAAAAATTAACGGCATTGCTGGTGGAATTGAAACTGGCTCCTTCGAAGACCGAAGCGGAGCGCCTTATAAAACAGAAGGCGGTAGAAATGGACGGCGTGACCATCGAAGATCCACGCAGGGAAATCGATTTGAGTAATCCCTGCGAATTTCTGCTTCGAGCAGGCAAGAAAAAGTTTCTTCGCATCGTCGTGGACTAGCCTGCTCCTACGCGAACGTCTCTTCCACTAATTTAGAAACATACTGCGCAATAGCGGGCGCGGCGGTCAAGCCCGGCGACTCGATACCCACCAGCTGAATTGCCCGGGGCACTTTCGCATCGCGCTCGATCACGAAATCGGCGATGCCATGACTGCCTGGCGGCACTAACTTTGGCCGGATGCCCGAATACCCAGGTTGCAAGTCGCTCTCCTGAATTTCCGGCAGCAACACCTTCGCGTTGCGGGCAAATTCGGAAGTTGGCAAGCGGTCGCGCTCGTAATTATCTTTTTCTGCCACGTAGGTTGCCGTGGGGCCCAGCAAAACTGTTCCCCACAAAGTTTTTGTAAAGTGCACACCCAGACTTAAGCCATCCGCATGCGGCACCGGGTACACCAGATTATTAATCAGCGCCGCGCGCGGCCCGCGAATTTCGCAATATTCTCCGCGTACCGGATAAATCTTCCACGAAGCATTGCCCAGCATCGCCGCTACGTCATCCGAGTAAAGGCCGGCGGCATTGATTGCGCAGTCCGCTTCCACAAATTCTTCCTCTGCGTCGTCATCGTCCCCAACGCGTAGCCTCGCGCGAACTCCTCCATTCGCTGGTTCAAGCGAGATAACTTTTGCCCGCGTCACGATGTTCACTCCCCGCTCGACCGCTACACGCGCGTAGGTTTGCACCAGCGCTTCCGAGGAAAGTATGCCGGTGGATGGAACCTCGAGGGCCGCAACGCCCGCGATATTTGGTTCGCGTGCGCGAATTTCTGCTGGCCCGATCAGTCGCAACCCCTCCACACCGTTTGCCTCACCGCGAATTTTCAATGCTTCAAGCGCAGCTTCTTCTCCCGAGCGTGAAGCCACTACCAGCTTGCCGGTATTGCGATGAGGGACCCCATGACGAATGCAAAATTCTTTTGTAAGTCGATTGCCTTCCACGCAAAAGCGCGCTTTGAACGAACCTTTCGGATAATAAATCCCAGAGTGAATTACGCCGCTGTTGCGGGTGCTCGTCGCCATTCCCAGCTTCGGCGAACTCTCGACGAGAAAAACGTCTTGCCGCCCGCCGGAAAGAGCATGTGCGATGGCGCACCCTACCACGCCGCCACCGATAATTAAAATGTTGACCCGGTCCATTGCGGCTATTCGTCGCCGCCAATTTCATCGAAGTATGGTTTGCACTCAATTAAACGCGCTTGCGTCCCATCATTCACCGCATACGATGCATGATGGGTTTTCTCGTAGCTATTGCGCCACAGAGCTCCGCTGCCATGCGCTCCGTCCTTATTCAGCGCGTAAAAGAAAATGTGAAATTTAGTGAGCTTCTTTTTATCGTTTTTATAATTGTGCGCCACGCGGCCCAGCGCTTCCATGCACGCGTCCGTTGGCGACATGCCCTTGCGCATCATTTCCACAATCGTGTGGCCCCCGGCAATTTTAATATTCTCCTCGCCTTTACCCGTCGACCCGGCGCCACCTACTTCGCCATCAACATAAAGGCCCGCCCCGATAATTGGGGAATCTCCCACACGCCCTGCAATTTTCCAAGCCAGGCCAGAAGTTGTGGTCGTGCCGGAAATTTCGCCTCTCTCATTCACCGCCAGGCAATTAATTGTTCCGGTCGGTGGATGTGCCACGACATGTTCTATGTGCGGCCGCCACGCTAGCTTTTCTGGAGTATCGTAGAGACCCGCAAGTTGACTTCGAAATCCTTCCAGCGCCGATTGTTCCATATATTCCGGGCTATCCAGTCCAGGCCTCCAGTTGAATGAAGTGGAAGCTTTCCAATGCAACCACGCGAGTCGCGAACGATCGGTAAGAAGATTCATATCTTCAAAGCCCTGCGCTACTGCGAATTTCGTAGCGCCGGCGCCCACAAGCATCACGTGATTGGTGCGCTCCATCACCGTTTTAGCCAGCCGCGACACATTCTTGATTCGGCGTACCGATGCTACCGAGCCGGCGCGTCGCGTGGGACCATGCATCACGCTGGCATCCAACTCCACTTCTCCTTCTTCATTGGGCAAACCGCCGTAGCCCACCGAGTCATCATTCGGATCGTCTTCCACCACCGTGACCGCGGCCACTGCCGCATCCAGCGTGTCTCCTCCGTGCCTCAGAATTTCCATTCCTTTATCCAAAGCGCGAACGCCGTTCGCCGATGAAATCATCACCGGTCGCCGTCCTTGTGCGGGGACCGCATCGCTCAAAGAAGCACTCGTCCCGTTTTTTGTGGCAGACTCCGCAAACAGAGTTCCTGCTGCAGCGCCTCCCGCGAGCGACGTCAAAAAGAATTTACGACGCGACCAAAGTTCCATCGGGAAACCCCCTTATAGAGAAAACGCGTTCAGGACTGGCCCAGAGGCAAAAAGTATTGCGTGCCTTTAACCGGTTGCTGAAGGCGGCGCAGAAGTTGTTTCAGATCTTCCGTGCGCTCGACAAAATCAATATCCGAAGTTTCCACCACCAGCAAATCCGATCCGGCATAACGAAAGAAGAAATGTTCGTAGGCTTGCGCAACTTCTTCGATATATTCCAGGGAAATTTGTGTTTCTTCGCGCGCGGCTTTTTTTTCAATTCGTGCGCGCAACACTTCCGGTTTTGCCTGTAAATAAATCACTAAATCCGGCGAGGGAATCCCTTCGGTCAGCCTCTCGTAGTAGCGTTCATACAATTTCAACTCTTCGTCATCCAAATTGAGGTTCGCAAAAATTCGGTCTTTCTCCATCAAAAAATCGGAAAGAACCGGGCCCGAAGAATCCACAGCGAGCGCCTCGCGCAACCTCTTTTGCCGCTCCATAAGAAAGTACATTTGCGTTCGCAGCGCTGATCCTGGCTTTTCTTTATAAAATTCGGCGAGAAACGGGTTGTCTTCGCAATCATGGATGCGTCGCGCGTGCAGCCGCTCGGACAGAATTCGCGCCAGCGTTGTTTTTCCGACGCGTAATGGTCCTTCAATCACAATGAATCGCGGTGGCTGCACACCGCCAGAGGGGGCCTGCTCCTGTTGCGGATGAGAAGAAATTTTATCGTTCATGGGTGAAGTGCGGCGTTGCTGCGGCAACCGGCAAAATTATAGCAGAGTCGTTCTCGTCATCGTCGTAATGGCAAAATTCTGCTTGCAATCAAAACGTTCTAGTACCAAAGTCCAGGTGCAGAATGAGTCCGATGGGCCAGTGCCTACTGGCCAGAAGACCAGTAATCTCCCTATAGCGTGGATCGGCACAGCCGACCGCCAATCACCGAGGTGAATATGTTCATTGCCGCAATTCTTCTTATTTGCTCTTGCACACCACTCGACGACAGTTCAAAGGTTGACGCTCCTGTCATCGTTGCGAACGCCATCGCTGAAAAACCCCTCGATGCTCGTGAATTGCCGGCCGCACCAGAAGCCAAAGCAGCAGAAGCGACTCCTGCTGCGGAACCGATTGTGCCAAGAAGTACTCCTCTGCCGTTACCAGCGGGCAAAGGTTTGTTCCTTCCCTCTTACGAAACGCCAAGACACCGAAAGGCCTGGTTTGCACTCTCCATCGCGGGGCATAGCGGTGCGGCATTCGATGCATGGTCCACACGGCGGGCCATTTCCCAGGGTTACGCGGAATCCAACCCGTTGCTGAAACCGTTCGCGAATTCAAACGCAATCTATGCGGCAACACAGTTGGGCCCCCTGGTCCTGGATTACGTTGGATATCGCATGATGTCCAATAAAAGGAGATGGGTGCGGCGCGTGTGGTGGGTTCCACAAGTCGCGGGCGCAAGTCTTTCCTTTGGCGCCGGAATTCACAATGTTGGAGTGGTTCACTAAACCGTCCGAAGATCTTCTAGCTGTACCAAGGCACTCCAGCCGCCTCCTCCCGGCTGGAGTGCTTTTTTGTGTGCCTGCCAGTTTTCCTGTATTTCTTTTCTTTCCACAAACAGAGATTGTAGATATGGGTCGAAGAGCGAAAAGAACTGGGAAAAATGGAGCGGGATAGGCTAGTGTTGAAAGAAGCAGGCGGCGTGGGAAAGCCTGCTTTAGGGGACAAAGATGAAGACTTGGGTAATGGTGTTTGTGTTGCTGGGGGCTGCGCACAGCGTTTTGGCGCAGGAAATTGCGGGAGTGGAAGAAGCCAAGACTGCGGCAATTGCTACTGCGATTGCGCCAGCCGTCAAGCAGGAAACGGCGATTGCGCCAACGGTCACGTCGGCCGTGACGCCGGTGCTCGTTGCGGCTGCGGATCTGTCGAATGCGGTGGTGTGGAATCACGGCGTCAATCTCAGAGAAATCGCTGCATCGCGCGCCGCAGACGCAGAACCTGGGTTTGCGGCTCCAGCGCCGCAGCGAGAAGGCGTGACCGAGGACCTCAGTCAGCTGCGTTGGCAGATTGCGATTGGACCGTCGTTTGTGCGTTTTCGTTCC
>DATNME010000088.1:0-17932 GCA_035602385.1 Candidatus Dormiibacterota bacterium
CTGTGAGCTTTCAGATACGCCAGAAACCGGCCCATCCACGACGTGCGCCCCTGCGCATCCGGCCAGGATTTGATGTCTTCGTTCACACCCGTAAATACCGGACCGCCGAGTTTTAGTTTTGCGTCAACACGGTGTAGCGCATCGGCAAATTGCAGATACAGCGCTGCATAATCTTCAGGCAGCATAAACTCGCCATCGGGTTCTTCGCCCATCTCAATGTAGGAAATTGGATATTTTCGAGCTTCCAGATACGCAAGTTCCGCGGCCGCATCTTCGGGATTCGCATACACCATCGCGATCGGAATCATGGCGGGCAAGTGGTTGGTGATGCCGCTGGTATAAAACAGATCGAAACCTG
Organism: Candidatus Dormiibacterota bacterium; assembly: GCA_035602385.1. Classification (GTDB taxonomy): domain Bacteria; phylum Acidobacteriota; class Terriglobia; order Acidiferrales; family UBA7541; genus Acidiferrum. The sequence goes on from DATNME010000088.1 coordinate 359, forward strand.
TTTGTGCGCGGCTTGGCACAATATCAACAACCGTGTGCCAAGGGTCTGTTGAAGAAACCTGCGTCGCGGTCTGATTCTGTCCCCGGGCATGTTTCACCAGGTCGATGAACTTCCCGTCGGCTGTAAAATTTCCCAGCGAAATCTCCGCGACCGCGTATCCTACGCAGTTTCGCACGTCACTGCTGCCGTGCGTGTCACACGTATTCGAAGATTCCGTCATCACGATGCGCACAAATCGCGTTGCAATTGGCGATTCGGCCAGCCGTATCAATCCTTTTCCGCCTTGGCCGCCTTGTATCTCCCCGTGCGGAAACTTCGTCCAGGTTCCCGACGCTTGCTTGTTGAGTGCGTCCTCCCCAGTCCAATACTCAACAAAGTAATTTCGCGCGTAAGGATTCGCCCATTGGATCTCAATTCCGTCGATATCCACGACGCTGGGAAATTCCACCACAATCCATTGCGGCAACAGTGCGTCGTCTTCACCTGTGAAATGTTTCGTAAGATACGGATTGCTTTTCCAGTAGGTGGCGGCATCACCGTCCGTCAGTCTCGAAAATTGCTTTTCGCTGTCATCGCCATGCGTGGAACCGCGATGTGGCAATTGATACCCGAAGGATTGCCGAATCATCCCGCGCATTTCAACGCTGCCTGTGAAGTATCCGCTCTGGTGCGCTTCGTCGCTCCATTTTCCGTTTGGATTCCAATGCCACGCCCTTGTGGTCAATTCAGTATTTTGCCGGTACGTGATCGGCCCCCAACCGGCGGAAAGCGATTCTTTCAAGATAGGTGCACTGTAAACACTATCGACCAGCGCCGTCGGCAAAATATCAATCGAAGTGCCCAGCGCCTCGTCTGGATCGAATGGAATCGCGTGGGCCGCTGAAGTGTCCACACGAATCGTCTGTGAGGAAACTCCGTACGGCCACGCTAAAATCGCCGCTGTCGCAAGGATCAAGCTGCTGCGACGATTCCATCTATTTTTACTATTAAAGATGCGCACAGAGTCTCCGAGCCAGCTATCAACGGCAAAAGTCCGTTGCATTATAGCGGTTCAATAGCCGCGATAATCTAAATTCGGGGCCGGACCCGCTTTCCGCCGGCCATTCTTAGTATGTGGAAGGCCTATCCTGTTCCTGTTAACGTTCTCATAGCAACGCACGAATCTTTTACAGGAGTTCGCCGTGTCAACCTTTGGCCTCATCGAGTATAAAGACGCCTCGCCCGAAGTTAGAGCCATTTACGATGACATCATGGCTACCCGCAAAACCGATTGGATCAACAATTTCTGGAAGGCAATTGCCCATGATCCGGCCGCACTCAAACGCACCTGGGAAAGCTTGAAACAAATCATGGCTCCGGGCGCTCTTGATCCGCTCACAAAAGAATTGATTTACGTTGCCGTCAGCGTCACCAACAATTGCCATTATTGCATCGCATCCCACACTGCTTCCGCGCGCAATAAAGGTATGACCGACGCTATGTTCAAGGAGCTGCAAGCGGTCATTGGTATGGCCAATGCCACCAACAAAATTGTTACCGGATATCAAGTGGAAATTGATGACCGCTTCAAGCCACCCTTAATATAAACGGTCACATAAGCCGCCGCCCGTTTGTGTCTGATTTGTAAATGTTTCCATCGTAGTACCGACGTACCATAGCCCACTAGTTCGACCGGGGAACACCATGAGAAAGCGGTCGAAGCACCTGTGTTTTGACGGGCCTGCCGCAAATCTTTGTAAGCGAGTACGCCATGCCACCTATTGTCAAAGATACGGGAGTCCCCGGATCCCCTGTAATCTCCAAGAGTGACAAAAGCACGTTGCTTCAGATGCCCACCGCTTACCGCCCCGGCGCGGAAACCGCTGGCCGTGTGCAACCCGTCGCTCTTGAGGTCCCCGTATCCGTCAACGGCGCGCGCACTTTGGATGGCACCGACACCCGCGAACCCTTCTCGGAAACTACAAAGACAGTTCTAGTGCTTGGAAATGGCGCCGTCATTCGACTTAACGCTCCAGTTGCCCCCGGCCAACTCCTTTTTTTAACCAATCAAAAGACCAAACGCGAAGTAGTGTGTCAGGTGGTGAAATCCAAAACGTACCGCAATGTAAGTGGATACGTCGAAATCGAATTCACGGAACCGTCAGTCGGCTTCTGGGGCGTGCGATTTCCCACGGACCGGATTGGTCCTGTCAAAGAACCCACTCCCATCGTTTCATCCGTTCCTGCGGCTCCTTCGACTACCTCTTTGCATTTCGAGAAAAAACCCGAACCGCCATCAGCAGTATTTCAAAAGCCTGTTGAAGCGGCCGCTCCTGCGGTCGAATCTCCCGCGGGCGATTATTCTTTCGATTCTTTTCCGTTCGCGCCGCCAACTGTTGCCCCGAAGATTCCTACTGCCAACAAGACAGCCGTGCCGGCCTCGATGCCGGAGCAAGCTGCCAAATCTTTGGATGAGCTGTTAGCCGAACTTACTGCGACACTGCCAGCCCCGGCGAAGTCCACTACTCAACCGAAAACCACGCCGCAACCTGAGCTGAAAATACCCGCATTCGAGGACCTTGCTTCGTATCTCGTCAATGCAGATCAAAACTCCGCCAATTCCTCCGAAGACGTTTCGTCGAAAATTTCCGCAACCCCGTCTCTTTCCGGCAAAGTCTCGGATGCGCCGGCTCCGCCGATTGTAGTTCCAGAAACTAAAATTGAAAATTTGCCACAGCCATCTGCAAGCCATTTAGTAGACGCAACAGAGGCGCAATCAGGAGAAATCGAAATGCCGGCCTGGCTGATGCCCAAGGTCGCCCCAACTCAGGTTGTGAATCGCTCAGCGGAACCGGCTACAAAGGTAGAATCGGCCGCCGTGGCCCAAGCGGTGGACACTGTTTCGGACTCTTCATTTGAAGCTCAAGACTCAGCCACCAGCGCTTTTGAGAACACGCTTACCGAAGGAATATCGGGACGAAACCTGCAATCAGCGCCTTCGTCAAGAAATGGACTTTGGATCGGCGTTGCCGCCGCTGTTTTGGCCCTATCTGCTGGAGGTTACTGGTATTTCCAGGAGCCGGCTTCAAAAACTGTTGCTGCCGCGTCCAATACTCCGGTTTCAACTCCGAAGGCCGCCACCCCGTCGCCAAGCAGTGTCGCCGTTTCTTCGCGGCCTTTAGTCACCGCAAGCACCGCAGAAGTGGACCCCTTGAAGGCTGAACCCGCGCCTAATGACTCATCTTTTGCAAAGAATCCACCTGCTCCGGGACTCGCGGGCGACGCTGCAGTGTCCTCGGCGCCGCCACCAGTTTCGCAGCCCAAAGTGGCTTCCTTGGGTAAACTGCACCTCGCCGCTCCGGTCCCTCAAGCGAGAGTTTCGATACAAGACAGTGTCGCGGCCCCGGCGTTTGAACAAAATATGCCCTCAGCGGCGGCGATGGGCGCGAATTTCGGCAGTGCGACCGGCCAGCCAGTACGTCCTACAGCTCCTTTGGCGATAGGAGGCAATGTCACTCCCGCAAAGCTGCTCTCTTCGGTCCAGCCCGTCTACAGCGGGTTGGCAAAATCGCAACATGTTTCGGGCGATGTAAAGATTGACGCCTTTATCGATGCAAATGGTCGGGTTACCACCATGAAATTCCTTTCCGGCCCTGTCCTTCTGCAGCAGCCTGCGATGGACGCCTTGCGTCAGTGGAAATATCAGCCCGCCATGCTCAACGGAAACCCAGTCAGCATGCATCTAACTGTCACTCTGCAATTCCGCTTGCAATAGTTGCAGCACTGCAGTAGAAACCCTCCCAGCAAGCATCTAACTGTTACTCTGCAATTCCGCTTGCAGTAGAGGGTGCAGTGCTGAGTAAATCTGTCGGTATTGATCATCCAGCAGAAGTTGATGATTTTACAGAAGTTAATGCCAAACTGCGGGTCTCAGATCGTCGAAACCACGGCTATTTGAGTATTCTGCGCCGTAAGGCGGTGCCGCTGTTCTCGCCCCTTAACGGCTCCAAAGACCCTTCAAAAGACACTTTTACCGGAGAAAGTTCAAATTTAGATTTCCTGCGAAGTTCAGCGGTTCTTTTTGTCCTGGTATTTCACCTCTTGCTCTATTTTCAGCTAAGCCAACACAGCGTCGGCCGATTGCACCTTTATGGGCTTGGTCATTGGGGCGTTCTGATCTTTTTCGTCCACACCACCACCGTATTGATGTTCTCTTTGGAACGACAGCGCGCGCGAAACCCAGGCCATCCGGTTTTTTTACCCTTCCTGGCACGCCGCCTTTTTCGAATCTTGCCGCTGAGCATTTTCATTGTCCTGGTAACGCGAATCTGCATGCTGCCCGTCGGCCATCTTCGCGATGGACACTTTTTTTACGTTCAATTGGGTTGGCGGGGTCTGCTGTCCAATCTGCTTCTCATTCAGAACTTAACCCATACCGAATCCATCCTTGCTCCGCTCTGGAGCCTTCCCTATGAACTTCAAATGTATCTGGTACTGCCGGCGCTATTTCTCCTCGCCTTGCGCCTTCGCAGCTGGGTGCCACTTCTTGCCCTTTGGATTTGTTCCGTTTTTCTCGCGATGAATTCTTACCGCCTTGAAAAGTTTGGTATTCCCGATATCCTCCTGTACCTTCCATGTTTCTTGCCGGGGTTATTGGCCTATAAGCTGTCGACACGTTTCCGCCGAACCCTTCCATCTTTCGTATGGATCATTGCATTGGCATTGGCCACCGCCTTCTATCTTGCTCATCCGACGCCCAAACGCGGGTGGCTGGCTTGCCTCGTGCTTGGGTTGCTCTGGCCGCTGTGTAAAGAAATGCGTTTCCCTGCTTTACAAAAAATTTGCCAGGTAATCGCCCGTTATTCCTATGGCATTTACCTCACGCATTTTATTTGCATCTGGTTCGCGTTCCAGGAATTGCATGAACTTCCAGTTGTCCTGAAGTGGCTTGTCTTTTGCGCTTATGCCGCCGGCTTCCCATATTTGCTTTACCACTACATAGAAGCTCCGCTACTTCAGCTTGGAAACCGTTTGGTTGCCGGCTCCGGCAAGCGGCCGCGCATTCCTTTCACTCCCAGCCCCGCGCAAGTCTGATCCGCGGCTGATTCATTTTCTGTTTGCATTCACGCATGCCCGCGACGCGAATAGCTTGCGGCAACGCCGCCGGGTTCGTATACTGCGGCCTGGCCATTCGCGGAACGACTGCGGTTGGGTAGGCCGCCAAAAATCCTCCTGCGCTGGCTTTTCAAATCGCAACTGCACGACTAGCTGGGCCAAGTTGTGCAATGTCACCCTTTCCAGATGCCCTGAAGGGCGGATGCGCGTAAAACGCGCGTACGATATTCGAAGGAGAATTTCGCATGTCGCATGCTACGGAATCCGAAGAACTGCTGAATGTCTACCAGAATGCCGAGGCGCGTTTTGAAATTGCCGCAAAAAAACTTGGCCTCGAGCAGGGTATCTACCGTTATCTGAAATATCCCAGTAAGGAAATTACTCTTTACATTCCCGTGGGCATGGATAGCGGCGCCCTTGAAGTTTTCATCGGATATCGTGTTTTGCATTCCACGGTTCGCGGCCCCGGTAAGGGAGGTATTCGCTTTGCTCCTGACGTCAGCATTGACGAGGTTCGCGCGTTGGCCGCATGGATGACCTGGAAATGTGCGGTCGTGAATATCCCGTTCGGCGGCGCAAAAGGCGGCATTATCTGCGACCCAGGAAAGATGTCGCGCGGTGAATTGGAGCGAGTCACGCGGCGTTACACTGCGGAACTTGCGAATTGGCTCGGGCCGGAGCGCGACGTACCCGCTCCTGATGTTGGCTCCGGAGAACAAACCATGGCATGGGTGATGGATACTTTTTCCATGCATGCGGGCCAAGCCACCACCGCGGTTGTAACTGGCAAGCCTATCGAGTTGGGCGGTTCTCGCGGCCGCAAGGAAGCTACCGGCCGTGGCGTGATGATCTGCTGCGACAAAGCTTTGGCAAAGCTTGGCATCAAGAAACAGGGATGCCGCGTGGTGATTCAAGGTTTCGGTAACGTCGGTTCCATGGCGGCGGATCTGATGCACAAGGCCGGCTACAAAATAGTTGGACTCGCCGACATTGATGGCGGGCTGTACAGCGAAAATGGCTTCGATATTCCGAAAGTGATCGACTGGGTTTATAACCAGAAAAAGTCTCTCCAGGCGTTTCCCGCGGGCGGCGCGCAAATGTCTTCCCGGGAAGTTTTATTTCAACCTTGCGAAATCGCAATTCCCGCCGCCATCGAAAATCAAATCACGGAAAAAAATGCCCATCGCGTCCAGGCCAAAATTCTTTGTGAAGGCGCCAACGGGCCCACCACTTCTCAAGCCGATGATATAATTGACTCAAAAGGTATATTTATTATTCCTGATATACTCGGCAACGCTGGCGGTGTTACCGTTAGCTACTTTGAATGGGTGCAAGACCGCCAGGGATTTTTCTGGCGCGAAAGCGAAGTGAATGAACGCCTCCTGGACATCATGGAGAGTTCGTTTGACTCCGTGGTCGAATACGCCGAAGCCCACAAAGTGAACAACCGCATCGCCGCTTACATGGTTGGCATCGATCGCGTAGCAAGGGCATTGAAATTGCGAGGCATTTACGCATAGACTCTGTGCAAACCGCGAGCCGTCCCCCTTCGCTCGCAACAATAAATAATCGAGGGCCTACCAGGTTAAGGGCCGGGAAGGAGTCCGGATGTTGCACTCGGACTCACAAAAACAAAGCCACCCCAGGACTGAAGCGCAGCTTCGTTCCGATATTTGCCAGACCGGGCGATGGATGTGTGAACGTGGTTTTATCGTCGCCTGTGAAGGGAATCTGTCGGTTCGGCTTGAGGATGGCCGAATCCTCACCACGCCTACCTGCATCAGCAAAGGCATGCTTGCGCCGGAAGATCTCGTGGTCACCGATCCCGACGGGAAACATCTTTCCGGATCGCGTATTGCATCCTCGGAAATTGGCATGCACCTTTTGTTTTATCGCCTGCGTCCTGACGTAAACGCTATTTGCCATGCGCATCCCGTCACCGCAACAGGCTTCGCGGTTGCTGGGCGCGCGCTCAACCAGGCTTTGCTGCCCGAAGTTATCGTGGGACTCGGACAAATTCCCCTAGTGCGTTACGCCACTCCCGGTACGCCAGATCTCAGCGCCGCGCTTGAACCCTACGTCCCGCACTACGATGCGCTGTTGCTGGCCAATCACGGCGCGGTCACTTGCGGCCCGGATCTTCTTACCGCGTTTTTCCGCATGGAGACCATCGAACACTGCGCGAAAATTACCATGGCCGCCGAAGCTGCCGGAGAATTGCAGTTACTCTCCAGCCGCGAAGTTGCCAAGCTCATGGCTGCGCGCGCGCGTTATCATGTTGCCGCGCCGCCAGGCGGAGGCGCCGATCTTCCGGAAACCTCCGACTCCGGTGAAACCCCCGGACGGCAAGTCACACTTTCGCGTGGCGAACTGGACGCGCTGATCGACGAAGCCGTCCGCAAAGATCGCGCCCGCCGCTAATAAGCGAGTTGGCTCAACGAGCCAAGCGGCGAATTGCTTATCGGCTTCTTCCTATCGTTTTTCTAATCTACATCGCCAACTACATCATGTGCACGTGCTACTCGACTGTAAAACGGGTGGCGCTTGTGGCGGTGCCGCCAGGATTGGTAATCGCGATAGCCCCGCTAGTCGCACCTTGGGGCACAATGACGGTAATAAAATTTGCATTGAGTACTTTGAATGCGGCTTTCACGCCGTGGACTGAAACTGCGCTGGCCCCCACGAAGTGATTTCCCCGAAGCATCACCTGCGAGTTCACTTTGCCGTGCGTCGGCGTGAAAGCTGCGATCGTGGGTTGCGGCGGCGGCAGCTTTGCATCAATCGTGAAGACCGTGCCGAACGCCAAATTTCCCCGGGCATCGCGGCCTCCCCCGGAGGCCGTGCCGTACAATTTGCCGTCCGCTCCCTGAATAAGGCTATTCGGACTGGCCCCGCTCATCCCTCCAAACGACACTGTGTGAAGGAACGCCCCGCTGGGACTGACCGCAAATACAGTCCCAGCACCGCCCATACCACCCCTCTCAGCTGCGCCCCATAGATTGCCGTCTGAAGCCTGCAGCAAATTGCTAAGAGGGATCTCGCCGTGATCGATTGTGAGCTGAAAAATATTTTGAAAAGCACCTGACGGGCTGAGACTAAAGATAAACTTGGGATTCGCGCTGCCGAGTACCGCCGACGCGCCATACAACGTACCATCGGCCGCCTGAACCAGCCCCGTTATGGGTTTTTGCGGATAGTGGATGTTGTGCAGAATGCTGTAACCGCCGGCCAAAGTGAACCGGAATGCCGCACCGAAACTAATCTGCCCTCCAAACCCTTGAGAGGTTGTGCCGTAAAAATTTCCATCCGCGCCCTGAATTATCCCCAAAGGTGTTCGCCCTTCGTTCGACTCAAGCTGATGAAGGACCGAAAAAGCACCAGCCGAAGTGATGCGAAAGATCGTGCCACAGCCGTTCGGCGCGCAGGCTCCCTGGGTCGAACCGCCAGATTGTGTGACGCCATAGAAGTTACCGTCGCTTCCTTGAACCGCGCTTACAGGCGAGGCTCCGTCGGCGCAGTTTGCCAGCACACAAAAGCTATGAAGTATTTTGAACGCTCCTGCTTTACTAATCTTAAAAACCAGACCTTGGTCGTGGGCTCCCCCATTAGCAATGCCATAAAGGAATCCGGCAGTACCTTCCGCGAATAGGCTGGGGTTAGTGCCGTTAAGAAAGGCGCCGCTCTGGTCAGGACGAAAAGTAAAAAGAAGAGTGAATGTTCCTCCGGGAGAAATCTTAAAAATGGTGCCGCCTTGCGCCTGCGTCGATCCATCGTTGCTGGAACTCGTAGAGCCATAGAAATTCCCATCCGACGCCTGGATCAGGGAACCGGGCATCGCTCCATCGGGGCACAACGTAGTATTAATGTCACAGGGAAACGCGAACAATGGACTGTCTGCCGTGCCTGAGATTTGCGCACGTGCGTCGATAGTCACAGTGAGCGCGAGCACGAAGAGAATAGCGAATAGATTTTTCAAGGTTATCTCCTACAAAAAATATGACCGCCCGTAAGTAAATGATATTGTCGCTCCCCATTGAATTTGTCCGTAAGATGTCACGACTTTGCAATATTAGCGGCCACCCGGATGCGGGAAAGTTTCGGCCATAGGCTCGATCGATCGGGAGTTGGAGCGAGAGGGGGGTAACCCACCCCCGGGGTATGCATAGATGTATCAAAGGAAAGGAGTTGCAAACAGGCATTTTGTAGATGTATCAAACGAAAGAGGTTGCCTGCGCGCGATGTGGAGATGTAGCAAAGCAAAGGGTTTACGCGGGCGGAGTTTCTTAAGTGAACAGGAAGGGAAGGAACGCGGGAGGAAAAAGGGTGGAATGCGAGTTTCACGAAGTATGTTAGCACGGTAAAATAACAAAATCAATAGATATCTAGCTAGTAATATGTTCGAACAGCAAGTTCGCCCGAAGCAATTTCCATCTTTCCGATACTTTTAATCAGTTGGCAAGCTCTCGCCAGGTACTACTCGTCTTGCTGTAGGCCACCCCGGAGGTTCTACTGGATTGCGGATGTGCCACCGCCCGGGCATCGGCCTTATGCCGACTGTCTTTTGTTTGCCTTGGCACGAGATGAACTCCGCATAGCGTGCCGCAACAGCATATTGGTCTTGGTCTGATATCCCCGCCCGTAGCTCTTTAACCAGGCGATTATGTCGGTGTCCAGACGAATGGTCACGGGTTTCTTGGATGGCCGATAGAACTTACCGATTTCGGCCTTGGACCAGTCGAGGACTTCCGGCATATCGGTCAGATCGATGTCGGCGTCCTTTTTTGCGGCGATGATGGCGATTTGTTTTTTCTGTTGTTTAGTCAGCTTCTTCATAAATTGCCCTTTCTCGCTGAGTTGCCGCGCGAGCAGAAATTAAGCGAATGGTGTCTTGAGCGCGTACCGTGAACACCACGAAGAGGATGGTTCCGGTATCGATGGCGGCGAGCATGATAAAGCGGCTTTCGTCATCGCCGTGCAACTCGTCCGGCATGGTTAGCGCGAATGGGTCGGCGAAAGCAAGCGAGGCGGTATGGAAATCAACGCCGTGTTTAGCAAGATTTACCCGGCTCTTCCTCTCGTTCCACTCGAAAGTCATGGTTGACCATAGCAAACGTAAATACAACTGTCAATACAATAGATGACGACCTCAAGAGCGGCCCACCCTTTGTAAAAAGGCCGCAAAGAGTAGGCTACCCCGGAGGTTTCTTCGGCATTAACGGTGCGCCACCCGCACCCTCAAAAGCCCGTCCGACCCGCCAGTCTCCGTAAGATTTGAGGTACTATACTGATAAACCAATCCGTCGCGGGGTCTCTGATCGAGAACCGGGGTGTAGGAGGCCGGATGAAATTGAAAAGCGTGCACGTACAGAACTACCGCTCAGTTGTCGACAGCGATATCGTCGAAATATCTGACCGCGTGACGGTTATCATTGGAAAGAATGAGCAGGGGAAAACGACCTTCCTCAAAGCCCTGACATCATTTAACACCAGAAACAAATACACACCGAACGACTTGCCGAACCACATGCGAGCAGTGCTAGAAGAAAAGCCACCTCAGAGATTCCAATCATAAAACTTTGCTTGGAGCCCGAAATCGAAGATCGGAAGAAACTTGCTGATGCAATCCCAAACATTGAATCTGTTCGTGAATTCGAGGTCACAAAGTTTTACGATGGGCATTACACTTATTATTCAAAACCGTCTGAGGGGGTAAGAATAGCAGTCGAGTTTGCTCGCCCCAAAATTGCCGAATTGGTGGGCGGCGTCAAAAGAATCTTGGATGACCTAAAGTCTAAGCTCGTCGAGCACTCTGTTAGGTTTCCAACCTTCGCTACTTCTAAACCACAGGCAGACGCTCACATCGACCAGCTAGCCACAGCAAAATTTTCCGACCTTGCCACGCTGAACAATATTTTCGAAACTTTCTTAACAGCCTTGAAGGGCCTCCCAGGGCAGGACCCAGCGATCCAACAAGAAATTGCAACGACTGAAACAGCTCTCACAAAGGCGAAAGCTCAGATAATTGAAGCCCTCAAAAAAGATCCAGTTGGAGTATTTCACCTATGTGTTCCGCACTTCGTATTCCACAGCACGATTTTGGACAAAATACCAAATGAGGTCTCTGTTGCAGAATTCGTGAAAGACGCTGAAGCCATATCAAAAGGTATGGCCAACTTGTGCAAGGTGGCCGGCCTCTCCATTCAGAAGATTCAGGAATTAGCGGCTGCGACTGACGTCGGCCGAAGAGAGGCATATGAGGATCATTATCGCTCATCGATTTCGGGGGGCATTAACGAATTTTGGACGCAGGAGATCTACAATATCCACTTCCGGATTGATAAGGAGAAGCTTTCTGTCACGATAAGCGATAATACTTACAACCGTAGAATTAGTCCGTCTGAACGAAGCGATGGATTTCAATGGTATCTGTCCTTCTACACCGCGCTTCTAAGCGAAGTTAGCGCCACCTCTGCCCCGCGGTCATTCTTCTTGATAACCCCGCGCTTGAGCTTCATGCGGATGGACAGAGGGACATTAAGCGATTCCTCGAAGAAAAGTTGCCAGCGATTGTTCAAGTGATTTATGTCACCCACTCGCCCGCAATGATTGACACCTTCAATCTGGAACAGGTGCGCCACGTTGAACTGCTACCAGACATGCAAGGCACAAAAATCAAGAAATTGGCATTTGAGGGTGGCCGGAATACGGACTTACTCGAGCCAGTTCGCTCCGCTGTTGGAGCGAGCTTGATTACAACTCTTTTCTCGAACGAGTTCAACTTGCTCGTTGAGGGTGCTGCAGATAAGCCAATATTGGAAGGCGCATTCAATCGCTTTAGGGTAGCCGATAGCTCGAAGATTGCAATTAATGGGAGCGTCTCTGAAACGGGGCGCTTGCTTCCTCAGTTTTACCAAAGGAGTGGTCTGCCTTTTCTCGTCTACCTCGATGCGGACGCTCGTGGCAGGGACCTGAAACGCTCTTTGGAGGATGCTGGCATTCCCGCACACAAAATCATTATGTTGAGTGATGTTTTCGATAGGGGAGACGACTTTGAAACGGAAGATATGCTCACGAGAGATTTTTACTCCAGCGCTGTCGTCGCCACTTACCCCGCGCAGACCGTAATTGCTCCTGACGATGGCAGGGGTAAGCGTACCAAGCTTTACGAGCAAGCGTACAAGGCGGGGCATGGAATCGGGTTCAGCAAGCGGCGAGTAGGTGAAACTGTTAAGCGATTGCTCGGTTCGGGCGGCGGGGACGAAGAGTCCCTGACGGCGTTGGAACAATTGACCAAGGTAATTTGGGAGAGGCTTCGGGCGCAGGTGACCGCCCAGGCGGCGCAAGCATGAGATCGACGGGCCCCAAACAAAAAAAACCTCGGGCGGCTGGGCCGCCCAAGGTCGTGTGTGCCGTTCGGTTTTATCTAGCGCCAGCTATTCTTCAGCGCGGCGCAACGCATTCTTCAGCGAAGTGGCCTGGGCATCGAGCGCGCTCAGTGGTTTCAGTCCGAAGCGTTCTTCGATGGTCTTGAGAATCGAAAGCGTGTCGTACTGCGTGTGGTCCACAAAATGGCGCTTCGCAAGTGGTCCGATAATGATTCCGGGAACGCGCGAACCATCGCCCCAGATGCCGGTGACTGGCGGTGTTGCATGATCCCAGCGGCCGCCGTGTTCGTCATAGGTCACAATGATCAGCGTGTTATACCAATAGTTGCTTTCCTTCACCGCGCTCACAATGTCCGCAACGTGCTGCTGACCCTGCAATAAGCCCGCGTATCCCGGATGCTCATTGTCGGGTCCTAGCGGCTTAATAAAAACCACGGCCGGCAGTTGTCCGGTCTGCAGATCCAGGAAGAAGTTGCTTTCATCCTGCAGGTGTGCCGCGGATACCGGATTGCGTACGCCATTTTTGAACGGAGCATAATTGTCATAATAGGCGAAGGCTTGGTGGTGCCACTGGAACAGGGGATCGACTGGAGCGGGCTTAGGAACCACGCCGTTGTTGGCGGGGTTGCTGGCCGTGCTGGCCAAGGCATTGTCCCAGCCGCCGGAGTACCACTTCCAACTGATGTCCTTTGCGTCGAGGCGGTCGCCGATTGTTGGGATGTAAGGGCGCGTCGCATCGGACGGGTCGCTGTCATTCAGCGATGGCAACAACGACGCGCTGCCGACCTTGGAAAACGTGGGAACCAGGTTCACGGAGAAAATCGTGTTCACCGCGTAGTTCTGGTCGAACGTCGCTGCCGGAACGGTGAACGACACGCCACCAATTGGCGTGATGCTGCCGTCGTGCACGATCTTCCCCGTCGTCGCATTCACCAGGAGTTGTCCGTCCGTATCCAGGGTCGCCTGCATGCCTGCGGGCGCGTTCGGGTACACCGGAGCAGCCGCCGCAATCAGGAACTGGTGGTTGAGGAACGATCCTCCAAATGCCGCATGGAAGAAGTTATCCGCCAGTGTGTATTTCTGAGCGAGCAGTCCTTCGGGCATATTGGTCGCGTCAAAGTAGCTCATCACCAGGCCGGGGTTGTCGCTCCAGGTGACAAACCAATCCATCGCGCCCTTATTGATTTGCGACTGCTCATGCCAGTAGCGGTGCACCAGGTCGCCCGTGGTGTCGTTGGCCATTAGCGTCGAGTTCTTCAAAACGTCATAAGGAAGCAGGGTATTGAGTCCGGGCGTAAACCGCGTATCGATCTTGCCGTTGTTGATCGGTGGCGGCGGCGTGGTCAGCGTCAGCGATCCCGATACCAGGCTGAACGGCTGCCCGGTTTGCGCGCTGAGAGGTTGGCCGAACCGGTCGGTCTGATTCAGGGACTTCGCTGAGGATTGCGCTATACCGTTGGCTCCTGGGAACAGGCCGTACAAAGAGTCGAAGCTCCAGTTCTCCTGATAAATCACTATGATGTGCTTGATATGGCGCAACGCGGGGTTAGGCTCAGATTCTTGGCCAAAAGCGCGGCCGGAGAACAGACCAAGACAAATGGCAAGCAAAACCAAGCGCCACGGTGCTCGCCGGAAATCTTTCGGTGCGGAGTAGTCTTTCGGTGCGGAGTACGTTTCCATGCAACTGCCTCCTGTTTTGTTTGTGGGGTCGCTCACCTTTCATATCGCCATCGCTTTACACGAGCATTTCGCGCATATGAATATCCTGCCAATCACTAGTCGCCGTCCGCCCATATACCTGACTTCTCCGACTCCGCTTCCGCTTCGCCGGGCTTGTACTGACATTCGTTCCGGTTTGCGCGTTTACCAGCAGTTGGGCTTACAATCATGGCGAATTGCCGCGCGTGTACAGGATTTGTCTCTTTGGGAAACGCATTCTTTGGCTGCGTTGCGCGAATCGGCAAACGCTATCGCAATTCTGAATTGCAGCGGAAGGAGGATGGGCGATGCGGTATAGGAAACTGGGCAATACCGGACTCATCGTGAGTGAGTTGGCACTTGGCACCATGCAGTTCGGCGGCAAGATGAACATGGGCAACCTCGGTCAAGAGGACACCACGCGCATGGTGAAGGCCGCCCTGGATTCGGGAATCAATTTCGTCGATACCGCGGACGTGTACAGCCTCGGCGAGAGCGAGACCCTGGTGGGGAACGCCTTGAAGGGTGTGCGAAAAGAAATCGTGCTTGCCACCAAATTCCGCCTCCCAATGAGCGACAATTTTAACCATAGCGGCGCGACCCGCGTGAACATCATGCGCGAAATTGAGGACAGTCTCCGCCGGCTGCAGACCGATTACATCGATCTCTACCAGATGCATGGATGGGACAGCAACACACCGCTGGAGGAAACTCTGCGCACGCTCGACGATCTTGTGCGCCAGGGCAAGGTCCGTTATATCGGGCTCTCCAACTTCATGTCATGGCAGGCAGCGACCGCGGTTATGCTCCAGGAGCGCCTGGGCTTGGAGAAATACGTGACCGCGCAGATGTACTACAGCCTCGTTGGGCGCGGACTCGAATACGAGTTTCAGTCCTTCGCTGAGTATCACAACATCGGTATCCTCGTTTGGAGCCCGCTTGCCGGTGGGTTCCTCACAGGCAAGTACACCAAAGCCAACCCTGCCCCAACAGGAACACGATTCGCCGAAGCCGGTGCGTTCGTGCCCTTCGACAAGGAGATGGGTTACCGCGTCGTCGAAGCGTTGAAGCAAGTGGCCGCTCGGCATAACGCAAGCCCGGCTCAGGTGGCGCTCGCGTGGGTTCTGGGCCGCCCGGCAATCAGTAGTGTGATCATCGCCGCCCGGAAGATCGAGCAACTGCAGGATAATATTCGCGCGGCAGACCTGCGGCTCTCGGACGACGACGTGCGCCTTCTCGACGTGCCGTCAAATCCCGGTATACCGTATCCGAAGTGGATGGTCTTACAGCTCGACGCCGCGGAAGACCCGCGACCCAAGGTTCTCTATCCCGAGCGCTATGCAAGCGGGGGTCCTTGGAAGGATCTCCGCGGGACCCGGTAAACGCGCGCAGCCGCGATTTATTGAAGGTATTCAGTTCGTAAGTCGAACCCGTTGTCCGCAACCGAGAAGTCCGAAATCGGACAAGTGGCTACCAGTACCCATTTGTCCGGTGAGCGCGTTTCTCAGGAGGTAGGTTACAGTCGCGGCTTTCCATGTTCTGCCCCCAATGCCAAGCCGAGTATCTGCCCCACGTTCACCGCTGCTCCGATTGCGGTGTGCCCCTAGTCGAACGTCTCCCTGTCACACACGATGATTCCGAGCGTACGCGAGTCTCCGGCTTTGTGCTTTTCAAAGAATGGGGAGTGTTCATTGTTATCCCCGTAATGTTTCTGGCGACAATGCTTGTTTTTATTGCCCTCAGAGACAACCCATTTGAGATTCAAATCGCTTCGATGGTTGTGTACACAGGTTTCGTGTTCTTTTTCGTATTTTGCGATGCCGGGCCAGGGCGGGCGATAAAAGCGAAGGGGACGAAGGGGTTCAGCCTGGGTGAGAAGGCGGTTAGGCAAAAGCTGCCCCTGCTTGTGTGCATCCACGCAGGGTCTCTTGTAGTCCTCTTTGCTGGCGTGACGGGAGCAATGTGGTTACGCCCCCACACGTGGTTTCTCTGGCATCTAGATACTGATTATTTCGACTTTATCTTGCTTTTTACTGGTGTTGCCATCGCATTTGCTCAGATACATTTTTTCAGACGATTTTTAGGGCGCGCTCTGAAGGATGAGCAAAGAAGTGGCCGTTCTTGACGTTTGCAACATGCCTTGCTTCCCAAGTCCTGAGAAGTCGCGTTACCGGACATTGGGATTTGAGCAGATTTCACTTGTACGATAACCGCGTTTACCAGGACCTTGGCCAGCATCTTGTCAGCTACCGGACGCGGCTTTTTTCAATGAAACAGCCAATATAGAACAACCATGATAGATAGCAGCCCCGCGAGGTTCACGAGAAGGTCCGTCATCGTAATTTCGGAGAAGGACGCATCGAGTTCATCTCGAATCATCCGGTGAAATGATTTTGACTCGTGTAATCTGCCAAGCGTCCAAAGCATGACCGTCCCTGTGACATACATTGCGATGTTGATGCGCCAATCGGCGGGGCGGTGTAGACTGACGACCAATCGAGAGGCAAGAAACGCGACCACTGCAATTACCAGAGCCAATCGCCTCCTAGCTATCAGCAAAATAATCGTAGCAATAGCGGCACATTTTGCGCCCTTGACCCTGTCATCAGGTTGCTGAGAAAAGAGTAGACCACCAGCCACGAGCGAAGAGATAAGAAGTGGCCATACCAAGAACAGGTCCCAGTAATAGCTAAAGACCTCTGAATTTTTTCGCTCACTACTCATTTGGTTACGCAAACGCAGACTATCACGGTCGCGGAGGTTACGCTAAGGGACGATGATGACGTGTACTCGGAACTGGCGGTAAGTCCTGATTTGTCCCGTTACCGTCCATTTGCCCGGCCAGCTTTCGCGACAGATTTCACTTGTCCGCGATCGGCGTTAACCGGGACTCACGCTGTGTATTGTCGTGTCTGTTGTAGAATCCGTACGACCGGAGCAACAGTACATGCGCCAAGCGATGGCGAAATTATTCAAGAAAATTGGTGAGACCTTCTCAGCAGGCCAACGGAAGGATTACGAAAAAGCTGTTACTCGTGTTGTGGCTGCGCTCGATTCAGGTAAATTGAAAAGCACCGACAAAGCAACTCTGGCCACTCCCATCATCGATGCAGGACAGCCCGGATGGCTATCACCTCTTGATGGCATAGATTGGGTTGAACTCCGTCTCTTCGCAGAAGAACACAAAATGCCCTTGGAAACAGTAAATGACCTGTTAATTCTTCTTAGGGTTGCAATCGGCAAGACGTGACCGCTTCAGAGTCCAAGGTAAAACAGATTTGGCCGGTCTCATCCACAGCAGTCTGAATCCAAGTAATCACTGACGAATCTTCTCAGCACTCGCGGTCAAGTCCTGATTTGTCGGGTGGTCTCAATGGGTCGACGCAACACTTTCTTG
>DATNME010000089.1:0-2527 GCA_035602385.1 Candidatus Dormiibacterota bacterium
AGCGATTTCTTGTACAGGTAGAAAAATGCTTCCTGGACGACATCCTCGGCCTCGCCGCTATCGCGGACGATGCCTCGTGCAATGGCGAGCACAAGGCGGGCATAACGGCCAAAGAGAATCTCCAATGCGGCCGAATCATTAGACTGCAGACGAGCCATCACCTCCTCATCGCTCGGAGAGCGGTCTCCGGCAACTTTTGGCGCCGGGGCAGAAAGTTCCTGGCTCGGACTCCAAGCGATGGGAAATGTGAGCGCGCGTCCTTGCGGCGGAGAACTCATGCGTAGCTCTCAATTCCGCGGCATAACGCTGCACCTTCAGCGAGACACCCCTTGCACCGGCGCACCCCCCCGGGCAAGCTCCGATGCTGTTCGAAACATACACCATTTGCCGGCCCAATGAGAAGATTTTTAGATGCCGGCTAGCAGTTTTAATTCTTCAAGGAACTCTCACTCCGCTGGTACAAAAACCCATTAACGCGCGTATCAATCAAGGCCTGATTCTAACTGTCTCCAACCTCACATTCTAGAAAATGAATTTCAAACCGAATTGAACCAGGCGCGGATTTGTCCCAGGAGCCGTGCTGGTTACGACGCCGAAGTTCTTATTGTTGGCGGTGCAGCAAATCGTGTTGGGCGGGGCAAACTGTGTCCTATTGAAGATGTTGAAGAACTCCGTTCGAAACTCAAGGCCGAGCCGATCGTTGGCGGCAAATCTTGTTCTCTTGAATAGGGAAAAATCGAAATTATCAACTCCTTGCGAGCGCAGCCGGGGATCCACGCGCGGCTCATTTCCGAAAGTGAAGTCAGGTGGCGCACTAAAACAAGTAGAGTTGAACCATCGCGGCGCGCTTAGATTATTTGGGTCTCCGAGCTTTGTAGTAGCGGCACCGGACACCGATGTACGGCAGCCGGAGACGAGGTTCGGGCGAGAACCACCGCCAAAAAGCGTGGCGCCGTTCAGCTGTCCGTTCGTAAATACCAGAGGGAATCCCCGTTGGAAGACAGTGACTCCGTCAACGCCCCATCCTCCCATAATCTTTTCTGCCATATCACTAATCCCCGAGAGAAACTTCTTACCCTTGCCGAATGGGAGATCGAGGACAAAGCTCACCACCAAACGCTGGGGAACATCCTGCGAGGAGAGCGAACGCTCTCCACGCAGATTGTTGTTATTTTGAATCCCTCCGACGCCCGTCTCCAGCCACGAAGTCAGTGTGTCGGTGTCGCTGATGAGTTTCGAATTGGTGTAAGCGACCAGCAGCGACCCGGCGCCTGTGAACCTTCTCTGTACGGTGAGCTGAAACGAGTGATAGATGCTGTCGTACGAGCCCTGGCCGGCGAGTTGCACGCTCGTGTACTGGGGATAAGGACGAAGGAGTTGCCCTCTGGTCGTTGTCGATCCCGTGAGCGCAAGCGCCTGTCCGTTGACGAAGAACGGATTTGGCGTGGATTGCACGATGGCGACGTTTTGTCTGGGATTTGGGAGTGTCAGGTCGACCTGGGCTGCCGCCTGCGCGAGCAACGCGTCCGAGATTTGATTGACTTGCTGGGAGTACTGCTCGAGGTGCGTCCCCTTCGAACCCACATAAACCGCAGAAAGGAAAAAGTCCGCAGGCAGCGCGCGCTGGATGTTCAGATTCCATTGCTGGACGTAACCCGCTGGATGGTTCGCGGGATACGCCTCCGTGATCGACTGCACAACTTGAGTGAGAAATTGTTGCGTCCCTTGCGCGCCGAGACTCCGGCCGGGCGGCGCGGAAATGCCCGAGGGAAAGGGAAGGGCAATTGTGTTGACCGGGTGAGTCCCATCGATTGTCCCCGAGTATGTGGTGGTCGCGGCATTAACCATATCGTTCAGCGGGTTGAGACCGAAGGACACGTAATTTGGAATCCAGAAAATTCCGTACCCGCTGCGAATAACCGTCTTTGAACTGAGGCCATAAGCCAGCCCGATGCGCGGCGAAAACTCGATCTTCTCCAGTGGAATATTGTTCCGGTCTCCAGAGTTCACGAGAAAGGCGTCCCCCTTCAAAGGTGGCGAGCCCGCAGGCAAAAAATGCGTCAGGAAGTTTGTGGCGGCCGGGTCGAAGTAGGACAGCCTGTTAAACCGTTCCGACCAGGGTCCTTGCAGATCGTAACGCAAACCCAGATTCAGAGTCAGCTTGTTGGTTGCATGCCAGGAATCAGCGAAATAGACCGCCCGATAAATTTGCTGTCCCGCTGTGAAAGCCGGAACGACAGACTGAGCAAAAAAATGGTTTACGAAGTTGTTAAAATTGTCCGCATATCCGAGCAAGAAATCTGCAAAAGAAAAGCCGGTCCCGGAGACCCCTGGCAGGCTGGTGAAGCACGCCTGGCCCGGAGCGCAGAAATCGAAAGCTCCGCTCGCGATGTTGGACTGCGCGTAATTGTCGCGGCCGACCTCGAACTGGGAGCCGAATTGGTATTGGTGGCGCCCCCGCATCATGGAGATGCTTGGCGACAGGTTGTACTGGGTGTTGCGATCTTGAATGAAGCTTTGCCCCTGG
>DATNME010000090.1:0-17675 GCA_035602385.1 Candidatus Dormiibacterota bacterium
CTGGCTACCTTTTCTTGCAAGAATTCTAACGATTTCCGTTTTAGGTTATTTTGGACAGGCGGCTCTTGGTTTCATGAGATTTACGGGAATTCAGTTGATGACGTTTTGGCTCTTGAAAGATTTGTTAAGAAGAGCAAGTCCGCTAAGTGAAAGCCCCGTTTCTACTTACTTTTTTCTGGCCTTGGCAGCCTGTCTTCACTTACCAATCGAGATTGGGGGGCTCGAAAAGACATTTTAGCTTAAGAGAGTCCTAGTTCTTCCCGGAACGGAAAAACGTGACAGGTTGCAGATGAAGATTTAAAGTCGCGGAGCGGTGTCGTTCGCATGGTCGCAGGCGAAGCAGATTGCCGGCGAAGTCTACAAGCTGGATGTAGATGGCGTGCTAAAAGAGCGATAGGCCACTGAGCTGCCTAGCTCCGCGCACGAGATCATACGATCTCCTGAACTCATGACTTCTGCCTCGTTTTGATCTGCCCCCAGACTCTGCTCACGAGATCATAGCAAGCCGTAGGCGACCGGAGCGCGGCAGTTCGTCGCGCAAACTCTCGCGGCGGTGGTTTCAGCACTAAAAAAAGAAACCCCGGCGCCAACAAAGGCGACCGGGGTTCTGACTGTTGTGACTTGTGCAGCTTTTAGTGCTGCTGCTGCGGCTTCTTATCTTGCGGCGGCGGCGGCGGTGGCTGCCGCGATGGAGGCGGCTCATACCTTCGCTGCAACTGTTGCTGTTGGTTGTCGTGTTTTTGCTGTAGTTGCTGCGTCTGTTGCTGGTGGCGCTGTTCCACTTGTTGCTGGCGGGCAGCATCCGCTTGTTGTTGCTGAAGGCGCTGGTGGTCCTGGTCCTGTTTTTGCTGAACGCGCTGCCGTTCCTGCTGCTGCTTCTGGATCAGCCGGTCCTGCTGTTGGTTGTAGCGTTGCTCCGTCTTCGGATTACTCATGTTGGGAGCTGGTTGGCGCGTAGGCGGCGGTAAATCCCTCGGATGCACCGGGCTGTTCGACCCGGACGCGTTTGGAGGACGGTCCGCGTTCATGTTGCCTGAGCGCGATGCGTTAGGTGGCCGGTTCGGGTTGTTATCTGCCGGCCGGGAAATGTTGCTGTTGGAATTATTCCCCGCGTTAGGGGGCCGATTCGAGTCTGGCCGCGCAGTATTGTTATTGTTCGGGCGCGAATTCGCACTGTTATTAGCGTTGTTGCTAGCGTTCCCTTGCGAATTATTTCCGCTGGCATTATTTCCGGAAGCGGAATTTCCGCCGCGATTGGGCGGCGGAGTGTAGTGGCCACCAACTTTGGCGGGTACCACGCCGCGGTCATTGAACGCGGCCGGTCTGGGCGTAGCGGCCACCGGGGGTTTGCCTTGATTGGTCGATGCTTTCAATTCGGGGTTGGACCGAGCCGCCTGAATGTGCTGTACCTGCGGCGCCGGGGGCGGAATGTGCTGCTCGTGCGCCACCGCTTGTTCTCTCGAGGTGGGCTGCGCCGTGACGCCTCCGTTTCCGCCGTTATAGCTGACACGCGTTACATTCGTGCTGTTGTTGTTGATCACCGTGGTGTTGTTGTAAACGTTCGTAATATTCGTGGTGTTGATGTTGTTCGCGGCCCGGTTGTAGTAGAAGCGGTCGTTATCCCAGCGGCCGCCGTCATAACCGCGCCCGGAATAACCGTAGCCATAGTTAATCCCGCCGTAAAACCCGATTTCGCGGCCCCAATAGCCGTCATAGAACACGTAGCGGTTCCCGCCCCAGCCCCAGTAGGGAGGGGTCCACAGATAGCCGACTTGCGGAGCCATGACCCAGGTGCCGGGCACCCAGTAGTAGTCGCCGTAATCGTCATCCCAAGCCCAATACCCGGGAGTCCATAGATAGCCTTCGGCGGGACACAGCGGCTGCTCATAAACAGGAAGCTCGGGGGGACCAAACGTAATGGCCACGCCGAAACTTACTTGCGCGTTGGAACGCGGCGAAATTCCAAGAATGACCAGCGCCAAAATCAACCATCGGACCCAGTGAATTGTACGCATTGAGTCTCCTTGTGCTCGATCATCCCGCGCCTGGTGGTATTTCGTTAGCGAAGGAATGAAAGGCGGAATTTGCTTCACCCAAGGGATATAACCCGGACGCCTCGACAGTTACTCACAGACATTTACTCACACAAAGGGGCAGAATCCGATTCGCGCAAATACTAGAAAATAATCGTTCCGAGGTCTGTTCAAAACGACTCAGGCCTAGCTGGGCTCATTCGGGGGAGGCAACCCCGGTATGGTGACCCCGGCATCCCATGTAGGGTCAAAAGCGACTTGGGCTGTTCAAAAGCCTGGGGCCTGTCCGTTGGTACAGTTCCAGGATGGACTGTACTGTCGTTCAGGGTATACTTAGGACTTAAATCAAACTGATTGAGCACCAACTGATTGGACAGTGTTGCGGGAGGTTCCAGGCCCTTCCGATTTGCGCCGGGTACGCCGCGCAGAGAAAATACCTTGTGAGGTGATGTTTGCGCCGTATTTTACTTTACTCCATCGCAGCGAGCATGCTCCTGGGCGCGATACAGTGCGACGCTCAGATTCTGCACCGAAAAAAGAAAATCAATAAATCCACAGACGCGAGCAATAACGCTCAGCCCGATAAATTGCTATACGACCGCGCGCTGGAAGACATTAAGCACGGACGCCAAGAGGTCGGGCGTTTGGGTATGCAAACGCTGATCAACACGTATCCCGACAGCGAATACCTGGCCAAAGCGAAACTCGCGATTGCTGATTCCTACTATAAAGAAAGCGGCACGGCCAACCTCACTCAAGCTATTTCCGCTTACAAGGATTTTGGCGTGTTCTTCCCTTTTCTTCCCGAGGCGGGTTATGCGCAACTGCAGGTAGCCATGGCGCACTATCAGCAAATGGAAAAGCCAGACCGGGACCGTACCCACGCGATCGCGGCCCAAGACGAGTTTCAAATGTTTTTACAAAAGTATCCGAAGGATCCCCTGGCTCCCAAAGCCGAGCAGCATTTGCGTGAAGTGCAGGAAGTGATTGCCGAAGGGGACTATCGCATCGCCAACTATTACTACATTAAGGGCGACAAGCGTGCCGCGGCCGCGCGCTTATTGACCATCACCCAGCGCTACCCCCTCTATAGCAGATCTGACAACGCGCTTTGGATGCTGGGCAATATTTTTGAGACTACCGAACGCAAGGATATCGCCGGAGCCTACTACGGCTCGATTGTGCGCAACTATCCGCTGTCGAAATTAGTTCCGAACGCTAAAGACAAATTAACCGCGTTCAAGGTTCCAATACCACAGCCGGACCCCAAAGCGCTGGCTTGGATGGTCGCGGAGCAGAACACTCCTCATCCTCGAGAAAGCCTGATACGTAAGCCGCTGGGAATGTTTCGTACTGGGCCAGGCAATGAATTGCGCATTGCCGTGCGAAACGGTGCTCCCAATCTTGAGCCGGAAGCGGACACCATTTCCGCCACGGACATTCTTACTGGCGGCAATCATTCAACCATCGGGGGCGGGGGAAGTAGCGGTGGATCAACAACCGGTATCGTAGCCACCATCACGCCAGGAGAAACCCCCGCCACGGCCCCTGGTGCGTCAGCGGACCCCTCCATGACGCCTCCTGGCTCGACTGATGCGCCGCCGCCCGTGCCGGACTCGGCATCGGCTAATTCAACGCCCACGGATGCGGAACCCGCTAAAGCGGCAACCAACCCAGATGGCACTCCAGTGCCTGCCGCGAACAAGAAGGAATCCACCAGCAAAAAGAAAAAAGGCCTGAAGAAACTGATTCCATTTTAGTTTTTCCAGTTTCATTTTTCGGCCCCACAAAATCGTTTTATAGCTGTACTTTCGTACAGGTACAGCGCCGCAAATTCGCTGTTAACAATTTCCTGCAGGCCATATTCATATCCGACACACCTTCGTGCGTTTACGTTGACGCCCTCCTTGCGTGATGCTCAAATATATTTTGTATTTCCGTGTGCGCGGCAATTTTGGGATTGCCCGGAGGACGTTCGGTGGCCAAGATTCTGGTTGCGGACGACAACAGTAACATCCAGAAGATGGTGGGACTGGCCCTGAAAGATCAGGGCATCGACGTTGTCGCCGTTGGCAACGGTGAAGCCGCCGTGCGCAAAATTTCTGAAATTCGTCCAGACCTGGTGCTTGCTGACGTGTTCATGCCGGTTCGCAACGGCTACGAGGTTTGCGAATACGTAAAGAAAGACCCCTCCCTGGCGCATATCCCGGTAATTTTATTGGTGGGCGCTTTCGATCCGCTGGATGAGCAAGAGGCGCAACGTGTGGGCGCCGACGGCGTACTGAAGAAGCCCTTTGTGCCGCCCGATCCGCTCATTTCCACGGTGAAGGCCGCCTTAACGCGCGCCGGCGTGAAAATTTCCGCTGACTCCAAAGACAAAGTGACGGAAACTCCGCCGAAACGCGCTGCGGACCTGTTACCCCCCAGGAGTGGAAGCGCGATGCCTCCACCCCCCATGCCTTCTGCTCCCGCCGCCATGCTGGAAACCGAGAGTGTGGTGGAGGAAGCCCCGGTCAAACCGGCCGATTTTACGATCGCGGCAGGCGACAAGACCCTGGCGTTTGGAAATCTTTTGGACACCCCGGGCCTGACCGAGGAATTGGATGATTCCGCGTACGTAACCGCCAAACCCACGGAATTTGAAACCGAACGCAACTGGGGCACCGAAACCGACGAGCCTGAGGAAGAACTGGAAATCCAGGAAGAAGACGACGAAGTCCCTGCGGATTTGTCGTGGCGGCGGGACGCGGCGGAAGTATCCAGCGAACCCATCTCGTCTACGCGCGAATGGAAAAACACATCTTTGCAGGAAATTAACGCGCAAAATGGCCACGACCTTTCGGTGGTCCCGGCTGGCGAAAAATCACCGGATGAAACCGCTGATATTGTTCCTATGTTAGAGCCGAAGCCGCTGCCGTCTTTCACCGGCGACGCGTGGGCGGCGGCCATTTCAGCCGGAACGCAAGACAAAATCGCTGCGGAAAAATCAGAAGCGGCGCCCGACATTACGCATGAGAGTTCGGCTCCAGTGCCGGCGCCAGCCGCGGATGATTCCACCGCCCAGGCAGAGCAGCATGCCAGCAAATCGGATAGTTGGGTTTCCCGTCTGACGAATCCATGGGTGAATGGAACGGCCTCAAAAGAATTGGCCTGGGACGTGCCGGCTGTTGCGCCGCCTGCTGAGCCGCCTGCTGCTCCTCCTGCCATAAATGTGCAGGCGGACGACGAACCAATTGCGGAAGACAAGCTGCCGGAAACGGTCGAAACGTCACAATTTATTTCCGGAGATACTTTGATCGAGTCGGAACCACCTGCGGGTTCACACTATGCAGCCGAATCGATACTTGAGAGTAGCGACGAAGTTGTGGAACAAGCTGGCTCGCTGACACAGTTGCCGAGCGAGACGGTGCACTTGCTGCAGGAAGAAGTTCATGCCGCGGTGGTAAGTCAGCAAGAAGAAATTGCGGCAACGCATTCGCAGCCGAGCGAAGAAAGTGTTTCGGAAGACGTTTCTTACGAAACTTCGCCGGTTTCCGGCCTTAGCGCGGAACTGAATGCGGCAACTGCCGAGCCGGCCGATGCCGCCGTGCAAGAAAGTGTTCCCGAAGAAAAGCAAGTTCCCTCTGCGCCGGAATCTGAGGTTGCAAAAATGCCAGAGGTGGATATGGAAGCCTTAGTGGCGCGGGTGCTATCGCGAATGAGTCCCGAAGCTTTGCAGGCGGTTACGCGAGAAATTTTGAAGCCTGTGCTGGAAACAATAATCCGCGACGAAATCAACGCAAAAAAGTCCTGAGCTCTCTGCTCTAATTCCCAACCGTTCCCTGCCCCCCCACATATTGCTAGGTTTTTCCGTCGAATTGACGACACCGCGCGGCAACTCGTATAGTCAAAGATTACTTTACAGATAAAGACCGGCGTGTAGCAGCGAACGGTATTCAACAACCATTCCATTTCATCGGGGAGAATTCAGCCGCATGGCTCGCGAAATCGCCAAAGCGTACGATCCACAACAGATTGAGCCGCGCTGGGCGGAGTATTGGGTAAAAGAAGAATTGTTTAAGGCCGATCCTGCGGCACAAACTGGCGGCAAGGTGTTTTCGATCGTGATACCGCCGCCAAACGTGACCGGTTCGTTGCACATCGGGCACATGCTGGAGCATACCGAGATTGATGTGCTGACGCGCTGGCATCGCATGCGCGGATACAACACGCTTTATTTACCGGGAACGGATCACGCGGGCATTTCCACGCAGCGCGTGGTGGTGCGCCAGCTTGCGGACCAGGGCGTGGATTATCACCGGTTGGGCCGCGAAGAGTTCCTGAAACACGCGTGGAGGTGGAAGGAAGAAAATGGCGGCATGATTACCGCGCAAATGCGGCAAATCGGGGAAAGCTGCGACTGGTCGCGCGAAAAATTCACGCTTTCCCGGGAAATGTCGCGGGTGGTGCGCGAGGCTTTTGTACGCTTGTATGAAGAAGGTTTCATTTATCGCGACAAGCGAATGGTGAACTGGTGTCCGGTGTGTTTGACGGTGCTGAGCGATTTGGAAGTGAAGCACGAAGAGCGGCAAGGGCATTTGTGGCACATCAAATATCCCATCGCCGCGACGAAAGAATTTTTGGTGGTTGCTACCACTCGTCCGGAAACCATGCTGGGCGATACCGCGGTGGCCGTACACCCCGCGGATGAACGTTATAAGCATTTGATTGGGAAAAAAGTGGCGCTGCCGCTGACGACTCGGGAAATTCCGGTGATCGCCGATGAAATGGTGGATCGCGAATTCGGCACGGGCGCGGTGAAAATAACGCCGGCGCATGATCCCAACGATTTTGAAGTGGGCCGCCGTCATGGGCTGGCGGAAATCGACGTGATGACCGATGACGGGCGCATGAATGCGGCCGCCGGAGCTTACGCGGGCATGGACCGTTTTGCCGCGCGCAAGAAAATTGTGGAAGATTTGCAGGCGCAGGGTTTGCTGGAAAAGGTGAGCGATCACACGCTTTCGATTTCACTGTGCGAACGCAGCAAGACCATTGTCGAGCCACGTGCTTCAACGCAATGGTTTTGCAAAATGAAGCCGCTGGCGGAACCGGCGATAGCCGCGGTGGAACGCGGTGATATTCAAATCATTCCGGAAAACCGCCGCGAAGAATATTTTAACTGGATGCGTAACATCCGCGATTGGACGCTCTCGCGCCAGCTTTGGTGGGGTCACCAGATCCCCGCATGGCATTGCGCAAATTGCAAAGAGATTACCGTGGCGCGTGAAGCTCCGCAGAAATGCGCAAAGTGCGGCTCGGCGAAGTTGATCCAGGATCAGGACGTGCTGGATACCTGGTTCAGCTCCGGGCTATGGCCTTTTTCAACGCTGGGCTGGCCGGACAAAACCGCGGATTTAAAAACTTACTATCCAACCAGTTTGCTGATCACCGGTTACGACATTTTGTTTTTCTGGGTGGCGCGCATGATTATGCTGGGCATGCACTTCACCGGTGAAGTTCCATTTCGTGTGGTGTATCTGCATTCGCTGGTGCGCACCGCGAGCGGCGAAAAAATGTCCAAATCAAAGGGCACTGGGCTGGACCCCGTGGCGCTGAACCAGCAATATGGCACGGATGCGATGCGCTTTTGCCTGGCGTCAATGGCCGCGCCGGGAACAGATATTGTGCTCTCGGACGATCGTTTGCTTGGAGCGCGTTCCTTTGCCAATAAAATTTGGAACGCAGCGCGATTTCTGTTCATGAATTTGGATAAATTCGAGGAAGGCGGCACGCGGCTGGAGGAATTGGCGTCACCGGAATCGCGTGCGAAGGCGCCGTATGCCACGGCTTCGGGCGTCCCGCTGATCGATGAATGGCTTTTCGCGCGGCTCGCGGTGACCATCGAGAGCGTGAACGCGGCTTTGGAAAATTACCGGTTTCACGAAGCGGCGCAAAACGTGTATCAGTTTTTCTGGGGCGATTTTTGTGACTGGTACATCGAATGGGTGAAGCCGGAATTGTTAAGCGCGGAACGCGGGCGCGCGGTGGTCGCATGGAAAAATCTTTTTGCGGCATTTGACGCGGCGCTGCGACTGCTACATCCATTTATGCCGTTCCTCACGGAAGAATTGTGGCACCAGTTGCCGCAAAGGGCCGGAGCGAAGTCGATTGCGCTGGCTGAATTTCCGGAAGCGCGCGCGGAATGGAAAAAATCCGCCGCGCTGGAACAGTTCGCGTTGATACAGGAACTGGTTGGCTCGGTACGAATAATCCGCGCGGAAATGAAGCTGGATCCGAAAAAACGAGTGGCGGCGGAATTTTCCGTTCCGGATGCGGCAGCGCGCAAATTCATTGAGACGAATCGCGACGGCGTACTGCGTTTGGCTTTGCTTTCGGAACTTAAACTTTCGCCGGAAAGACAGCCGCAAGCGGGCGGAGCAGTGCGTTCCACGGCGCAATTCGACGTGCGTATCGAGTACCAGGAAATTATTGATGCCGGCGCCGAAGTTGCGCGCATTCGCAAAGAGATTGAACGCATCAACAAAGACATCGCTTCGAAAGAGCGGCAACTGGGCGATGAAACATTTCGCAGCCGCGCGCCGGAGAAAATTATTCGGGGAATGGAAATAACCTTGGCAGAACGGCGCGTGGAACTCGAGAAGCTTGCCGAGAGGCTCGGGCAGCTTGAAAAGAGCGCCTGAGATGCAGCGATGAATTGGGATTCCGAGCGCATCAGGGAAATTATTCTTAGGGCGCTGCAAGAAGATATTGGCACGGGCGACGTGACCGTTCTGGCCACAATTCCAGAGCGAGCCGTGGGCAGCGCGCGTATTTTGGCGAGGCAAGAACTGGTCTGCGCGGGATTGCCGTTGGCGGAACGCGTGTTTCGGTCGCTCGATCCGCAAATGCGCGTGCACCTTCTCTGCAACGACGGCGATTCAGTAAAAAGTGGACAGGTGCTGTTGCACCTGGAAGGCAGCGCGCGCGCGATTCTGACCGGCGAACGCGTAGCGCTGAATTTCCTGGGGCGCTTGAGCGGCATCGCCACCATGACGAATCGCTTTGTGCGGCAAATCACGGGAACGAAGGCGAAGATTCGCGATACCCGCAAAACTACGCCCGGACTTCGCGAGCTGGAAAAATATGCGGTGAAAATGGGCGGCGGAACGAATCACCGGATGGGATTGTACGACGCAATTTTATTGAAGGAAAATCACATCGCGCTGGCCGGTGGAGTGAAACAGGCGTTGGATCAAGCGCACGCGTACGCTTCGCTAAAAATCGCGCCCCAGCGGGCAATCACGGCGTATGAGGCTGCGGGCTCCGGGGACCAAAGCGTTACAGGCGATTCCCTTCAGGTGCAAATTGAAGTACGCGATGAACGCGAACTCCGCGAAGCGTTGGACGCAGGCGCGCGTTCCGTGCTGCTCGACAACATGACGCCTGGCCAGGCACGCGCTTGCGTATTAGCGGCGAAGCGTTCGGATTGTATCGTGGAAATTTCTGGCGGCATTACGCTTGAGAATGTGCGCGCGCACGCGGAAACTGGCGCCGACTATCTTTCTTCAGGCGCGCTGACGCATTCGGCGCCCGCCGCGAATCTCAGCCTGCTTGTAGACACCATCCAGGAAACGTAAGCTGGTGCGGCGGGAACGGCGAATCGTTCCGCCGAAGTAAACCAATGCCACGACGCACGAAAAAAACATTGGAAGGCATCTCCGGCTCGACGGATCGCCGCATCACGTCGCTGCTGACGCTGCTGGCGGAAAACGCCACCATTATAATCAGCGGCGCGCGCATTGCACGCGAGATCGGCGTGTCGCGATCGACAGTATGGCGATGGATCGAGCGGCTGCGCGAACTTGGCGTTCGCGTCAAAGGTCAACTCAGCTCGGGGTACTTTCTCGAACAAGTTCCCGACATTCTGACGCCGGATATTTTGCGGCAACGATTGAAGGGTAGTTTATTCGGCAAGCGCATCCATCATTTTTTTAAAGTGGATTCCACAAACCGCGTAGCGCTGGAGCTGGCGCACGCCGGCGAGCCGGAAGGCACCGTGGTAATTGCGGAAGAGCAGACCGCGGGGCGGGGCCGCGCAGGACGCGCCTGGCATTCCGAGCGCGCCGCGGGAATCTACATGACGTTGTTGTTGCGTCCGCCGCTTTCGCCGGTGCAGGCTCCGCTGCTTACCATGCTTGCCGGAATTTCCGCGCACGAGGCAATACAATCGGAGTTGAAACTTTCCGTCGACCTGAAATGGCCGAATGATTTGGTTCTAGGCGGGAAAAAGTTGGGCGGGATACTCACCGAAATGCACGCGGAACCGAGCGCGGTGAAATTTGTAATCGTAGGCATCGGCATCAACGTGAATCAGGAAAAATTTCCAGGCGAGTTGCCGGGCATTGCGACTTCGCTGAGGATTGCGTCCGGGCGGCGGCAATCGCGCATGGAGATTCTGTCGCGGTTGCTGCGGGAATTTGAGACCGACTACAATCGTTTTCTGCAGGAGGGACCGGCGAGCGTGATACAGCGGTTTAGCGCGATATCGAGTTTCGCGAGTGGTAAAAGTGTTCGCGTGACCAGCGGCGCGGCCAGTTTCGGCGGTACGACGGAAGGATTGAGTCCGGAAGGGTTGCTGATGGTGCGGCGCGAAAATGGACAAATTGTTACGGTAATTGCAGGCGATGTGACGGAGGCGAGGTAATGCTGCTGACCATGGATGTGGGAAACACGAATACTGTTTTGGGCGTGTTTCGTGGCGAAGAATTGATCGCCAATTGGCGGCTGACCACCGCGCGCGAACAGACCGCTGATGAATATGGAGTGTTGACGCGCAATCTTTTTACTTTGGCGGAAATCGATCGCGGGTCGATCGATGGCGTGATCATCAGTTCCGTGGTACCTCCATTGAATCGAACGCTCGCGGAGATGGCGCGCCGCTATTTGGGGCTCAAAGCGCTTTTTGTCGAGCCTGGAGTTAAAACCGGCATGCCGGTGCATTACGACAATCCCACGGAAGTTGGCGCTGACCGCGTGGTGAATGGCGTTGCGGCGTTCGCGCGCTACGGCGGGCCATGCATCGTGGTGGATTTCGGTACGGCCATTACGTTTGATGCGATTTCCGCTAACGGAGAATATTTGGGCGGAGTGATTACGCCAGGCCTGGGAATTTCTTCGGAGGCTTTATTTTCCAGGGCGGCGCGTTTGCCACGCGTGGAAATAAAAGATCCGGGAAAAGTAATTGGCACGAATACGGTCAACTCCATGCAAGCCGGACTCTATTACGGCGCTGTGGATATGGTGGATGGCATGCTTGCGCGCATGAAGCAGGTTCTCGGAGCGGAAACAAAAGTGGTAGCCACGGGCGGGCAGGCATCCCTCATCACGCGCGGTTCGAAGCATATTCAGCAAGCGGATGAATTTCTAACGCTCACGGGATTGCGGCTCATTTGGGAAAAGAATCAGCCGTTCGATACGGGCAGGAATTTACCTGGGGAAAAATCTCCGGTCACCGCGAAAAAAGCGAATCACTGACGCTGAATTAATATCCGTCGCGCACGCACAACTATAATCAGATTCCGGCGAACTTATGGAAACCTGGAACTACTTCAATTACTTTACGGAAATCGAGGAATATTTCTGGAAGAAGCGTGGAGCGCACCTGCTTGTTTCACCGCTGGACTGGGCCATCATGGAAACCTGGCAAAAGGCGGGAGTGCCATTGGAAGCAGCGTTGAAGGGCATTGACCAGGCGTTTGAGAGTTATCAGCGGTCGAAACGTGGCGCGGGAAAACCGTTAAAGAGTTTGGCGTATTGTACCGATGCGGTGCTGGAGGCGGCGGAGCAGGATCAGGAATCAGCGGCGGGAAAAGGCCCAAAGAGCGGGAAAAAGAATGCGCAGGAGGCATTCTCCCGCGACGGGATAAAAACTTATATAATGAAGAATGCGGCGGCTATTTTTCAGGCGGCGGATAGATACGCGAAAGAAATTGGAGCGCTGGCAGAGCGCCTGCGGGAAATCGCAAAGTCCCTCGAATCCAGCTTGATTCTTCTCGAAACACCCGGCGCGCTCGACTTGGAAGATCTGGAACGGCGCATGACCGTTTGGGATGAGAAAATTTTGGCCACGGTGATGAGCCATGCCAACGAGGACTTGATGTTGAAAATTCGCCGCGAAGCCGACCGGCAGCTCGCGGTTTACCGGAGAAAAATGAAAGCCGGGCAGTTAGCGCTTGTTGAAAAACAATATATGCAAAAACGTTTATTGGACGAGTATTCTTTGCCGCGCCTCAGCTTGTTCTATTTTTCCTGATCGCAAGGAACAATTTCAGCTTATTTTTCGGAATGGATGTAGAGTGAAGGGACGGGCCCGCTTATATGAGTGATGAGTTACTATTATCTGTTGAGAAATTGGTGTACGGAGGAGACGGCCTGGCTCACGCCGATGGCAACACTGTTTTCGTTCCGTTCGTGCTGCCTGGCGAAGAAGTACGCGCCTCGGTAAAAGCGCGCAAGAAGAAATTAATCAATGCGCAGCTTCAGCAGGTTGTGACGCCCGCAAAGGAGCGAATTGCGGCGCCGTGCCCGCATTTTCAAGTTTGCGGCGGTTGCCATTATCAGCATATTTCCGCCGACGAGCAGCTTCGCCTGAAGAAAATAATTCTTCGCGAAACGTTGTCCCGGCTCGGGGGAATTTCCTGGGAAGGCGAGATTCAGGAGCATTCGGCCGCGCCTTACGGCTATCGCAATCGCGCGCAATGGGCGGTACGCGAGGCGATGCCCCGCGCCATCGGATATTTTCTGCCGGGAAGCTCCACGATTGTGCCCATCGATGTGTGTCTGGTGATTTCACCGGCGTTAGCGCAGGTGTTTGCGAAACTGCAGGACATGACGCGCAACGCAAGGCTGCCTGCGAACGTGCTCGAAATCGAAGCGTTCGCGGATTCCTCGGACACAAAGATAGCGCTCAACGTGGCTTTCGAAAAGTTTTCCAAACCGGCCAAGGAACTGATAGCGGAACTCCAGCAGACGATTCCAAATCTGGAAAGTCTGTTGCTTCTGGACAAAAGCAAAGATCGCTTTGAGCTTAGCGGGCCGGGTTTTCTATTTCATGAAGCCGGTGGATACCGCTATCGCGTGAGCCATCTTTCCTT
Source organism: Candidatus Dormiibacterota bacterium (assembly GCA_035602385.1). Lineage (GTDB taxonomy): Bacteria > Acidobacteriota > Terriglobia > Acidiferrales > UBA7541 > Acidiferrum. Next base: position 13,169 of record DATNME010000090.1, read on the forward strand.
TTTCCAGGTCAATCGTTTTCTGATTGAAGATCTGCTTAAAACGGTTATTGCGGGCGCGAAAGGCGGCTACGCGCTCGATCTTTACTCTGGCGTGGGATTTTTTTCCTTGCCGCTGGCGAAAACTTTTAAGCGCGTGGTTTGCGTGGACGCCAACCTGTCCGCGACACGCGACCTTTACGCTAACGCGGAGACCGCCGGCGTGGAAATTACGTCACACAATGATCACGTCGAGGATTTTCTGAAAAAGGCCGAGGATACGCCAGACTTTGTGGTGCTTGATCCGCCGCGCTCCGGTTTGGGAACCGACACTGCCGCCAAGCTCGCGAATCTCGGAGCGCCGGAGATATCCTATTTGTCTTGCGATCCGTCTACCCTGGCGAGAGATTTGGCGATACTAACCGGCTCGCCACGAAAGCCGGCGGACATGGCGGCCCCGGCGCACAAATACGAAATTACCGAGTTGCATCTTTTTGATCTTTTTCCGCAGACATTTCACATTGAAACGCTGGTACGGCTAAAGAAGATTCCATGAAGCTCCCGGGCGTTGCGATCACCGCTGTATTTTTGAGCGGTATCGCTCTCGGCCTTCAACCTCTGTTAGCGCACCGCGCAAGTTCGCACAGTCTTCTCGTTGGCGGCTTTTCAGCTGCCACGATTCTTCTAATTGCAGGAATAATCTCGGCTAAGTTTGGGCAGCTGCGTGTCGCGGCAATTGCTGCCGGTTTTTGCTGGTTGACACTGGGAATTTTATCTTCGTCGATCGCGCAGCAACCCATCGCCAAAGATCACGTTGTATCGCTTATCGCCAGTCACCAACTGGAGTTGCGCACGCCGTTACGCTGGTACGGACGATTGCGTGACGAACCTGCGCGACTTGCCTTAGGCTATGGCTACGATGTTGAGCTCAGTGGCGTGGATTTTGAAAATGAGTTTTTGCCCGCGCGAGGCGGATTGCGAATCACCTACTCGCCAAAATCCGGCGACACTTCCCTTCCTGATGTTCACGTGGGCGACGAGATTGCTGTGCTCGTTCAAGGCAAATTGCCGAGTAATTTCAAGGATGAAGGCGCGTTTGATCGGCGAGCGTATCTCGCTCAACAAAATATTCATGTGGTCGCTACACTGCGCGCGCCGGAGCTTCTCGAACGTCTAACGGCCGCAAAAATTTCGCCCAGCACGCAACTGGCGCGAATCAGGAAACGACTGCGCGACGAAGTAGATATCCTGTTCCCTGCGGAACCAACCTTTTCCGGCACTTTGCGCGCCATGCTTTTTGGCGATCGCAGTTTCATAGACCGCTCTGAATCCACGGACTTTCAGAAGACGGGCGCGTTTCACGTGCTGGTTGTGGCGGGGCTGCACGTTGGCGCCCTCGCGGTTGCCATCTTCTGGCTCGCGCGGAAGCTGCGCATCCCTCGCGCGTGGTCCATGTTTATGATGTTGTTTGTTCTGGTTTGTTATGTGGCGGTTGTAGAGCAGCGGGCGCCTGTGCTGCGAGCCGCTTTGATGGCTGCGATTGTGGTCATAGGGAGTTTTTTCTACCGGCGGCTTGATTTGTTGAATTCCGCGGCAATCGCCGCGCTGGTTTTGTTGGTGGCCAAGCCGCTCGCAGCAAAGGACACCAGCTTCCAACTTTCGTTTCTGGCGATTTTTTGTATCGCGGGAATTGCCGTGCCCTGGCTGGATAAAACCATTCAACCTTATGCGCGCGCGTTACGAGGCTGGCAAGATCCCGGCCTTGATGGTTCCCACGAGCCATTACAAATTCAATTTAGGATCGATCTCCGCTTGGTATTTGCATGGATTTCATCTCATCTGTCTTCGCGAGTTAGACGCGCCGCTGAAACCGTATTTGTCGGTGGCATCGGTGCGGCATTCCGCGTGGCTGAACTTTTCGCGCTCACTTTTGTGCTGCAACTTGGCATGTTGCCGCTGATGGCGCGCGATTTTCATCGCGTGCCGCTCACTGGTTTACTAGCGAATTTGTTCGCTGTTCCGCTGACCGCTCTGGCGGTGCCCCTTGGATTTTTTGCCGTGGGATTCGGGCTTATCTTTTCCGCCGCCGGAAAATTGCTGGCAGCACCGTTATCCTGGATATTGTGGCTGCTGACTCACATCGTTCACTGGTTCGCAAACGTTCCGCATGGCAGTTACCGGATTCCCGGCCCGCCGGGCTGGCTTACCGCGACATTTCTTTTTGCTGCCATTTTTCTGGCCGTCGCGTTACGCGCGGGCCCGCATCAAAATAAATTGCTTTTGCGTTCCGCATTTTCATTAGCGGTTGCTAGCGGCGTTATCATAGCGATATTTCCCTTCGAGCCGCAACGCGCCAAGGGGCAACTGGAGCTGACGGTTCTCGATGTCGGTCAGGGCGATTCGCTTTTTGTGGTTTCGCCGAACGGTCGAACAATGCTGGTCGATGGAGGCGGAGCGATCCAGGGATTTCCTGGCCACGAAGAACACCTTGGATCGGATCCGGGCGAAGAGGCGGTGTCTCCGTACCTGTGGTCCCGCGGCTTTCAAAGACTGGATATTGTCGCGCTGACGCACGCGCATCAGGATCATCTCGGCGGCCTGACAGCAATTTTGCAAAATTTTCATGTTGGCAAGCTTTGGCTCGGCCGCGAAGTGGCTTCGCCAGCGCTGGCAAGCCTCGAGAGAATTGCGCGGGAGCGCGGCATCCCCATCGAGTACGAGACCAGAGGCCAGACTTTTTCCTGGGACGGCGTTGCCGGCTCGTTCTTGTGGCCGGAAATTTCGCCCGAAGAAATAGCACCTTCCCCAAAAAACAATGATTCTCTCGTTTTTCGTATGGAATTTGGCGAGCGCAGCTTTTTCCTTCCTGGGGATGCCGAAAAGCAAAGCGAGTTCCAGATGCTCAATGAGAATGACGCCAGCGTTCTGCATGCTGACGTTTTGAAAATCGGCCATCACGGCAGCAAAAATTCAACCGTGCCGCAATTTCTTGCCGCGATACAACCGTCGATTGCGTTGATTTCCGCTGGCGAAGACAATCCTTATGGGCATCCCAGTCCGGAATTGCTTGCGCGTCTGCAGGACAGTCATGTGCGCATTCTTAGAACCGATCGTGACGGAGCTTTGCACGTGATTACGGATGGGAAAAAAATAGAAGTAAGTTGTTTTATTCCCTGTGCGGAGGAGAAGCCGGAACTATCCGGAACGCAAGCGCCAGATGAACAGCAGAATTCCCAGCAATAGCAAAAAGCCTATCATCGCTTCGTACTCATGATTTTTTTTGTACTGAGCCCAGGAAAAAGAGCCTGCAATCGCAGATAAAGATTTTGCAGGCGTCAGGCGCGGGAAAAAAAGCGGTACGCTTTTCGCGAATTCGTCGAAGGCATTTTTGTGCTGGTGCCGCAATTCTTCTTCTTCGCGTTTCATCACCACGGCATAGACCACCGCAAAATAAATCAGCAGAGTGATGGCGGAAACCCGGGAATGCATTGCGACGGCTGCGCCCAAAGCAAGTATGCAGCTTCCCAGATAAAGAGGATTTCGCGTGTACGCATACGGACCAGTCACTGTGAGGATGCTCTGTTTATGCAAATATCCCGCAGCGCAGGCGCGAATCCCAAGGCCAATCAAACCAATTGCCGCTCCTAACAAAATCGTTCGAGGAGTGGGGCGGGCAAACCACAACGCCACGACTGCCAGGGGGTATCCCAGGCGAACGCGCCATCGCGCAATCCAAGTCGCGGCGTTCACTTTTCTCCTACGATTCGTTTGCGTACCGCTCGCGCGACATCCTCAACAGCAAGCTGCAGCATGGAAACATCCGGCTGCTCGCCGCGCTTATAAGATGTCACTGCGGCGGGGCTTCGCAGCACAATATCGTTTGAGTGGTAAGGTCCATTGCGCTGCGGATCTGTAGGGCCAAACAGTGCAACCGCCGGAATCCTCAGGGCTACACCGAGGTGCAATGGGCCGGTATCGCCTGCTACCAGGCAACTGGCGTTTTTCAGCAGCGCCATCAATTGGCCCAGATTTCCTGTGAAGCAAAAAGGTTCGAATTTGCCGGCATTCTGCACAATTTCTTTCGCCAAATTTTCTTCGCCCGGTCCGTAATTCACAACGCACCGCAATTTCAATTCGTTGCCGAGCTTGTCGCACAAGGCCCCGAATCTTTCCGCGGGCCAACATTTGGATCGCCAGCCGCCGCCTGGGCTGAGCAGAACGTAATGCTCGATTCCCTGCTTCTGCAGGATGCCAGCTACTTCGGCGGCGTCTTCATCCCTCACACGTAAAGCAACGGGCGCGACACTTTGTTTTGCGCCGGCTCGCACAGACAGTTCGCCATTTTGATCCGCGACGTGTTTCGAGGTAGTCCGCACGCGCTCAGTGTATAGAACTGGCACTCCATATTCGCGAATTGTCTCCCGGGAAAATCCGATTCGCCGCTTCACACCTCCCAAAAATGGCATGCCCGCCGACTTCCACAATCCCTGGTAATCGATTGCCGCATCCCACCCGCGTGCGCGAATAAATC
>DATNME010000091.1:0-94888 GCA_035602385.1 Candidatus Dormiibacterota bacterium
CGTCTGCGGCATCGGTCCATCCGTCGCCGCCACCACCAGAATCGCGCCATCCATCTGCGCCGCGCCGGTGATCATGTTCTTGATGTAGTCCGCATGCCCCGGACAATCCATGTGCGCGTAATGCCGGTTCGCCGTTTCATACTCCACGTGCGAAACCGCAATGGTAATGCCCCGTTCGCGCTCTTCCGGCGCGTTATCAATCGAATCAAACGCGCGGAACGCGACCTTCGGGTTGTGCTTGCTTAGCACCTTAGTAATCGCCGCAGTCAAGGTCGTCTTGCCATGATCAATATGGCCAATCGTCCCGATATTCACATGCGGCTTGTTGCGCTCGAATTTCTCCTTCGCCATGTTCCTTCACCCTCTGCGTCGGTTTTCTAAATTTTGTTTCTAAATTTTGTTTCTGCTGCCTGAATCTAAACCTTTGGAGCGCGGAACGGGTTGACTTTACTTGCCCAATACGCGCTCTCATGTTTCTAAATCCTGGAGCGGGGGACGGGATTTGAACCCGCAACCATCACCTTGGAAGAGTGAGACTCTACCGTTGAGTTACCCCCGCCCGGTTTGCTGCAAACTCTTCGTCCCGCCACCCGAAATATCCATCTCTGGAGCCTGGGACCGGGATTGAACCGGTGACCTCGTCCTTACCAAGGACGCGCTCTACCAACTGAGCTACCCAGGCCGAACCCGTTCCCTGCAAAATTCCCCGCCGAAAACAACTCCTTACGGCGCACTTGGCCCCATCGGCACAAGTGCCGCAAATCCGACCGCCTGTGAACATCGCTTAAGCGATTGCCCTACGGCGACTACAAAATCCTGCAAACTACCCAGCAGTGTCTGGTGGACGGGGAAGGATTCGAACCTTCGTAGCCCGCAAGGAGCGGCAGATTTACAGTCTGCTGGTTTTAGCCACTCACCCACCCGTCCCGGCAAATTCAGCCGGAATACCAAATCGTATTCCGCGAAAATTCAGAAGCCGGAAAAACCTGCAAAACATTCTCTTGGCGTCGCTTAAAGAACATGCGGACAGAATCAAAAATGAAAACACAAAACGGACTCGTGTCAAGAGACACCAGCCCGTCAATTTTTGATTCGAGGAATTGCTCCGCCTCATTCCCCTGCAATTTATCTGGTGGAGCTGGCGGAGGGAATTGAACCCCCGACCCTCTGATTACAAATCAGATGCTCTACCAGCTGAGCTACGCCAGCGCCGCTCAAACCGAGTAAGAATAGCAGATAGGGTATAAGAATTGCAAGGGGTCAGAACCCAATTCGCAGCACGTTCATGGCCAGCGCTGTGGAAAACAGCCACGCTCCCCAAAATGCCCGTGCCCTCTGTATCCTGCTAAGCAACATCAGTTTAAACTAACCCGCTGCACTTGTATATTCTAAGATCTCCGCTCAAGCCCCCGATGGAAAATGAAAAACTGATGAAAACCGCGCCAACTTTATCGAAGCCCTGGCTTATTGCCGTAGCAGCAATCGCCGCCCTCTCTGCAATCCTTTTATACGCGCACTTCCGAACCGGTAACAGTGCGTCGCGCGAAGAATTGCTCAAGCTCATCCCCCCAGATTCCTCCGCCGTTATTTACGCCGATTTGCAGGAACTGCGCGCCGGCGGATTCTTGGCGGAAATTTTTTCCTGGGCGCCCCGTCCGCCAATTGACGCCGATTATGCGGAATTCCTGCGCTCCACGGGATTCGATTACGAACGCGATCTCAATCGCATCGTCATCGCCGTGCAACAAGACAATGGCGTGCAACAAAATAAAGTGGTTCAGCAAAATAATGCCATGCAACAAAATCTTCCCGACACCCCGCTCTTCGCCGTCGCCGAAGGAAATTTTAATCGCGCCAAAATCTCCGCATACGCCGCGAAATCAGGAATCACGGAAAAACGCGCCGGCTACAAAATCTTTTCCGTCCCCGTAAACAATAGCTCCCGTCGCCTTAAATTCACCTTCTTGCGCAACGATTGCATTGCTCTAACCAATGAACCTGATCTAGTCCCACTTCTCTCTTCAGCGGGAAAAAATCCCGATACCCCCAACACCGGTGATCTCGGTGACTGGCGCACCCGCTTCGACCGCCTCGCAGGCTCTCCCCTTTTCGCCGTAATCCGTCAGGCCCCTGCAACCGCCGATCTGCTTTCGAGACAAGCTCCCGGAGGCTGGCGCTCTCCGCAACTTTCCGCGCTCTTCAATCAACTCCAATGGATCACGCTCGCCGCCAAGCCCGATGCCACCGGCTTGCGTATCGTAAGCGAAGGCGAATGCACCTCCGAAAAAACCACACGCCAGCTCTCTGATTTATTGACAGGAATCGTCGCCCTCGCCGAAGGCGGCCTCAACGACGCAAAAACGCGAAAGCAAATGAACCCGCAAACCCGCGAAGCCTATTTGGAGCTGCTCAACAGTGTGAACGTGGAACGCATCGACCGCGGCACAACCAAATCCGTCCGCGTTGTATTGAACGCCACGCCAAAACTTCTAGCCATCGCCCGCTCCGACCATATCCCTAACCCCAAAGCAGGCGTCGGCACGCTTTAGCACAAGCCCCTTACCGATGTTTAACTAAGCACTGACTTGGTTTCGCGGTTTGCAGGCGCTCTTCTTTCGAGCAAAATTGATTGTGGCAGGAAGTTGCTTGGCCATCTCCACCCTGGTTCTTCCGCCCATGCGTAGAGTTGCCGCTCTAATTCTCGCTCTCTAAAGGTTTTTTCCAAGAAAGTGTCCGTCTTGGGATGCTAGTTAAGGAGTTGAAGAATGAAATTTGTTGTTGCTCTACTTCTGTGCTTAATCATTTTACCCATAGGATGCAAACAGGGAGTCGACATTTACTTCGTGCCAGTTGGTAATGTTTCTCCGGCTGAAATGAATGAACTCGTTGTTCACTATCAACAGAAATTGAATCTCAGCAGCGTCATCCTTTCCCCAATGACTATCTCACCGGGGGATTTCGATCCTAGTCGTAAGCAATTGGTTGCGGAGAATATCCTGCAGAGCCTACAGCGAGACTACTCTTCCTACTTGAAGAACAATTCGGCCATTTTGATTGGAATCACCGATGACGACATGTACCCTCGCGGAGAAAATTGGCAATTTTGCTTCGGGTGGAGAAAAGCGGATATCCGGATGGCCGTTGCCTCGACCGCGCGCATGAACTTGCATTACCCTGGAGAACCGGTTGGACAGACGGACAGTTTAACCAGACTTCAGAAGATCATCACAAAAGATATCGGCATCATGTATTACCGCAAGTCCCCGAACAATAATCCGAGAAGCGTGCTCTACAGCGGTATTCTCGGAATTGAAGAACTTGACAAAGTCACTGAAGACTTGACGGTTCCTCCGATAGAAACTCCCATTTGGACGGGGCGCGCCATCGCTGTGACAATCTTTGTCTTTCTTGGAACAATTGGAATCTTTTGGTATGGCCTCAATCCAAAATCGAAGATAATCCGTGCCAGCGGAAAACTCAGTGACCCTCAATACGACGCAACTCGGCCGCAGATTGTGAAAGGAATACGCTTCCTTATTATCTCTTTTGGCGTTTTCTTTTTTTTCACCGAAACTTATCCACTCGCATCAGATCTCATTCATCTTTCAGCGGGCGAAAAGGCCATAAATATTACGGGGGTAGTTACGGACAAGTCCGTCCCCCTTTTTGGATTATGGTTTGTGCATCAAACCGTGCGATTCACCCCTGACGGTGATTCATACTCTTTATTCTTCTCTGGGAAGCCCATTAAGGTTGGAACATCATATGACTTGCTGATCCTGCCTAGATCCAGGGAGGTTTTGGTTTTCCATGAATCTGTTATGTAATCGCGTAAATGCCCTATAAAGCGCTGACACTGCTGACTCAGTCAATTCTCATTTTTCGGATTACAGTTTCAGGTCCTCTATCTCCGCCGCTTGTACCTGTTGCCGGGTGTGACCATGTCTTCCAATTCTCTTTATCGTAGAACTCCAATAACACCGGTTTAATCTTGCCCTGCTGTCGTGCTTTCTGCAGAATTTGGAAAATAGAATCCTGTTTGCCAGCATCAATTACGCCGTACACCCGAACATGGTCGAACCTCCGGAACAAAAAACCCGATACGTCAGCATTACAGGAAAGGGCTGGAAGACCAGGTGAGGAGATTGACACGGGAATGGACTGCGTTGACTCCACCAGATGGGCAAGTACTCTGCACTCATCAACGTCCTGACCGCTCGTCATCCTGGAAATGAAAAAGGCATACCCATACGCGAAACAAAATACGACAACGAGCCCACGAATAAATCTCTGAATTCGAGATTTAGCTTTTCCTTCGAGCACAGTTACTCCTGTCGGCCTCTATGTTTGAAGTCAGCGAATTGGATATCTGGAGGGTAACAGCCGCTAATCGCCTGAGGTTGTAGACCGCATATAGCGCCACGGATTAACCGGCGCATTGTTCATGCGTACTTCATAATGCACATGCGGGCCAGTGGATCGCCCGCTAATACCGGTATACCCGATCACTTCGCCCCGCTTCACTCTTGCTCCGGCAATCGCGGAAAACGCCGAGAGGTGCGCGTACCAGGTAGTAATTCCGAATCCGTGGTCCACCACCACCAGCCGGCCGTATCCTGCATGATTGTCCGCCTGGCTCACGATGCCGTCGGCTGTCGCGTGTACTGGAGCGCCATAATCGGTCGCCACGTCCACCCCGGTATGGAAAGCTCCTTCACCGGAGAACGGATCAAGCCGCGCGCCAAACGCATCCGTCACGTGCCCAAGCACCGGCCAAATCGCCGGTGTATAGCTCGACTCCGCGAAACTCATCGACGGAATCAGCCGCATTCCGCCGCTCGAAACCGTGATCAACGCCGCATTCTGTTTTAAGAACGTGTACTGCTCAACCGACCGGTCAAACGCGTCTTGCGGGGTAATTGCGGCGTCGAGCTGGTCGAAGGCCGCGGGATGGTAGCGCAAAACGCCATAGGTCATCGCCACTTCCGTAGCTAATGACTGCAGTGAGTCGAGCCGCTGGTTGGTATCGTTCACCGAACTCTGCAACTGGCGATATTGTTTTTTCAGGGTGTCTTGATCGTGGCGCAGGGCGTTGTAATTGCCCACTTTCCAGAGCATCCGTGAATAGGAGCCTAGTCCTGCTATTACCGTAATGCTGCCGATCAGCGCCAATAACGCCAGCCCATGCAGTAAATACGCAGGCACGATAAGCTTGCGGAGCTTACCGGGGGTTGACGCGATGAAAAATGTGTAGTTTTTTCCTCGAATCACTGCTTAGCCCCTCAGGCTGATATGAAAAGCCAAGTTAGTCTCTATCATTGTCATACGCGTTCGCCCCAATTTGAAACATCCTACATAGGGGTGAGGCGTTACTCCGACCGTCTGTATACTAATTTCTGTAGGACCCGTGGTCAACCCTGTATTTGATGGTTTGAAGTACAGGCGGTGCAAAACTGTCCAACTGTCCGAACGGACAGGTAAAGTTTACTTCCAGGGGAATCCGACTTCCCCGCGCTTACTTTTTTCTTCCATGTTGCCGGAAGGGATCCCACCCGTGCGGCCGGAGCGCTCCAACTTTTCCTTGGCCGTCGCGCAGTAATACGCGTTTCTCGCGGGTAATCTCTCCGATCGCGGTTAATGGAATCCCGTCCAGCGACGCGGGAACCTGTCGCGATTTACTCCGCGCAACGGTAAAAAGTAGTTCGTAGTCATCGCCACCGTGCAACGCGAAGTGCAGATCCTGACTTCCCCTAGTGTTGTCGATATATCCCTTTGGTAACTTGGCCCTTGTTAACATGCGAAGTTGCGCGGCGTTCACAATCGCCCCCACGCCGCTGGCCTGGCAAAGCCTCGGCAAATCACTCGACAGACTATCGGAGAGGTCCATCATCGCAGTGGCTAATTTTTTCTCCGCCAGCCAGCGACCGAGTTTCACCCGCGGTTCTGGATAGAGTTGTTTGCGCAAAAACGAAGAATTTGCCGCCACGGCTTTGCCGCTTTGGCGAATCCGTTTTAGACCGAGTTCCGCTTCGCCCAGTCGTCCACTCACATAGATAAGGTCTCCGGGTTTGGCTCCGAAACGGAGCAGCGCTCGGTCCTTCCTCACTTCACCGATCACCGTAACGTTAATTAGAATTTCTTTACGCTCGGTGGTATCCCCGCCAGCCAGGGGGCAATGGAAACTGCGCGCCGCGCGATGCAACCCGCGAAGAAACCCATTCAACCAGCTTCCCGTGCGGCGGCTGGGCAGAGCCACGCTCAGAAGAAAACATTTGGGCGTGCCACCCATGGCGGCAACGTCGCTCACGGCTCGCGCCAGGCACTTCCAGCCGATGGAATCAGGGGGGTGACGGTCAACGAGAAAATGCGTCCCGTCCAAAAACCAGTCACAGGTCAAAATAAGTTCATAACCGGGGGTGGGACGAAACAGGGCGGCGTCGTCTCCAATGCCCAGAGACAGGCCGCGACTTTTCAGTTTTTGTCCGCTGACAATTCGGCGGATAAGGCTGTTTTCATTTTGAATGGCTCGCGGCATAAGCTTCTTGCCTAGGGACGTTGCGAGTTGGCGGCGGGATTCGCACTCGTCAAATTGGGTGGGGCTCCCGGTGCAGCCGACGGCTTTTCTTTAGGTGCCCCCGGCTCATCCTCGGTGGGCGCGGTGTCCGGCGTATCGACGTGAATAATGTGCTCGCCGGCTTGCTGTTCGAGGGGCACAACGCCTGGGAAATCCAGTACCGGCATGCCCAAAAGGCCCTGCTGCATAAATTCCAACCAGATGGGTAGAGCTGCCCGCGCTCCTGTTTCTTTTTTCCCGAGAGAAATCTGTTTGTCGTCAAATCCTACCCACACTCCGGCTGTGATTTGCGGCGTGAATCCAATAAACCACGCATCGGTGTAGTCCTGGGTAGTTCCGGTTTTGCCTGCGGCGGGCCGCCCCAGGGCCTTGGCTTGAATACCCGTACCGAATTGCACCACTTCTTCAAGCATCGCGGTCATGGTGTGCGCAACTTCCGGAGACACCACGTCATGAACATCCGGGTGCGCCTCTTCCAGCATGGCGCCGTCGTAGCTGGTCACGCGGCGAATCATGTGTGGATCAATGCGAATGCCATCATTCGGAAAAACCGTGAAAGCGGAAACGTGCTCCAGCAATTTCATGTCTGCTGAGCCAAGGGCCAACGGAAGATATGGCGGCAACAAAGTGGTGATGCCAAATCGCCTGGTAGTTTCAACCACCGAGGAAATACCTATTTTTTCCGCCAACTTCACCGCGGGCACGTTGCGCGAACCGGCCAGCGCGCGCCGCAGCGTAATGTTGCCTTCGAATTTTTCGTCGTAATTGCGCGGCGAATACGGTTGGCCGCCGCTGATGGTGGTGAACGGCGCATCGAGAATCGTATCGAACGGCGTGGATCCTTTTTCCAGAGCATCCGCGTAGACGTAAATTTTGAAGGAACTTCCCACTTGCCTGTAAGCCTGCGTGGCGCGGTTGAATTTGGAATCTTCAAAGCTGTAGCCACCGACCATCGCTTTAATTTCCCCGGTGGCGTTATCGATCGCGACCATTGCGCCTTGCGGCCCGGGTTGCTGCTCCAACTGAACTTTCGCGGTCGATTCCCGCAATTCTTGAATGGAGAATTGCGCGAGGTCGCCCGCTTTCAGCAGCTCCGAGGGTTTTTTCCGGCCGGTCCAGGCAAATTCCGAAGGCGCCAGCACCGCGCGATATTGTCCAATTTTGATGGTCGCGTTTTTCTCGTCCGCGGAAAGCACCAGCCCGGTAACGTAACTTCCCTTTTCAATAATGTGCCGCCAATCTTCGTCTTCGTAAGTATCGAGCGTGCCCAAATTATCTTTTAAGATATTGGGTAAGCCGCCGCGCCACCCGTGGCGCCGTTCGTACATGTGCAAGCCATCGCGAATCGATTGGTTTGCGGCGCGCTGCATGGAAATATTCAGGGTGGTATAGACCCGCAGCCCTCGTTCGTGCACGGCTTCGCTGCCATACGTTGCTTCCAGATATTTGCGAAGTTCTTCGAAGAAATAAGGCGCAAGGTCGTTGCGCGGATACTGGATGTGCAAACCCAGCGGCAACTTCCGCGCCGCGGCTTCTTCCGTCGGCGAGATCTTGCCTTCTTCCTGCATGCGGTGCAGAACCAGATTCCGCCGGGCCAGGGACGCTTCAGGATTTGACAGCGGTGAAAACTTCGGACCGTTGACCATCCCCGCCAGCAAGGCCGCTTCCTGCAATTTCAAGTCGGTGACCGGCTTGCCAAAATAAAATTGCGCCGCGGCGGCAAACCCGTAATTGCCATGCGCGAGATAAACCTGGTTCGCATACATCCCAAAAATTTGCGGCTTCGTGTACCGCCGCTCGATCTGCAATGCCAGCAGGATTTCCTGCATTTTTCTGCGAAAGCTGCGGTCGCTGCGATCGAGAAAAAGATTGCCCGCCAGCTGCATGGTGATGGTGCTGGCGCCACCGGTGATGCGGTGCTTCAGAAGATTGCGATAGGCGGCCCCGGCGATGCGCGGAAAGTCGATGCCCCAGTGTTCTTCATAATGCTGATCTTCGATGGCGGTAACCGCGTGATAGAGAACTTTCGGACACTGCTCGTAGGTCATTAGAATACGCCGCTGGATGGCGAAGCTGCCGGCCAGCTGGCCGTCATCGGCGTAAATTTCCGTGACGACGTCCGGGCGATACGTTTCCAGCGCGCGAATTTCCGGCAAGTCGCTGGTATAGACGAACAGCAATCCGGCCGCGGCGCCAAGCGCGATGGCACAGAGCAGTAAAAACGCAAGCGCCACGCGGTCAATTAATTTCCAGCCGCGCAGTCGCAGTGTGATCGGTGGAAGACTCAGCATCGAAAGTAAAGTTTACCGCAGATAATTTCTTCGGCGAGGAACAGCGGCGATGTTGTTTCCATGGTCTTAAACTTCTCTACAGTATTTCTTCCCAAGCAATAATAATTGTCGGCGGCATGTTTGGATCAGGCCTCTTCCGTGGCGGTCCAAGGATGTGGCGAGCGCGCTTCCTGGAAAGCGAAAATCGTCATAGTTAAAGCGAGGGCGGTCAGAGCGGCGTCGCGGAGAACAGTAAATCCCGTAAGTGGTTCGGGAGTGGCGAAGCAGCCACAGTTGATGTCCATGTGTAAAAGATAGGCACGCGAAACGACAGCGAGGAAGCCCAACATGATCATGGTGATCAGGGAAGCCCAGATGCGCAGCTGCCAGCCGATTAACAGAAGCAGACCGAGTATTATTTCCGCGAAAGGCAGCAGGTGCGCGACGAAGAAAACGCCAGTGGGGGAAAGCAATTTATAAGAGTCAACCTGGACGGCGAAGTTCGAGAGGTTAGTGGAAAGTGAAAAGCGCAGTGCAAAGGGCGGCCAGGGCATGAAGTTTGGCAGGAAAAGTTTTGAGTAGCCCGCATAAACAAAGATGCCGCCGATGAGCAGGCGGCCGATCCACAGAACGGTTCGGCGAAAATTGAGCGGGCTGGATTGCATCATAAGAAGATTTTCAATAAGAGTCCGGTCATCGAAGGCTACTGCGAAAGAAGCTGGTCCAGGAACGCTTTAAGGACGTCATAACTGATTTGGCCGACAACCGGGTACGTCTGGCCCTTGTAATGGATGATGGTGGTAGGGGTCTGATTGACGCGGTAGCCCTGCCCCAGGGCGAAATCCTTGTCGATGAGCGGGTCGAGGGTAGTGCCCTTTACCAGAGCGCGAATTTTGGTCATTTCACCGGGCGAAACGACCTTGGCGACGGTTCCATCCACATCGCCGGTTTGTTCCCAAGTTTCCTGATTTTGAAACAGGACCTGTTCGACGGGTTCCGCTTTGCCAAGCTGCGCGGCTGCCCGGGCGTACCGAGCGGCAACCCGCGAATGGGCATGCATGGCCAAAGGAAAATCGCGGTGCACCAGGTACACCTTGCCGTTATTTACGTAGTTGTCGATCAATTTTTGATTGACGTTCAGGAACAACATCTTGCAGGCGGGACACTGAAAATCGCTAAATACTTCCATGGCAATGGGCGCGTTCTTGGAGCCCATGGCTTTGTGCGGATCTATGTCGGTAAGTGCTGCTACCGCCTGGGGTGAAGGGGAAGCTGGAACGCGACTGGCTGCCAAGACGGTGGCGGGGGTAGCGGCGGGCAAAGGGACGGACTCGGAGGCCGACGGAGAAGCTGGCTCTGGGTTCGATTGAGCGGCGGGCACGGGAGCGGCCGGAGCAGAGACAGAGGAGGGGGACGGATGGCGCAGTAAAGGTAAGTAGGAGGCCACTAAGGCCACGATCATTGCGATGACGATTACTGACAGGATTCGCTTGCGATTCACACTACCTCCGACGACAGCTCTTGTATCATTCGTTGCGGATAGGACCGAGAAGCGTTGCTCCCAAGCTTAAAGGAGCAGCTAAGTCTAATAAACGACCCACCCCCCTCCCCCTTTTTCATAAGTGTTCATTCTAAAGCAACTTAAAGTGCCTTGTTTTGATACACTTTACAAGATTCATTCCAAGCGATTTATGGGAGAGGATTAGAAACTTGTGAAATTGGCGTTGCGAGGGCACGTAAGAATCTCCAGAATCGTGCGCCGAAATTAGGGTTTGATGATACGGCAAGAAGAGAGGAAAGTCAATGAATTTCCAAGACCGGCGGGAAAATGAAGTTTAAAGTGTTTAAAATGAATAGCTTACAACCGTTATCATATAACTTGACAAGAAAGCACTCAACTTGTATACTCACCCCAGTCTTAAGCATCTAACGTATATCAGTTGGGCGCATATCAGTTGAGTCGTCGGGGCCCAGAAGCTTTTGTTGCGGTAAGTTTAAGCCATTTTCGAAGGAGAAGTAGACATGAGCAAAATTATCGGCATTGACCTGGGAACAACAAACTCAGTGGTAGCAGTTATGCAGGGCGGCGAGCCGGTGGTAATTCCTAACCAGGAAGGCGCACGCACAACGCCTTCGGTGGTGGCGATTACCAAGGGCGGCGAACGGCTGGTGGGACAAGTTGCGAAACGGCAAGCGGTGACGAATCCCGAAAACACCGTGTATTCGATCAAGCGGTTTATGGGACGACGCTTTGATGAAGTCACCGAAGAGATGAAGCGTATCCCGTATCAAGTTGTTAAGGGTGATCACGATGACGCCCGCGTAAAGATCGGCGACAAAATCTACAGCCCACCCGAAATTTCCGCGATGATTCTGGGCAAATTGAAATCCGCCGCGGAAGATTTCCTCGGTGAAAAAGTAACCAAGGCGGTTATTACCGTACCCGCGTATTTCAACGACGCGCAACGTCAAGCCACGAAACAGGCCGGCGAGATTGCGGGCCTGGAAGTACTGCGAATCATCAATGAACCGACGGCGGCGGCATTGGCTTATGGGCTGGACAAGAAGAGCGACGAAACCATCGCGGTTTACGACCTGGGAGGCGGAACGTTTGATATTTCGGTGCTGGAAGTGGGCGCGGGAGTGGTGCAGGTAAAGTCCACAAACGGCGACACACACCTGGGCGGCGATGACGTAGACCAGAGAATCGTGGACTGGCTCATCAGCGAGTTCAAGAAGAAGAACAACATTGATTTGAGCAAGGACAAGATGGCGCTGCAGCGGCTAAAGGACGCGGCGGAAAAAGCCAAGATCGAGCTATCGCAGATGATGGAAACGGATGTGAATTTGCCGTTCATCACCGCAGGGGCGAGCGGCCCGATACACATGGAAGAGAAGCTGACGCGGACGCGGCTGGAGCAGATGATCAGCGACCTGCTGGAACGGTCGATGAAGCCGGTGAAGCAGGCGTTGGAAGACGCGAAATTGTCGCCACAGGATATTCAGGAAGTGGTGATGGTGGGTGGTTCCACGCGGATACCCAAGGTTCAACAACTAGTACGCACGTTCTTTGGCGACAAAGAATTGCACCGCGGCGTGAACCCGGACGAAGTGGTGGCGGTAGGCGCAGCGATTCAGGGCGCAGTGTTGGGCGGCGAAGTGAAGGACATTCTGCTGCTGGACGTGACGCCACTCTCGCTGGGCGTGGAAACTCTGGGCGGGGTAATGACCGTGCAGATCCCGCGCAACACCACCATTCCGACGCGGAAGGTAGAGACGTACTCGACGGCGGCGGACAACCAGTCTGGCGTAGAAATCCACGTGATGCAGGGCGAACGCAAATTCGCGAAGGATAACCGGTCACTGGGAACGTTCAAACTGGACGGGATACCACCGGCGCCGCGCGGCATGCCGCAAATCGAGGTGAGTTTTGACATGGACGCCAACGGGATACTGAACGTCAGCGCCAAGGATAAAGCCACCAACAAAGAGCAGAAGATCACCATTACCGCTTCAACCGGTTTGAGCAAGGAAGAAGCAGAGAAAATGCGCGTGGAAGCGGAATCGCACGCTGAAGAAGACCGCCGGCAGATGGAAGAAGTGGAGACACGGAACCGTCTGGACGGGATTCTGTATCAAGCGGAAAAGATGATACGCGAGAACCGCGACAAGCTCTCTGAAGCGGATCTGAAGTCCGCGGAAGAAGCGATCGAAGACGGCAAGAAAGCCCTGAGTGAGGGTGGATCGGCACGGCTTCGGTCGGCCACGGAAAACGTGGAGCGCGCGCTACACAAGATAGCGGAAGAAATGTACAAGAAGACGCAAGCGCAAGGCGGCGGAGCCGCTGGAGAGGCTGCGGGTGCGGCAGCGGGCGCTGGAGCGGGAGGAGCGTCGTCGGGCGGCGGTCCGCAAGGCGGCAAACCTGGCGACGTAATCGACGCAGAGTATGTAGACGTCGACGACAAGAATAAGCCGAACTAAGTACAAGCAGGGAAAGTTAATGACACAAAAAAGGGGCACGAGATATCGTGCCCCTGCAATTTGAGTGCGTGACGCAATTACGCACGGATTCGCTGTGACCACAAATGCCGACGACCAGCAAACAAGATTACTACGAGCTTCTCGGAGTACCGCGTAAAGCGAACTCCAAGGATATTCGTACGGCTTTTCGCAAGCTGGCTCGCAAATATCATCCCGATTTAAATCCTGGCGACAAATCCTCGGAAGAAAAATTCAAGCAGCTTCAAGAAGCCTACGACGTACTTTCCGATACGAAGAAGCGGCAGATGTACGACCAGTACGGCTTTTACAGCGAGAATATGCCGCAGGGCGGTTACGCCGGCGGCGGACATCCAGAGGAAGCGGGCGGCCACGAAGTTAATTTTGATTTTGGGGGATTTGATTTTGGCGGAGGCTCGGGCACCGGACAGGCTGGAGGCGGAAATTTTCGCGACCTGTTCAGCCAATTTTTTCGTGGGCGGGGCGGCGCGGCGTCGATGGATCCGGAGCAAGAGCCCGGCGGCGACCTGGAATACCAGATTGAAATTGATTTCTGGGACGCCATGCGCGGCGGCGTGAAGAAACTGCAGATCACGCGGTTGGACACCTGCGAAACATGCCACGGAACAGGCGCTATCGGGTCACCGCAAACCTGCACGGCGTGCGGCGGCACCGGAACGATTCAACAGGCCGCTGGCAAAATGAAATTTAATGTGCCGTGCACCAGGTGCGGTGGAACCGGCAAAGTCCGCACCATGTGCCGCACCTGCAATGGCGAGGGACGAGTGCGCCGCAATGAGACGATCGAGGTGCGAATCCCGGCGGGAGTCGCCAGCGGTTCCAGAGTTCGCGTGCCGGGTAAAGGCAACGCCGGAACGATGGGCGCGCCGGGCGGAGACTTATATTTGCGGATCGAAGTACGGCCGCATGAATTTTTCGAGCGGCGCGGCAATGATATTTATACCAAGGTGCCGGTGACCGTGAGTGAAGCGTCACTGGGGGCGAAGATTGAAGTGCCCACCATTGATGGCCGTGCGCTGGTGCGCATTCCGCCGGGAACGAACAGCGGAAAGACGCTGCGGCTGAAGGAAAAGGGAGTGCCGAGCGCGAGGGGCGGAGCGCGCGGGGATCAGTACGTAGAGATTCAGATTGTGGTGCCGGAGCCAACCGACGAGCGGGTGCGGAATTTGATGAAGGAACTGGAGACCGTGGCGCCGGGTGATCCGCGGAAGGATTTGTTTGCGAAGGCGGGAGTTTAATTTGTATGCCGGCAAAAGCTAAAAAACGGGCGAAGGCTGGGTACATGATCAGCGCGGTGGCGGAATTATATAAGTTGCATCCGCAAACGCTGCGGCTTTACGAACGCGTGGGATTGCTGAAGCCTTCGCGGTCGCAAGGAAATACGCGGCTGTATACCGACCAGGATCTGGAACGGCTGGATGTGATATTGACGCTGGCGCGGGATATGGGCGTGAACCTGGCGGGCATTGAGATTATTTTGAACATGCGTGAAAAGATGATTGAGATGGAAAGACAAATGGGCGAGTTTGCGCACGTGGTGCAGCAGGAGTTGTCGAGAGTGTCGGCCCGAAGAGATGAAATGGTGCCGAAGAACGCGATTGTGCGAGCCGCGCCGCGCCTTGTACGGAGCTGAAGAATTTTTGTTTTAGTTTTTCGCAAATTTTAGAAACCTTCCTTCCACAGTTTTCCCAATGATGAGCGCTTGCGGTACGAGTGGTGCGGTCGTATGCTCTGGCAAAGGTACGTAGAATGCCTATGGCGCGGGAAGACTGTTTGATTTGCAGAGGAACGGGATGGAAGCTGGTGGCGCGCGGGGATCGCGCCGGCGGGAATGTGGCGGTCGCTTGCGAATGCGGCACGGCGGAGCGGGCGTTGTGGGTGATCGATCGCGCGAAGATTCCCAAACGGTATGAGCATTGCGATTTCGAAAGTTATGTGACCGACCTGACCGATGGCAAAACCTGGACAGCGCAGCACGCGCAATCGATGTCGCAAGCAAAGTTGATGACCAAAGGATTTGTGGCGGGATACCCGGGCTCATCGGAAAAGGGATTACTGCTGATGGGGCCGTCGGGCGTAGGAAAAACGCACCTTGCGGTTGCGGCGTTGAAAGAGCTGATTTTGCGGGGGCATGGCGGGCTGTTCTGCGACTACCGGGAATTGTTGAAGGAGATTCAAGGGAGCTACAACGCTGCGAGCGAGTCGACGGAGATGGGGATTCTGGAGCCGATTCGAACGGTAGAGATTTTGGTGCTTGATGATTTGGGTGCGAGCAAGCCTTCGGATTGGGTGCGGGACATTGTGGGCATTCTGCTGAACGCGCGCTACAACGAAAAGCGCACGACCATCATTACGACAAATTATATAGACAATCCCGGCGCGGAGGGCGAGGTGGCGCGCTTGCCGAACGGGAAATTGGTGGCGCCGGTGCGGGAGGATTCACTGGAGCAGCGCATTGGCACGCGGATGCGGTCGAGGCTTTATGAAATGTGCCGGACGCTGGAAGTGTTCGCGCCGGATTTTCGGCGCGAGAAAACGCAGGCCGGGCGCGCTGGGGCGTAAATGCTGCAAACGCAGTAGTTGCGTGGTAAGAGCGGGATTTAACCTTCCCGCAATAATCGGTTTATTGACACAACGTTAAGGCGGCTAGTATCCTTCTCAGGTTGCAGCGTTCCCCGTATCGCAGCAGCATTTCTCGCCTTGCCCAAACAACCTAGTAGGGAGTCCGCAAGGGACCATTTTCGGCTGAAAGGGCGACCGCATCGCGGTTGCTCAAAATCGACTAAACAGGGATAGACATCCCGGAGGCAACCAACCATGTTCACCGACCACGATAACCCGGCAACCGCAGCAGCTGCCGCACCCGCGCACGAACCTGAAAATCCGCAAACGGCTCAGAATTCAGAAAAGGAAAACAACGTCGAAACGCCGACGCAGGCGCAGGCGGAAGAAAAGCACGAAGCCTCGACAACGCCAGAAACCGCCGCAACTCGCACGGCACCGGAAGAAGCGCATGCCGCGGCAGAGTCGCAGGCAAAAAGCGCGGCTGGAGAAACCGAAGCGACATCGGCGGCAGAAGAAGCGGCCGGCTCAGAAGAGATGAGCAAGATCATGGCGGAGTACGACCAGCAGCAGGAAGCTGCCGCGTCGCACGAAGTGGTTGAAGTGAAAGTGGTGGCGTACACCGAGCATGGCGTGGTGGTGGACATTGGCGGAAAAACCGAAGGGCTGATTCCCGCGGCAGAATTTTCGGAGACGGATATTCCGCGCCCGGAGCCGAACGCCACGATTGAAGTGCAGCGCACCGGCGAGACGAAAGATGGCTACGCGATCGTTTCCTATCAAAAGGTGCTGCGCAAGCGTACCTGGGAAAAGATTGAAGCGGCGTATAAGGCGAAGGAAACGCTGACCGGCAAAGTGGTCGACCGCATCAAGGGCGGGCTGGTGGTGGATATCGGCGTACGCGCGTTTCTGCCCGGCTCGCAATACGATTTGCGTCCCACGCAAAACCTGGATGGTTTGGTGGGGACGGAAGTGCAAGTACGCGTGACGAAACTGAACCGGCGACGCGGAAACGTGGTGGTGAGCCGCCGCGCGCTGCTCGAGGAAGAGTTGCACGGCAAGCGAGCGCAGCTGATGGAAACGCTGCACGAGGGCCAGGTGATTCACGGTTACGTGAAAAACGTGACGGAGTATGGCGCGTTCGTGGACCTGGGCGGAATCGATGGATTGCTGCACTTGACGGACCTGAGCTGGGGCCGGGTGAAGCATCCGAGCGATGTGGTGAAGCCGGATCAGGAACTCGATGTAGTGATTTTGAAATTTGAGAAGGACAAGCAGCGCGTGTCGCTGGGGTTGAAGCAATTGATGGCCGACCCCTGGGTGAATGCGCAGGAAAAATATCCGGCGGGCGGGAAAGTGAAGGGTAAAGTTGTTGGCGTGGTGGATTACGGCGTGTTCGTGGAGCTGGAACAAGGGATCGAAGGGCTGGTTCACGTTTCGGAGATGAGCTGGTCGAAAAAGCCGCAGCACCCGTCGAAGCTGGTGAAAGTGGGCGATGAGGTTGACGTGGTGGTGTTGGACATTAAGCCCAGCGACCGGCGGGTTTCTTTGGGAATCAAGCAAGCGCTGCCGGATCCATGGCTGGTGACGGCGGAAAAATATCCGGTGGGCACCGTGGTTACGGGCAAAGTCCGGAACATTGCGGAATTTGGCGCGTTCATTGAACTGGAAGAAGGGTTCGACGGATTGGTGCACGTCGGGGATGTGAGCTGGACCGGGCGGGTGAAGAATCCGCATGAAGTATTTAAGAAGGGCGAAGAGATTACCGCCAAGGTGCTGCGCATTGATGAAGAAAACCGCCGCGTGTCACTGGGCATAAAGCAGGTAAATGATATTTGGGGCGAATGGTTCAAGACGCACAAGGTCGGCGATGTGGTGAAAGGCAAAGTTTCGCGAATCGCCACGTTTGGCGCGTTCGTGGAAATGGGCGAAAACATTGAAGGGCTTTGCCACAACACGGAGATTGAAGAACGCAAACGCCGCGACGACAGCGGTGGAGCGTTCCGTCCCACCACCGGACCGCTGAAAAGCGCGGGGCCGCTCGAACCGGGCAAGGAATATGATTTCAAAATTATCAAAATCAGCCCGGAGACGCGGCGCGTGGGATTGAGCTATCGCGCGGCCGTGAAGCAGATCGAGCGCAAAGAGATTGAGCAGTATCGCTCGACGTCTAAAACTACGTCATCAGCCACGGCAACGATTGGCGACATGATGAAATCGAAGCTGACCAATCGTTAATTGGTAATTGGGGCCGGTAATTGGGCGGGCGCCAGAAATGTCTGGCTACCCACGAGCACTCGCTCGACAGATACTAGGCGAGCGAAAAATAGTTTCCCTCGGGCACAATTTAGTGATAGGAAGGGGGGCAACCCAGGGCACGGGGGTGCTTGTGAAAGCCCCCAGGTATGCTATAACTATCGGCGAATCTTGAAGTTGTCTAGCGAGGGCAGCGGACCATGAACAAGCAACCCACACTAACCAAAGCCGACCTGATCGAAGAGGTACTGCGAATTACGGAGCTCCCCCGCAAAGAATCGGAAACCGTGGTTGAAACGATTTTCGAAAGTATTATTCAGTCGCTGCAAAAGGGCGACAAAATCGAAATTCGCGGATTTGGAAGTTTTCGCACGCGGCAACGGCGCGGAAGGATTGGACGCAATCCTAAAACTGGCGCGAAGGTGGATGTGCCGCCGAAGAAAATTCCTTTTTTCAAGCCCAGCAAAGAGTTGAAGGATTTTGTGAACGTTGCGGATTCAGATCATGCAGGCGCAGGCGGTTCTGCCTCATCTGAGGAGACAGCTCGTTCATAGAATTTTCCGTAGTGCGTACCCACCGTGTAATTTCGTATAGCCGAACATTTCAAATGAAACTGACGAATGACACTGACGCCGGGGGATTGGCGCGCGCATTTTGGGTTATGCTGGCAGTCGAGTAGTTGTTGAAAGGCGCGGATAGCGATGGACTATTTGTGGACACCGTGGCGCTTCCAGTACATGGAAAGAGCGAAGCGTGGCGAGCAGCCGGAATGCATTTTCTGCGAAGCGGCGGCCGGCAAAGACGACGCGGAAACTCTGGTGGTATATCGCGGCAAAAAAGCATTCGTGATTTTGAATCGCTACCCATATACCAGCGGGCACGTGATGATCGTGCCCTACGCTCACGTGGGTGAATTGGAATTGTGTGAAGCGGAAACGCTGAATGAAATCATGCAGCTGGCGCAACGCGTGGAAACGGTGTTCAAAACGGAATACAAGCCTGATGGCACGAACCTGGGCATGAACCTGGGACGCGCAGCGGGCGCGGGCGTTGTGGGGCACTTACATCTGCACGCGTTGCCGCGATGGATCGGCGATGCGAATTTTATGACCGTAACCGGGGAGACTCGGGTGCACCCCGAGGAGTTGAAAACCACGTACGAGCGATTGCGCAAGGGTTTGGCGAATTAATTGGCCGCGGCCGCGAGACGCCACCGCCGAGCAGCGTAGCGACAGCGAACTTTGCGTAACCGGCAGGAGATTTCAACGTGAATTTGGAGTTATCTGAAGAACAAAAATTGCTCCAAAAGAGCGTGCGGGAGTTTGCGGAGTCCGAGGTGCGACCGCTTGCGCGAGAAAACGACGAGACCGGCCATTTTCCCAGAGGGCTGTTCAAAAAGGCGGCGGAGCTTGGATTGACTGGAGTAGCGCTTCCGGAGGCGGAAGGCGGCGCGGGCTTTGATCACATTGCGTATACCATCGTAATTGAAGAAATTTCGCGATGCTGCGCGTCGCTGGGCGTAATTCTTTCGGTGCAGAATTCACTGTATTGCGATCCCATACATCGCGTTGGAACCGACGAGCAGAAAAAGCGCTTGCTGCATCCCTTCGCGCGCGGAGAAAAAATCGGCTGCTACGCATTGACGGAACCGCAAGCCGGCTCGAATGCCGCCGCGCTGCAAACCAAGGCGGTAAAAAAGGGCGACAAGTACGTTCTGAACGGCACCAAAGCGTGGATAACCAATGGTTGCGCCGCGGATGCGGCAATTGTTTACGCCAACTCCGATCCATCCAAAGGCGAAAAAGGAATTACCGCCCTGGTGGTGGAAAAAGGCACGCCGGGATTTCGCGCGGGCAAGGAAGAAAAAAAACTTGGAATTAACGCCACGGCGTGTAGCGAACTGATCTTCACGGATTGCGAAGTACCGGCGGCGAATCGCATTGGCAATGAGGGCGAAGGTTACAAGGTGGCGCTTTCCACCCTTGATGGCGGCCGCATCGGAATTGCCGCCCAGGCAACCGGAATCGCGCAAGGGGCTTTTGAGGCCGCGCTGAAATACGCGCAGGAACGGCTGGCGTTTGGGCATCCCATCGCGCAATTTCAAGCGATTCAATTCATGCTGGCGGATATGGCCACGGAGATTGACGCGGCGCGGCTATTGATTCGCAAAGCCGCGTGGAAGCAGGATACCGGCGCGCGATTCAGCATGGACGCCTCGATCGCAAAATTATTCGCCAGCGAAATGTCCACTCGCGTCACGCACAAAGCGATTCAGATTCATGGCGGCAACGGTTACAGCCGGGAATATCCGGTGGAACGCGCGTATCGCGACGCCCGAATCACGGAAATTTATGAAGGCACCAGCGAAATTCAGCGGTTGGTGATTTCCGCATGGGCGCTGAAGTCCTAAGCGCAACGTAGTATTCTGACGCTGTGGAACTCGATCGCTCGCTCCCTTTTGATGCTGCTCACGAAGAAGAATTTTTCTCCGCTTTGCCGGCGCAACCGGCGGTGTGCCTCATCGAGTCAAAGCAAGAGCAAGCGCAGCCTTATTTGATCCGCACAGCGGATTTGCGCAGACGGCTACAACGTCTGCTCGGCCCGCCCGAACCGGCGAGTAAGCGGCTGAGCCTGCGGGAGTTTGCGCGAGAAGTGCGATATCGCGTAACCGGTTCGCCGTTCGAGCAGTCTCTTACCTTTTATCTGCAAGCTAAAAATAAGTTTCCCGACCGTTATCGCGACATGATGCGATTTCGGCCTCCCGCGGTCCTGAAGTTAAGTTTGCGCAACGCGTATCCGCGCTGTTATGCGACGCGGCACATCGCGATCGACGCGCAGGGCGACCCAACTGGCGGGGCGTACTACGGGCCATTCGCATCGCGGCGCTCCGCGCAGGCTTTTGCTGAACGCGTGTTGGATTTATTCAAGGTGCGGCGCTGCCAAATTAAAATTCGGCGCGATCCACAATTCCCAGGCTGCATCTATTCGGAAATGAAAATGTGTCTGGCGCCGTGCTTTGCGGGATGCAGCGCGGAGGAGTATGCCGCGGAAGTCCAACGGCTGGAGGGCTTTCTGGATAGCGGCGGCGGGTCGTTACGCGAAAGTTTGGAAAAAGATCGCGAGAAAGCCAGCGAAGAGTTGGATTTCGAGCGTGCTGCCGCGCTTCACAAAAAGGTGGAGAAATTGGACGAGGTATTGCGCGGCCAGCCGGAATTGACGCGACGCGTCGAGCAACTGGATGCGGTAATTCTGCAACGCACCGCGGACGATAGAACCATTGGAATTTATGCCGTAAAAAAAGGCCGCCTGGCCGAACCATTTTTTCTGCGCTTTGCGGAAATGGCCAGCGAACAGCATTCCGTGGAAGAAACGGTGCGCGCTCATCTGGAATCGGTGATGGCCGCAAATGGCGTCGCGGGAATGAGCACTCGCCAAAGCGCGGCGGAGTTGAGCGAACACTTGTGGCTGGTGGCGCGATGGTTTTACAGCAATCCGCGCGAAGGAGAAATTTTTTATCGCGATAAGGATTGGCCGTACCGGCGAATTCTGCGCGCGTGTTCGCGACTGCTGACCAAGCAAATTCCAGAACGGAAGGGCCCTTAGGTGTACGAGTCGCCTAATTTTGCCGCCAACGATAATTCGGAGAAACGCCGCGTGGACGACGGGAAGGATAAACGAGATCAATTCGAGTGGCGGCTTCTGTTCTACGCCGCAGGAGCCGCGCTGTTCCTGTTCCTGCCCCCACTGATCTACGGCTTCGATATCTTCGAAATGCTGTACATTTTTGTCGCGGTCCCGATCTTTACCTTGATCCTGCTGATTGTCGCTATACGAAAAAAAGGATCGCGACGTCTAACGATCCTGGGCATTGCACTCGTGTATGCAGCTGTTTCCTGGGGCTTGTTCAGAAACTCTCGTGAACTACGCACAACTGGCAGATGGCTCCTTTGGTCGAAAGATTACAAAGCTAAGCTCCTGGCACAGCCGTCCCCGCCGAACGGAACGCTGAGACACATCGAATGGGATGGTTGGGGATTTCCTGGAGCCGGTAATACCGTTGTGTATCTCGTTTTCGATCCGAACGATTCGCTTTTTACAGCAGCGAAGACTAATTCGTCAGGACAATTTGGCGGCTTACCCTGCGAAGTCTATCGTGTTCGCCGTCTGGAAAACAATTATTACACTGTTCTATTTTATACCGACACCGAGTGGGATAGCTGCAATTAGCCGGGCATACCAGTAACGGCATTCGCCAAAAACTAGCTCGACCGCTTGAAATTGACCAATCAGGCTAACTGTTATACTCATCGGACCATCTGCAGGAAATTTGAAAGTTAAGTGAGAAAAAATGACTACGCACGCAACCGGCAAAGGAACACGGCAATATGCGACGCACTTTGCCAAAACGGTGGCGCCCGGACATTTCCGCGAAGTGCAGGGCCTGACACTGTCCTCGCTGGGGC
Organism: Candidatus Dormiibacterota bacterium; assembly: GCA_035602385.1. Lineage (GTDB taxonomy): Bacteria > Acidobacteriota > Terriglobia > Acidiferrales > UBA7541 > Acidiferrum. The sequence goes on from DATNME010000091.1 coordinate 22,146, forward strand.
TGGGAACGTATCTGGGCCAGCCGGATGACAATACCGATGCTCGTTACAAGAATGCGATTGTGTCCGCAGTGGAAAACGGAATTAACGTTTTGGACGCGGCGATCAATTACCGCTTCCAGCGCAGCGAACGCAGCATCGGCGCGGCGCTGAAATATTTGGAGGAACAAGGTTTTTCGCGCGAGAATTTGCTGCTGTGCACCAAGGGCGGATATCTGACGCCGGACGGCGCAATGCCCGCGGATCCCAACGAATATTTTTTTCGCGAATATCTGCAGCCGGGAATTTTTACCGCGAAAGATATTGTTGGCGGAAGCCATTGCATGACGCCAAGATTTCTTAAGGACCAACTTTCGCGCAGCTTGAAAAACCTTGGCGTGGATTGTATCGATGTCTACTACCTGCACAATCCTGAGACGCAACTCGCGGAAGTGGGAAAATCCGAATTTCTGAAGCGCGTGAATGGCGCGTTCGAATACCTGGAATCCGCGGCAATGGGGGGTAAAATCCAATACTACGGAATGGCTACATGGAATGGGTTTCGCCAGGAGGCCACCGCGGGCGACGCCATGCAATTGGGGCAACTGGCTGAAGTGGCACGCGGAATAGCCGGCGATACGCACAGGTTTCGCTTTGTGCAACTGCCTTACAATTTGGGGATGACGGAAGCGCTTACACTGGGAAATCAAACGCTGAACGGAAAAACGCGCACGGTGATGGAAGCAGCGGCGGAACTAGGAATCACGTTGATCGCAAGCGCTTCGCTGTTGCAAGGACAAGTGGCAAAAAATCTGCCGGCATTTGTGGCCGAAGCGCTTGGCCTGGAGAACGACTCGGAACGCGCGCTGCAATTTGCGCGATCGTCGCCGGGGATTACCACCGCGCTGGTAGGAATGTCCAGCGTGGAACATGTTAAAGCGAATGCCAGGCTTGCGGGAATCGCTCCGGCCACGAAGGAACAGTTCACCAAACTATTCGCGCGAGGCGAAACCGCGTAGCGGCGTTAGCGGGTGATGAGTTGCGGGTGGCGCGCGGTGAGCCAGTCAATGATGGCGCGATCGAGCCGGTCGAGGCGGCCAGTGAAAAAATGATCGGCTTCCGGGACGACCACAAGTTTTTTTTCTTCGGGCAAGGTAGGTAGCAGCGCTTCCACTTTTTGCAGCGCGCCGTGTTCGTCGTTCGCTCCGTGAACGAAAAGTTTTGGCTTCGCGCAAGTCTGCAAGTACGAAAAATCGCAATTGTTGACGGGTATTCCCAATCCGATTAAATCGTTGACACGCCGGTCTTCGCACGCAACTCGCAAACCGACCCACGCGCCAAAGCTGAATCCTGCTAGCAGTAATGGAACTCCTGGATATTCGGTGGCGAGAAATTCGATGGCGGCGCGAACGTCGTCGCGCTCTCCACGGCCGCGATCGTGCACTCCCGCGCTCAGTCCCGCCCCACGAAAATTAAAACGAAGAACCGCGAGGCCCAGCGCATCCAATGATTTTGCGGCTTGGTAGACAACTTTGTTGTGCATGGTGCCGCCGAACAGCGGATGAGGATGGCAGACGATGGAGGCTATTGGCGGAACAGCTTGGTTTGCGGGCGACCACTGCACCGCTTCGAGGCGCCCCGCCGGGCCATCCAGAAAAAATGTGCGCGAATCGTGGGCGGCATTTTTTGCGGTGGGGGCCATGGAAGAAATAGTTTAACCGAAGTAGCCAGAGCAGTGGCCAGACCAGTGGCCAGAGAGGGGGCGCAGGTTTGGTCATTGACCGCGGTTTTTGGTCATCGAGCGTGGCTATGGAAGGTGCAGAGTTTCATTGCACGTAGGCCGTACTAGAGCTAAAAGATTCGATTTACAGATTGCAGTTTACAAAGCGCAATGTTACCTTCGCCGCAATGTTACAAGGAGGCGTAATGAATGACGGAGCGGACCGGCGCGTGGCCCGACGATTTAATATGTCGCTTCCCCTGCGGATAGTGCCGTGCGGAGCCAGCAAAGAGGAACTAAAAACGCAAACGCGCGATCTCAGTTATCAGGGATTGTATTTTGTTGCTGAAGCGCCAATGAAGAAAGGCAGTGAAATCGATTTTGTGATTACTCTTCCCGAAGAGATCACCATGCACAGCGATGTGAATATAAGATGCCGCGGCCAGGTGGTGCGAGTGCAGCAAGAGGAAAACGGGCATAGCGGGATTGCCGCAAAAATCCAACGGTACGAATTTATTCAGGGAAATGGTTCCGCCGCATAACTGCAATTTTTCCACGCCGTTTTTCTTATATAACTTTTAATTCGCGTATAGCTCCGTTGTAAATTCATCTCGCGCAAACAGCGGAGTGAAGGAGGGCGCATGTATCACTACGACGCTACGATTGCTCTGGAAGAATTGCAGGAAGAAGCGCTGCTGCCGCATCCAGTAAAATTGCGGGATATGATTCTTCGCACCAAGCTGGGACCAGAGGAAGCGCAGGTCTTAAACCATGAGTTTCAGGAATATTTGACGCGGTTCGGCGAAATACAAAAAACGGCGAAAACTATTTTGCAACAAATCGCGGCGGGACAACGCAAAGCAACCTGATACCTGTGCTTTCGACTTGATGAGACTGGCCGGCCTGTTAAACTAAAAATACAACCATGCGACGTTTCTCTGAAGGACTGGCCGGATAAATTACCATGCGACGCCACACACTGCTGATCGATGCGGACGATACTCTCTGGGAAAACAACGTATTTTTTGAGAAAACCATTGAAGATTTTATTACTTTAGTCGAGTGCAGCGGGTATACGCGCGCGTACATCCGGCATATTTTGAACGAAACGGAACGAAAAAATATCAGGCAATATGGCTATGGGGTGCGGTGCTTTGGGCGTTCGCTGGAAGAAACGTATCTGAAGCTGGCGGAGCACATGGCGCAACGCGAAACGCTGGCGAAAATTCATAACAGCGTCAGCAGCCTGGAGGGCACCCCACCGAAGATTTTGGACGGCGTGCCGGAAACTTTGGCGTATCTGACCGAGCGGCACCGGCTGATCCTGTTCACGAAGGGTGAACCGGCGGAGCAAGCCGCGAAAGTGGAACGCTCCGGGCTGCAGGGATTTTTTGAAGCGATAGAAATTGTGAACGAAAAAGACAGCGCCATGTACGCAGGGCTGGTACGCAAACATAAAATTGTGAAAACGCAAGGCTGGATGATTGGCAACAGCCCGCGCAGCGACATCAATCCAGCGATGAGCGTGGGATTGAACGCCGTGTACATCCCGCATCAACACACCTGGCAACTGGAACATGATCCGGTAATTTCCGGCACGGGAAAATTAGTAATCTTGCCTTCGTTTCGCGAGCTTCGCGCCCATTTTTAGGCCCACGTATTTAGGCCCCGCATAGCATTTTTCAAAATTTAGTTTACGGTCCGATGTACCGCCACTTTGGATGTTGTGGTGGCGGCGTATTGCGTAAAGCTGGTGTGCTGCCACGGGGGTGCTGCAACAAATGGCGAGCGGAGAAATTTTATGACCATCGCGGCTGCTATCCAAACGGATTGGCGTCAACACTGGTTTGAAATCGAAGATGCAATTTACTTTAACGCCGCTGGGCAAGCGCCAATGCCCAAAGCGGCGCTACAAGCGGTGCAGAACGCGCTCGAGTGGAAAAAATATCCGCACCGCATGCCGGACCACGCGTATTTCGAGGTGCCAAATCAGATTCGCGAATCCATTGCAAAATTAATCGGTGCAAAAAAAGAAGAAATCGCGCTTACGACCGGCGCGAGCACAGGCGCGGCCGCGGTCGCCTACGGATTGGAATGGAGGACCGGAGATGAAATTCTGGTCGCGGACGGGGAGTTCCCGTTACAGTACTCGACGTGGAAGCCGATGGAAGACCGCGACGGCGTGAAAGTTCGCGTGGCTGCACAGCGCGAAAGATGGATGAGTGCAGACGATTTTATCGCAGCGCTCACGCCGAGGACTAAATTGGTTTCGGTTAGCCTGGTGCGATTTGACGACGGCTCGTTGCTGGATGCCGCAAAACTTTCGGCTGCGTGTCATGCGCAGGGTGCGTTGTTGCTGCTGGACGCCAGCCAGAGTTGCGGCGCGATACCGCTTAATGTTGCGAGTCTGGGAGCGGATTTTGTAGTGGCGTCAGGATACAAATGGCTGCTTAGTCCTTATGGCACGGGTTTTTTCTGGATTCGCGGCGAGCTCATTTCGAAAATGCGGCCCGGGCCGTTTTACTGGCAGGCGGTGGAAGGAGCAAACCATTTCGGCTCGCTAGTTTTTCCCCAGCCAAAAGCGGAAGTGGGAGCGAAGCGGTGGGATTCCGCGGAAACGGCAAGTTATTTTAATCTTGCGGGGATGAACGCTTCGCTGGAGTTTGTCTTGCAAGTAGGGCCGGAAACGATCGCGCGGCACAATCATAAACTAATCGATTTGCTTTATTCGCGGTTGCCAAAGGACCGCTGCGTGCCGACGAGCCCGCTGCGTGCGGCTGAGCGAGGACCTTATGGCTGCTTCGCGGCGCGAACGCCGGAAAAAACGAAGGAGCTGTACGCGCGGCTGAGAGCGGAAAATGTTATTGTTAGCTTGCGCGAAGGACATTTGCGCGTTTCTCCGCACCTTTATAATACGGAGCGCGACATCGATCGTCTGATTGCGATAATCACATCATGACCAATTCTGAAGCGTGGCCTAGAATCGCCGTCGTTGGCGCGGGAGCGGTAGGCGGATACTTCGGCGGAATGCTGGCGCGCGCGGGTGCGCCGGTGGTGATGATTGGCCGTCCGGCATTTGTCGCGGAAGTTGAAAAAAATGGATTGTTCATAGATTCGTTTCGCTTTCAAGAACGCGTGAAAGTGGAAGTTTCCTCTGAAATTGCCGCGGCGCGTGGCGCGGACGTGGTGCTTTTCTGCGTAAAAACATTGGATGCCGCCGCGACCGCGAAAGAATTGAAGCCGTACCTCTCGCAAGAGTGCATTGTGGTGAGTTTGCAAAACGGCGTGGACAACATTGCGCAAATTCGGGAAGCCGCTGGGATCGAAGCAATTCCGTCGGTGGTTTACGTGGCTGCGGCAATGCCTGAGCCGGGGCATATCAAACATGCGGGGCGGGGCGACCTGGTCATTGGACCCCCTAGTGAAAAAGTTGAGCGCCTCGCGAAGCTGATGAGCCGAGGCGACGTGCCGTGCAAGATTTCCGACAATATTGAAGGCGAATTGTGGACGAAATTTTTGTGGAACTGCGCGAGCAACGCGCTGACGGCGCTGGGTCGCATCAGTTATTCAGAACTTGCAGCGGACCCGGACGCGCGAAAGCTGTATGAAAATACGGTGCTGGAAGCGCTGGCAGTGGCGCGCGCCGCCGGTGTACGAATTCCCGCGGGCGATGACCCGCAAGCGTTGATGGCGAAATCGCTGCAAACCGCGTCACAACTCGGCGATGCGCGATCTTCCACGGCACAAGACATGGCTCGCGGAAAACGCACCGAGATTCATTCGCTGAATGGGTATATTGTGCGCCGTGGGCTGGAGCTGGGTGTGCCTACCCCGGTGAATCAGGCGCTGTTCGCGCTGATAAAACTAAGCGAAGGAAAATAACGACGCGCTTTGCGGATCCATCAGGATTGGTTCGCGCTGTGGCGCCGGAAAAAAGTAAGGCAAGCATCGCCCTGCCGCAAAACTCGCACGCGCTCCAAATTTCCAAGTTGCTCAGGGAATGCAAAATCGCGGCGGTGTTCAGCGATGACAATGCTTCCTTCGGCTAAAAAGCGCGCGGTACTCAAAAAACTTAGAACCCTGGCGTAGTCCTCGGTAGCTGCATAGGGCGGGTCCAGAAAAACAATATCGAAGCGAGGTGTACCCTTTGGCGTGGTGTCCTCCACTTTTTGCAAACCGCGGAGCGCGTCCATGGTCATCACTTTTACGCCCGTGTGTATTCCCAGGGTTTGCAAATTCTTGCGAATGAGCGTCGCGGCCGGGGCGTGGTTCTCGATGAAAATTACTTCCTCGGCCCCGCGGCTGAACGCTTCGATGCCCACGGCACCGGTGCCGGCAAAAACATCCAGAAATCGCGCCCCCACGACTACCGGAGCGAGAACGTTGAAAAGTGTTTCGCGCAGATAATCGCTGGTAGGGCGAAGAGCATTGCCCTTCAGCGTTTTCAAGATGCGGCTGCGATAGGTTCCGGCGATCACACGCATGGTTGACTCATGCCAATAAAAAGAGGATCCCAACTCTGAGATAAATGTCCGATAAAAGGCACATGACAGCCCGGCTCACCCGATTTTCGCCAAGTGATAGCGCCGCTGCCATTGCTCGGGCAACGCATGCAACATGCGCCGGAGCGCCTCAGATTGCGCGGCGTCTTCCGCCATGGCAAAAGCTTCGCGTCGCGCGGTCTCCAGAAATTCACGATCGCGCAGTGGATTCGCAACATGAAAACCCATGTCGCCCGATTGACGGGTGCCAAAGAATTCACCGGGGCCGCGAAGTTGCAAATCCGTTTCGGCAATTTCGAAACCGTTATTGGTGCGGACCATGGTTTCGAGCCGCGTGCGCGCCTCGTCCGTCATCCGAAACGGAGCAACCAGGATGCAGTGAGATTTTTCCGCGCCGCGTCCAATTCTGCCGCGCAATTGATGCAATTGCGAAAGCCCAAAACGCTCGGCGTGTTCAATGACCATCACGCTGGCGTTGGGAACATCGACGCCCACCTCCACAACCGTGGTGGCCACCAGAATCTGCACTTCATTTTTCCGGAAGCGCTGCATCACTTCTTCTTTCTCTTCGCTGGAAAGCCGTCCATGCAGAAGTCCGACGCGAAGCTTTGGAAAAACTTCCTTTGAAAGCCGCTCATATTCTTCGATCGCCGCTTTGAGTTCGAGCTTGGACTCTTCAATCACCGGATAGACGATATAGCCTTGCCGGCCGGCCTGCACTTCCCTGCGCAAGAATTCCCAGACGCCGGGCAAGTGCTGCTCCGTGGTGGTGCGCGTGGTGATTGGCGTACGCCCCGGCGGTAATTCATCAATCACCGAAACGTCCAGATCGCCGTATAGCGTAAGCGAAAGCGTTCGCGGGATCGGCGTGGCGGTGAGCACCAAAACGTGCGGGGCGTGACCGTAGACCGCGGCTTTATCCATCAGCCGCTTACGCTGCAGAACTCCGAAGCGGTGTTGCTCATCGATTGCCGCAAAAGCGAGTCGCGCGAATTGCACATTGTCCTCAATGAGCGCATGCGTGCCGATCACCAATTGCGCTTCGCCGCTGCGGATGCGCTCGAGAACAGCAATCTTTTCCGCTGATTTCAATCCGCTGATGAGCAACTCGACGCGGTAACCGGCGGGGCCCAGGATACGCCTCGCCGAAAGAAAATGCTGCACCGCGAGGATTTCCGTGGGAGCCATCAACGCTGCCTGGCATGCATTTTCCATGGCGATAACCGCCGCCTGCATGGCCACAATGGTCTTCCCGCTGCCGACGTCGCCCTGCAACAAGCGATTCATCGGAACAGGTTTTTCGAGATCGATGGCGATATCCGCGAGCACACGTTTTTGCGCCGCGGTCGGTTTAAACGGCAAAATACGCTTGAGCGCCGAGCGAATTTTTTCTTCGCGGACGCGAAACGCCACGGCATTTTCCTTGCGATGAGCTTTCCGGTCGAGTGCCAGGCTCAGTTGATACAGAAAAAATTCTTCAAAAATTAATCGCTGCTGCGCGGGAGAGCGAAACGCATTCAATTCCTCGAGCGAGGAGTTCTGCGGAGGAAAATGCATGTGTACGACCGCTTCGGCGCGCGAAGGATATTGCAATCGCGCGAGCAGTTCTTTCGGCAAAATGTCCGGCATCCGTGGATCAACAAGCTGCACCGCGGCATACATGGCGCGGCGAATGGCGCGCGAGCCAAACGTGCCGATTGCCTCATAAATTGGGACGATTCTGCCTACTTCGGTAGAATCCAACTCTTCGTTGGCGAGCACTTCAATTTGCGGATTCACCATTTCGAGGCGCGCCGGACGAAGCCGGTCGACCTCTACCCTCCCGTGCAGAATAAGAAGCTGCCCGGGCTTGAGGCGTCCTTCAAGATAGCCGCCGTGAAAAAATTTGCACGGAAGCGAACCGGATTCGTCCTGCACCAGCAGATGATAAATAGCGTCTCGCCCACGCATGCCGCGAACCGCCTGGCCGCTCATGACCCGCACACGCAGCGTAAATGTTCCGCCAGGCTTCACTTCGCGAACGGGAGAAAAACGCGTGCGGTCTTCGTAGCGAAAAGGAAGATAGGAAAGCAAATCTTCCAGAGTATGAATTCCGCGCTTGGCCAAAAGTTCAGCCCGCTGCGGTCCCACTCCTTTAATCATGCGGACTTCAGTGTCGAGACGGAGAGACATGCGAAGTTCTTTTATACCATTGCGACAGGACGGCGCGCTTTCTGGGGGCTCGCACGAACCGCGAAAAGCAGATTCCTCACTTCGCCTTACCTGCAATAGGCAGGCCTGCCCGCGCAGGCAGGTTTGGAATGACAGTCAACGAGGAGTTGCATGTTAACCCCGCGTGTCGCTAGAGTGGGGACTCCGCGCGTGCGGCGCATTGAGGGAGGGTTCGTGTCCGGAGAGCGATTGACTGGTGCCGAAAAGCGAGCCCTGCTGTTGTGGGTGGCGCTTGGAATTATTGGCGCAATCTTCGCGCACAAATATTTCTTCCGCGCTTTTCCCGAAGCGTCGGTAAATTTCCAGGTATCCCGCGACCAAGCTCTCAAAAACGCGCAAAATTTTGTGTCCAGCCTCGGCGAAGACGTCAGCTCCTACCAATCGGCAATTATTTTTACCGTGGACGATACCGGAAAGACGTACCTCGAGCGCAAGCTGGGGCTTCAGGAAGCCAATCGCCTGATGTCATCTGAGTTGAATATCTGGTATTGGGAAGTACGTTTTTTCAAGCCACAGCAGGAAGGAGAATTTCGTGTGCGCGTCAACCCGGCGGGAACGATTGCCGGTTACCAACACCACATCGAGGAAGCCCGCGCAGCGCCTGCGCTGGATCGAAGCGCCGCACAAACCCTCGCGGAACAATTTATTGCGAGCAAGCTCGGACTGCAGCAGAGCGCATGGGATTTTCTTCCCGAGGAAGTGAATTCCAATAAACGATCAAACCGGCTAGATTGGTCATTTACCTGGGAAAAACACGGATTCAAGGCTGCGGACGCGCCATACCGCATGCAAGTGACGCTGCAAGGCGATCGCATCGGAAGCGAAGTACAGTTCTTGCGCGTGCCCGAAACCTGGGAGCGAGACTTTGCCAAGCTGCGTTCCGGGAATGACTTTTATACTTTGGTGGCGACGATTCCCTACTTTTTCTTTTTAGGCACCGCAATCTGGCTGGGCATTTCGCTTACCAAGCAGGGCCGCACCAGTTGGGGTCTGGCAATCAAGCTGGGAGTCGTAGTGGCCGCGGTGCTTTTTTTGATGCAGCTGAACTCCTGGCCGCTTGAGCGCATGGGATATGACACCAATCATTCCTATAGCACATTTGTTTTTTTGCAATTCGCCAAAGCTTTACTTTTTGGCATCGGCTCGGTGCTGACGATCAGTTTGGTTTTGCCCGGAGCCGAGCCGCTTTACCGCGCAACCCAGCCCGAGCATCTGCGCCTGGGCAAGACTTTCACTTTGCGCGGATTGCGCTCCAAGGAATTTTTTTCCTCCGCGGTCGTGGGCATGTCCATGGCTTCGGCGCACATTGGTTTTATCGTGGCGTTCTATATTGCCGCGACGCATTTCGGCGCCTGGGCGCCCCAGGAATTAAACTATGAAAATTCCGTGGGCACGCCGTTTCCGTGGATCTCGGGAGTGGCTATTGGTCTGCTCGCTTCCACAAACGAAGAATTTACTTTTCGGCTTTTTGCCATTCCGTTTCTTCGGCGGATAACGGGCTCGCGCGTTCTCGCCGTGCTGATCCCCGCGTTTTGCTGGAGCTTTCTGCACAGTAATTATCCTCAAGAACCGGCGTACATTCGCGGAATTGAAATTGGCCTGGTGGGAATTGTCGCGGGAATCGTGATGCTGCGCTGGGGCATCCTGGCCACTTTAATCTGGCACTACACCGTTGACGCTTCGCTGGTGGGTTTGTTTCTGATCCGTTCAAACAGTTTCTATTTCAAAATTTCCGGCGTGATTGTAGCCGCCGCCGCGTTGGCGCCATTTTTATTCTCGGCGGTTTCGTATCTTTCTCGCGGTAAATTCGAAGAAGATACTGACCTTCTCAATGCCGCGGAGCCGGTGACCGAAATCCGTTTCTCGAGCCGTGCTGATGCCGCTCCGGCGGCGGTTGAATCACGACAATATCAACCGCTGTCGCCCGCTATGCTCGGCATCCTGGCTTTGTGTTTGCTTGCGGGCGGATTCCTGGCCTGGCGTTTAAAACCTCACACCATCGGCGATGACTTGAAATTATCTGTGGATGCGCGTTCCGCTCGCGCACGCGGGGACGAGGTGATGCGCCAGCACGGCCTGGACGCAAATTCCTACTACCATGCAACGCTCTTTGTGGACACCACCGATCCAGTTGCCAATGAATTTCTCAGGCAGCGAATCGGAATTTCGCGATTGAGCCAGATTTATGCGCGCGAAGTTCCGGGCGGGCTGTGGCGTGTGCGATATTTTCGCGATAGTCAGCCGGAAGAATACGCGGTGATTTTACGACCCGATGGATCGTTGCACTCGCTCCGGCATATTTTGCCGGAAGACGCGGCGGGTGCTTCACTGAGCCAGCTAGAAGCGCAGTCGCGCGCAGGCAGTTTTCTTCAGCAGGAAAAAAATATCGACCTGAAAAACTGGTCGCTGGTGGAGGCAAATTCTGATAAGAAGCCGCATCGCATTGACCACCAGCTGACGTGGCAACGAAATATGCCGTTGGATTCGTCTACCTTTAACCCTCTGTCGCAAAATACTTGGGGTGATCATGCCTATGCGCGAATCGAGGTTGACGTCCTGGGCGATGAGGTATCGAACTACCGAACGTACATCAAAATCCCCGATGATTGGCGCCGCAAGCAAGAGGAATTGACGCTTTCCCGAGTCTTAACAAGTTATGCGCTGCCCATTCTGCTTTTCGGCGGACTGGTTATCACCGCACTGGTCGTTTTTCTCAAGGACTTGCGTTCCGATGCGGTCCGCTCGATACCGTGGAAGCGGCTGGTGCGCTGGTCGCTTTGGGGACTGGCTGGATACGTCCTGGTTTTCGCTTGCGGAAACGCTATTCCCACCTTTCTGGGAAACTATCAAACGTCAATTCCGCTCAAGACGACGCTCGGTGGTGTTGTAATCGGGTTATTGCTAGGCGCGCCAGTTTATCTGGGCGGCTTGGCCCTGGTGTTCGGATTCGCCTGGTATTTCGCGAGGAAAGCTTTTGGGCCGGAGCATCTTCCGGGTTGGGCGAACATGCCCGCCAGTTACTATCGCGACGCGCTGTTCATCGGCCTGGGCGGGACTGGCGCTTTAATTGGCGTGAACCATGTGCTTGCGGCGTTAAATAGAGTGTGGCCAACCGCGCACCGCGCAACCGCCGCTTCCCTGGGGCAGAATTTTGACGCCATCTTGCCGGCCGCCGCTATTATCGGCAGCACCGTGCTTCGCGGCCTGTTTTTTACCGGCATCATTGCGGCAGTGAGTTCTTTTATTGCGGCTCAGGTAAAGCAGCCCGTACTACGCGGCTTGATTCTGGTTCTGGCAGCGCTGGCCATGGTGGGTGGGAATTGGGGCACGCCCGCTGACTTTGCCAAACAGTTGATCACGCGACTGGTGCTGCTTGCAGTGCTGGCCGTGGGAGTGCGTTGGGTCATGCGATTCAATATCCTGGCGGCGTTTCTGGTGGCGGCCTGTACGGGCTTGCTGGGGGCCGCAGCAGAGCTGCTGTCCCAGCCGAACCGGTTCTACCGTGCCAATGGGATTTTCCTGGTCGCGTTCCTGGTTCTGCTGCTCGGATGGCCTCTTTTGGCCTGGCGCATGAAAATCACCGAAAAGGCCGCTTAGACCAGGGCAACTTGCACCTTTTTTGTAAAATCATCGTACATCCCTGCATCCCTGGCCTTTTCTGCCGCTTCTAAGCCGTTTACGGAAACATATCTACCCACAGATACGTTGTCTATAGTGCGGCTGCTTACCGGGGGCGACGGGATGCGTCCAAATTGGATAGTTGCGCGGCGGCGGGTGTCTTCCCATCGGAATGCCTATGCGCTAGCTTGTCACATGGCCAGTCGCAAAGCCGACGGGCTCAAAATAGAGGCGAAATATGCCGCTTCCCAGATGGTCTTTGGCTGCTGCGAATGAAACGGGCCGCTCGGGCTGCCTTGAAGCCGCCCTGGCCACGGTGACTTCTTTGCCTAGCGACGAACGAGCCTTGGTGGCGGAAGCGCAGGCGGGCAATACCGCTGCTTTCGAAGCGCTGGTGCATCGCTATGACCGCGACGTTTTGCGGCTGGCTCTGAACCTGATGAAGCGCCCGGAGGATGCCCGGGACGTTTACCAGGAAGCTTTTCTGAAGGTATACCGCAATCTGCACCGCTTCCGTTTTGAATGTAGCTTTTATACCTGGCTATACCGCATTGTCACCAACGTTTGCCTCGACCACTTGCGGCGGCGGCAGGCCCGCCCCGAGGATCAAGCTCCGGAATCCCACGCAGGGCACCTTGAAGAAACCGGCAGTGATTTTTTTGAGCGGCAGAGGGAGCAGCGCCCCAGCCTCGACCCCGAACGCCGGTTTGTAGCCAAAGAGATTCAAGCGCAGATTAATTGCGCGATGCAACGGTTGTCTCCTCGCGAGCGAATTGTATTTGAGATGAAGCACTACCAGGGATTAAAATTGCGAGCGATTGGTGACGCACTGGGCACCACCGAGGAAACCGTGAAGAATTCGCTTTTCCGGGCAACTCGCAAACTCCGTATTGAGCTTGGGGGCTTGCGATGAGCTTTTTTACCGCGGGCGATGCGTGTTCGAAGATTGCGCCGCTGCTCGTGTTTTACGATTGCGGTGAATTGACCGCTGCGGAGCGTGAGCAGGTTGAAGCGCATCTCGCGATTTGCAAGGCTTGCGCGGATGAACTCGGCGAAGAACGCAAGATGATGGAAACCTTGGGCGATTTGCCGCAAGCAGCGGATCAAATCGATTCCGCGGGCGTTCTGCTTTCGCGATGCCGCAGCGAACTCGCCGAGGCAGTGGATGACCTGGTTCATCCGCCGGCGCGTCAAAATTCGTCGCATGTTTTCGGCTGGGTAGGGCGCTGGATGGCCTTTCATCCGGGATGGAGCGCTGCCGCGCTGGTGGTGTTGGGCCTGGTGGCCGGGACTCAAGTGGGCCCCTGGTATGGCGCCTTGAATAGCGGTGATCGCAGCCAGGCGGTAAGCGTGATGGCCGCGCCGCGTCTTAGCGATGAGCAGCTTTCGAAGATGGCGGTCGCTGGGATCAGTTTTATGCCCGGGTCGGACGAGGACACTCCTGGAACTGTTCAGGTGCGCCTGCGCGCTGAACAACCGCTGGAACTGAATGGCAGCGTGGACGATTCCGACATGAAGCGATTCCTGACCTACGTGGTGGCCAATGGGAATCAGTTCGATGCTGGCGTGCGCCTGGATTGTCTGGAAGCGCTGAAGGCCCGCAGCAGTGATGAACAAGTGCGGCGTTCACTGATCACCGCGGCGCGCAAAGACCAGAATCCCGCGGTGCGCATGAAAGCGCTGGAAGCATTGCGTGATGCCACGGCGGACGTTGCGGTGCGCGAAGTGATTTTGGATTCGTTGCAACACGATGAGAATCCTGGCGTGCGCGTGGAAGCGGTGAATATGCTGGTGCGCTCGCTGGAGCAGAATAACTCGGATGAGAATTTTGCGGTGAGCCCGATGCACGAGGCGCCGGAAATGGCTCCCGCCGACCCTTCGCTGGAGAGAATACTGCGAGCTCTGGAAACGCTGCAGCATCAGGATCCGAGTCGCTATGTGCGGTTGCGCAGTGCCGCGGCGCTACGACAGATTGGGCCACGCGAAGTGCAATGATGCTTCGCTTCCAACAAATTTTGCCGCTTCTCCGCGTCGCCGCGCTGATGAGCGGACTTTGTGTTTCTGACGCGGCATTTTCTACCGAGCGCCACGAGCTTGCTGAATTTCTCGTGGAGCCGGTCAAAGCTGAACCGGTTTCACCACGCGCGTCCGCGGACCGCTCCGGATCCATAAATACAACCGAAAACCAAACTTTGCGGCTGACCACTGACATGGGTTCAGTGAAAGTGATTGCGCTCGCGAAGGGCGCGGCGCCCGTGGTGAACTATTCGGTGCATATTGAAACGGACGCAAAGGATGCGCTGGCGCAAAAATTGCTCGACAAGTACGTTTTGTCCGCCAAGGCGACTAACGCCGGCGTGGAAATCAGCGGCGCTCTGCCGACAGGTTCGTCGCGCCCACAGGCGGGCGCGCAATTCTGGGTCGAGTACACAGTTTACGTGCCCGCGAGTTACGGCGTGAGCATCGAGACCGGCGCCGGCGATATTGAAACTCAAGATATTGGCGGCCGGGCAAATTTGGTTACGCAGGGCGGCAATATTCGCGCGGGGCGTGTGGGCTTTGCTGGGCCGCGCGTTGTAGCTACCGCGGATCATCCCGTGGCGCGCCTGGAAACTGAAGGTGGACACATTCGCGTGCTGGATGTCGCCGGGGACACGACTGCGTTCACTGCGGGCGGCCACATAAACGCCGGCAACATCGCCGGCAGCGCCGTTCTGCGTAGCGGCGGCGGTCACATTCACGCCGGGCAAATCAGTGGAAAAGCGCAGTTGGAAACCGATGGCGGAAATATCACCGTAGGCAAAGCGGGCAGTTTTGTTGCCGTGCGTACCGGCGGCGGTCAAATTGATTTTGGTGAAGTACGCGGTTCGGTGCATGCCCAGACCGGTGGCGGCGGCATTCGCATAATGTATGTTTCCGGGCCGATGGAGGTGGAATCAAACGGCGGCAGCATTTGTCTGACGCGGGTAGCCGGCGCGGTTCGCGCCATGACTACTGGCGGCACGATCACCGCGTGGATCAATCCGGACAATTCTTCTTCCACCGGGCCGGTGCGCCTGCCGGGGCCATCGCAACTAGCCTCCGGCGTCGGCGACATCGTGGTTTTTCTCCCACGCAATTTAGCCGCGACCATTGACGCCTCGGTGGAAAACGGCGGCGATCATCGCATCGAAGCCGACCCCGCTTTACAACTCGTTACCGACCCCTCGCACTCTGGCGCGGGACCGGTACACGCCACAGCCGCGCTGAATGGTGGCGGCGATGTTCTGAAGTTGCGCACCGCTGGCGGAAAGATTCGCCTGCAATTCATGGATTCGCAAATCGCCCTTCGCGAATCCTTGATCAACGAACAAAAAGCGCGCCTGGCGCAACATTTGGCCGAAACTTCCCTCGAACAAGTAGACCTAAAGAATTTTGACGACATCGCTTCCCTTTCCGAGTCATCCGGCAATTCCGCGGACAGCGTGAAACTCGACTGGGTCGACAGCATGGTGGATAAGTTGCAAGTTGCATTTCTTGGCGGCGTTCGCGAAGACACCGAAGAATTCAAAAAGCGTCTGGTGTATTCTCCCGCGCCTTGCTATCCGGAATTGGCTCGGCGCGCGGGTTTGCAGGGAATTGTTCGCCTGCAAGTGCGCTTGAAGAAAGACGGCGCCATCGAAGTGCAAAAATTGCTGAATGGCGATCCCGCGCTCGCCGATGCCGCCATCGCCGCGGTAAAACAGTGGCGCGCGAAACCCGAATGGATCAACGGACAAAAGGTGGAAGTGATCTCGATGCTGTCGTTCAATTTTCAGCTGCACTAAAGATTTTTCGATCATTTACGCGTGGTGTGAGATTCATCTAGTCGCTCGGAACGTTCTCGAAGGGGGACACTATGTTTCGTCGCAACTTTCGCGCATTTGCTTTCATTCTTTTTGTCTCTTCACTGCTGATCGCTGTCCCAAGCTTCGCTGTCACCAAGGAGTTTAATCAAAGTTACCCGTTGCAGCCGGGCGGAACGTTTGAACTGCAAAACGTGAACGGTACGGTGGCCGTCGAAGGATGGGATCGCAACGAAATTGAAGTTCGCGCGGTGAAAATCGCCAAGAATCGCGAGTCTGACCTGGAGCGCGTTTCGATTGACGTACAAGCCAAGCCCGGCAGCGTTTCCGTGGCCACGCACTACCCGCAAGACGAAGGCGTGGAAGTCGCGGTGGAATACGTAATTCACGTGCCACATGGCGCCCGCGTGGAACATATCGGCACCGTAAATGGCGGCTTGCGCGTCGCGGGAGTCGAAGTCATCAGCGATCTGCACACGGTAAACGGCAACATTGAAGTTTACGAAGCCGGCGGCAGCGTGCACGCACACACGACAAACGGCAATGTGCGCCTGGAGTTGCCGCGCCTTCTGGAAACGCAAAACGCAAAAGTGGAGACCACCAACGGCTCCATCGTTCTTGCGCTTCCTACGTTCACACAAGCAAATCTGGAAGCTCGCTCCATGAACGGTAGTTTTTCATCGGAGCTGGCTATCGCTATGCAAGGTTCCGCTCACCCCCGGCAAATCGTCGGGAAATTGGGCAAGGGTGGCGCTCCCATTCAATTGCATACCATCAATGGCGGCATTCAATTGGTAGTTTTGCGGTCAACGGTTTAGCGTCCGCTGCGTCTAAACAGGTAGCAGTCGAGGAAAGGGAAAAAAAGGAACAAAGATGAACAAAACAAAAACATTTTTATTTCCAACGGCACTGGTACTTGCCGGAATCGTTCTGATCGCGTTGCCAAGTCCTTCCAGAGTGAAGCAGGACGACAAGAGACCTGTCATCGTGGAAGAAGGCAACGTATTGTTCAGCTCCGACGACGAACCAGCGCTGCAAGAACAATTCGTGATTCCCTTTAACGAGGAAGGTGCCAGCTGGCTTGGCGTTGAGACTCACGATGTAACCGCGGAAAAAGCAAAGGAGTTCAAACTCTCAGCGGAGCGCGGAGTTTTGTTGGGCAAAATTGTGCCGGATAGTCCCGCCGCAAAGGGCGGTCTCAAACAAAATGACGTGGTCATGGAATTGAACGGCCAGCGAGTGGAAAGCGCCGCGCAATTCCGCCGCATGGTTCGCGAAATTCCCGCGGGGCGCACCGTGCAGCTTGCCGTCTGGCGCGAGGGCCGCACACAAACGCTAAGCGTCAAGCTGGGCAAATCCGAAGAAGGCCATTCCAAATGGATGAAATCGATGCCCGGTTCGTTCGCCTTCAAAATGCCGGAAATTCCGCTCATTCCTGAAATGCCTGAAGGACCGGGGATGGAAAATTTTAAATTCTTTTCCGGCGCGCACGCGCGGCTGGGAATTGACGCGGAAGACCTCAGCGGCCAGCTGGCCTCCTTTTTTGGCATTCCCGATGGCGAAGGAATTTTGGTTCGCAGCGTTAATTCCGGTTCACCCGCGGAAAAGGCTGGCCTTAAAGCCGGTGACGTAATCACCGCTTTGAATGGCGAACGTGTCCGCTCTGTTGGTGAATTGCGTGAAAAAATCTTCGCGCACAATGATGCCAAGAACATGCAACTCAGCGTTCTTCGCAACAAAGCGGAAACAAAACTCAACGTGGAATTGCCTCCCGCCCCGGAGAAGCAAATGCACGTCATGAAACACCACACCAACGTCTAACCTACCCAATAAAAAAGGGACTCGGCTTTTGCCGGGTCCCTTTTTTAATTTCAACTAAAATTATTTATTTACTAAGGCTAATTCTTACTTCTTTTTCTTTACGTTAACTTTCGTCTCAATTCCTGGAGCGATTGCCTTCAGACCTTCCAGCCCTTGTTTAGCTTGCTGTCCCCATTGCCCGTCGGGATCCAGTTCCACGGCTTTTTGGTACGCCTCCACTGTTCCTGGTTGAATGATAACTTCCAGTTTATTTCCTACCTGTTTTGTTTCCATCGCGCCAACCAGCGCTGCGCCCAACAGATACCAGGTTTGCGCGCTCTTGGGGTCCAGTTCGGTCGATTTTTTCAGCGGCTCCACGGATTCTTTCAGCCGCCCAGCGTTGTACAGGCTGATGCCAAAATTGCGCCACGCACCCGCGGCGTTAGTCGGATCCAGTTCGGCGCTTTTGGTATACGCTGCATGCGCATCGTCAATTTTTCCCCCACGCGCCAGCACGTTGCCCAAATTGTTGTAGTAAGCCGGAACCTCCGGTTTCACGGCGATCGCCTGCTTATACGCTTGCGCGGCCTCGTCATTTCGTCCGGCCAGGTCATACGCTTCACCCAGCTTGGCCCACAGAAGGTGCTGATTTGGATCTTTTTCTGGAGCGGCTTTTTGCGCGGCCTGAAACTCAGTAATCGCCTGGCCGGAGAGATCAGCCAGTTTCTGTTTTGCGGCGTCGCGTTGGTCTCCCGGCGCTTTAGTTAACTCGGACTTTGCCGTGCGCACTTGATCCAGCAGCGCGTTGCCCGCGGTAAAGTGTTCCTTCATCCCTTCAAATTTCTGTTTCTCTTCCTCTTGTTTCTTAACCTGCTCGGAATACTCCGAGCCCTGCTTCGCTACGATATCCTTAAAATTTACGCTCACGTCGCTGGACTGCCCCGCCGCAACGCGGCTCTGTACCGTGAAGGGCTTGTTTGGCGCCGGCAGTATTATGGACACGGTGTATACTCCGGTCCGCAAGTTACGAAACGCGTAATTTCCGTCCTTGTCCGTTTTGGTATCGGATTTTGCGCCCTGGTCGCTTACCGCCTGGACCGCCATGTCTGCCCACGGTTTGCCTTGCACGTCCAAAATTTTTCCGCTGATCCCGCCGTCACTCTGTGCGGCTGCGTGCGGCGCGAAAAAACTCGCAAGCGCTACAATCAGAATTGTCGCGAGCGACCACGACTTCATCACTGGCTTCATGCTTCTTCTCCTTGTAATTCCGAGACGCAAATTTTAAGCGGGAACCCTGGCCCTACCTGGCAAGGTTTGGTTCGCCCTATTATCATTTAACCGGGCTGGTTTTCCAACAACCTGCTTGCGGAAATGTTTTGCCGGTAGGGGATCGGGTCGGGTACACCGGCTTCGGCGAAGGCGCGCAGCCGCAAAAGACAGCTGTCGCACGCGCCACAAGCGGCTTCTTCGCCCTGGTAGCATGACCAAGTTAGATGCAAAGGTGCGCCCAGCGCGATGCCTTGCCGGATAATCTCGCTTTTCTTCAGCCGGATTACCGGCGTAACAATTTCAATCTCGGTTTCCGGCCGCGTTCCCACTCGGATCAATTCCTGGAACACTTCGTAATACTCCGGGCGGCAATCCGGATACCCCGAACTGTCTTCCGCAACTGCTCCAATATAAATTGTTCCCGCGCCGATGGCCTCCGCCCAGCTGACGGCAACGCTCAAGAAATGAGCGTTGCGAAAAGGCACATACGTCACAGGAATTGCGCTGCCATCCATATGCTGCGCGTCCAGTTTGTTTTCTGGAACGGCGATGCGCGCATCCGTCAGCGCGGAGCCGCCAATCGCTCGGAAGTGATCGAGCGTGACAGGTAACCGCCGCTTCACTTTATAAAAATCCGCAATGTTTTCGAAGGCCTGGCGCTCGCGAGCTTGGGTCCGTTGTCCATAGCTGGCATGCAGCAAGGCAATGGCGTCGGCCCCGTGACGTTCCCGCGCGATCGCGGTGCACACACACGAATCCATTCCGCCACTCAGCAGAACAACCGCCTTCGGATTGTCCATTTTTTCCATAGCATTACTTGCATTGGGCAACGCTGGCTCTTAAACGCCCTTGGTCGACGGCTCCCACACAAATTTATGGAGTTGTAAACCCAGTCGCACCGGCAAGCCATCCGCTAAAATCCATTCCACAAGGGTACGCGATTCGAGGCCCGTCCACTTTCCGGCGGGATCATCGAATACCGGCGAAAACAAAACCTGTTTTACTTTTTTCGCTAAATTATGTTGCGCTGTAAAATCCTTGGCAAATTCGTAATCGCGTCGCGTGGAAATTACAAATTTCACTTCGTCATTCGCGCCGAGCTCTTCGAGGTTGCGCATCTCAAAGGTGTCTGCTTCGCCGGAATCGGGGCACTTCACATCGACAATTTTTATAACCGATTTGGGAAGCATGCCAATGTAACGCTCGCCGCTGGTTTCGATCATCACCGTATATCCGGCGGCCAGTAATTGTTCCGACAGTGGGATTACTTCCTGTTGCAGCAATGGTTCCCCTCCCGTTATTTCTACGAGCGGAACGCTGGCATCGGCGCCGCTCGCGCCACCCTTGCGTTGCGCCAATTCATCAACTCGCGCCACTACTTCTTCAACGCATGTTTTTGTGCCGCCATGGAAAGCGTACGCGGTGTCACACCACGTGCATCGCAGATTGCAGCCTGTAAGCCGCACAAAAATGCACGGCAGCCCCGCGCGGGTTCCTTCGCCTTGAATGGATTTGAATATTTCGGTGATGAACATGCCGAGCTATGGCCTTATTAAACGCTAACTTTTGCTTTGCGCGCGTTGCGGCGGGCAAGCCAGTAAATCGCGCCGAAAAAAAGCGTCATGGCAATAAATAACCGGCGGTAGCCAGGCGGCATGCCCATGGAACGAAAAACGAGTATGTACCCGGCGGCGATCAATAGCGCGGGAATCAAAACGATAAAAAAACCACGATTCATTGCTCCCCCGAAAATCGCATGCCGTTGTCCTGTTACGCGCCGGGGCGGTACTGCGCCCGTGATGTGTCGGTTTCCCACAAAATCGCGTCCGTAATCCTCGCGCCCGGCGGTAAATCCTTCAAACGCGCCGACACTTCTTCGTAAAAATATTTTGCAAGATTTTCCGCGGAAGGATTCACGGTTTTAAAAGGCTCGAGCGCGTTCATAAACTGGTGATCCAGAATGGCAATCACTTCGCGCAGCGCATGCTTCAAATGCGCAAAATCGCACAGCAAACCGATTTCATCCAGTTGCGCGCCCTCTACCGTAACGCGTACGCGATAATTGTGCCCATGCACATTCTCGCACTTTCCCCGGTACCCGCGCAGGGCGTGCCCCGCGGAGAATGTTTCTTCCACGCTTACCTGAAACATGTTTCTCCTAAAATTTATCTACGCGCGACCCGAAGCGCGTTTCGCTCCAGGGGATTCCAAAAAATGTCCCACATCCACAATCTCGTGCGTAGTTGCGTATGCCGGAAGCGATTGCAAGAAAATTTTACCATACGGCATGCGCTGCAGGCGGGTGTCCAGCAGCGCCAGCACCCCGCGATCGGTTTTTGTGCGGATCAGCCGCCCAAAACCCTGTTTAAGCGCCAGCACCGCTTGCGGCACCTGAAATTCGGCGAAGGGATTGCGGCCTTCGTCCTGCAGCGCGCGAACCCGCGCGGCGACGATGGGGTCGCTCGGAACGGCGAATGGCAGGCGATCCACAATCACGCAGGAAAGCTGTTCGCCGGGCACGTCAACGCCTTGCCAGAAGCTGGCGGTCGCAAATAAAACCGCGGCCTCAGTATTCTTGAAACGTTCGAGCAGCACGGATCGCGGCGCGGTTCCTTGCAGAAGCATCGGAAAGCCGATGCGCCCGCGAACTCGTTCGTACAAATCGTTCATTTGCGAATAACTGGTGAATAAGCAAAACGCGCGTCCTTGACTGTGTTCCAGGAGCTGAATAATTTCGTCCGCCGCTTTCGCCGCAAAGCCCGCGTCGCGCACGTCTGGCATTTTTGTCGGCAGATAGAGCAGCGCTTGATGCGGATAATCAAATTCCGGGGGCAGCGTGCGCTCTTTCGCGTGATCAATCCCCAGCCGCTGCCGGATGTAATCAAAGCGGCCCGCCACCGTGAGCGTTGCGGAAGTCAGCACTACCGTGTCGAACTGTTCGAACAGCCGCTCGCGCAGAATCTGGCTTACATCAATGGGGGTGGCGGTCATGAACACGCCTTTATGACGCCGCTCGTACCAGTAAACAAAATTTTTCTCGTTCGATTCGAACAAAAACGACAATTCCTGCCGGAGATCAAAGCTGCGCCGCCCAATACGTGTCAGTTCCTCCGGCTTCGGAGTCATGGCCGCAAATTCAGTCTCGAGACCCTTTAGCGAATTGGCCAGCGCGTCGTACGCTTCGCGATTTTGCTCTATAAACGCTTCGCGTTCGCCGCGGGAAAACGGAAATCGCCCATCTCGCGCGGGAAACGCATCGAAAAAGGCGCGGCTCTTCTCGCGAATGCGCTGCGTTCGCCGCAACAACGAAGGCGTTCCCAGATGCGCCAGCCGCATGGTGTGGTCCGCGTCACGCGCCAGTTCTTCAAAACGGAAATTGGATATTTGCCGCCCGAAATAATCGCTGACCACGTCTTCCATTTCGTGCGCTTCGTCAAACACCACCGCGGAATATTCCGGAAGGATGCTGCCGAAATCGTCCTTCTTCAGCGCCAGGTCCGCGAAAAACAGATGATGATTCACGATGATCAGGTCGGCATCTTTCGCCCGGTGGTGCATCGCGGTCACAAAGCATTCGTTGAAGTCCGAGCACTTTTGCCCCGTGCAGGTATCGCGCCGCGCATCAATCCGCGTCCACAAATCCGAATCATCCGGCAAAAAAGTAAGTTCCGCGCGGTCGCCGGTTTCCGTCAGCTTGCTCCATTCGCGAATCTGGCGGAACGCGTCGAACTCATCCATGCCCTTCAGCATGGGCTCGTCAGCCATCGCATTTACCTTGGAACGGCATAGAAAATTCGAGCGACCCTTCATCACCGCGACCTTTAATTCCGGCGCGAAATGTTTTTGCAGGAAGGGCACGTCTTTTTGATACAGCTGTTCCTGCAATGATTTGGTAGCCGTCGAAATAACCACCCGGCGTCCGCTGCATATCGCGGGCAATAAATAAGCGAGCGTCTTCCCTGTTCCCGTGCCTGCTTCCACGATCGCGTGATGATGTGTTTCGAACGCGTCATGCACCATCTCCGCCATAATCAGTTGCCCGGAGCGGTGCTCATAACCGCCAATCATGCTTTTTTCCAGAAATCCGCCGGGACCAAAAACCTCACGCATCGACGGCTTGCCGCTCTGAGAGGATGTTGGTTCGGGCGACTCGGCTTCGGAGATGTCTATATCTTTGAGGGATTCCAGGTGAGCGATCGTCGGATCATCATCGAACGGAATATATTCGCGCACGGGTGCGCTCATGTTGCGCTTTTTCTTCGCCACGGCAACTTCTATTCCCGGTTTGGGTATGCGCTTGACCAAAAATTTTGCCCGGTTCGCCGCCATCCACTGGCGAACACTGACAGCCCGTTATGCAGCAATCCTCTGTAACGATAACATATTCAAACAAATTGCCTCTCCTTCGCGATGCCAGCCCGGGAAACCGCTGAACCTCGCCTGGCATCTACCTCTGACAACGGAATAGGCTTAACATTTGAGGTACAATCCCAGTCGTTGCGGCATGTCGTTATGTCAAAAAGGGCATAAACTCTGCATCGGAGTCTTTCTATGAAACGCACTCTGCTTCTGACAACTTTCTTGGCCGCGATTTTTATGAATTCCTGCGGCCACGGTTCTTCAACGTGCACGATTAATTGTGGAGGCGGAAACGCCACGCTGAACGTCACCATGAGCACCGTTCCGCTCACCCCACCACCGGCCACTTCCATTCTCTCGTTTAGTCTAACCGTCACCGGAATGTCTCTGACGCCCACCACCGGCAGCGATATCAATATTCCGTTGACCGCAACGACGTACGTTTTTGACGCCGCCAAATTGCAGAGCGATTCAGCGTTTCTCGGCCAAATTCGCGCCAACGTGCCCGCCGGTACTTACAATAAAATCACGCTCGCGGTCACCAATGCCTCCGTCACCTTTTGCACTCAGCCAAATCCCGGGGTAGCAGGCTGCTCCGCAAGCAGCATCGCAACGGTCAATGCCAATCCACTGGTATCCACGCCCGCAAGCGCGCTGTCGCTGACTTTGGCCGCTAATGACCAGCGAGGCGTTCGCCTTCAGCTCAATATCGCGATGGGCCTCACACTCAACGGCCAGGTCGTGACCGCGCTCACGCTGAATCCGCCGCCAGCTAACCCTCTCCCGATCCTTAGCGCCGTCACGCTGCCTCCGTTGAAATCCAGCCTGGCGAGCGGCCAACTCGATTTTGTCGAGGACTTCACCGGCGTGGTCACTGCGATTACGGCCTCGACCGTCACGGTAACCACTTCCGGGCACGGCGCGATCACTGCCGTTTCCAACGCTTCCACTTCGTTTTCTCCAAATTGTTTGATCACCGGCCTCGGCACCGCTGAGGATTTTTCTCATTGCGTCACGCTTGGTCAACTCGCCAGCATCGACACCGCATTGAACGCCGACGGCACATTTACGCTGCTCGAGTACGATCCCCTCGAAGCGGTCGCTACCGACTGGATCGAAGGAACCGTGACATCAACGCCAGCATCTACAACGCAATTTCAGATCGTCGCCAACGACCTTTTTCTCAAGCCCGCCGCCAGTTTGATCGGAACAAATTTGCTCCCGGGGACTCCGGTCACCGTCAATCTTCGCTCAACAGCCACCGGCGGAGTGAAATTCGCGGTCGATAGCAAAGGTCTAAATGTCCCCATCAACGAGGTCAACCTGTTTTCCAGTTCGAACGACACCTCGGTGCTTAAGCCTGGTCAGACCGTCGCGGTTCACGTGGTAAGTTTCACGCCAGCTGGCGGCGGCATTCCGCCCACCGTAACAACGGATGTCGTGCAGTTGCGCTTTACGCGCGTGACCGGCACCGTCACCGTGGTTGCTCCGCTTAATTTCACCATCCGCAATCTTCCGCCCTATTTTGGCGCCACCATACCGCTCAACGTTCAACTCAATCAAACCGTTTTTCCGTCGCGTGCCGCCACAAATTACGATGGCGTCACCGACGCCACCGGTCTCATCATTGACGGTGCTGTTTCCATTCGCGCTATATACTTCCCAACGTCCACGGCGCAGCCCTTCAGCGCCGCTAAAGTTCGCAAGTAATAATTTTTCTCCTCCGGGAAAAAAAGGCCGGCCCAATTATCTGGACCAGCCTTTTTTAAATGCCTCGCGCTTATTTTTAATACTTCGCGCTTCGACCTACGCCGTCTGCACCCCGCCAACCGTAGTGGTCGGCGGCAGCGGCCCCGGACCCGCGGGCGCCGACGGGATCCCCGGAGCGATCATTGGCTGCAACTTACGATAAATCGCCAGCGAAATCGCGCCCATTCCCCACAGCATCACCGCGAACTTCACCCATCCGCCCAAATACGGCAAAGCCCCAACAGCACGTATCACCAATAATCCCAGCACCATGCGTCCAATCAACGGCCAGGTTTCGCTCGTGCGCCCCAGCATCCACTGCCCGATCACCGCGCCCACCACAATCTGCGTGCACAACATCATAAATATCCACAGGAAAAAGGTCGAAATTCCCACCAGCAATCCAACAATTGTCACGCACGCAATCATCGCCGCTATGGGCGCTCCTATCAATACCAGCACGCCAAGTCCAAACGAGAGCCCGTACTGCTCGCCTGACCGGACCGCTTCCTGCGCAAACCGCGGCATCAACGCGAACAACACCAAACCAAGTAGCGCAAACCCCGCGGACCAAATCACCATCCATATTGCGTAGCCCACGTGGCCGTGCCCTTCGTCATGTTCCAGCTTTTCGAATTCCAAGGGGTGCGCCAGTTTCGCCTCCGGAGAAACTTCCGCCGGCTTGTCTCCCTTGAAATGCGCCCGCCCTTCGATCACCGCGGTAGATCCGATGATCAGCGCTTCCCCGTGCCCATCAAACGACCCGCCAACCGTTCCGGTAATGTTGGTTTTTTGAAAAAATCCCAGAAAATCCTTTCCAACTTTTCCGTCAACAGAAAGCGATTCCCCGAACGCTGTTAGGCTGCCGCCAATTTTCCCGGTGGTATCCAGGTTGCTCGTCTCGTTGAACGTCAGCACATTCTTCCCAACGGTTCCGGTAATAATCAGCGCGTTCACAAACGAGCGCACGTTGCCGTCCACTTGCCCATTCACTCGCAGCGATTTTGCGAATGAGATCACATCGCCAGTCACATGGCCGTTTACGTCCGCACTCTCGGTAAACAAATACAGGTCGCCATCCACGGTGCCATCCACGCGAACGCGCCCACCGGAAAGAAACGTGTCGCCCTTTATCGTTTCGTCCTTGTGAACCTCAACGGTGTCGCCCTTGCGGAATTCCGCAGCCGCGGCTGGACTCGGCAGCGCCAGCGCGGCGCAAAGGCCGGTGATCACCAGCGCCAGTGCCGACGTGCGACGCAGCCGTTTGCGGAAAAACACCGCGCAAACTCCCGCCAGCATCACCAACGCCAGCACCTCGAATAAAGTGAACATGGATTGCCATCCTTTCCAGAATGCGCCTTGAAAGATCAACAAACCGAGCAGGTTGGTGCCGCCAAAACCTGCTTGTTGCAGTTGCTGCTCCCACGGCTGAATGTAACCGGTGTACAGCGCATACATACCCGTTGCCGCCAAAGCAAAAACCACTCCCCAAATCCATTGCATGGATTGCCGCGCATGCTGCTGGAAAGCCGCTATCCTGGCAGGCAATGGTTCGTCTTCCTCCAGCATCGCTCGCGTCAAAAGTCGCGACTCGCGCTCCAGCGCGCGCAACAGTGTCCGGCATTCGCCGCATGTTTGCGTGTGCGCGGAAACCTCCAGCGCGCGGTCGCGCTCCAGTTGCCGCTCGACGTACAGCAGGCAGGTCATCTCATCAAGATGCTTGGTCACGGGAATGTTCGGAGAATCGTTCACTGCGCCCCTCCCGCCGCCAGCGCTCCGGTCGCGCCAAGAGCGGTCCGTAAGTCATGCCGCGCGCGCAGCAGCACCACGCCCACAAAAGCGCGGCGCACTCCCAGCGCGTCAGCAATCTCTTCGTAACTCATATCCGAGTAGTACCGCATCACCAGCGCCATGCGCGCGCGTCCGCTCAGCGAATCCAACGCCTTGCGAACTTCCTCGCTGGTGCGCTGTTCGATCAGCCGATCCAATTGGCTTGGGTCAGGATGTTCCAGCGGCACATTGTCCAGATCGTCGGTTTCCTTGTCCTGGCGGATTTTCCTTCGCCGTAAAATGTCCCAGCAGTGATTCGCGGCCACCTTATAAAGCCACGCCGAGAACGAACGCGTCCGGTCGTATTGCGCCAGCTTGTCTCGCAGCTTCATAAAAACTTCCATGGTCGCATCTTCGGCATCTTCCCTGGTCGGCAATGCCCTGCGGCAAAAACGAAATATCGCCGGCGCAAAATCGCGATACAAATCGCCCCACGCCTCACCATCCCCAGCCTGGGCCCGGGTGATCACGTCCGTGAGGTCTCCCCGAGCCTGCGTGCCCGCGGAACCCTCAGCCTTTGCTGGAACACTCATTCGGCCTGGTCTCGGTGCGTCCATAAGGTAATACGCAGCCCACCCTCATAAACTTACACGCCCGTAACATTGCCCCCGTCGTTCGTATGGCCCCTATGGCGCCCGTTCGCCCGGGCCCGTATGACCGTCCTTCGCCCGGGTCATCCTTCGACGCAAGCACTCTATCAGAATCCCCCGCATATCGAGCCTCACCCCGCCGCCCCTCCTAAATCAAAAAAGCGGCCCCGATTAATCTCGGGGCCGCCTTATCAACCTAAATTAACCGCAATTAAAAGACAAATTTAGCCGCAATCTGCAAGCTACGCGGCCCACCGCCGCCCAGAAACGGATACCCGATTCCAACATCTCCGGTTACCGTCAGGGGATAGAAACCGCAGCTATGCCCGGTAGCGACGTTGTGGCACACCGAGCTCGCCGGATCGGTACCCTTTGCAATTCCATTAACATCCGCAGCCGCCAGGAACCCCGGGTACAGCGGGCTTGCAAAGTTGGGATGGTTAAAAAGGTTATACGCTTCGAGCCGCAGCTCCAGCTTAACGTGCTCAGTAAGCGATGTGTTCTTATGAATCGTAAAGTCGAACTGGCGGAAGTTCGGCCCTACCAGCGAATTCCGCCCTTCGTTTCCGAAGTGCATCGAATTTACTCCCCCCTTGAACACGCAATTGCCTGCGAAAATATCCACTCCGTCCAGCGTGCACGGCACAGCAAACGAGCTCAAATCCAGGAAGTGCGTCGGGTCGTGATAGTTGTACTTAATCGGCCCAACAATGTCCGGCTTGGGAAAGAACGTTCCGCTGCCGTCATAGTCATCAAACGTATAGATTAGGTGAAACGGCTGCCCCGACTGCGCGGTCACGATTCCGTCGAAGCCCCATCCATTCTTCAGTCGTTGCCAGCTACCTCCGAAAGTCGGAAATTCGTAAATAAAGGCCCACGTCAATCTGTTTCGCACATCAAAATTCGAGTTTCCCTTATTGCTCGCCAGGTTGGTGTTGTCCGTTGGCTGCGCCGCGTTCGGCACGTAGTCCTCGCCGTCGCTCGCAGTGTCAATCGAGTGGCTCCACGTGTAATTCAGCGAGGATGTCAGTCCATGCCATCCGTTAATCCGCCAGCTCGCCTGCAGGCTATGATAGTTCGAGTTTGCCGCGCTCTCCTGCCAATAAATCACGTTGCGGAAGGTGCTTCCATTCAGCGGCCCCGGCACGCAGCATCCAAACGCAGCATAGTTGTACCCCTTAATGGTCGCGGCGCTCGGCTGGTTTATATCGCGGAAATCGTACAAATGGTGTCCCGTCGACCCCACGTAACCCAGTTGCAGCACCATCTTATGCGTCAATTCCTGTTGCAGGTTCAAATTGAAGTTCTGCATGTACGGGCTTCGAATCTTTGGATCAACTCCGAACTCGTCGATCACCGGCTGGAAAGACGCAAACACCGGAACGTCTGGAGCTAAAGTTCCCGCTCCACTCGTCCTAATTTGTCCCGGACCAGCCAGTCCCGAATAAGCTGCCCCCGGTGCAAAGTTGGTCGTGTACGGCAAATGCCCTAAAAACATATCTTGTGAAAATGCGTCATAAAAAATTCCGTATCCGGCGCGAATCACCGTCTTGCCTCTGCCCGTCAAATCCCACGCGGCACTGATCCGCGGCGCGAAGCCTCGACGATCCGGCTGGTACAGCTGCCCTTTACCAACCGCGAAGACATTACCGGTCTTTGGGTCCACATTGGAAAACAACCCATTCTTTTCCTGCACCACTCCAAAGTAGTCGTACCGCAGCCCAAGGTTAATCACCAGTTTGCGAGTCGCGTGGAAGCTGTCCTGCACATACGCGGCGTGAGAATTCTCGAAGGTATTGCGATTGCTGTTCCCGGTGTACTGACTTGCGTTGCCTGCTGGGGTTCCCGCCAAAAAATCCGGAAACGTCGCGAATCGCAACCTTCCCCGATAGTTTCGGTTAAATTTCTGCGCTATGGACGTTCTGCGGAATTCGTAACCAAACTTGATGTCGTGCTTACCTGCCTTCCAGGAAACACCGTCAATAAAATGCCAATTGGTGTCGACGCGCTGTTTTGGATCCGCTTTGTCCGCTCCCAGTTGCGGAAAACTCGCGCCGGTAATCGAAATCACCGGCAATCCGAAGTTGTAAGGATTTCCATTATTCGGCGTTCCTGCGCCCACCGTATCTAAATGGATCGATGACGGATCAAACTTGCGATCTTCGGGAAAAAATCCTTCCGCGAAACGGTTCCAGCCAAGTCGCGCCTCATTCAATAACGAAATTGAGAAATTTCTTACGTACGACAACGAAATCAGTTGCACGCGCGTCGGCGTCACCGTGTTATACCCTCCGACCAGCCCGCCACCGCTTAACGCCAATGGAAAGCTCTGAAGGCTATCGCCAAAATAATATCGCCCGGTCAACAAATTATTCGCGTTGAAGCTGTGATCGATCTTCGCGATTGCGCTATCCACGCGATTCGAAAAAGGTGTTGCCAACGTCGTATTCGTGCCTCCGTTGGCGTAACAATCTGCTGGCGCTGCGCCGGCCGGCGTGGGCCATGCCTTGCCCGCATTGATTAAATTCTGAATGACCGGATTGATGCTGGTGATGTCCCCGGGAGTCGGCGCGTTATTCGCATAGTCAGCGGCTGTTGGCACGCATGCCAAGCTGCTTTGCGACCCAATCTCACGCACTCCTTCGTAGTCCGCGAAGAAAAAGGTTTTGTCTTTGCGAATCGGCCCCCCCAGCGCGCCCCCGAATTGGTTGTCGTGGAACGGCTGTTTCGGCGAACCCACCTGGTTGAAATAGTTGCGTGCGTTGAGCACCGTGTTCCGCAAATGATCAAACGCGGAACCATGCAAACCGTTCGTCCCGCTCTTGGTAACAATATTGATTACCGCGCCCGCGCTTCGCCCATATTCCGACTCAAAGTTCGAAGCCACGCGCATCTCTGCAATCGCTTCCACCGGCAATATCGTTGCCGGTGTGCCGAACACTCCGGCTTCATTAATCGCCGGATCATTACGATAGCCGTCGTTCATGTCCGTGCCATCCAGCAAAAAGTTATTCGATCGCCCACGTGCGCCATTCACCGAAAATGTTCCGTAAGAGCCTGGTGAATCGGATATCTCATCCGGTGAGCCCGCCACACCGGGGACCAGAAAAATTAGTTTCTGGTAATCGCCCCCATTCACCGGCAGATTCGTCACTACGTTCGATTGAATGATCCCGCCCAGCGTGTTTTCCGTCGACTCCACCTGCGGCAAACTATCCGCCGAAACTTCGATCCTCTGCGCCAACTGCCCGGCCTGCAGCGTAATATCCGCGCGCCGTTCGCTGGAAACTTCCACGCGAATCCCGGTTACCGTTCCAAGCTTGAAACCCTGTCTCTCCACTTCCACGTTGTAGTTGCCAATGGGCAACTCCGGCGCCGAATAACTGCCGTCATCCGCAGTGATCACCGTTCGCGTCAGCCCGGTGTCCGCGTTCTTCACCGTAACCGTTGCCCCGGCGACCGCCGCTCCCGAGGTATCCGTCACCGTGCCTAAAATTGTTCCGCGAAACGTTTGCGCTTCCGCCGCCGCGCCCGCCATCAGCAGCGCCACCAAAATAAACAGTGCTCCGCCCAGGCTGCGAATAAACTTCATCATTGCAATCTCCTCGGTTACTTTGTTTTTACCCAAGTTACGACACGCCCCTGCAGCCACCGCTTCCCCCGAGAAGCGCTGGCAAATTCGTACGGCTACAGTACTAACGCCCCAGCCGCCCCGTCAAGCTTCCGCTCATTTAAAAATGAAATGCTCTCAATTCAACGCAGATGGAGATGGAATGCTTGACTACTTGAGTAACCGGAGGTTGGAATTCTGGTCGCGAGAATCAGAACCGCGCGTCCAAACAATCTTCGCGCGCTAGCCAATCGAAGTTCTTCAACTATCCGCTGCCAGACAGCTAGAAGTGATAGCCAATCAGCAAGCGAGCAGATTGCGACTTGAAAGCCCCACTGTTCTGTGCCAAGTGGTAATAGAAATAGTCCCCGCCAAATTCCCAGTTTGCGAGCAAAACGCGGTTGCGCAACTCCAGATCCCACGCAAACTGGTAAGGAGCGCCCGAAATTGACTCCACCCCGGCGCCTCCCAGATACTCCCCTCGAAAGTATTTACCGCGGCGCAGTCTAACGCCAGTCACTCCCAAGTGGCTGTAGTATTTGCTGGGATCGAAATACCCGTGACGAAAGTTTTGGTCAAACCCTATATAGCGAAAGCGGTAGCCCACTCCAACCGCGAAGCGAGGATCCCCTAGCCAGCGTAATACCTCGGTGTCCAGTCTCCTGCCCACGTTTCCATCCGTGTAATGCTCACGGGAGAACGCAGCATTCACCCGCCAGTCCTTGGGGTGCCACTGCAGACCGGTGTGCCATCCTTCCGCGAGCAGGTTAAACTGCGCTGCCTGAAACGTTGGGGAAATCGGCCTCCGTTGGAATCCAGCCGAAAACCACAATCCATTCGCTGGATGGAATTCCACTTCTCCGCGATAGAGCATCCGGCTAGCGCCGTCCGCGAAGCGCACTCCGCCCCCCGCGCCATTGAACCGTATGGAACGCATTAGCTGCACGCGCAGCTCGCCCGTACCCCAAAGCACATTCGCTGTCGGCCCCGCATTCTTCCACAGGGACCTCTCCTCAACCCGCAAGCGAGCCGAGAGTTTATGCGTTATTTCACGATTGAGTTCTTGCGTGAACCGCCGGGAACGATTGCCGGCGGAATCCGAGAAGTAAGCGCCGCTACCCTGGATCCCGCCAGGATAGTTCCGCGCGGCAGGGAGCGGCTCTCTGTCCCCTTGCAGCCGTGCGCTCTGCGTTCGATCTTTGCTCTCCAGCCGCTGCTTGTATTCTTGCAGCCCCTTACTGTCGGGGTGAAGAGCCAGGGCCTGTTGCAGTTCAAGGCGAGCGTCACTGGTTTTCTTCTCGTGCATCAGGTTACGAATCAGTCCGAGCTCCGCGGCCTCATCATCCGGTTTGGAGGCCAGAAGTTCCCGGTACACCTGATTGGAACGCTTGTATTCGCGGCGATATCCGAGGGCTCGCGCCAGTTCGAGCTTGGCCGCACGGTTCGAGGGCTCTTCGCGTAGCACTTCCTGAAACAGTTGGATCGCCCGCTCGTCCTTACGGTCGTAGAGATAAGCTCGGCCCAGCTCTACTTTCAACTCCAGGTTATTAGGAGACTCTCGCAATCCCTCTTCCAGCAGTCCAATCGCTTCAGCATAGTGCTGCTGCCGTAACGCCTCACGCCCCGCTTCCAGGGTTTGTTTACTTTGGGGGTCCGTCTGGCCATGGGCGCTGACGGCCAAACACAAGGTCACCAATAAAAGCCCTATCCGGCTGTAAACCACGCGCATTTGTCGCTCCTCGCCTTTCACAAAGTATAGCCACTGGCACAGCTCAACTGTCGGGGGCGTCTCTCCTGTGTGACGAAAAGGGCAGTGTGGCGAAAAGGACGGCAATGGCGACAAAAAGACCCGCTGGTACGCAAAAAAAGCAGGGAACGGTAGCGCCGAACCAGCATGGGTGGCTATTTCGCCATTCCCGCTGGTTTCGACGCGTCCAACGCTCCCTGCGAATCCTTCTTATCCCGTCTGTGAAAACCCAGTTGGCCGCCACGCGCATTTCGGGGTTAACGATTTTCGCTTTAGTGGCCTTCGGGCTACTTCTTACAGGCTTGCAGGAGCCGCCGCGGCGTCTTCCTGCAGGTCTTGCTGCTGATCTTGCACGCGGTCCTCATTCAGGTCGCCATCATTGTTGGCGCCGTTCATTTCTAGAGCTTCGGCTTGCTTCTCTTGGCCCGAGCTCAGGCTCATGCTCAGGTTTTCCGGTTTGTCCACGCCCTTATCGTCATTCAACTCATCCTGCGGACCTTCCTGCCGATCATCATTCAGGTCCAGATTCTCGTCTTTCTTGTTCGCGTCGTCCTGTTGTGTGTTGTCATCCCCTGGATGTGCCAAAACGTGCTTGGGCATGCCCACAAACGAGACCAGCCCAAAAGCCACAACCAGAACAAACGTCTTTGAACGAGATACCGTCATGTTATTCCTCCCGGAACTTCACTCTGTAGAATCCATCCTAGCTCAAACACAGGGAATCTCACCATAGAACTTCCGTACCAGCCCTCGGTGTTGCCTGTCTCCCACCTACGACCGTAAAATGAAGTAGCAGAAAGAGATACCGAAAATCACCGTTCTGGAATTCCGTCGGGGTGGCCCACGCCAAACGTATTCGGACGAATTAGGGTGCCCGTCCTTGCGCTTTTGTTTCTTGCTGGTGCCGCGCCCCTGGGTTTTAAGAACGCAGACAATGCTTAGCGTGGATCTGCCAAAGATATTCTTAATCCAGCTCGGCTAGTCTGGCCCGGACCAAATCCTCCACTAATTCTCTATCGATTTCCCAATCGACAGGGATCTGAAAGCAGTTCTTAAAGAGGACAAACTTCCCCAACCTCACCTTAAAGTCTTCAATTACACCAGAACTCCAGGGTGAAAATGTTAGATGATGCTTGTAGGCACAAACGCCAACTACATACTTCCCATTCCGGTGGATGGTAGGTACGTTCCAGGAAATTTTGGACTCTAGTTCCGGAAATTGGGTAAGAATCAAATCAATTACAGACACCTGAGGGTCCTTTCTTTCGTAGCGTCCAGTGAGGTTAAATATTCCTCAACGGAATTGAATTTTCGTCGCCTCCGCAAGCGTGGTTGCTGCATTGTCTTGCGATCCACCTAGTCGGCCCGCTTGCTGCTCGCTCGCCGGGGTTTCGGCTTGCTCTTGCCCTTGAGATTGAGCGCCACTGCAGCGCGGATGAGATCCTTCAAGGCCGCCTCATCGACCTTGTCGCCTTCGTGGATGTCGATGGCGCGCCTGACATTCCCGTCGAGGCTCGAGTTGAATAGACCTGAAGGGTCCTTCAACGCAGCTCCCTTGGCAAATGTCATCTTGACGACGTTCTTGTACGTCTCTCCCGTGCAGACGATTCCACCGTGGGAAAAGACGGGAGTCCCCGGCGATGTCGGCTTGGCCCACTTCCACTCTTCGACGATCTCAGGGTCCGCCCCGTGTATGAGTTCGCGCACTTTCGCGAGCGTCTTCCCGCGCCAGTCCCCAAGTTCCTTGATCTTCTCGTCGATGAATGCAGAGGCAGATTCCTCCGCGACGGGTCTTTTCACGTATAGCTCCAACTCTCGCGCCTAATTTAGCTGCGCTCAGCGTAACGTGCAACCTCCGCAAGTGGAAGCCTCTTCTGGTTCAATAGCAGTTCGGCTTCTGCAGGGTCGATTCCATGGGTTTCTTCCCACGCTTCAACGCTTCGGAGCGTTGGGCGGCCAACCGGGAGTCTCAACGGGCGGGTGGCCGACCTTTGAAAAAAGATTTTGGGTGCTCCGTTTTTGCGCTTTTTATTTCTCGCAAGGGTGGGGCTTTTGATCTTCTGTTGGGCACATTCGATTCGATATCACGTACTTCATCCTGATATCTTGAAGTGATATCCTCGCGGCACATGTCGGCAACAAAAAAATATCTGTTTAGGCCGGGCCAATGGCGCGGACACGCCTTCCTTTTTCGTTGGCCTGGCAAGAAGCGCATCCCTTGGATCCTTGCGGCGCTGGCATGATGTTCGCGTCTGCCTATTCAATCGGGCGTCTATTAGCTGCAATCGCTATGATCTCAGCGTGGACTGGACTACCTCAACATGCGGCCGAACTGCCTCGAATTCAGGCCAACGCTGAACGATGGGAACTGCTGGCCATTATTCTGCCATTCCTTGCCGCCCTGGTCCTTGGAATAGGCACCTCATCCACCGGTGCTTCTCCCGACAGTCCCCAGACCTCATCTCTGACGTATCCGGTCGAATCGCAAGCTGAAAAATGGACCGCGCCTCTCGCCCGGTACGTCACCCGACTCGTCATTTCAATGTTAGGGACTCTCGGCTTCCTTCTCAGTTTTCTTCTCATTCATTTTGTGCTTGATAAGCTCGGGAACGAATGAGAGAGAGACCGATCAACATACTGTTAGGCATCCTTGCGATTTGTGTCCTAGGAGACCTCTTCATCGCCAAAGACGTTGGGGGAGCTGAGTTCATGGTTTCTATGGGCGTCTTATGGGGTTTGGTCATGCGAACTCTCTCGGATGAGCCGCAGCCTCTTGTGCTTGGGGTTTTGGGAATCACCCTAAGCGCATTTGCCATCGCTCGTGACCACGAACTGATTGATCGCAATTCAGAATTTTGGTGGATAACCCTTATTTTTGCGGCCTTTCTCTATGCGCTCTGGGAAAAAATCTGGAATTGGTTTTGAAATGAGCGCCGCTTAACATGACTGAGACGGATTTACTATTACTGAAGTCCAGCATCGACAGGGTTGTCAAGATCACCTGTTACGACGGCGAAACCCTGCTCGCAAAAGTACTCTCCGTCTCGGATGAAGATGAAGACGTTATCTACGACCTCGTATCGACGACGAAGGAGTCGCATTACGAGAAGCACGACGAGCAACCCGCCTATCTGATCGGTTTTCGGGACATCGAGAAAGTGGAGTCCGTTCCGGCAGCCTAACGGGGGATGGTGGCCCAAGCCAAACTGGTTGAAGCAGATTGGGTGCCCCATACGCGGTTTTTGCGTGTGGGGCTTTTGAATTATATTGCCCGTGCAGTCCATTCGAACGCTAACTCTTTAGTTATCTATTGACTTAGTATGTTTATCGTGCTACCCTGCTCCGTGCAGTTCCACTCCATGCCCGCCGACTGTTCGCCGTACGCGTATCCCACCCTCTTCGCTGGCTTCTTACCGATCAAAAGCGCTCTTGTAACTCCTTTGTTTGTCACACCTACGAACCGTCCGCAAATGTATCATTCTATTGATTTTATAGTAAAAATAAGTCCTTTGCTTTCACACATCTATACATGCCCCACAGTTAAACCCTTTGCTTTGATACATCTCCAAAACACCCCCCGGGTGGGGTACCCCCGGATAAAGGAAAAATCATCCGTCCTCTTTCCAGGCGCTCGTGGCGTTTCTTCAACTTTCGACTGTCACCCGCTTCTCTCTGTTACAGTGGAATGCACGCCTCGGCTTCGCCGCCTTGCCCGTAAAAACTTGACCCTATGACGCAAACTCTTCCATCGCTGGTAATTGTTGGCCGCCCGAATGTTGGCAAATCCACGCTCTTCAACCGGCTTACCGGCACGCGCCGCGCCATCGTCACCGACGAGCCAGGCATAACCCGCGACCGCATTTACGGCAAAGCCGAATGGCGTGGCCGCGCGGTGGAAATTGTCGATACCGGCGGAATGGTTCCCGACGACAAAGCTCTGATCCCGCGGGAAATTCTGCGCCAGGCGAATGTCGACATCAAAAACGCCGCTCTGCTCGTTTTGGTCGTTGACGCTCACGCGGGAATGACCCCGCTCGATCAGGAGCTGGCGCGGCTGCTGCGTACCACCGGAAAACCTTTTGTCATCGCCGCCAATAAAATTGACTCGCCATCGCAAGTCGGCAATGCCAGCGCGTTTCACCGCATCGGCGTACCCATTTTTCCCATTGCCGCCGAGCACGGCACCGGCGTGGACGATTTGCTGGACTCCGCTCTCGCGCAAATCAGCGTGGTGCATACCTCCGAAACCGAGGAAAAAGAGCCGGACCGCATTGAAGTCGCCATCATCGGCCGCCCCAACGTTGGCAAATCCACTTTGCTCAATCGCCTGGTTGGAGAAGATCGCTCCATCGTTTCGCCAACTCCAGGCACCACCATGGACAATGTCGACGAGGAAATAGATCACGACGGGCGGCTCTACCGTTTCGTGGATACCGCGGGAATTCGCCGCAAGGGCAAGACCACCCTGGTCGCGGAAAAATTAAGCGTAGTGATGGCGCGCCGCGGCCTCGAACGCTGTGACGTGGCACTGCTCGTGGTCGACGGAGAGCAAGGTGTCACCCAGGGCGACGCGCAAATTGCCAGTTACGCCGAAGAATCCGGCCGCTCGGTAATCATCGTCATCAACAAGTGGGATCTGGCCATCGAAGCCGCGCGCAAATCTTCCAAGCGCGATTCAGAAACCTCCAAAGGCCGCGCCAAACGCGCCGACGGCGAAGCGCACCGCTTCGGTGACATCGAAACCAGCAAGCTGCTCTTCGATTACGAAAAATTGATTCGCGGTAAATTGAAATTTCTGAGTTACGCGCCGATCGTATTTCTCTCCGCCAAATCCGGCGAACGCACTAACAAAGTTTTTCCTTTAATCGTGCAATGCTGGATCGCTCGCGGCCGAAAAATTTCCACGCCGGAGCTCAACCGCTGGCTCAAGGAAGATGTTGACTTGCAGCGCGGCTCCACGCCCAAAGCGCGCCCCGTGCGCATCTACTACATCACTCAGGCAAAAGTTGCGCCGCCATCCTTCGTTATTTTCACCAATCAGAAAAAACCGCTGCACTTCAGCTATCAACGCTTTCTGGAAAATCGCCTACGCGAGAAGTATGATTTCGTCGGCACGCCCATCCGCTTTATTCAGCGGCTTCGCCTTCGCGGCAAAAAAGAGCACGAGGACAACTAGTCCGCAAGCTGCTACGATGGCCCCGAGCAACACAAAAGCGCCCAGCCTCAGGAAGAGATAATGGCCAGCATCGCCGCCCCGCAATCGACGGAAAAAACAAATTTATATCGCATCGGCGAAGTCAGCCGTTTGACCGATACCAAAGCTTTCGTTCTGCGTTATTGGGAAACGGAATTTCCCATGCTGCAGCCGGTGAAAAGTTCCAGTGGCCACAGGCTCTATCGCCAGGAAGATGTGGACATGGTGCTGCGGATAAAGCGCCTGCTCTACGATGAAGGCTTCACCATCGCGGGGGCGCGGAGGCATTTGCGCGACGAGCCGTTTGCGGGACCTGGTGGCGTGGAATCCGCTCCGGATGGATTGCTGTTCGACACCGGGG
Source organism: Candidatus Dormiibacterota bacterium (assembly GCA_035602385.1). Classification (GTDB taxonomy): domain Bacteria; phylum Acidobacteriota; class Terriglobia; order Acidiferrales; family UBA7541; genus Acidiferrum. The sequence goes on from DATNME010000091.1 coordinate 60,506, forward strand.
CAAAAAACGGGACCACGAAAAAAGGCCGCAACTCGCAACGGCAATTGGATCGCAAAATGCTCCTGGATTTGCGCGATTCGCTGCGCAGTTTCTTGACGCTTCTCGAACGCAAGTGATAGCCTTGATTCTCTGGGCTTGACCGTTTTTTTATAAACGGTTTCAGCAATCGGTCGGGACGTAGCGAAGCCTGGTATCGCGCACCCTTGGGGTGGGTGAGGTCGCTGGTTCGAATCCAGTCGTCCCGACCATTTTTTTCAAGTCTCTCTGTTGCTTCTTTATCCCGCCTTACTTCCGTTATTTGTTTTGTTCTCTTTCAAGTTTACGAATTGCCTCAAATCGTTTGTTGCAGCTATCTTAGGACTATGGGCTTCGGCGATGTTTTCCTTACTGCTGAGTGGCGCAATCTTGCAATGCTGAACTATGAGGTGGATCCCCAGCTGCTTGCAAAATTTGTGCCTAAAGGAACAGAACTTGACAAATGGAATGAGAGAGTCTTCGTTAGCCTTGTCGGATTTCGATTTTTGAAAACCAAAGTGTTTGGTATTCCCATCCCCTTTCACCGCGACTTTGATGAGGTAAATCTCCGGCTCTATGTTCGAAGGCGGGAGGTAAATGAAGTCAGGAGAGGAGTTGTGTTCATTAAGGAAATCGTTCCGCGCTGGGCGATTACAACCACTGCTCGCACTTTTTACAACGAAAATTATGTGACCTTGCCTATGTCGCATCAAATCCAAAAACAAAATGGAACAGATTTTACAGTACAGTATGGGTGGCGGCACGGCAAAGGCTGGAACAAAATGAAATTGAGTGTGACAGGCAGCCCCGCGCTGCCCGAAAACGATTCAGCGGAACAGTTCATTACCGAGCACTACTGGGGCTATGCATCTCAACGAAACGGCCAATGCGCTGAATATCGAGTCAACCACTCGTCCTGGAAGGTCTGGAATGGGCGAGGTGCGAGTTTCGATGGCGACGTAGAGGAACTCTACGGGAAGGACTTGGCCGCCGCGCTAAGCGTTGCTCCGTCCTCGGCTTTTCTCGCCGAAGGATCTGAAGTAACTGTGTTCCGGGGGCGGGAGTTGTAAGGGATGCCGGGCACTATTCACGCCGAAGGCGGAGCTAGAGGCTATGTACTCTATGACGGCGCGTGCGGTTTTTGTTCTCGCTGGGTACATTTCTGGGAACAGACGCTGGCGCGGCACGGCTTCGCGATCGCGGAGTTGCAAGAGCCTTGGGTGAAAGAACGCCTGCACATGCCCATGGAAGAATCCTTGCAGGACATCCGGCTACTAATGAACAAAGGTGAATTGGTTGCAGGGGCTGATGTCTATCTGCAAGTGACACGGCGGATATGGTGGGCTTGGCCGTTCTATGCGCTATTTTGTCTTCCCGGTTTTAACTGGCTCATTCATTTTGGCTATCGCTGGTTTGCAAGGAACCGTTATTGCGTTTCGCATGCTTGTAGACTGCAGTCACAAGAGAGCATCGCCGCAAACCCTAAAGCTCAAGAGCGGTCGCGCAGACCTTGATATAATCAATGGAAACAAGTGGCATGAGAACAGAGAAGTGGCAGCGGACTGACGCACTCCATAGGCAGATATGACGCACATATTGCTGACCAACGATGACGGGTACCAGGCCGCCGGGCTGCTGGCTTTGGCGGAAGCGCTGGGCGAAATAGCCACGATAAGCATTGTTGCTCCGCTGCTGGAGCAGAGCGGGGCAGCGCAATCCTTGACGCTGCGGCGGCCAATTGTTTGCCACGCGGTTGGCGAGCGGCAGTGGGCCATTGACGGGACGCCGGCGGACTGCGTGATTGTGGCGCTGCACAAATTGTTGCCGGAAAAACCGGACATGGTAATTGCTGGAATTAATCACGGCGCGAATCTGGGAGAAAATATTTATTATTCCGGAACCGTGGGAGCGGCGCGCGAAGCGGCTTTGCACCATATTCCGGCGGTGGCGATTTCGTTGTGCTCGAAAAATCCAAAAATAAAATTTGAAGATTCCGCCGGCATCGCGCGGGCTACCGCGGAAATGATTCTGCGGCACGGCCTGCCGGATCAAGTTTTGTTGAGCATTAATGTTCCCGAAAAGTGGGATGGCGCGGTACGGCTGACGCGGCAATCGAAAAAAATCACGCGCACGCAATTTGTGGAGGGAAAGGATCCTCGCGGCCGCGATTATTTCTGGCTTTCGGAGCAGCGTATCGACAAAGACGTAGCGCCGGACAGCGATTATTCGGCGATTTTCAGCGGGGCGGTATCGGTGACACCGCTGCACCTGGATCCCACGCATACGGAATCGCTGGAGCAACTGGCGCACTGGGCGGAACCGCTTTCCGAGGTATTTTCGCGGTAATTTTCAATTTTCCGCAGCCAACCGCCAAACTTTCCCGATGGTACTCAAAACTTCCCTTTGCACATTTTCCGCCACGTCCAAATATCCCTTGACATATCTCCTGTACTTAGGTACATTCGTACCACAGTAACAACATAGGGAGGATTTATGGAAACCATCGTGGTGGAACGGGTACAAACCGGGGCACGCATGGAGAAACACATTCTGAAAGTGTTGAAGGCGCTGGCGGAATATTACGATATTACCCTTGGAGATCTTCTGGAAGGCATTGTGCTTCATTCCTTTGAAGGCAAGGGCGCGTTCGGCAAGGAAGCGTTGCAGCGCATCGGAGAATTGAAAAAGATTTATGGTTTGAAACTGGATGCCACGGCGAGCCACCGGCTGACGGAAGCGAGCGCGAAACAAAAAAAGCGCGCGTCCGGTAAATGAACGAATGAGAGGAGAGCGACGAGCGGAACAATGAGCAGAAACACTGCTGTATTCGTTTTACGCTGGATCGTTGGCTTGATTTCCGCGCTCGGCGCCGTGCGGCTGTTCGTGGCGCTCACCCACCATGGGGTAGGACATCTTCCCACGAATGTTTTGCGCGTGATTTGCGTGGCGGAAATTGTGGCCGCGGTGTTTTTCCTGATTCCGCGAACCATGCGATCCGGGGGAGTGGGACTACTGGTAGTTTACGCGGCGGCGGCAGCGGTGCATCTGCTTCACGGTGAATACGACATCAGCAACCTGCTACTTTTGAGCGCGTCAGCGCTGGTGGTTTTGACCAGCTGATGGCGTGGCTGGAGTAGCTTTGAGAAGCAGAAGATATTACCTTTGCACGGACAAAAAAAGGGCGCTTGTTAAAAGCCCAAGCGCCCTTGCTTAAATCAATTCGTTAGATACCTCAGGGATCACCTCCTTCTCGACATGTGCGTCGATGGAAAGCTGAAACTATTTTTACCACGGTGAATGCTGTCTGTCTATAACACAGAGATTTGGTTTGTTTCCGATTCGCAAACGCCGGCATCCTGGTTAGTGCATCGAGTCACATTCTGAATTGGCTTTTCGCCTAGGCCGGAGGCATTTCGCCGTCACGCGGATACGGCGAAGAGGGATTTCTCACTGCGCAGGCAGGGCGGGATGACAGAATAATTGTGGTGCCGCGCGCTGCAACCTTTAGCTAAACTTTCTGGTACTTTGAATCGAACCGCGCCTTCAAAGGACGCTGACTGATGAAAACGCCAGGTGAAAAGCTCGAAAACGATGCCGCGGAGCTTTACCTGGACTTAATGAAGAAATGTTTGACGAGGTACATTTTCCCGGAAAAACATCGACCGGTGCGCCGCCCGCCTCTTACGATAAAACATTTTGCGTGGTTTGCTTATCCGGCGATTGCCGCGATTTTGGAAAAGAAAGGATTGCGGCTCTTTTGCGATGCGGAGGTAGATCTGGCGCGTCGCGCGGAAGGCAGGGATTGGCCGGCGGAAGCGGAAACCATGATTGGCCTGAAACGCCTGGACAATCTTGATTGGTGCATCGCGGAGGTGCTTCGCGGCGAAGTACCAGGAGATTTTGTCGAGACCGGAGTCTGGCGCGGCGGAGCGTGCATTTTCATGCGCGCTGCGTTGAAGGCGCATGGGGACAACAGCCGGCAGGTTTGGGTGGCGGATTCGTTTGAAGGTTTGCCGAAACCGGACGGCCGGTATCAACAGGACGAGGGAGACCGCCACTGGAAGAAGAGTGACGTTCTCGGCGTATCGCTGGAGCAGGTGAAAGCGAATTTTTCGCGGTATGGGCTACTCGATGATCGGGTCCGTTTTCTGAAGGGATGGTTCAAGGATACACTGCCAAGCGCGCCCATCGAAACGCTGGCGATTTTGCGAGTCGATGGCGATATGTACTCTTCCACAATGGACGCGCTCGTAAATCTGTATCCAAAGCTTTCCGCGGGCGGTTATGTGATTATCGACGACTACGGCGAGATTGAATCGTGCCGCAAGGCCGCGGAAGATTTTCGGGCAAAAAACAAAATCAAGACGCCTTTGAGCTGGATTGATTTGAGCGGAGTGTACTGGAAAAAGGAGACGTAGATTTGTGGCGTTGCGATTCATTTTTGTGCGTTGCGACCGTTTCAACAACCGCTGAGCGAGTCCTCGAAAGCGGCCATTTCGCTGCCGAGATCAGTGCCGCGAGCTAGCACTTTACCGAGATATTAACCTTGACCCCCGCGGCACGCTCTGTGACAGTGGTTTCCCCTTCTCTAAATCCTGCTTCCCATACTCTTGACGGGCGCAAGGAGAGGTTTGTCCCGCTGTCTGAGCATTGGAGCAGGGCCCCTTTGGGTCCATTAACTTAGCGATGAAATTACGCACAAAAACACTGCTGGGTGTCGCTCTCTCTCTGATGAGCATGGTGGTGATCCTGTACTCGGTCGTGCGAATTTCCACGACCCGGAGTTTTGCGGCTTTGGAAGCGGATGACGCCCGCCAAGACCTGGAGCGCGCCACCGCTGTTTTGGCCGAGGATTTCGCCACTCTCGATAACACCGCCAGTGATTACGCCGTCTGGGACGACGCCTACGCATTCGTTGTCGGCGAAAAACCAACGCTCCCGGCTACCGAATTCCCGAATGAATGGTTTCCACGTTTGCGGATTGATTTCGTGATGATCTTCGATACAAATGGCCGCGAGGTGTTTACCAAGGGGTATGACCGTACGACAAAAAGCGAGGGAAAAATTCCGCAAGGTCTCAGGGCGCATGTTGCACCGGGCTCGCTGCTGCTGAGCCACGCGCATCCCGGAAGCAAGCTGATGGGAACCATACTGCTTACCTCGGGTATGGCGCTGATCGATTCGCAGCCGATTCTCGACAGCAAAGGGCGGGGCCCGATTCGCGGCACGTTCGTGACGGGACGGAATCTGGATGCCACGGAAATCGCGCACCTCGCGGACGTTTCGCACCTCTCGCTGACGGTGCACCGGCTTGATGCGGCGGGGCTACCGGAAGATGTTGAAGCCGCGCGAGCCGCGCTTACGGCGTTCTCGCCTACGTTGCTTCGCCCGCTGAATTCCAAGAATATCGCCGGCTATGAATTGTTTAAAGATATCTACGGAAAAAAAGCTCTGATTCTGCGGATAGTGGTGCCTCGAAAAATAATGCAGCAGGGGGAAGCAAGCCTGTCGCGCTTTCTGGTTTCGTTGCTGGTAGCGGGATTCGCATTTGGTCTGGTGACGATGCTACTGATGGAGACGCTGGTGCAGGCGCGAATCATCCGGCTGAGCGCCAGCGTGGCCACCATCGGCGCGAGCGGCGACCTCACCGGGCGCGTGCCCGATGAAGGCCGCGACGAAATTGCCGGCCTCGGCGCGGGAATAAACCGAATGTTGGAGGCGCTGGAACTTTCGCGCGGGGAGCTTTACAAGGCGAAAGAAGCCGCGGAAAGCGCCAACACCGCCAAAAGCGAATTCCTGGCGGTGATGAGCCACGAGATTCGCACGCCGATGAACGGCGTGATCGGCATGGCGGGACTTCTTCTGGACAGTCCCCTGAACTCGGAACAGCGCCATTACGCCGAGACAGTTCGTGATTCCGCCGACGCGTTGCTGGCCATCATTAACGACATCCTGGACTTCTCGAAGATCGAAGCCGGTAAAATGACCGTTGAGCCCATTCCCTTCGACCTCCGGGTGCTTGTCGAAGAGATGGCCGAACCCTTGACCTTGAAGGCGCGGGAAAAGGGTCTCGACCTAATTCTGCGGTTTTCACCGGAGACGCCTTCGCGGGTGATCGGCGACCCGGGACGCATCCGGCAGATTCTCATCAACCTCTCGGGAAACGCCGTCAAGTTCACGAACAAAGGCCAGGTGTACCTGAGCGTGGAATGCGAAGAACAGATCGGCGCGCAGGTGCGGCTTCGCTTCTCGGTTGCGGACACTGGGATTGGCATTCCGGCCGGGAAGCTGGACACAGTCTTCGAGCGTTTTACGCAGGCGGACACGTCCACGACACGCAAGTACGGTGGCACGGGACTGGGATTATCGATTTCGAAGCAGTTAGTGGAGCTCATGGGCGGAAAAATGGGCGTCGAGAGCAAAGTAGGGGAGGGCTCGCGATTCTGGTTCACTCTGCCGCTGCCCGTCGATCTCACCCTGGCGGACAGCGGGGCAATCGATACGAGTAACCTTCAGGATGAGGTGGCTCAGCCGATGTTTCGCGCGCGCGTTCTAGTCGTTGAAGACAACGCTGTCAATCAAGCGGTCGCTGTTCGGATGCTCGAAAAGCTGGGCTGCCGCGTAGACGTGGCCGCCAATGGCCGGGAAGCGATCGAGATGGTGGGCCTCCTGCCCTACGACGTAATCTTCATGGATTGTCAGATGCCGGAAATGGACGGCTATGAAGCCACCAGGGAAATACGCAGGCGCGAGGGGTCAAGCATGCATCATCCCATCGTCGCCATGACGGCGAACGTCATGCCAGGCGACCGGGAGCGATGCCTGGATGCCGGAATGGATGACTACATCTCGAAGCCGATGCGCAAGACGGATTTGAAGGAAGCGTTGAAGCGTCATCTTCCTAAGAACGCAAAGCCTGTCGAGGTGAGCGTAAAACTTGAAAAGCTGTAAGTGTATTGACGGGTATTTGCAGGGCTACACGCCCTGTGTGGCACCACTCAAGCTATTTTCCCCTACATGTGTAAGTGCGTTACCGGACAAACGGCCAGGGGTCGCTGCTCTAACCTCATCGTTGGCTTCGAAAATTACGGGACGTTGCGGTACGATGAAATTTAATGTTTACAGGCAAATCCTACGATGTCGCGGTGATTGGCGCGGGTGTTTTCGGAGCGTGGACGGCTTGGCATCTGGCGCGGCGAGGACTCCGGGTGGCGCTGTTGGAGGCGCATGGTCCGGCGCATTCACGCGCGAGTTCGGGCGGCGAATCGCGAATCATTCGTATGAGCTACGGCGCGGACGAACTATACACGCGGTGGGCGCTGCGTTCGTTGGTGCAATGGAAAGAGCTTTTTGCAGCGGTGCGGCAGGATCTGTTTCAGGAAACCGGCGTATTGTGGCTTTCCAGTGAGGATACCTCGAGGCTGGAACAATCCGCGGCGACTTTGCGCCAGTGTGGGATTCCTTTCGAAGAGCTGGACATCGGGGAGTTGCAACGGCACTATCCGCAAATGAACTTCGCGGAGGTTCGGTCCGGAATTTTTGAACCGCAGAGCGGGGCGCTGCTTGCGCGTCGCGCGGTGTCGTGCGTTGTGGCAGATGCCCGAGAGAAAGGCGTTGATTATCACCTTAGCCCCGTGGTCGCACCGAAAGCAAATGGCAGGATAAAAACTGTTCAGGCTTCGCATGGGAACAGCATTAGCGCGGATCAATTTGTGTTTGCTTGCGGGCCGTGGCTTCCAAAAATTTTTCCGGAATTACTGGGAGAAAAAATCTTCCCGACGCGGCAAGAAGTGTTTTTCTTCGGGACGCCTGCGGGGGATAGTCGATTCAAGGCGCCGGAGTTGCCCACCTGGCTCTTCCAGGCGGACGAAGTCTATGGATTGCCGGACATGGAGGGCCGAGGAGTGAAACTGGCCAGAGACGCTCACGGGGAGGTGGTCGACCCGGACACGCAGTCGCGAGTAGCATCGGCGGAAGGAATCGAATGGGCCAAGCAGTACGTCGCAAAGCGTTTCCCTGCTTTGCAAGAAGCACCGCTGGTCGAGACGCTTGTGTGCCAGTATGAAAATACTTCGAATGGCGATTTCCTGGTGGACCGGCACCCGCAAATGGAGAATGTCTGGCTCGCGGGAGGAGGCTCGGGGCACGGGTTTAAGCACGGACCTGCCTTCGGCGAATACGTGGCAGAGCAAATTATGGGCGGCGGGGCGGTAGAAAGCCGTTTTTTGCTGGCGAACAAACAGACCGTGCGGAATCGATCGGTTTTTTAGCAAAAAAAGGGGTACGAGGCCGGCTCTCAGCGTGTTTTACAATATTTGGAAACAAATGGGCTTGCTTTGCGTCTTTAGCTGATAGGGATGGTCCGCGAGGATGATTGGGCCTTATTGTGAGTGCTTGCGGGTTTTTGGTCAGGCTTCTGGAGGAAAAATGAAATTGCAACGAGGGGTGATTGCGTTTTTGGCCTTTGCCGGCATAACGCTATTTGGCAGGGGCTCGGCATCGGCAGATACGCCGAAAAGCAGCTCCGCGGTGGCGGGAAATGCCGCGGAGGCGGCGGAATTTCACGTTCCGGTGGAGTACTACAAATTGCCCAATGGTTTGCGTGTGGTGCTTTCGCCGGACCACACCGCGCCAACGGTGTGCGTGGGCGTTTATTACCGGATTGGGTTCCGCGTTGAGCCGCGCGACCGCACCGGATTCGCGCATTTGTTCGAGCACATGATGTTTCAGGGTTCGCAAAACCTGGGCAAAATGGAGTTCATCAAGCTGGTGCAACAAAATGGCGGGGTGCTGAACGGCTCCACGCGATTTGATTTTACGAACTATTTTGAAATTCTTCCCGCGAATAAATTGGAAACCGCTTTGTGGGCGGAAGCGGATCGCATGGGCGGATTAGCGGTTACGGACGCCAATTTGAAGAATCAGCAAGGGGTGGTGGGCAACGAAGTAAAAGTAAACGTGCTGAACCGGCCGTACGGAAGCTTTCCGTGGATCGACATGCCCATGGCCGCGAATACCAACTGGTACAATTCACACAATTTTTATGGCGATTTGAGTGATATCGAGGCGGCCACGCTCGTGGACGTCAACAAATTTTTCAAAACGTATTACGCCCCGAATAACGCGGCGCTGGCGATTGTCGGAGATTTTGAGCCGGGCGAAGCGAAGAAATTCGTCGAAAAATATTTTGGGCAACTTAAACCGTCGGAGCTTCCGCCACAGCCGGACTTGACCGAGCCGCGCCAGGAGAAAGAAAAGCGCGTGACCAAGCCCGATGCGCTCGCTCCACGCCCCGCTCTGGCCATCGGATACCACATGCCGGACCGCAACAGCCCGGAATATTATGCGATGGGGCTGCTGGATGAGCTTTTAATTGAAGGCGATGATGCGCTGCTTCGCCAGGAGTTGGTACAGAAACGCGGATTAACCGATAGCGTTGATGGTGGCGTAAACCTGCTGGGAAATATTTACGATTACAAAGGGCCGATGCTGCTGAATGCCAGCCTGATTTATGATCCGTCGACAAGTGCGGATACGGTGCTGCAGGCCATTGATAGCGTTATCGAGCCGATCCGCGCCAAACCAATCGATCAGAAAACGCTGGATCGTGCGCTGGTAAAGCTGCGCTCGGATCTCTACGATACTTTGGGCAGCCAGGGCGGGTTCGGCCTGGTGGATTTGCTGGCGAGCTTTGCGCTCTTTGACGATAATCCGGCGCGCGTGAATACCCTGGTATCGGAATTCCGGAAAGTGACGCCAGAATTAGTGCAGAAAACCGCGCAGGAATATTTGCGACCCAGCAATCGGACGATAGTTATCCTGCAACCTCAACCGAAACAAGACGCGCCAGCCGATGCCGGCAAGCCTGCCGCGGCTGACAAGCCCGCGCCGAAGCCGTAAGCGAGGAGAAAGAAAATGAACAACGAGCGCACACAAAAGTTTTTGTTGATTTTCACTCTGCTAGGCCTCGGGAGCTTTCCTGCTGCGGCAGGCAAGCCTGACGAGGCACAAAAGCAAACACCGCCGCCCGGCGGCCCGCCCAAACCATTCATCGTTCCGGCGAATGAAACCTACAGTTTGCCAAACGGAATGCGCGTTACGTTGATCCCTTACGGCAACATTCCCAAAGTAACGGTGAGTCTGGCGATGGCCGCGGGAAATATCAACGAACCGAAAGACAAAAGTAGTATCGCGGATATCACCGGCGAACTGATGAAGGAAGGTACGGCTTCATTGAGTGCGCAGGCTTTGGCGGAATCCGCCGCGCGCATGGGCAGCACGCTGGGGATAGCGGTGGGACTGGACCAGAGCACGATGGACATCGATGTACTCGAGGAGTTCGGCCCGGACGCCGTAAAACTGATTGCCGATGTGGTGCAACACCCGCGATTGCCGGAGTCCGAGTTCCCGCGACTAAAAACAGATGCGCTGCGCAAACTCGCGCTGCAGAAATCGCAGCCACAAACCATTGCGGTGGCGCGATTTCGTAAAATTCTCTATGGGGATCATCCCTATGGTGAATTGCTTCCCCCGGAAGAAAACATTCAGAAGCTAACCATTGCGGATGCCAAGAATTTTTACTCCAGCAATTTTGGAGCAGCACGCACGCATCTTTATGTGGCCGGGAAGTTTGATGGTCCCGCGGTGAAAAAGGCGATCGAAGCTTCGTTTTCAGGATGGGCGAAAGGGCCGGCACGTGTTGAAAACATTCCCACGGTGAAACCGAAACACGTTCTGGATGTTACGGACCGGCCTGGCGCGCCGCAATCCACAATTATTTTGGGTTTGCCGGTGGCCGGGCCAACCAGCGCAGATTGGATTCCGCTCAGCGTGACCAACACTTTGCTGGGAGGATCGTTCGGTTCGCGCATCACTTCGAACATTCGCGAGCAGAAGGGTTACACGTATTCGCCATTCGGCCAGGTATCGCGCAGATATCACGATGCGTATTGGGCGGAGCAAGCGGACGTAACGACGCAGTACACGGGGCCTTCTCTGAAGGAGATCTTCGGCGAGATCGAGCGCTTGCAGAAGGAACCGCCGCCCGTAGCGGAGTTGCAAGGGATTCAGAACTACATGTCCGGACTGTTCATTATTCAAAATTCAACGCGGCAGGCGTTGATCGGCCAGTTGCAATACGTGGATTTACAAGGGCTGGGCGTGGATTATTTGAAAACTTTTGTACAGAACGTGAACGCCGTCACGCCCGCGGATGTGCAGCGCATGACGACACAGTACCTGAAACCGGAGCAGATGACGGTGGTGGTGCTGGGAGACAAATCGAAAATCAGCGAGCAACTCGCGCCGTTCACACCGGCAAGTGGCGGCACAAAATAAATCATCAGACTTTATAGGGCCGGCGTATCGCAGCGGGGGCTCCACCGCGTCCTTTGCGGCGCGTTTTTTCCGCGTATAGCTCGTTATCCGCTTGCGACAACAACTTCTCGATGCGTTCACCGCGCCCGGTGTAAACAGAAATGCCGATGCTCGCCGAAAGCTGCGGCTTTTCCCCGTCTTCCAACAAAGTTTTGCGGATACGGCCGGCGACGCGGCGGGCTTCCTCAATTCCAGTTTCGGGCAGCACCAGTGCGAACTCGTCGCCGCCATAGCGCGCGGCAATGTCGATGGTACGGCACGTGTCCTTCAACACTTTAGCGACGCGACAAATGGCCTGGCTGCCAACAACGTGGCCGTGGGTATCGTTGATTCTCTTCAAGCCATCCAGATCCAAAAGCAAAATGGAAAATGTGCGGCCATTCCTGTTGGTGCGCTCGGTTTCATATTCAAGGACTTCCAGCAATTTGCGGTAGTTGACCAGACCGGTCATAGGATCGCTGATTGCCAGATGCCGAACTTGCTCAAACAGCCGCGCGTTTTCCAGTAGCGCGCCGCCAAGAGCAACGGCGAAACTCAAAACTTTCAAACCTTCGGCGAGAACGAATGGCGCGTCCAATAAGCGTTCGGACTGGCAGGCCGCCAACTGTGCGGCAACATTGATGAATGCGGCCGCGTAAATGGCGCGATCGAATGCCGAACCTCCGGCGGGCAAGCGCTTTCGAAACCAGATCATGGCGACAAGGAAAATGACCGCCGGCAATAATTGCTGCGGGCTGGGAATAAGCGCGCCGGGATGGCTGGAAACATCAGTAGGCAGTCGGCGCAGCGCAGCTGTAAATAAATAGGTAAGCCCAACAACGGAAAGCAACGCGCCGGCAATTTCTTCACGCGGATGGCGGGAACGCGGAAGAAAATGCTCCACCAGCAACGCCACTAAAAAAAGCAGCGCCAGGAGCATTCGGCTGAGCCACCACGCTACTGGCGCCCAGAGCAGCAGGTGAAGCGTTCGGTCCTGAAGAAATTGGAAGAAAAAAACGCTGGAAGCGGTTAGCACTGCTCCGCACAGCAAAAATCCGGAGCCAAGAATCAGCGAAATGCGATCTTGCTCGCCGCGAAAACGCACCAAGGCGACCGCGGCGAAGACAAACGCGAGAAGGCCGCTGGTGACCTGCAAATAGCCCTGAAGAATTGGACTGGAGGAAAGCGCCAGCATGCGCAACCAGGTGGCCGCGAGAAACACAAAAAGGAAACCGCTGGCGTGGGCGAGAAGCGGCCGGGTCCAATTTTTATTTACTTTAATTGGGACCGCGTTCATTTTTTAGCCTCGCGGAACGACTGCTATGCTCCTACTTAATTAGAGCGTGAGCGTAGCCATCCCGTTGCCCGCAAACGCGGCGGAATTGAGCTAAGAATAACCGACCTTGCGAATATATAAACCTGTACGACGGTACAGTTTCGTAAAAAATATCCTCATCCTGTGGAAACTTCTAAATCAGGCTTGCCAAACATCGCCATTTGAAGCACAGTGAACGCGCTAAATCGATTCAAACCTGGACTATTTTCGGTCTGGCAGAAATGGAAGGATGTTTTCTGCGCGGGAAAGAAATACCAAAATCGGGGCACATTCCATCCAGCAAACTCTGCTAACATGCTTGGCCGCAGCGTGTTTCCGCGATGCTGAATTCTGTCCCCGAAAAAAAGGAGTTGTTCTTGAGTGGCGAATCTGAATCTAGTCAGCGCACCTCCAGCCAGCCAGGCTTGCGACGGTCGCTGACCCTCTGGGACCTGATTCTCTACGGCGTGATTGTAATTCAACCCGTGGCGCCCATGTCGGTGTATGGGGTGCTCAGCGATCGCGGCCACGGACATGTGGTTACCGCCATTCTTCTCGCGATGGTGGCGATGCTTTTCACCGGCATCAGTTATGGCCGGATGGCGCGCGCTTATCCCAGCGCGGGTTCAGCGTTCACCTACGTGGCGCAAGAAATTAATCCAGCGCTCGGCTATGTCACTGGGTGGAGCATGGTGATGGATTACATGCTTAACCCGCTGATCTGCACCATTTGGTGCGCGGGGGTGTCGCATGATTTCGCTCCAGGCGTTCCCCTATGGGGATGGAAGATTTTTTTCGCCGTGACGTTCACGCTTCTGAATATTCGCGGCGTTAAAACGTCGGCGCGCATTAACGCTACAATGGGCGCAGGGATGGGCGCGGTGGTGGTCGTAATATTTGTCGCGGCAGCGCGCTACATTTTTGGTCATCCGCACAGCGATCCCAGCTTTTTTACCCGCCCGTTTTATGACCCGTCCATGTTCGATGCCAAGGCGCTTTTTGGAGCAACGTCCATCGCCGTTTTGACGTACATCGGATTTGATGGGATTTCCACGCTTTCCGAAGAAGCGAAAAATCCGCGGCGCAATATTATGTACGCCACGGTGCTTACGTGCGCGGTGGTTGGAGTCTTATCGGCGATGGAAGTTTACATTGCGCAACTGGTTTGGCCAGCCAGCGTTCCATTCGCTAACGTGGACACGGCTTACGTTCAAGTGATGGGGCAAGTGTGGCCTTCGCTTCAAATATTCGGGCACGTGGTGGCGCCGCTTGCGGTACTGGTTGGCGCTACACTGTTGCTGGCAAACTTTGGCTCGGGAATGGGAGCGCAACTGGGTGCGGCACGATTGCTTTACGGAATGGGCCGAAGCAATGCGCTGCCAAAATCATTTTTTGGCGCGATCGATCCGAAACACCACGTTCCGCGCAACAACGTAATTTTTGTGGGGCTGATCGTGCTGATCGGATGCGTGCATTTTGGTCCGTATTTCATTTCGTACGGGCTGGGCGCGGAAATGTTAAATTTTGGCGCGCTGATAGCTTTTATGGGCGTGAATGCCGCGGCGTTTATGCGTTACTTTGTTCGCGCCGCGGAGAAAAAAGCCTGGAACTTCATTCCGCCGGTGGCTGGTTTCTTTATATGTTTGGCGTTGTGGCTTAATCTAAGCCGGCCCGCAATCATCGTGGGGTCCATCTGGATGACGCTGGGAATTTTATTTGGAATCTGGAAGACGAATTGGTTCCGCAAACCGCTGTCTTTCGAGGTGCCGGCGGAGTAATTTGATAGCACGATTCAGGATGGGCGAGTGAAGCGTTCAGGCGAAAAAAACGTTACGGTTACGATGCGCGATGTGGCCAAGGCCAGCGGATTTTCTCCCGCTACCGTGTCCATCGTGCTGAACAACGCGCCACTCGCGCGTTATATCGCTGCGACTACCAAAAAACGCATTGAAGATACCGCGAAGCGCATGGGCTATCGACCCAATGTGATGGCGCGATTCTTGCGAAGTAAACGCAGCAACAGCATTGGCGTGATGCTATTTGATGTAACCGATCCGTTTTGCATTCCCATATTGCGTGGCATTGAAAATGGATTGTACCAGGCCAGTTATATGCCGATTTTTGCAGATGCCCACAACCAGGCGAATCGATTCGAACGCTACATGGAGATGCTGCTCGAACGGCACGTGGAAGGCTTAATCGTCGTGGCAAACTGGTTGTTTGTCGATATCCAACTGCTCGCTGATCTTACCAAGCGCGAAATTCCCGCGGTCACCATCGGTTGGGAACTGCCGACCAACAATATCAGCTCCATAATGGTGGACAATGAAATCGGCGCGCGTCTTGCGCTTGAGCACCTTTTTCAACTCGGACATCGCAAAATTGCTTTCATCCGCGGACCGAAAATGCTCATTGATAGTGCGCCGCGCTGGCGCGGAATTCAGAAGTTCGCGCAATCCTCCGGGCTGGACATCGATTCAGCTCTTGTGTTGCAACTGCCCGAAAGCTTCGATCCCAATTCCAGTTTTGAAAATGGGTTTCGCCTTACGGAAGAATTGCTGCAGCGTAAAAAAAGATTTTCAGCGTTGATGGCGTTTGATGATTTGACCGCGCTTGGGGCCATTCGAGCGCTATCCAAGGCGGGTATCAAAGTGCCCGAGCAATGTTCCGTCACGGGATTTGACGATGTTTCTATTTCTCTTCTTTCCGCGCCGTCGCTTACGACCGTCCGCCAACCCTTGGAAGCGATGGGCGGAATGGCTGTGAGTATGATCATGGATAGCATCGCCGCTGGCCGCGAAAAACGCGACTGGGCGGTGTTGCACCAGAAAACGAATCCCGAATTAGTGATTCGCGAGTCGACGCGCGCCCTTTCGCAGAGTCACGCGGACGATTGACTTTTGCTCAATCGAGTTATTGAACGGTGGTAAGCGGCACGTTGAAACCATCGACCGCGAGAACTGGCTTTGCGCCGTCCAAGTCTTTCTTGCGGGCGTGAATTTCAATTTCTCGCTTTTCGCCCGGCAAAAGTGACAAATAATTGTCGTCGAAGAAAACCGGGAGAACTTCCGCTCCATCTTTCCCTTTTAAGAGCCGCAGCCGCACAAGAAATGCCAGACCGGGTCCAGGATTCTGCACCGAAACACGAGCCACGGTTTCATTGCCAGACTCCTGAACATTCATGGATCCTTTGACATTTGCCTTGGGAAGTTCGCTTAATCCCGCCAAATCCGCATACGATGTTATCGGAGTGAAAAACCACTCGGTTTTTTCAAAGTTGAGTTCATCCGGCTTTGTGGAGAGCCAATAAAAATTGCGGCTCAACAATTCTCCACCGGGACCATAGAGCTGCAGATTCAAAAAATAAGTGCTGGTCGCTCCAGCGGGTTCCGGGATGGCGAAACTCCTGGTGACGCCATCCGCGGCAACATCAAGATTCGCTTCGCGTGAAAAAAGTTCCTTCATGGAAAGATCGTAGGCTTTTGCAACAATCTTAAGCCCCTTTTGTGGTTCTTGTTTTCCGTTGACGACCACCACGGTGCGATCGGCGTAAGAAAATTGCGGGTGTACCAGTTCAAGGGCTTTTTTTGTTCCGAAATAACCACCGGCCGGGCGCAAATCGTAATCATATAGATGCCAGATCAGACTTGGCCAGGCGTTGTTGAGCATCCACTGAATAATGCCCGTGGATTTATATTTATTGCCGCCGTAGGCTTCGAACATGGCACGTTGCCCTTCGTAGGTCATGGCCTGGGATTTCCAGGTGAAATCGGAGAGGTCTTTAGGCTTGCCATAACGGCCTTCCAGCGCGTTTGCAAAAACATTGATGTTTTTGAATTGTCCGCCGCCGGCGTGGTACCCCCAAAAATCATTAATGGGCCACAGTTTATCTTCCGGAAGAAACGATTTCAGTCCTTCGATTGGAGGAACGGCGGGGCCAGGACTAGTCTCGGTGTTGAAACCGTACGCGCCGCCAGCCTTGGTATCCAAAGTCCAATAATTTGGCGAAACATATTCATAAGGCCCCGACATTTTCACGCCGGAATCTCCGCTGACTTCCGCCTTTTTTCCAGCCGCGGAAGAAAGGACCGGTTTTGGCCAATTAACCTGTTTCGCCATGTCCAGGTAGGCTTGCTCGCGATCCGCAGGCGGAGGATTGTCGCTGCCATTCAACCAAACCAAAATGCTGGGATGTCGTCGCAACCGCAAAAGCTGATCACGCAGCGAGTCCACCGACACACGCTTGTTTTCTTCGCTCCATTTTCCCCACTTTTCCCACGCGTCGCAGCAGCACCAACCGGCCATGAGCAAAATTCCATCGCGGTCCGCGCGGTCCAGAAATACTTCGTTTTCCAGTTTGCCTTCTAAACGAATGGTATTGAGGCCCATTTCCTTCACGTAGCGAAACTCCGCTTCGCGTCGCGACTCATCCACACGCAGAAGCATGTCCGGTGCCCAGCCGCCGCCGCGCACCAATACGGGTTTGCCGTTCACTTTCAGCAATTTGTGCCCTTCCGGCGTCATTTCAGAATCCGTTTGGACAATGCCAAAAGAAATAGTTTGCGTGTCTGACACTGAATTTTTTGCGGTCACAAATTCGAGGGTCAGCTTGTGCAAATACGGCTCTCCCATCTGGTAAGGCCACCACAAGCGAGGATTTTTTACGTTCAATGCCGCCGCCGTTTCGGGAGCGATCAGCACCTCTTTTCGTTGGCTGGCAGGCAAATCCACGGTCTGCGAAAACTCGACTGGCGACGCGGCACCGTCGATTCTTCCACGGAGCGTTCCGCTGACGGGCTCGTGCGAGGTATTGTGCAAT
The DNA here is from genome assembly GCA_035602385.1 of Candidatus Dormiibacterota bacterium. Taxonomy (GTDB): domain Bacteria; phylum Acidobacteriota; class Terriglobia; order Acidiferrales; family UBA7541; genus Acidiferrum. Next base: position 78,010 of record DATNME010000091.1, read on the forward strand.
TCTGCTCGCACCGCAAGGTGCGCGGCGTCGCGAGACGGCAAGTCGAGTTTTGAGTCGACAAAAGCATGCCGCACGGAAACCGGACCACTCTCGGAGAGCACTACCTCTTGCCACAATCCCATTTCCTTATCGGGTGGAGATGGGTTCCAGTCCACAAAGGTAATCGCCAGATCGCCGGCTTGAGGAGTCGAGACCGCCACGGCCACTACGTTCTTCTCACCCGCGCGCACAAATGGTGTTACGTCGAATTCGTATCGGCGGTATGCGCCCACGATTTCATCCGAGCCCGCAACTTTTTTCCCGTTAATCCAAATTTCCCCGCGATAGTTGATTCCGCGAAATCCCATCCATATAGTTTTGCCGTTGAACTCTTTCGGAACCTCGAATTCCTTGCGGTACCACCACGGAACGGCATACGGGCTGTTTTGCGGCATGTCCTGATTCGAGAATTCCGTACCGATGGCGTATTCCACTCCAGGCACTGAGCGCAGATTCATTCCAAAGTAAGGATTTTTGTACACACCGTTTTCAACGAGGACCGCAAAGACGGTGTTTGGCACGGAAGTTTTGTACCAGCCAGCCGTGTCAAACTCTCGCCGGGAGACTTTCTCGCCGCCGCCGGCAACCTTGGCCGATGACTGCACCAGCCAGCCATCGCGCAAAACTTCGTCATTGGCGCGAGCCGGGGATGAAGACACCACCAGCGCGGCAATGAACATCAGGTTCGTAAGGGCGCGACCAATTCTCATTTTTTCCCTCGCGGGCATAATTTTTACTTCAGTGAAAAATGGCGCCAAGAAAATCAATGATCAACCGTGACGCGACCTGAGCGGTTCGCCCACTGGGATCGCGCAATGGATTTACTTCCACAACGTCAAAGCCAACAATTTTGCCTTTATTTGTCAGGGCAATCAGCATTTGATCAACTTCTTCAAAACGCAACCCGCCAGGTTCGTAAGTTCCCGTCCCTGGAGTTACGCTGGGGTCCATCACGTCGACATCCACGGTAACGTAAATGGCCGCGGCACTGGGGATCTGCGCAATCGCCCATTCCACGCCTTTCCGGCGAATCGCTTCGGTGGTGATTACTTGCGTACCTAGTTTTTTGGCGTTTTCGCTTGCTTCAGTGTCGTTAGCCAACCCGCGCATTCCGATCTGCACAATTTTCTTTACGTTGGGCAGCGCTGCTGATCGACGAATGGGAGAAGAATGATCTATGTTGCCGGGATAGCTGGTCCAGGTATCCAGATGCGCATCAAAATGCACAATCATAATCGAGGGCAAATCCTGCAGAGCAAGGATGGCGGGAAAAGTGATGCTGTGGTCGCCGCCGATCAGAACGGGAAAAGCTTTTTGTGCGCGAATCTTTTTAATTCCATCCGTAATGTTTTGATTGGTCAGCGAGGGAACGGTAGGAGCGACTTCCACGTCGCCGCAATCCGCCCAACGCTTCCCTTTTAGGACGTACGTGTCACTATCAAAATAATAGAAACCATTTTTAAGATCGGCTTGCTTGTAATCTTGCGATGCCTCGCGAATGTCACGCGGGCCGTAGCGTTCACCTGGCCATCCCCAGGTGCCTTCATCGAATGGCGCGCCCAGGATGGCGATATCCGCCTGCAAATGTTCGCATCGCGGGACGTACGGCGCACCAACAAACGTGCGCACTCCGGCAAAGGTTTGCAGACCGGAGTCTGGCGCTTGCGCACTGGCGAACCCAGCAAAAAACAGGGCGGCAGCGACAGAAATGGCTGATTTAAATCGTTTCATCCCCGTTCCCTTTTGGCGACGGCAATTGTCGACGGCGTAGTTTAGCTCGCGGCATTCAAATTACACAAGCCCGGGTCAAAACAAAAAAGGCGCGAATTTTTCGTTCGCGCCTCGCAAAATTTGTTGTTGTTGGATTTATTGGCTAGAGGGTAAGAAAACCTCCGATGGGGCGAGCAATTCGACGCCAGGTATCTCCGTGACGGCACGCACGCGTTCCAGGCGGCCTTTTTTTCCACCGCGGCCTGTGAAGGTCAGCAGATATTGATTTTTAAGATGTGTGTCGATTTCGTCAAAATAGGGTTTGAGACTAACCGGTTCCAGCGTTCCCAAATAATAAGATTCCGCTCCAGTCTCCTGCGAAAGTTGGCTCAGGTTATTTTGCGCGTTGTTGACACGAAAAAACGCCTCGCTAGTATGCCCCGCGCCCGGATAATAAATCGTCCAAACATTTATATTCTGTTTTTGGGCGCGCGCAATAGTGCTGTCCAGGTCCGGGCTTCTGGGGCCGAAGTCGCCACGGAAATAATCAATGCCGGACGAAATCAGCATGATCGACCGGCGTTCGCCCGCGGTTGGCCAACGTTTCATCAGGTCCAGCAAAGCAAGATACGGGCTGGAAAACGCGCCCATGCCCCCCATTGGCAAACGCAGAGCTTTCGCGGCCAATTCGTGATCGTTGGTAAAGTCCTGGGCGACCATGGCTCCGCCGTTGCGTGCGTACATCACGGAAATCAAGGTGGACTTAGGTTGCGCAAGAATAAATGACTGCAGGTCCTTCCAATTACTGCCGGCCGAAGTGTCTATGGAGTCGTCGATCATAATCGCCAGAGCGAGTGATTCGCCGCGACGCCAATCGCCCACTTGGACGCGTTCTTTGCCGCGATAAAGCTGCACGTCGTCCTTGTTGATTGGCGGCGGTTGCACACCTTTTTTCGCGACCGCGGTGACGGTCATGCTAACTGTTCCCGCTGCGACCGGGGAATTTTGCGCCATGGCCGGGGTGATCGACCCCGCCAAAAGTAACAAAATGCCCGGAAAACTATATTTTCTCTTCATAAATATCTCCCTTAGTGGTTCCCAGTCTATTGGATGTATCTTTCGGTCAAAGGGTCTCATGGCCAAATATTTTGCGGTTAGCGCTTTGCATCTAGGCCAAATGCAGTCTTCCGGTTGTTGAATCGGAACTTCCCTCAAACGAACCGGATTGTGGCATATTAGCGTGCTGCGGAGCGCCCCGCAAATTTATGGTTTATGCTCCGTAATGTTGTATCGTCTTAGTCTGCAAATGCCCGCGAGGAAGGAATATTCCCGATGCGTAAGATAAGCGCGATTTTTATTTTCATTTTTTCAATCAGTTCCTCGTTGCTGGTGGCCGCCCATCCGCAATCTTCGGAGTGGAAACCGCTGTTCAACGGCAAGGATTTAACCGGGTGGAAGCATGTCGGCCCGGGTTCCATGACCATCGAAAATGGCTTAATTCAAACGCACGGCGGCATGGGACTTCTTTACTGGACGGCGGGAAAGTTGGGCCACTGCCGGCTCCGCGTCGTTTATAAAATGCGCGATCACAATGATAATTCCGGCGTATTCATTCGCATTCCCATCGAGCCGCGCGAACCGTGGATGCCGGTGCACTACGGTTACGAAGTACAAATTGATAACGAACCGGAAAAATCAAATGAAGACGAATACCACATCACCGCTGCGCTCTACTCCCTGACGAAACCGCTTGCCAAACCTGGTAAACCTGGCCCGGAGTGGAATACCATGATCATCACTCTCGATGGACCGCACACAATCGTGACGCTTAACGATGTCAAAGTCACCGATTACACCGAAGGACAACCCGTTCCCGAACGTAAATTTGACTTTGAGCCGGAACGCGGGCGGCGGCCTGACGAGGGCTACATCGGCTTGCAGAACCATAGCGACAATGACATTGTTTTTTTTAAGGAAGTAAGCACGCAGCCGTTGCCCTAATTTCTGTCGAACAAAATTAGTCATGTGGAGAATACATCGATGAAAAAGAATCGCGTCTCGCGTCGTGAATTTTTGCAGACTGGCGTCACTGCCACGGGTGCGGTGGTCGCTGCTCCGAGTATTTTTCTACGGCCGGAAGCAATTCCGCCTGCGTGGACTTCTGTCGCTGCCAGTGACCAGGTACGTTTCGGAATCATCGGAATTGGCATGCAGGGATCAGGGCTTCTAGCAACAGCGGTGCAATTGCCAGGCGTTAAGTGCGTTGCGGCTTGCGATCTTTATGACGGCCGTCACACGCTGGCGAAAGAAATTGCGGGTGCAAATGTTCGCACCACGCGCCGCTATCAGGAGCTTCTTGCGGACAAAGAAATTGATTGTCTTATCGCCGCTGTGCCGGATCATTGGCACAAACAAATCGTGGTCGACGCAGTAAACGCTGGAAAGGATATTTACTGCGAAAAACCGATGTCGCATACCGCGGCGGAAGGCGTCGCCATGGCAGACGCCGCGCGCAAAACCGGGCGTATCGTGCAGATTGGCTCGCAGCGCGTCAGCTCCGTGATCTGCGCAAAAGCCAAGGAACTTCTCGCGCAGGGGACGATCGGCGATTTGAATCACATCGAAGGCTCGCTGGGCCGCAATGATCCCACGGGAGCGTGGGAGTATCCTCCACCGCCCGATCTCTCTCCAGAAACTTTGGATTGGGATACCTGGCAGGGCACCGTGCCGAAGCGCCCGTTTGATCCAAAAATTTTCGCGCGTTGGCGCTGCTGGAAGGAATATGGCACGGGCGTCGCTGGCGATTTGCTTGTGCATCTGGTCAGCGGCATGAATTTCATGATGGGATGGAACGAACCGCCGAAGCGGGTCATGTCCATGGGCGGAATCCTCCGCTGGAACGATGGCCGCAACATGCCGGACATTCATTGCACGCTATTCGAATACGGCAAAATTCCAGTGTTTATGCGGTTAAATTTGGGCTGCGAATCTCCCGAGATTTATCGCTTCATGGGTTCGAAGGGGATGTTGGAGGTCACGGAGACCACCATCACCTATTTTCCGCAAAGCGGCGAAGATCAAGGGCCCAGTTACTATACTTCCGGCTATCCTCGCGCGCTGCGTGAAGCATATTTGGAGAAATGGCACGCAGAGCACGACGTCACGCCCGGCAAAGAGCCGCTGACCCCCGGATTTTCTTTCAAGGGAGATTCGTGGGACGACGAGCGTCCGCACCTCTGGAAATATTTCCAGGCGGTAAAAACTCGGCAGCCAGTGGTGGAAGACGCGGTGTTCGGCCACAACGCCGCGCTCGCGTGCCACCTTTCCAACGAATCGTACTTCCGGCGAAGCGCAGTCACCTGGGATGCCGCGTCGATGCAAGTAAAAACCTGATACGCCTGCCAGATGCTTGTGGCTTGGGCGAGCTTAATTATTTTGTGCCGTGAATTTCGAAGTCGCCGCCACCAGCATCGGCTGGAACGTCCATGCTCAAGACGTGCCGCTTTTCATCCACGTCCGGCGCTAAATTGAGTGATTTCGCGCTAACGTTTGCGGACCCGTGATCCCACCCATATAGCTCGATGTGGATTTGTTTAAACCAGGGTTGAAACGTTCCCTCACGCCGCCCAATATGCAGCGTAAATCCTTGCGATGTTTCCTGGCAGCTGAAATCAGTGCGTAAAAATTCGCCGCGTTTGTAAGCAAAAGTTTTGCCGTCGTCCATGTACAACGAACCGCGACAATCTTTTCCCGGATAGACACGAAGCGTAAGCGCACCCTGTGGCACTTCATCCGTGCTTTGCACCAGCGGCTCCAGCGGTACGATAGCGCCTTCTCTTACGTACACGGGAAGTGTCTCCATCTTCGGTTCAATGTTTAGCGACTTTCGGTCTGTGCCATCGTTCAAAATTTTTGCGCCCGTCCAGTAGTCGTACCACTTGCCTGGCGGCAACTTCACTTCGTAAGGGTCCGGTTGCTCGGGGTACGGCGCGGCAGCAATCAGAAAGTCGTGGCCAAACATGAATTCGTTGCCGGCATCGATATCCATTGGCTTTTCATCTTTGTTGGCGTGCGGAAATTCCAGAAAGAGCGCGCGAATCACCGGCAGCCCAGTACGCGATAGTTCCTCAAACGCGGTATAAAGGTACGGCAAAAGTTTATATCGTTCTTCGATATATTTCCTGCGGATGGCTTCCTGCTCGGGGCCGTGCACCCAAACTTCCTTATCGCCGGCGCCCTTAATGGTGTGATTACGGTCGATGGGTTGAAAGGTCGCGAGCTCGGTCCAGCGCGTCAACAACTCCGGTGAAGGCGTTCCTATAAATCCGCCAACATCGGCTCCGCTGATTCCAAAACCGCTGAGACCGAGATTCAGCAGCATCGGCGTCGTCAAGCGAAGGTGATTCCAGGAGCTGGTGTTATCTCCGGTCCAGGTGGCGGCATATTTTTGGCCGCCGGGATACGTGGCGCGCGTCAACACAAATGGCCGCAGATTAGGATTTAACTTCAGCAAACCTTCATACGTGCCGCGGGAGTTCTCCATCCCATATACATTGTGTATTTCAAGGTGCGACGCGGTTCGGCGGGAAAATCCCGGTTCGTCGATGCGATGCTGAACGTTCTCCGGCATCGTCGCGTTTTCCGTGGTAAAAACGGAAGGCTCGTTCATGTCGTTCCAAAAACCTGCGACGCCCTTCGCCACAAAATCCTTGTACAGCGTTCCCCACCATTCCCTGCTCTGATGGCGCGTAAAATCCGGAAAAACGGATGGGCCGGGCCACACGCCACCCACAAAGACTGAACCATCCGGATTTTTCACAAAGTGATCGCCGGCGATCCCGGAATCATACGGAGCATATCCCGCGTTGGGCAATTTAGCGATATGTAAATCCGTGATGGTCACAATATGGAAGTGGTCGCGCTTCATGTCCGCGAGCATTTGGTCGAAGTGCGGAAATCGTTCCTTGTTTACGGTGAACGGCCGATTATCCTGCTGATAATCGATGTCCAGATAAATTACGTCGGCAGGAATTTTATCCGCGCGCAAACGTGCTGCAATTTCGCGGACTCTTGCCTCGGTCTCGTAACTGTACCTCGACTGCTGAAAGCCCAGCGACCACAGTGGAGGCAGCGGCGGCAAGCCGGTGAGCCAGGCATAAGTGCTCACCACTTGTTTTGGATCCGGTCCGTAAAAAACGTAATAGTCGATCGGGCCACCTTGCGCGCCAAATGAATAAAGTCCGTTGTCCACCCTGCCAAAATCAAAACTGGATGGCCAGGTATTGTCGAACAAAACTCCCGTGGATCGGCCTCCGCGCATGGTCATGAAAAAAGGAATGGCCTTGTAAATGGGGTCGGTGGATTCCTGAAAGGCGAATGAATCCGTATTCCAAAGTTTAAAGGCCTGGCCGCGCCGATCCAGAGGTCCTGTTTTGTCGCCCAAGCCAAAGTAATGTTCATCCTTTGGCAATTTCTTATACACGCGAAATACATCGCCGTGGAAATCGACGGGCCAGCCTGCGGCATCCTCTTGCAACACATTGCCGTGCAGATCCGTTATGGACATGCGCAGGGTTGCGCGATCGATGGTCACGCGCAACGCATTGGTGTGGAAGCCGGCGGAATTCGCGGAATTTTCTGGAACGGCCGCGGCGGTTTGCTTCCGAATTTCCGGAGCGACAGCCCAGGAAGCATCTTCCGGCAGCGAGCCCGTTGGAGATAACCGGATACGCAGGACGTCATCACGCAGCGCCGAAACCTGCAAGAGCAAAGCGCCGCGATTTACTTCAACGCCGTTTGGCAATATTTTTGAAGTGGTCGAATTATTATCTTGAGGTCGTGACTGAGCGTGAGTTTCCTTTGAATTGGAAGCGCCGTCACGGGCGGCTTGAGCTCCGCAGCAAATTGCCAGCCCAACGGCACCACTTAAAAAAAATTTGGCTCCGGTCGCAAACCTGATGTTCATTAATAACCTCAGTAGACAGCCAAATTCGCAGTGACTTGAATCATCTAATTTATTGGAAGGAATAAAGTGGTCGGGGCGAAAGGATTTGAACCTTCGACCTCCTGGTCCCGAACCAGGCGCGCTAGCCAGGCTGCGCTACGCCCCGACAAATCGCTCAGGTCAAAACCTTTTAAATTTTAACCCGAGAGAGGAATATAGATTAGCATAGCCCGGGCGTAGCGGCCTAGAGCGATGCTTCCGCGCGCCGATCTTCAGTTAAACTACAACTTCAACATTAGAACGAGTACCGCGCGCCAACCTGCATCACGCGGGGTTGGCCCTGAATCTGCGTGAAGTTCGACCAATTCGGCGGCGGGTTTGAACCTCGGAGAGCTGGATCACGAACTACACCAATGCCTGTGCGGCTATTGTCAATCGCGCCGAAATGTTGGGAATTAGCGACGTTGAAAACATCCCAGCGGACTTGTAGGTGATGCTTCTCGCTCCAGGGCATATTCCATGTCTTCGCGAGCCCTAGGTCTAGATCTAGGTAACCTGGCAACCGAATATAATTCCGCGGTCCGGTTTCGCCAGGATAAGCATTTCGGAAGCTTTGGTAGATCGCTTTCATATCACAACCACCGAAGAGTTTTGGCGTTCCAGTGCGCGTCGGGCAAGTGTTGATAGGCCTTAAGGGAGTTACGGCAGCCTGAACGTCCCAGTTAGTCGCCCAACGGGCGTCATCGGACGGCGAGCTAGTCAAAGGCAGCCCGCTATTCCAACGGAAGATCCCGGAAAGTTGCCATCCACCCAGAACGGCGTCCACTACACGATTGTCAGTGTTCATTAGAGCCCTGCCCTTCCCGAACGGCATCTGCCACACGGCGTCGGCATTGATGATGTGGCGCACGTCGAAGTCGGAGCTGGCGTAGTTGTCATGCTGTCGGATGGGATTGACGATAAACGCGCCGTTGCCGTTGTTATTGCCGAATCCACTCTCCGTTTGCAAACCGGAGGCATCGTCAAAGGAATGGGAAAAAGTGTAATTGAAATCCAGCGTCAAACTTTGCAGCCGCTGTCTCACCGAAACTGTCATTCCATGGTAATTAGAGTTTCCAATGGTGCTCCACGTGGACAGCGCGCCGTACTGCGGCTGTTCGAATCTGGTTGGAAATGGCGTGGTACCGAAATTTCCGTTCGCCACCTGATCAACAATTGCTTGGGTATCGGTCCAGTCATTGCCGGGGAAGAAAGAGCAAGGGTTGGATGGTGCCGTACCGCCGCCCCGGCTTTGCATCGCATAGAAGAACTGCGTGTTTGACCAGGTAGGGTCAAAACCTGGGTTAGTGGTGATCGTGGGATCAGCGCTGCAGATGGGATCCAATCCAAAAGCGCTATTAAAGATCGTAGCCATGCCCGCCGGAAAGAGATTTTCAAAAAATGGGATGGTTGCGATCTGGCTGGTGTCTACTCCCTTCTGGCGCTGTTTTTCCAGAATCGTCGCTGCCTGGTACCAAGTCATGCCACTCTTCGGATCACGAACGTTGTTGAAGGCTGTTGCATCTCGGCGAACCAGCAGCCTGCGACCCATCCGCCCGATGTAGGAGACAGACAGCGTAGTGCCCGCTGGCAGTTGCCGTTCAAAAGTCAGATTCCAGACGTACTGTCTGGGGGCCTGCAAGTTCGAATCCACCGACGATTCAATGCGGCCTCCATAGTCGAGCGGTTGCGATAGTGGGAATACCAGGCTGCCCGGAACCTTGACCTTTGGTAATGGCCGGACGTCCTGATTATAGCTTGTAAACAATGGTCCTAAATCGTGCTGGGCGCTCGGCACCGTGTCAAAAGTATTGGCCGGTGTTGTGTAGTTCGAGGAGAATCCGAGCGTGTTGTTCAAGTCCCAATCCACCGCAAGTGCCTGTCCGTAATAGTCGTTGGTCATCGCGAAACCACTGCGTATTACGGAGTTCCCCGCGTCTCCGAAAATCGCGTGCAGAAAGCCATCCGAATAATTCGGCGACCAGGCGACCGCGAGGCGTGGTTGGAGGTTAAGCTTGTTCCAGTTATACATCGGCTTTCCGCCGTTCGCTGGACCGGAGCGGTTGATAACAATTGGGTCCGTGAAGTTTTGCCCTTGAGCTGCTGCTGCTAGACGATTCTTAAAGTAGATCCCCAAGGGTATCGTGGGCTGCACCTCAAACCCTTTCGTTTCATAGACAGGACGCTCCAGGCTGTAGCGAACTCCCAATGTGAAGGTCAAGTGTTGACGAACTTTCCAAGAATCTTGGACATATTGCTCGTAGGCTTGTGTGGCAAAATTACGGGTAGTTGGCGTCCCTGCGGCCGTCAGACTGCCATCCTTATTGAAGGTGAAATTGGCGGTATATTGCGAAAACCTCCCAATAATCGCTGTGGCCGCGTCTTGCACCGCAGGAATTGAGTTCAGCGACTCGTCGCAAGGTGGAGGATTGATCGTCACCCCATTCGCATCCTTGCATTTCCTCTGATCGCCCGGCAAATGGTTTGCATTTAAGTAATTTTGGAAATCTTTCGAAACGCGGTCGCCCGCACCGTTTGCATAAAACGACGGATTGGTGATTGCGTTATCGAAGGCGTTCGCGAAACTTACCCGGGTATTGCTAATTGCTCGGACGTTGGCGCCAAACTGGACGGTGTGCTTTCCATGGACCCAGGAAAGATCATCCGTGAAGTTGTGAACCGGAGTCACTCGCGTTTGGGTGTGTGTCTGGCCGGTAGGTTGGAACACGAAACGAAAACTGATATCATTCCCGAAACTGTCACCGCCCACACTGAATGCCTGGCGCGTATAGCCATACCGGAAGTTATTGACCCAGTTATTTCCAATTGTCCAGGTGTGGCCGGCGGCAATACCCCATGGATGGCTCCACACCAGGGGGGCAGCTGTATCCGGCAACCACCGGGGAAGTATCTGGTGGTCATAGATTACGTTCGCACGTAGGAAAAGATTCTGGTTGTTGGTCAGTTTAGAATCTAACCTGGCGACATGCGAATTCAGATGTACCGGCGTGATTGCGTTAAAGCGGAATCCGCTCGTGTTGAGTTGATCGCCCAACGATTTATCGTTCGCGGGATATTTAGCGGCGGCCGCGGCCAGGGCAGCTAACGCCGCCGGGTTTATCCCCGCTGCTTGATACACTTGATTCTGTGTCACGTCCAACGACGCTTGCGGTGTCGTGTTACAAGCGGCATCCGTACAATAATTGTAGTTGATAATGCCCTTTCCCAGATTGGGCAAAGGAACAATTCTGCTCTCACTCTGGGCCGTGGCGTCGTGACGCGATTCATAACTGTAGAAAAAGAATACTTTGTCCTTCTTAACCGGGCCGCCGAGTGCACCGCCAAACGTGTTGCGAATCAGCGGCGTACGCGGGACCCTTGCAGCATTGCTGAACCAGTCGTTGGCCTCGAAAAGAGTACCTCGGTAGAATTCAAACGCTGCACCGTGCCAGTTGTTCGTACCCGACTTGGTCACCAAATTGATCTGCGAACCGGATGAACGGCCTTCGTTCGCATTTCCGTTTGCCGTAGTGACGCGGAACTCTTCGACTGCCTCCGCGTTGAGACGCAGAACCGGGCCCGAGGTGATGTTTCCTCTATCCGTATCTAGTGCGCCGATCGTCAAATTATTGGTTGTCGTGGGTACCGCAACATTTCCGGTTTGCGCATTGTTGATATCCACGCCGTCCAGAGTAACGTTCGACTGATCCGCTCGTGCCCCGGTCACATAGCCTTCGCGAGTTGCACCCGGCTGCAGACTGAGCAAGTCAATCAGGTTTCGGCCCTCCAACGGAAGTTCGGTAATCTGCTTGGATTCAAAAACATTGCCTAGCGAGGCATCTTGCGTATTGATGAGCGCTTCTTGGCCGCTTGAATGCACCTCAACTACTTCGCTCATCGTTCCTACACTCAATTGAACGTCACGCTCAGTTCGCTTACCGATTAAAGCCTTCACGTTGTCCACCAATTGCCTGTTAAATCCCTTGGCCTCCACTTCGAGGCGGTAATCCGCTGGCGTGATCAAGTCAAACACATAAGCGCCTGTATCCGTTGTCTGCGTCGTTCGCTCAGCATTGGTCGCAACGTTGACTAGCGTGACCGTAGCACCGGCTACCGGTCTACCCTGCTGGTCGGTGATGGTGCCCCCCAGCGACGACGTGCCGGTTTGCGCAAAGGCATTCGCCGCCACGAACAGATAGATAAGAAGGGATAGAACGGAGTAGTGCTTGATATTGCGCAGTAGCATAGAGGCTCCTTTTGCACAACGCTAAAGGAAATGGAAAATAACTAACTAAATTTTTTGGAATTGCACCAACAGTCGCGCGGCCAGATTGAATCGATTAAACCCCGAGGCTCCGCAACTATTCCGCCCTCGAAATGTTGAGATAAGTTTTAGGACAGTTAAGACGGGTTGTCAAGAACTGGAATGTAAATTATCGGTCTAAAATTCTTATCCGATGGATGCGCAAATTAAGTGTTTCAGGCGTTATTGAGACGGATCAATCGGGCTTCCGTGATCGCGGGAATAGCGCGAATCGGTTCAAGAATTGCCGACGAAACATCTCCATCAAGCCGAACCAGCGAAACCGCTTCCGCCCCCGGCGAAGCATTCCGGCGTCCCAGAGCGAACGTGGCAATATTCACACCTTGCTTTCCCAGTGTCGTTCCGACCTGGCCGATCACGCCGGGCTTGTCGTCATTCCGCAAATACAGCAGTGTGCCATCCAATTCCGCTTCCACTGGGATGCCGTCAATCTGCAACACTCGCGGGGAACCGTCGTGCAAAACCGTGCCTTCCGCCGAAAACCCTCCTGCTTCTCCAGATTTTTCAGGAAGCGAGGACACTTCCATGGTGTTTGGAAAACCATGTTCGCGGCGTCTCGTTTCTTCTTCGACTTTCAATCCCCGCGCGGCCGCAATCGCTGGCGCGTTTACGATATTCACTTTTTCATCGAGGACCGCGTTCATCAAACCGGCCAGCACCGCGCTGCGCAACAGATGCGTTCCTACTTCCGCTACTTCCCCCGCGTACCGAATGCGTATCCGCGCGGGACGCATCGCCGTCGCCTGCGCGACCAGCGAGCCCAGTTGCTCCGCTAACTGTAAATACGGACGCACTCTACGGTATTGATCGGCTGACAAAGCGGGCAAATTCACCGCATTGCGAATCATCCCATCCACCAGATAATCCTTAATCTGCACCGCCACCTGCGTCCCCAGCTCTTCTTGCGCTTCCGCGGTGGACCCCGCCACGTGCGGCGTGGTAATCACGTTCGGCAATCCAATCAACGGGCAATTCTTCGGTGGCTCCTGGGCAAAAACGTCCAGCGCGGCTCCGGCAACGTGCCCGCTCTTGATCGCGGCAGCCAGATCCGCCTCGTTAATCAACTCCCCGCGTGCCGCATTCACGATGCGCACCCCTTTTTTCATCTTGGCGATTGATGCGGCATTGATCATTTCCTTTGTCTGCGGACTCACTGCCGTATGCAAGGAGATGAAGTCACTGTCCGCCAGCAGCTTTTCCAGCGGAACGAGTTCCACGGAAAGTTCGTTAGCCGCGGCTTCACTAATGAACGGATCGAACGCCACAACGCGCATGTCAAACGCTTCCGCGCGCACCGCCACCTCGCCGCCGATTCGCCCCAGGCCAATCAAACCGAGCGTCTTGCCGCGGACTTCCGCGCCCGACGAAGATTTTTCCCAGCGTCCCTCGCGCATGGACGCATCAAACTTCGGCAGTTCCCGCACCAGCGCCAGCAGCAGCGCAAATGTATGTTCCGCAACGCTGACGGTGCTTCCGCCCGGCGTGCTCATCACCAAAATACCGCGCTTGGTGGCCGCTTCCAGATCGATGTTATCCACGCCCACGCCGGCGCGGCCGACGGCGCGGAGCTTTGGCGCTTTATCCAATAAATCCGCGGTAACTTTTGTGGCGCTGCGAACGATCAACGCTTCGGCGTCGGCGATTTCCGCGAGCAAATTATCTTTTGTGGTGAGTACAACATTCCACCCCGTCTCTTTCAGGAGTTGGATGCCGCGTTCGCTGATTTTATCCGCTACGATGACTTTCATTGGACCTTTGGCCTCCGGTGAGTAAAAGCCGCTGTGTGCACAGCGGTCTCTTCCCACGATATGGGAACTAATAACGGTAACGGGGCGATGGCGCAGTGTCAAATGGCGGAATCGCAGTGTCAAATCGCTGTATGGAATTGAGGAAAATAAAATATGGAGTGAAGCGCTCTGGTATATTTAATGCATGAGCCTTGCGGAACAGATTCAAAAAGATATTGTGACGGCGATGCGCGGTAAGGATGAGTTGCGGTTGAGCGTATTGCGCGGGATTAAGGCGGCGATCAAGCATCGCGAAGTGGAAAAAATTCGCACGCTGGACGAAGCGGAAACGATTCAAATCCTGCAGACGCTGGTGAAGCAGCGCAAAGAATCCATCGAATCTTTCACTAAGGGTAATCGTCCGGAGCTTGCGGAAAAAGAGACAAAAGAACTGGCGATACTGGAAACGTATCTTCCCGCGGGAGCGAGCGACGCGGAAATGGATGCGGCCATCAGCAAAGCGATTGCGGAAAGCGGCGCCAATTCCATGAAGCAGATGGGCGCGGTGGTTAAGGCGGCAAAAACAGCGCTCGAAGGGAAATTGGTGGACGGCAAAATTTTGAGTGACCGCGTGCGCGAGAAACTTTCCAAACTTTCCTGACCTTCCCGATTGAGCTGGACGGTCGGAGTTGAGCACCGTTTCGACAATTTAATTCCCTTCCTTGCGTTTGGCGCGGAATGCTTCGAGGCAGCGCCGCGCGGTTTCTATTTCCGAGAAGCGGCTGCCTTCCTGTTCCATCAAGTAATATTCAACGCCGCCGACGCTTTCCGCTGCTGCGAAAATGTTTTTCCAATCCGCGGCGCCTTCGGCAAACAAAACGGCGTAACCTTTCGCGGCGTCTGGGGACCAATCTTTGCAATGAATGGAGCGAATGCGTCCTGGATTAGAGCGAATCCAGGCGACGGGATCGGCGCCGGATTCGAGGCAGGTGCCAACGTCGAGCTGGAGAACCACGGATGGCTTGGTATTTTTGGCGATGATTTCGATGGGACGCTGGCCGGGTGCGCCGGCAAATTCCGGTTGGTGATTGTGATAGCCGACTTTAAGGCCGGAGGGTTCGAGCGTTTCCGAGGACTTATTGAGAATTTCAGCGACTTCTTTCCAACCTTCGGCGCCGGGTTTGGGCTGGGAGCTGGCCATGATGAGATATTTGCTGCCGAGAATATGGTTTAGGTCAGCGGCGCGACTGATTTTGTCCGAGGCGAAGTAGGCGCTGTCGTTGTGGGTGGAGAAGCAGCGGATGCCGAGTTCATCGAGAAGCTTGCGCATTTGTTTGGCATCGGTTTCGGACCAGTCGAAGTATGGGGCGTAGAATTCGAGGCCCTGGTAACCCATTTCGGCGACGGCGCGAACGGTGGCGACGGGATCTTTTTTGAGGGATTCGCGTACGGAATACATTTCCAGGCCTATGGGAATGGACGGGTTTGCGGCGTCCAGCAGGAGTGCAGAGCGCAGGGCGAAGGGAAGAGTGGCGGAGAGAGTGAGAAAATTGCGTCGAGAGAGTAGGGACCGTGATTGGGAGGGAGTGGAAGTCATGGTTTAAATCTTATCCCGATTCCGCGTCCCATTTTTGCAAATTGGTTGAGCGCCATTTGCGTGGGATGTGGTTTCAGGTTGGTCCGCCTTTGCCGGAGGAGCAATTCGTGGGCGTTGACCGAGCTAAGTCCAATAAACTACCTCCCCCCCTCCCCCTTTTTCATAAGTGTTCATTCTAAAGGAAGTTAAAGTCGTTTGTTTTGATACACTTTTGCAAATGTTAACCGGGTGGTTAAGTTGACGCCTACGGTTAGGCGTAGAAACTTCTCTGAAGAGCCTGAATCGGATGATACCAAAGAAGATTAACGAAGTCAATAAATAACTATAGAGTACCTGTTCGAACGCTGCCAGAGGTTTGTCAGGCGCCTGCTGGGGTGAAGAGACTTCAAACCCCGCCCTTTGCAAAAGGACGCAAAAGGGGCACCCAAAGTCGGTTCAATCCATTTCGCCCGGGCCACCCGCCCGTGTGCTAGAATACAACGCAGTGATGCGTTAGCAGGGTATCCCGCGCGGTGAGTTCCGGAGTTTCAAATGGTTTTCCAATGCGCTCAACGGCTCTGCTGTTATTAACACTCTGCTGCTCGACAATCGTAGGTATGCCCCAATCGAAACGCGCTTCTGCTGACGAGAAGGCGATGGCGGCTGGAGACCTTCAAGAGATTTGTATTGGCTCTAGTGCAGAATCCAAAGCAGCATGCCGATTTTACCTTTTGGGAATTACGCAGGGGATTTCTATGGGGATGCTCATCGCCGATGGAAAGACACAAGGGGGGCGTCCGTGTATTCCAGAAAATCTTTCCGCCTCCGCCATCGAGCTAGCCGTCAAAATGAAAATGGGACAGGACTTGATGGTGTTTCCCGACGACCATAAACTCGACGCATCCGGATTTGTCGCTGCTATGCTCGTTTCAACCTTCCCGTGCCGCAAGCCAAATTAAGACACGACCTCACCGCAAAAGTTTCGCTTTTCGTTCGCACCGTGCTACGCTTCTCCCATGCCGCGATTAAGGAGAGCAGGCAGAGATGAGCTTTCAAATTATCAATATGAGAATGATTAGTACGAAAGACCCGCAGATATTCGAGCTGTTTTTCAAAGACCTTGAGGAACACCGAAAGGGCTATGTTTTGGAGAACAGTGTAGGCACAGAAGCTGCGCTGCGCAAAACGATGCTCGACCGTGGAATACCACTGGGTGAAGTCGAACTGTTGTTCCTCAAAGCCAAGTAGGGAGCCAGGCGCGGCGAAGGCAACACGCTTCATCGCTGACGCTGGGGACATGTCTAACGAAGTCGGCCGTGTCAAGAGCGATTCCGAATGATTTCGAAGTTCTCTTCCGACACCAATGCGAGAGCGCAGCGGCACTCTGTGATGCAGGACTCTCCCCTGGGTCGCCGTTTTGTTTTTGTGCTCGAACCCAATTGCTCGATCCGTGTCACTTCATCGCTGTGGTGCAGCCCACCAAACATGTCTTCGGTCACTGAGGACCATGATGATGTATT